>JAEESW010000002.1:0-5000 GCA_016290135.1 bacterium
TCCAGACTCGGAAACACCTTCTTCAATAATCCCTTTGAACTCGTTTCTGGTGTCTTCGATATTGAGTCCTGGAATCAATTCATAAATAAACATTCTGCCTCCAACAAAATTACCGATAGGTATTATAGTCGTAAAAACAGAAGAATCAAGCAAAAAGTGAAGTAAACTTCATTCAACTTCACTCATTACTTCACAAAAACTTCACACAACTTCACAATTCAGTTCACTGTTTTGTGAAGTGGTTGCCTTTTATAAAATTAGTTTGTTGTCGTCATAAGCAAACAGCACGATTTTACACGAGAGAATGGGCATACAGTGCCCAAGGAGATAATAAAAAATCAGACCCTGTGAGTTTGCGACTTCTGGATGGTTCCGACAACCGCTTCAAGAAATCTCTGAACCTGGCTTGATTCTTTGACTCCTGTTTTGCACCAGACTGCAAAATGCTCGCAGTTGTTGAAAACAAGGTTGTAGCCTTCACGACCGAGCTGGCTTTCGGCTCTTTCGACAGTCTCTTCGGGTGAATAGAGGGTAATTTTTTTGTTACCAAACAATTCTCTTAATGCGATTCCCGCAATTCCTTCTTCCAACAACAAATTCAACCAACCAGGATTTTCGACATAATCGCGGTAAGCTTCAAAATCTACGACGAAGACATTCGACGCACCATTTTTGAATTGAGAAAGAGTTGCTCTGCGGACGCGGATGTCGCCGCCGAAATCGCTTCCTTCATTGGAAAAATGGATAACTTTACCGCGTCCGGTGTATATGCCGTAATGGTCGTAAACACCGCCGATCCTGTGAACACCGATGACATCGCCTTTTTTGAGTCCCGAATCAGAGACCGTGCGGATGAAATCACAGCTCTTTTTGCGCCTTTTCTTTAAAAAAGTCGGCGTTTGAATGATTGTTTGAGTCACACCGAAAAGATTGCTGGATTTTGAACCAAAAATACTCATTTAATTCCTCCTAAATTTTTTGATATTTTTTTCTTCCGGCTTGCCACATATTCGCTGCGGAGCTCGTCGGTTTCTTCGAGAGAGCCGTTTCCGTTCTGGAGTTTTACTGCGCTTCTGAGAAAGCGTGCTTCGGCTGAATCTTCGTCAAGTTCTGCGTATTCGATCCAAAGAGGGTTCGGATGTCCGTGCCTGAAAAAGCCGTCGTCGGGCGAGAGAAAATCGACAGTTGTCGCAACATCGGTGAAATCTACGAAACCTTTGAGGTCGGTTTTTGCCCGTCTGTCGAAATTCCAGAAATCCTCGTCATCTTTGGGAGACCACATTATTCCGGTTTCAGGTTTTCTGTTTTTGAATCTTTTGTCGCAGACGGTGACGATGTCGCCTTTTCTGAAAGGATGAGGCAGCGTGACATAGTTTTGTTCGGCATAGACGCTGTCGGCCTCGTCTTTATTTTTCGGCTTGATGTAGCGGCGCAGGATATCGCGCTCGTGCTCATCAAACTGCCAGTTTATTTTCACTAAATATTCACGCACCGCCTTTGACGGGATCATCGCGATGATTTCTTCATTTGTCGGGATTTTGCTTTCAGTCATTGAAGCCCTCTATTTCTTGCAGAACTTTTTATAGAGCGTTCTGATCCTTTCGAGCCACTTTTCACGCAGAGCCGGCGGAGAGACGATCTCGCTGTCGGGAGAATAAGAGAGGACTCTTGCCAGGATCTCCTTGTCACGGTCGCCTACCGGAAGCGTTATCTCGAGGCATTTTTTCCCGTCGATCACACAGTCGTTGACCTGCTGGTCTTTATGCCATTTCTGGTTTTTGACATAGTAGTATGCCGGTTCGAAAACGCGGATCACCGCCAATGACGAGTGGACCGACTTGAACATTCCGAAAGAGCCGTCAATAAATTCGTCGAGCTCGCGCTTTGTGACGGGATATTCGAAATTTTTATCTGTAAGTTCGCTTGAAATGAAACGCGAAAGGAGAAAAACGCGCAAAGCATTTTTTTTGCGGCAAAAGGCGATGACATACCACTTTCCGAGGTAATTCATAAGTTTCAGCGGCTCGATGACCCTTTCGCTCTCCTCTCCGTCGGCATTCAGATATCTTATAGAAACACACTGTTTCGTCATAAAAGAACCGAGGATATTCCTGAAATCTTTCATGTCCATCAGGTCGATATCGGATGAATCGTAGGAAATATGATCCATTATTTCGTCGAAATCGGGCGGAATGTAGCCCGAAATATTCTTCAGGATCTCGTCTGAAATCACCGGAATATAGGGCAGTCCGTCGAGTTTGAGCGACTCGCTGATCCGTTTTACGAAAATGTAGTAAAGAACGGCGTCTTCAAGCGAATCGAAAAGCATGTCGAACGGTGTTTCATAGACGTATCCGCCGACACTCTGCCTGTATTTTATCGGCGCGGAAAGAAAGGTGCGCATGTACTCGATGTCGCGCTTGATTGTGTCGATGTGGACTTCAAAACGGTCCGAGACCTCCTTTCTTGTGACGAAACCTTTCGTTTTGATCATGTGGTTGATGTAAACCACCCTTTCAAGATTTGACATTTTTCCTCCTAAAACAAAAAAACGGGTAAATTATACCCGAGAGGTTGGGCGTATGATGCCCAAGTGAAAAATTTTTGCATCTTTTTTGCGATTTTTTCGGTTTTTATTGAAAAAAGCTGTTATAATAGGATGTTTTTGGTTGGCTGAGGTTCGTTATTATGAAAAAACTCCTGATATTTCTTAGTTTTTCGTTAGTAATAGCCGTCTTTGTCTTCGCTGCGGAGCAGCAGAAGGGAAACACCGAAATAAACTCATTTTCGAAGTCGAAGAAATTTCTCGACAAGGTGATTTACGGCGATGCAAAAGTGCGGAAAACCTTTTACTGCGGCTGTTCTTACGACAGAAAGCAGAAAGTTATTGCTGAAAACTGCAGTTACTATGATGCGAAAAACCACTCCAGAAGCAAGAGGGTCGAATGGGAACACATTGTTCCGGCGGCTGCTTTCGGAGGAAAACTGAAAGAGTGGAAAGAGGGCGATCCGCAGTGCGTGGACAGCAAAGGAAAGCGTTTCAAAGGGCGCAACTGCGCATCGAAAATGAATAAGCAGTTCCAGTTCATGCAGGCCGACATGTACAACCTCGTTCCCGCAATCGGAAAGGTCAACGCAGACCGCTCCAACTTCGATTACGGTATAATTTCAGGCGAAGAAAGGGCTTACGGAAACTGCGATTTTGAAGTCAAAAACAATATGGCGGAACCCGTGGAATCAATACGCGGCGACATTGCGAGAACCTATTTTTATATGGATTCAGCATACCCCGGTTTCGGGATAGTCAATGAAAAAAACAGAAAAATGTTTGAAGCGTGGGATAAATCTGACCCGGTTGACGAATGGGAGTGCAAACGCGCAACAGAGATCGAAAAAATACAGAAAAATCAAAATCTTATCTTGAAAGACCGCTGCAAAAAATAATTATTTGATGAATTCCAGCGGAGGAACAAATTTGTCAGCTTTGTAAAGAGATACCTGCCAGTCGTCCGCCTTCTCGAACAGAAGTTCCCAGACGATCTCGCCGTCACGGGTGACTTCGAAAAATCTTGATATCTGCTGCATATCGTAAAATCCTGCCGTTACGAAAATATTGCCGTTTTCAAGGCGGTCAGCATCGCCCCAATACTCGCTCCACCAGCTTTTGTCGATCATGGAGCCGTCGAATTCGAAAGTTATTTCGGCAGTCATCGTCGTTTCGTTGATCGTATATTCCACTATTCTGGTAAAACCGCGCTCAGCCGACCCGTTGTCGTACAAAATGACCTTGTCTCCGTTCACGCCGTTGATCTCAGGATCGTGCGAAAGTTCGAACCACGGATTCGGGTTGTCACCGACAAAAGTAAAATCGCCGTCTTTGCCAAGCCGCCAGATTATAGCGCCGCTGTCCATATCGATCTTGAAAAATGTCGAGAAATTGCGCGAATTTACATAAACGATGCCTTCTTCCTTATACATCGTAACGCTGTTCGTATGAGTCCAGTCGATATAATAGTCGCCGCTTTGATTGGCCGTACAGTCCGGTTTTTCAAAGAAATCTCTGTAATCCCAGCTCCAGATCTCGCCGTATGAATCTGCGTCAAGGTTTACGATGCGGTCTGTTACGACACACCCGTCGTAGATGACCTGCGGAAACGTTACGGAACCGTCCTTCATCATGTAGTATGCGTGGTTCCAGCTTCCCGGGCCGTAGTAATAGCTCATTATTCCGGGCGCTTCCCAAAGAATATTTCCTTCGAGATCGATCTTTATCGCCTCTTCCGCTAAAGAGTCCGCCGCCGAAGAATCTTTGGTCAACGCGATAAGAATGGTCTGAGTTTCCGGATCCCAGGCAACATCGCCGAAAGAACTCGCATACCAAGGATCATACTCAAAATACCAGACGACATATCCGTCGGTGTCGACCATGACAGCGACCGGAAAAATGTGGTCATAGGTCGTCGCGGCATACTGAAAAAGGACGAAACCACCGGCAGTCTTTTCGGCATTGTGCTCCGTCAAATTCATAACCGGAAGATAATTGGGAGCATTTCCTGAATGAAATCCTGTCGTTGCAAGAAGTTCCGGTTCTTCTTCATCAGAATAGATCTCGATAGTGTAATCGAGATTTTCTCTCATTCCCCAAAGAAAAAAGTAATGTTCGTTTTTGGCCTCATTTTCCGCAATTTTGTAGCCCGAATGGGTCGAAGAATAGTATTTTACGAAAGTTTTTTTCTCGTCTGCCGTTGAAAAAGTGAGCCTGCACGAAAGAGAATTCTGCCTGTTTTCCTCGACTTTAAGATCTGTCAGAAGATCGGTTTCGGGATCATCGTCAGAAATCACATCAATGTCTTCGTCAGAGATATCATTATGCTGTAAAGAAACCTTATTTTCACATGAAACACTCAAAAATGCCAACGAAAGCAATAAGATAGCAAAGATTCTATTCATTTAAAAACTCCAGCGGAGGAACAAATTTATCTGCATTGTAAAGTTCTATA
>JAEESW010000002.1:10000-203729 GCA_016290135.1 bacterium
GAGCTACAGGCCCAATAAAATCACTCAAAACTGAACAGCAGTCTCTACACAGCTCAGACACCAACTTGCGTCAATGCCTTCTCTCTTGAAAGGAGGTGATCCAGCCGCAGGTTCTCCTACGGCTACCTTGTTACGACTTCACCCCAGTCGCTATCCTCACCATTAATGCCTGCCTCCTTGCGGCTAGCCCAACATCATCCAGTGAGAACAACTCCCATGGTGTGACGGGCGGTGTGTACAAGGCCCGGGAACGTATTCACCGCGGCATGCTGATCCGCGATTACTAGCGATTCCAACTTCATGGGGTCGAGTTGCAGACCCCAATCCGAACTGGGATATAGTTTCTGGGATTCGCTCCACCTCACGGTTTAGCTTCCCTCTGTCTATACCATTGTAGTACGTGTGTGGCCCCGGACATAAGGGCCATGAGGACTTGACGTCATCCCCACCTTCCTCCGAGTTAACCTCGGCAGTCTGTTTAGAGTGCCCAACTGAATGCTGGCAACTAAACACAAGGGTTGCGCTCGTTGCGGGACTTAACCCAACATCTCACAACACGAGCTGACGACAGCCATGCAGCACCTGTCTCCGCTGTCTCCGAAGAGCCTGGTCCTATCTCTAGGTCCATTCAACGGGATGTCAAGTCCGGGTAAGGTTTTGCGCGTTGCATCGAATTAAACCACATACTCCACCGCTTGTGCGGGCCCCCGTCAATTCCTTTGAGTTTTAATCTTGCGACCGTACTCCCCAGGCGGGATACTTATCGCGTTGGCTTCGATACCAACTGCTATTATGCAACTGACATCTAGTATCCATCGTTTACGGCGTGGACTACCGGGGTATCTAATCCCGTTCGCTCCCCACGCTTTCGTGCCTCAGCGTCAGCTATGCCCCAGTAAGCCGCCTTCGCCACCGGTGTTCTTCCCGATATCTACGCATTTCACCGCTACTCCGGGAATTCCGCTTACCCCTGACATGCTCAAGATGTACAGTTTCAAACGCAATGCCTCAGTTAAGCCGAGGTATTTCACATCTGACATATACATCCGCCTACACACCCTTTACGCCCAGTCATTCCGGACAACGCTAGGACCATACGTATTACCGCGGCTGCTGGCACGTATTTAGCCGGTCCTTACTTTAGAGGTACCATCAATTGCAGCTCTTCACTGCAACATTTTTCCCTCTTTACAGAGCTTTACAACCAAAAAGGCCGTCATCACTCACGCGGCGTCGCTGCGTCAGGGTTCCCCCCATTGCGCAATATTCCCTACTGCTGCCTCCCGTAGGAGTTTGGGCCGTGTCTCAGTCCCAATGTGGCTGATCATCCTCTCAGATCAGCTACCCGTCTTCGCCTTGGTAGGCCGTTACCCCACCAACTAGCTGATAGGCCGCAGACTCATCCTCAAGTGCGACTTGCACCGCTTTAACACATCAAAACCAATCAATGTGCGTTATCGGGTATTAACTCCAGTTTCCCGGAGGTATCTCCGTCTCAAGGGTAGATCATCTACGCGTTACTCACCCGTGCGCCGCTCGCTACCGAAGTAGCTCGCTCGACTTGCATGTATTAAGCACGCCGCCAGCGTTCGTCCTGAGCCAGGATCAAACTCTCCAGTTAAATCCTTTTCTCATTTCTCAAAGGTCTATTTAAAGACCCAATTATTCGCTGTGTGTCTCATTTCTGCTGCTCAGTTTTCAATGACCTCTCAAAAAAGCGGGGCGTATCTTAGCGATTCGAAACCAAAAGTCAAATTATTTTTTTCACTTTTTTCATCTTTTTGCATAACACGCCGATTTTACTGGGAGATTTTTTTTGCTCAACACCGCGTTTTTTTACCTGGTTCCCAAATACGGCAGTAAAAGACCGGAATCCGGAAGCACCGCAACCGGATCACGCCGGCAACGCGGAGATCTCAACCAATACCGGCGCCGCAACTCGCTTTTTTTTATAATATGAATATAGTGGCGCGTTGTTTTTGGATATTTTAACTGGGGGCGACATGGCTAAGAACACGATAATTTCAGAAAAACAGGTTGCCGACATGCGCGTTTTCACCGTGTCGGAAGTCGAATTGGACAAATCGGGGCGCAGAGTCCGCCACTCTGTCGTCAGGTTCTGCGGAACGGCATCTGTCCTCGCAATGACGAAGGAGGGCAAAATACTTCTCGAAAAGCAGTACCGCACGCCGATCGACCGCTGGATCTACGAGATCCCGGCTGGCAAGATCGACAAAGGCGAAACTCCCGAGCACTGCATTATCAGAGAACTCGAGGAGGAGACGGGCTACCGTCCGGTAAAGCTCGTAAAGACTTTTGAAGCCTACACTTCATGCGGGTGCAGCGACGAATATATGCACTATTTCACCGCGATCGTCGAGAAGATCCCGGAAGGAGAGCGGAAGCTCTTCCCTGAAATCGATGAAGATCTTGAAATCATCGAAGTCACGCAGGAGACCGCCGGAAAGATGATCGCAGAAAAGCAGATCGTCGATGCAAAATCGATCATGCTCCTTACTGCTCTGAAAGCGGGAATGACAGGAATCTGACACTGAGACCGCACCTGGAACCGGAACAACGCCGAATCACGAATTTTATTGACAAAAGTTCCGCTTTCCCTATAATACCGCCCGCACTTTGCCGGATAACCGGCGGTGACGAAAAAAACAGGAGGTATTTTCGTATGTCACAAGAAACTTTTGCAGAACTGCTTGAAAGCTATCTTCCGAACAAAGAAGAAAATTCAGGCGAAAAAATCAGTAAGGGCATCGTTCGCGCTATCAGAAAGGACGTCATCATCGTTGATGTCGGCCTTAAAAGCGACGGCGTTATTTCGGCAAGCGAATTCACGCCGGAAGAACTTGCAAACCTTAAAGTAAACGACGAAATCGAAGTCGTTGTAGAGAACTGGGACGGCGACAGAGGTATGTCTCTTTCCAAAGAGAAGGCTTCCAAACTCAAAGTTTGGGAAGTTGTCGAAAAAGCATTCCAGGACGGCTCGCTCGTCAACGGAACGATCGTTGCTAAAGTCAACGGCGGTCTTGCAGTCGATATCGGCGTCAAGGCGTTCCTTCCCAACTCGCAGGTTGCCCTGAGACCCATCAAAAATGTCGATGACCTCATCGGCAAGACTTATGATTTCAAAGTCATCAAATTCGACAAGAAGAAAGGCAACATCGTCATTTCGAGAAGAGACCTTCTTGAGAAAGAAAGAGAAGCTCTCAAAAACACGACTCTCGAAAAACTTCAGGAAGGCGCGATCGTCAAAGGTCTTGTCAAGAACATCACCTACTACGGCGTTTTCGTTGACTTGGGCGGCATCGACGGTCTTCTTCACATCACCGATATGTCATGGGGCAGAGTCAACCATCCGTCCGAAATGTTCAAGATCGGCGACGAAGTCGATGTCAAAGTCCTCAAATACGACAAAGACTCCGAAAGAGTCAGCCTCGGTGTAAAACAGATCACGGACGATCCGTGGATCCACGCGACTGAAAAATACGCAGCAGGCAAAACTGTTAAAGGCATCGTCGTTTCTCTTGAAGACTACGGCGCTTTCGTCGAGCTCGAAAAAGGCGTTGAAGGTCTCATCCACATTTCCGAGATGTCCTGGACGAGAAGGATCAAACACCCGGGCAAAATGGTTGCTATCGGCGACGAAGTCGAAGTCAAGATCCTTGAAATCGACGTTGAGAACAGAAGAATTTCTCTCGGCATGAAGCAGATCGAGCCGAATCCGTGGGAACTTCTCAAAGACAAGTATCCGGTCGGAACAATCGTTAAGGGAACAATCCGCAACATCACAGATTTCGGTCTTTTCGTAGGTGTTGAAGAAGGTATCGACGGTCTCGTAAGGACCAGCGACATCACTTGGGACAGAAAACTGAAACACCCGTCGGAATACTACAAGAAAGGCGACGAGATCGAAGCTGTCGTTCTCAATATCGACTCAGAGAAACAGAGATTCTCGCTCGGCATCAAACAGCTGACCGAAGATCCGTGGAAGATCTTCAAGGATCAGCACAATGTCGGCGACAAGATCGAAGTCGAAGTCGTAAAAGTTGCTGAATTCGGCGTTTTCGTAAAAGTTTTCGACACGATCGAAGGTCTTGTCCACAAAACTGAATTCGAAGACAACAAAGAATACCAGCCTGGCGACAAACTCGAAGTCATCATCAAATCGATCTCCGATACAGACAGAAAAGTCTCTCTCAGCGTGAAAGCGCTTACCGACGAAGAAAATCAGAAGATCGTCGAAGAGGCAGAAGCTGTCATCGAAAAAGTTCCGGAGAAACTCGGTTCGATGGCTGCCGCATTCAAAGCTGCGGAAGAAAAGGCTGAGGAAAAAGCTGAAGAAAAACCGGCTGAATAACTCATTCCTTCATGATTTCACGGGGCACTTCGGTGCCCCTTTTTTGTATTCAGGAGTGCTGATGGATCCTTTGAAACGCCCTTTGAAAGTCGCCTTTTACACTTTCGGCTGCAAGGTCAACCTTTTTGAAAGCGACCAGCTCAAAAAATCGCTTCAGAATGTCGAGACCGTAAGCTGCGACGATGACGCCGATATTTTCGTGATAAACAGCTGCGCAGTAACTGCGACTGCCGAAAGTCAGGCAAGAAACATGGTAAGACGCCTTTCAAAGCGCGGTAAAGTAATACTTACCGGCTGCTATGCAAGAAAGATCCAGGGTGAGATCCGGTTTGAAAACACCGAGATCGTCCCCGATATCAAAGATGTCGCAAAGATGCTCGGTTCAATGCTTTCCTACGACGCTTTTTTCACGCGGAGCAGACCTTTCATCAAGATCCAGAGCGGCTGCGACCAGTTCTGTGCATACTGCATAATCCCCTATCTCCGCGGTCCGCTCAAAAGCGTTCCTCTGCATGAGATCAGGGCTTTGCTGCAAAAAATTGCGGACGAAAACTTCAAAGAGGTCGTCCTCACCGGGATCCATATCGGAAAATACGGAAAGGATCTTGACGACGGCACGACTCTGGCAGATGTCGTCAAAGCGGCTTACGAAACGGTCGGACGAGTACGTCTCGGCTCGCTTGAATCACCCGAGATAGATGAAAGACTTTTCGAATATGCAAAAAACGGAATGATCCTTCCCCACTGGCACATACCGCTGCAGAGCGGCTGCGACAGGACTTTGCAGGCTATGCGGAGGCCTTACAGGACCGATGCTTTCAGGCGTTCGGTCGAAAAAGTCACCGCTTGTTACGATTCCATGCCTGCTTTCGGCACCGACGTCATCACCGGTTTTCCGGGAGAAACCGACGCCGATTTCGCCGGAACTGTAAAATTCATAGAGTCGCTCCCATTTGCTTACGGCCATGTATTCCCCTTCTCCGCCCGCCCCGGGACTCCGGCTGAAAAAATGGAACATGACGATCCTGTTCCCAAGCAGTTGAAAAAAGAGCGCGCCGCGATCCTCCGGAACATTTTTCAGGCAAAAAAGGAAGATTTTCAAAAATCGCTCGAAGGCACGACTGATGAAGTGATAATCGAAGAAAAGATCGACGAAGGTCTTTTTGCATCGACATCATCGAAATATCAGACAGTAAATATCAAAGGTGTTTTCAGGCCGAGAGAGCTCGTAAAAGTCAGACTTTCTTTCGAAAAAGGAAGGCTTTTCGGCTCAAAATCGTGATATTTACAATTAAATTAAGAAAAACACGTCTCATTTCTTGACCTTATAAATTATAAAAATATAATGCCGCGGGTGAATGATAACCGTTTGTGGAGTCACTTTTGAACAACCGACAGTTAACAGGAATGCTGATCAAGAGAGGAATAATCTCTCTTCCTGAACTCAAATCCCTTGAAGAGCTTTCGATAGAATCAGGCGAAAGCATAAAAGACATCCTTTTCAAAGAGAACCGGCTTGACGAAAATCAGCTGGTCGACATTCTCAGCGAACAGTACAATGTCCCGAAGATCGATCTTTCGGAACTCGAGATCCAGCCTGAAGTCATAGCGCTGCTGAACGAGCAGATCGTAACGAGATACAATGTCATACCTATCTCGAGGATCGGAAACACGCTCACAGTCGCAATGGCTGACCCTTCGAACATGAACGCGCAGGACGACATCAAGTTCCTGACCGACTACAATGTCGAAGTGGTCATCGCTTCATCGAGCGACATCGAGGCTGCAATCACGAAATACTACGGCGAGCAGGCTAAAAAGGATGATAAGAAATACGGAGACATCAGTTTCGACATGGAGGCTCTGCTCAGCGAAGCCGACGACGTCAAACTGAGCGAGACCAACTTCGACGAAAGCACATCTCTCGAAGACATGATCCGCAACTCGGAAGAGGCACCGGTCATCCGTTTCGTCAACATGGTCCTCCTTGACGCGATCAAGAAGAAGGCATCAGATATCCACGTCGAGCCTTACGAAAAGAGCTTCAGGATCCGTCTCAGAATGGATGGTGTCCTTTATGATGTCGTCCATCCGCCGAGAAACACGATGGATGCGATCGTAGCAAGGCTCAAGGTCATGGCGAACCTCGACATCGCGGAAAAACGTATCCCTCAGGACGGTCGTATCAAGATCAAGATCGGCCAGGGAGAGGATATGGACTTCCGTGTTTCGGTCTGCCCTGTCATTTTCGGCGAAAAAGTCGTTCTCCGACTTCTCGATAAGAGCAACCTTCAGCTCGACATGACCAAGCTCGGCTTCTTCCCCGACCAGCTCGAAATCTTCAAAGAAGCGATATACAAACCTTACGGAATGATGCTCGTTACAGGTCCTACCGGTTCCGGAAAGACCACGACGCTCTACTCCGCCCTTTCCGACCTCAACAAAGACGATGTCAACATTTCAACGGCAGAAGACCCGGTCGAGTTCAACCTCGAAGGTATCAACCAGGTCGCGATCCGCGAGCAGGTAGGTCTCACCTTCGCTTCGGCACTCAGATCTTTCCTCCGTCAGGACCCTGATATCATGATGGTCGGTGAGATCCGAGACTTCGAAACGGCCGACATCGCGGTAAAAGCGGCTATCACGGGCCACATGGTTTTGAGTACCCTTCACACGAACGACGCACCTTCGACCATCACCCGTCTCATCAACATGGGTGTTGAGAGTTTCCTTGTCACATCCTCAGTCAACTGCATCATGGCTCAGCGTCTCGGCAGAAAGATATGCTACAACTGTAAAGAACCGATAGACGTGCCGAAATCGGAGCTTCTGAAGCTCGGGATCAAGGAAGAACAGATCGCGGACGGTTACCAGATCTATCAGGGCAAAGGCTGCGAAGTGTGCAACGGAACGGGTTACAAAGGCCGAATCGCGTTCTATGAAGTCATGAAGATGACAGACCCGATCAAAGACGCCATTTTGAACGGCGCAAGCTCGATGGAACTCAAGGAACTCGCGATAAAGCTCGGCATGAAGACCATGAGGATGAGCGCGAACCTGAGACTTCTCGAAGGAACAACAAGTATAGCCGAAGTTTTGAGAAACACGGCACCCGATGAAAACGCATAGAGGTAAAAAATGGAAAATCCAAATGCTACAGTTTCATTGCAGGATCTGCTCTCTCTGATGATCGAACAGGGAGCTTCAGACCTTCACATCACAAGCGGTTCACCGCCTCAACTCAGGATCGACGGAAGTTTGAGACCGGTCAATGTGCCGCCGCTCTCTCCTGTTGAAACAAAAAGGCTTGCATACAGCATCCTGACTGAAAAACAGAAAAAGATCTTTGAGGAAAAGAATGAGATCGACCTCAGTTTCGGCGTGAAGAACCTCAGCCGTTTCAGAGCCAACATCTTCATGCAGAGAGGCGCTGTCAGTGCCGCAATCCGTGTCATCCCCTACAAGATCCTCGATTTCAGACAGCTTGGTCTGCCGCCGATAGTCGAAGAGCTTGCAAAGAAACCGAAAGGGCTGATTCTCGTCACGGGACCTACCGGAAGCGGAAAGTCGACCACCCTTGCTTCAATGGTCGACTACATCAACCGCAACCGTCACGGACACATCGTAACGATCGAAGATCCTATCGAGTTCATACACTCGCATAAAAACTGCATCGTCAACCAGCGTGAAGTCGGTGCCGACACAGGATCTTTCGCATCGGCTCTCCGCGTTGTCCTCAGGCAGGACCCGGATATCGTCCTCATCGGCGAGATCCGTGATATCGAGACTATGACGACCGCGCTCAGCGTCTCTGAAACAGGTCACCTTGCGCTTGCAACGCTCCACACGAACAGCACGATCGAAACGATAAACAGGATCATTGATATGTTCCCTGTAAACCAGCAGAACCAGGTCAGAGCTCAGCTCAGTTTCGTTCTTCAGGGTATCGTCGCACAGACGCTCATCCCGAAAAAATACGGCGGCGGCCGTGTCATCGCCTGCGAAGTCATGGTCCCGAACGCTGCGATAAGAAACCTCATCCGCGAAGAAAAACTTCAGCAGATATACTCCAGCATGCAGTCGGGCCAGAACGACAGCGGAATGCAGACAATGACGCAGGATCTGGCGAGACTGGTAAAGAACGACATCATCAGCATGGATGAAGCTTTGAACTTAGTCCCGCATCTGGATGAGTTTCAGGCGATTCTGGCAAGAACCAACCAAACGAGGAGGTAAAAATGCCTTTTTACAAGTATGCCGGTGTCAACAAAAAAGGAGAAACGGTCAAAGGATCGATCGATGCCGATGACGAAAAAGGGGCAAGACAGGCCTTGCTGGCGCAGGGTGTCAGAGTCGATTCCCTGAAAAAGGACTGGACGAAAATAGAGCTCGGCGGCGGAGGCATGAAGCCGAAAGAACTCGTTATCTTCACGCGTCAGTTTGCAACGATGATCAACGCCGGTCTTTCGATCATCCAGGGTCTGGAGATCCTTGCGGCACAGTCCGAGACACCCTATTTCCGCAGCATTCTGAGAAAGGTCAAAAATTCGGTCGAAGAAGGTAAATCGCTCAGTGATTCGCTCAAAGACCACAAGGTTTTCACAGATCTTTACGTCAACCTCGTTGCAGCAGGCGAAGTCGGCGGTATCCTGGATACGATCCTTGACCGTCTCGCGATATTCCTTGAAAAGAACGCAGCGACCACGGCAAAGATCAAGAGCGCGATGAAGTATCCGGCAGTCGTCCTTACTGCGACAGTCGTAATTACGATAGTCCTTCTCTACTACGTCGTTCCGACCTTTGCAACGATGTTCATGAGCAACGGACAGCAGCTTCCCGGACTTACGCAGGTCATCGTCGATATGAGTAACTGGGTCCAGGAAAACATACTTTTCGTGATCGGAGGGATCGTTGCCGTTATTTTCGGATTCAGGACGGCAATGAAAAACCAGAAATTCCGTTTTGCGTTCCACAGATACGCCCTCAACGCTCCTATCGTCGGAGATCTGATCAGGAAATCCGCCGTTGCAAGATTCACGAGAACTCTTGGAACCCTTGTAAGTTCCGGTGTTCCGCTTGTCGACGGGCTTGAAGTCGTCTCGAGAACTTCTGGTAATTTGATGATCGAAAAGGCTATCATATTCGTCAGACAGAAAGTCATCGAAGGAAGCGACATGACGACCCCGCTCACCGAAGCAGGCGTTTTCCCGTCGATGGTCGTTCAGATGATCGGTGTCGGTGAGGCGACAGGTGCGATGGATACGATGCTCAACAAGATCGCGGACTTCTACGAAGAAGAGGTCGATGTCGCGGTCGACGGTCTCACCAGCATGATCGAACCTATCCTCATGGTCGTTATCGGCGGTATCGTCGGAACGATGATGGTCGCTATGTATCTTCCGATGTTCAGCATGGGTAAAGCTGTCGGATGAGCCGTCTCTCGGCGGACGAGTTCCGCAACCACCTGAATTATTACCTCGTAATCCGTTTCTTCTTCGTTTTCACCGTCATATTTTCATTCTTTCTTTTCCCGTTCATCCGCGAGAATACCGATATCTTCTCATTTGCAAACAAATGCTTTCTCCTTTCATCGTTCATAATACTCGTATTCAACATCGCCTCGCTGATCTTCGGCCGTTTTATCCGTGAAAAGTATCTTACACTTTTCGCCTATATGCAGTTCATCGTGGAGATCACATTCTGGGTCATGGTCTCATACATCAGCGGCGGAATAAGTTCCCCCTACCTTTATGTCATAATCATAAACATCGTTTACGCGGGGATCCTCATGCGGGAAAAAGGGGCGGCGGTCACGATACTTTACGCATTCACTCTGCTTCTCCTGCAGGGCATGTGCATCAAATTCGACTTTCTTCCGCTCATAACCTCAGAACTCGTGAAGACCTACACAGCATCGTGGGAGTCCTATTTTTCGCGGCTTTTCACCTACCTTCTCTTTTTCTCATTCACAGGTTTCGTAGCAAGCAGGATAACGAAAAGTTTCCGGCAGGCGAACAGTTCACTTATCGAGTCCACACTAAGGAACAAAGAGATGCAGAAGCATTTCTTCGCGATATTTTCGCAGATAAATATCGGTATCGTGATCTTTGACGAAACGGCGAAATTTTATGTGAACAGATACGCGGAACAGTTCGAAGATATCCTTGACAGATTTCTTGCCGAAGCAACGAAGGACACCGCTTCAAACGGCGCGTGGTCTGAGAAAAAGATCGGCGATTTCTGGCTTTCCTACACCGTGATGCCCTACATCGAGAACCAGAAAGTCATTATATTCTCAGATCTTACTGCGATCAGAAAGCAGGAGGAAAGTTTCGAACTTCAGGAAAAGCTGGCAACTATCGGAAAACTCACGGCAACGATAGCCCACGAGATCAAAAATCCCCTCACAAGCCTCATCGGAGCAAGCGAACTGATGTTTTCAGAAATAAAAGAGAGCCAGCCCGAATCGGAGGAGCTCATCGAGATCGTCCGCCGTGAAGGAACACGCGTAAAGACCCTGCTCGATTCACTTTTCAGATACACCGAAGAGACTTCATACACACTTATGGAATGCGTTCCGAGTTCGATCCTGACAGATGTCGTGACACTTTTCAGACTCGGACATCCGAAAGTAAAAATAACCTGCAAAGTCGATGAATTTTCCGTTCTCGGAGACGCCGAAAAGCTGAAACAGGTCTTCTGGAACATAATGACAAACAGCGCTGAAGAGATGAATGACGAAGGAGAAATCAACATATTCTCGGAACTTTCCGAAAACTCTTTCAAACTCTATTTTGACGACACCGGCTCAGGTTTCAACGAAAAAAATATCGACAAAATTTTTGACCCGTTTTTTTCAACAAAAAAGCGCGGGACAGGTCTCGGACTTGCTCTCGTTTATAGGATCATCACAAAACACGGCGGCAAGATAAAAGCCATGAACACCGAAAAAGGTGCGAGAATTATTATAGATTTCGGAATCAAGGTTAAATGATGGAAAATTCTGAAAAAGTTAAGATTCTTGTTATCGACGACGAACTCAGCATGCGTCAGTTTCTCCAGATACTGCTGAAAAAGGACGGCTACGACGTCACGACTGCAGAAAACGGCGAAATCGCGCTGCGCAAGCTGAAAGAAGAAAATTTCACGGTGATCCTGATGGATTACAATATGCCTGAAGCAATAGACGGCATCGATCTACTGAACGAACTCCTTCACACGAGTCCGAGATCTCAGGTCATCGTGATCACAGCTTATGCATCGACGGAACAGGCGATAAAGGCGATAGAACTGGGAGCAGTCGACTATGTCAGCAAACCTTTCAATGTTGCGGAGATACGCGACATCGTGAAGAAGTGCGTTGCATCGGCCTCACAGATGAAAAAAAACGAGGAACCGCCGAAAACTCCGGCGGCGAAACCGGATACCGAAACACGGAACATGCCGGAAGAAAGCGGCATGATCGCCCAAAGTCCGCAGATGAAAAAGATCCTCGAACTCGCCCTCCGCATAGCTCCGACCGACAGCACAGTCCTCATTACCGGAGACAGCGGAACAGGAAAGGAGGTCCTTGCGAACTTCATCCACAAAAACAGCGGCAGAGGCGACCTTCCATGGTATCCGATAAACTGCGGTGCGATCCCTGAGAATCTTCTTGAAAGCGAACTTTTCGGGCATGAAAAGGGCTCTTTCACCGGCGCATATCAGACAAAAAAAGGTTATTTCGAAGTCGCCGGGAACGGCACGCTTTTCTTAGATGAGATCGGCGAACTCGGTGAAAATATGCAGGTGAAGCTGCTTCGAGTGCTTCAGGAAAGGGTTTTCACGAGGGTCGGAGGCACAGAAAAAATCCCGACGGGAGTCCGCCTCATCGCCGCGACCAACAAAAACCTTCAGGAGCAGATCAAAAAAGGAAAATTCCGCGAAGACCTTTACTTCCGCCTGAACGTTATCGAGCTTTACATTCCGCCGCTTGCGGAAAGACGCGCCGACATAATGCCTCTTGCTGAAATGTTCCTGGATCAGTTCTCGAAAAAAACAGGGACAAACTTCAGATTTTCAGACGAGATCCTTGATTTTTTCAACCGCTACAACTTTCCCGGGAATGTCAGGGAGCTCAAAAATATCATCGAACGCGGCACGATATTCGCACGCGACGGGCTTGTCTCGGAGATCAGCATCGAAAAAGCGACCTCTTCACAAAACAGGCAGCCATCCGGAGGAAATCCTTTCGAGATCGACCTTTCGCACAATGTGGATCTTGACGAGATCTTATCAGGGATCGAAAAACGCTACATCGTTGAAGCCCTCAAAAAGACGAACTACAACCGCCACGACACCTGCGTTCTGCTCAATCTGACAGAAAGGATGCTCAGATACCGCATGAGCAAGCTCGGGATCAGGGATGAAAAGGAATGACCTGAGTCATGAACAAACTTCTGGCTTTCATAAAATCGGCGCGTTTTGCCGAAGTCTCGATCCTTCTCGGTTTCCCGATGATAGGTCTTTTCTTCGCCTTCAGATCGGCAGATCAGCTTTTTTCACTTCCGGTTTTTCTCTTTGTTGCGGCTATATTTTCTCTCTTCACTGCCATCTATGCGTTCAACGGCCTTGCTGGAAGTGAAGACGACTGCCACAACTCGCGCCTCTCCGACCTGAAAGGGGTAAAGACTTCATTCATAGTCACTCTCTCGGTCTCGCTCGTTCTTTCGCTCGTTCTTTTTTTCCTGATAAGGCCTGTGCTCGCGCTCTTTGCAGCCGTAAGTTTCCTTCTCTGGTGCATCTATTCGTTCCCCAAAAAAGGGTTCAAATACCGGCCTTTGCTCGGGACGCTGATACACTTCATCGGTCAGATCATCCATTTCCTCATGGGATACACGGTTTTAGCCCCGCTTGACAGAGGGAGCGCAGCCGTATCAGTTTATTTTGCCCTTCTTTTTTCGGCAGGGCACATAAACCATGAGCTCATAGACCACGATGCCGATAAAAAAAGCGGGATAAAGACAGGTGCTGTCTGCTTCGGAGTTTCGGCATGGGAAAAGGTCTCCCTTCTCCTTTTTCTTGCAGCGGCGCTCTATATTTCCGCCCTTTCACTGATCGAAAAAGAACTCTTAAAAGTCTCTTTTCCGTTCATGATCGCAGGCTGTATCCATGTGATCTTCAAAATATGCACAATGAAAAGAGCTTCTCTGCAGGCGAAATTCCTTGCCGAGAGAAGTTTTTACAGAATACTCTACTTTGCCGCGGGAATAGTCTTCATTTTGGCGAAGATCTTTGATCTTACAAACTTTATCAAGTAATTACAATGAGTTACACAGCAAACATAATTTATTTTTCAAATAGGCCGGATGCTTTGAAAATAAGCGCCCATCTTGCTCTCTCAGGGATAAGTTCCGAACTTTTTCCGGTGAAAAAATGCATCATCACGGAAGACATTTCCGACTTTTTCGTCTTCGACAAAACCCAGGCGGATCCGCTTGAAAAGGCCTATCTGCGCGACGGGAAGACCGGTCCGGCGGCTCTTCTTTCGATACAGAAGATGATCCTCGACAGGATAATCAACGATGCAAAAGAAGAGACTCTTTTCTTTGTTGAAGAGAGTTTCATCCCGGAATGTTTCTACATCAGAAAAGCCCTTTTCAGGAAGAGAAAAACTTTCTTTTCTTTCGGCAGGCTTGCTCCGGAATCCGGCCTTTCGGTCGTCAGAGGCGCACTTGACCTGGGATTCCACGAGGCGTCGTTTTTGGATTTTCCGGAGCCTGAAAAAAACTGCCGCCCTGCTGCAAAAGTATCGTGCTTTCCTGAATTTGACGGCACTTTGGCGATAGATGCCCCGCCGGATCCGGTCCCGGTGCGTTATCTCCGCTTCTTCAGAAGCCCGCTGCAGCTCACGAAAGCGCTCATCCGCTTTTACGACTCGCTTCTTCCCAGCCGAAAGCATGCAGAGATCTTTATCTATTCACCAAACAAGGCAGCAGACTCATACACATCTTCCGAAAGGACTGCGCAGCTCATCAGACTTTTGGGAGCAAGAGGAAGAACTTTTTCCGACTTTTCGGAACTTCCTTCAGGCACGACCGTTCTCACATGGTCGACAAAGCGCTTTTTCCAGCTCCTCAAAAACGGATTCAGGCCGGTACCTGCGACAAGATCGCTTGCAGCAAAGATGTTCGACCAGAAGACAAAATCACTCGCCCGACTTATCGTATCATCTCCCGAAGCCGGAGCAGCTTTAAAAATAAAAAATTTTCTTCACAACTGCGAACTGAGGAATCTCAAAATAAGATGAATATCGCCGTGCTCATAAAACAGGTCCCGAGGACCGACAAAATAAAGATAGACAAAGAAAAGGGAACGCTCATCAGAAAAGGGGTCGAATCGATCCTGAATCCTTACTGCGAATACGCTCTCGAAGCAGCTGTCGCGATAAAAAAACAGATCAAGAACACAAAGATCACCGTCATAACGATGGGGCCGCCGAGCGCAAAAGCTGTTATCCGGCGTGCCGTCGCTCTCGGTGCAGATGAAGGTGTCATCCTGAGCGACAAAGCCTTTGCCGGATCTGACTGCCGGGCCACCGCTTATGCCCTTTCCTGCGGCATAAAAAAGGCCTGCGGAACCCCCGACATCATCCTCTGCGGGCGTCAGGCAATAGACGGCGATACCGCTCAGGTACCTGGAGAGACCGCGCAGATGCTGGGGATCCCGATGATTCCCTATATCACTGAAATAGTCAGCATCTCGGAAAGATCACTGACCGTAAAAAGCGAATTCGACAACAAAGAACTTACCCTTTCCGCAGACTTTCCTCTCATTCTCACTGTCAGGAAGGGCTCGAACAACAGACGAATGCCTTCTTTGAGCGATGCGATACGGGCTTTTTCCTACGAGCCTGAAATAATGAGTGCGCAGGAAGCCGGATGTGATCCTGAAAAACTCGGTCTTTCAGGAAGTCCGACAAGAGTCGTGAAGATCGTTCCGGTCGCAGCAAAAGGAAACTGCCGCTTCTTCAACAGCTCCGACTGCGCCGAAGGTCTCGCTGAAATCAAAAAAATGATCGAAAAAAACAAAGAGTGATCTTTCTCTAACCTATCTCAAGAAGCCTTTTGGCGACAAATTCAGGAGAGTCTTTGAGATTGTGGTGAATAATAAAAAATTCAGTCTGTGACATCAGTTTTTCAAGCATCGAAAAGTAGTGCCCGAAAAGCTGGTTTTCCCCTTCCGCAGGAGGCGCGGCGCAGAATAGAAGCTTTTTCCAGATGAGAGCCTTGTCAGTCAGTTTTTCAAGGTAAGTCTCTTTTTCGAACTCTTTGGCAACAAAAAGAAACGCCCTCAGTTTTGCCGTGAGCTCCTGATTCACGAGATATTTTTTCGTGCTGAAATTTTGTTCGTTCTGATCCCAGAAACTGCTTACGATTATGCCGCTATCAGCAAATTCAAGAAGACTTCTGTCATCGTTGATGGGGTTGAACAATTCTTTCAGTTTAAAGCAAAGAGTCGATTTACCTATTCCGCAGACTCCGCCGCAGACAAAGGCGAAACCGTTTTTTTCAAAAGAACTCGAATGAACGATGAGACCTTTTTCAGCCGAGTACAACTCGCGCTGAACTTGAAGCGTCTCGGAAACAGGGGACATCGTTAGTCACATTTAAACGGATCATCTTCTGTCGGAACACACTCACTCGCGTAGACCACCTTTCTGTCAAGTTCGATCTCTTCGATAATTTCAGGTTTCTGATAATTCTTTTTCATAATATCCTCCCATAAATAAAA
Source organism: bacterium (assembly GCA_016290135.1). Lineage (GTDB taxonomy): Bacteria > UBP6 > UBA1177 > UBA1177 > UBA1177 > UBA1177. The sequence continues at coordinate 26,145 of JAEESW010000002.1, forward strand.
ATTAAAAATCCAATCTTTCGCAGTTTCCTGCCGCTTTCGCATTGTTACAATAAATTATAGCATCGTCAAGCATCATCAATTTTGGGTTGGAACCTGTTTGATAAGAAAACACCTCGAAAACCGAAGGCTGCGTTCTAAGCTGTTTTGCACCAGTCGCACCATCAGTATAGGTGTAGTAAATAAGCACACCGGTTGAAGAAGTAATTACCAAATCATCTGCTCCGTCACCGTTGAGATCTTTCGCTTCTGTCGCAACGGCAACAACATTGGACGAAGGAGTAAAACCGTAATTATCGTAAATAGCAGAAAAATCGTTTATAGTCATATCTGGTTTAGAATTTATACCGCTGATTGAGCCGTAGTAAATCCTTGTTTCACTTTTTTCATCTGTATCGTAATTATAAACAAAATCGGTTATTCCGTCACCGTTGAAATCACCTTTACTCATATACAATCCAGGGCTGGAAAGAGATTTGAATTTAGGAGTAAGTGAACCTTCGGAAGTGCCGCCGTAAAGTATATAGAGTGCGTTGTCAGAACCTAAAACGAAATCAGTTTTTCCGTCATCATTGAGGTCTCCTACATCCATCATGCCTGAATTGCCGACTTTTGCATCAGTTGCATTACCTGTGAATGTAAGATCGGGTTCTTCGCCTACAAAACCGCCTTCCTTGCAGCCTAAGTAAACATAAACTTCTCCGGCTTTGCTGAAATCCCCGACATTTTTCGAAGGTGCTGTAATTAAAATATCATCACAACCGTCACCGTCAAAATCTCCAGTTGCAAGCCCTCTGTTTGCCTGATTCGAAGCATCTTTTGCCCTGAAAGAAAAAGGAGTTCCTTCAAAATCGATTCCGTCCTCTGTTCCGAAGAAAACAAAAACATTTCCCTTATAATTGGTGTAAGCAAAGTCTTTGAAACCGTCACCGTTGAAATCTGCTTTTGACGAAATATCCTGACCAACCATTTCTGTTGAACCGATTGTGCCGCGGAACGATTTTATAAGCGTATGGCCGGCACCCGAATAGATATCAACAAAACCGTTATACTGGTTGTCTATACCTGAATCCGACTTGTAGCGGTTTGAAATAGCGTAGTCCTCAAAACCGTCGTTATCGACATCTCCGATGATTTTAAGTCTGAAATTGTGGTAACCGCTCGAATTTTCATAAATATTGGTCCACTCCATTTTGAGAGTGCCGAAATCTTTGACCGAGCCTGCATTGACCTCACCAAAATTCTTAGCCATGACTCTGCCGTCATCCGCAAGGACCGCATTGACCGCTACGACTGCCGCACAGTAGCTGTTTCCGTTTTTGTGGATGTCTGCCGTAAGCGTTCCCGCCGCATTCGTCACCGCATTTACGAAGAAGTTGTAGCTCATCTGCGTATCGAGAGGTTTCGTGATCTTTCCCGCAAATTCAGTGAGCGGAACAGTCGCACTGTCGAATTCATCGACTATAGAACATGTTCCTTCGTCATAGCTCTGGTAGCGCACTTCGTAAGCGTAAGGCTTTGCTGCAAGCGGATCCCACGCGAAATTAAGTTTTCCCAGAAGAGCATCTGCAGTCGATGCGGATGCCGCGGCCGTTACAGGCTCAGGAAGCGCCAGATCGACGTGAAGCGGAACGGAATATCTCTGAACGAATCCGCTTTCAGTCTTGAGAACGAAAACAAGGTCGTAATCAGTCTGACCGTTCATATTCGTGTCTGGAACTGCCAGATTCGAGAAATCGGCAGAATAGTAGTTTTCAGGAATAGCGTCCCCCTGCATCTTGACAAGGGAAACCTTAGCATATTCGAAACCGGCAGGTGCGTTTTCGATCTCCATAAAGCCGCCGGTCACAGAATTCTGGACCGTGAATTTTATCGCCGATCCGGCCTTGAAATTAAGTATTCCGTCTCCCGGAGTAAGGTCGTCATCATATCCGAAACCAAGTTCGGCGAGCTCTGTCTCTTCGGTCGAAGGATCGTCCGTAAGCTCGTAAATGCTGCAGTATTCAGCCGATTTAGGACATATTTTCGGGCTCGCGACATATACGCCGGGAGTTCTGTCTGTCGCAGCAAGATAGTAGGTCTCGCTGTAAAGGCCTGATGTTATCGAAAGTTCCGAAACAGCAACGAGATTGAGCGGAAGACCGACGGTCTCATAACCTGCCGCACCTATCGTGACAGTATTGCTTACAGAACCGATCTCGTAACCTACTTCCGTTCCCTGAGCCGCATAGATCCTGACAGCAGCTTTGCACGAAGATTCTGCACAGTTTTCAAGTTCAGCCGGGCCGAACCATACCGGTTTTGCCTCATGAGTGACGTTCATGACCGTGACGCCGTCTGCTTTCTTCAAAGTGATCTCGGGAACATCGTGAGTTACCTCAAACGTGTTTCCGACTGAAGCAGTAACGTTTCCGTGATCGTCCGTAAGTGTGAGATCTGCGCTCCACTCACCTTTTGAAAGCTGCAGCGTCTTTTCAAAAACGCCGTTTTCCGTAATGACCCCGTGCCATGTTTTTACACTTTCCCCTTTTGTCGCAACGAGAGTATAAGAGGTCTCAGGCGCGGCATTTGAAAGATCGATCGTCATTTTTACCGGATAGTTTTCCGTATCGAAAGCAAGCGAATTTATCATCGGAGCGGTGATATCGACTTCGTAGTATTCTTCATCTCCGCCGCCTATCTTTCCGGGATTCCCCGCGAAATCGAGGACTTTGACTATGAACTGGTGTCTGCCGTCTATGAGATCCGGCAAATTGACAACGATATTCTGCCTGTCATCTGAAAGAGTCGCCAAGTCCGTAATAACGATTTCGACCGAACCGAAAACATGACTGACTTCAACGATCTCACTAAGGATTTTATCAGAAACGATCTTCATTTTTACACCGTTGAGGCTGTGGGCAAACTCTGCCACGCTTGCCCCTTCGAGATGCTCGACATCACTCATAACGAGCCATCTCGAATCGTCACCTTTGCCTTTCGGAGATACGACCGCGAGAACCGGATTGGTCGTACTTACCGTGACAGGATCAAGAGTGGTTGATGAAATATTGCCGGTGCAGTCTTTTACTTCGACTTTGAGAGTGTGCTTCGCCTCACTGAGTTCGATATCTTTAAAAACGACCGAAGCGCCTGCATTTGACTGCGTCGCAAGGACTTTATTCGGAGTTCCGCTGCCGCCGTTGGTATATAAAGTGACAGTTCTGTTTCCGTCTCCCGTGACATTCGCCGCATCGCTGACACTGATGCTGACCGTTACCGGATTCTGCACCGCATTGACGGTCGAAACGATCTCCTCACCGTTTTTCCCGACAACGGAAACCGCATCAATAGAAGGCGAATTGACATCGAAAGTTATAGTACGGTTGCCTGAATCGACCGTTTTGTCGTTGAGAGTATCGTAAAGCACCGCGCGGAAGACCCTGGGAGAGCAGGAATCAGCAAGCGTTGGGTCTACAAAAGAAAGCGATTCGGCTCCGAATCTGCCTGTTTTGAGAGAGGTGATCACCGTATCTACTTCAAAAAGCTCTACTTCAAGCCCGGGAATCGAATCAGTGATATTGAAAGTCGCAAAAATCCCAGAGGAAAAAGTGCTCTGAGAAAAGATTTTGTTGTCCAACGGGAACGCCCACGCAATCTCCGGACTTTCAGTCACGACAATGATCTTCTGGATATATTCGGCATCCGGAATATCTTCAGACTTGCCGCCGACAACGACTTTCACAGTGTTTTCACCTTTATTGAGCACAAGTCCGCTCATCATTATGAAACCGTTTTCGACACCACTCTCGGTAAGTGTTCCCTCCCAGACAGGCGACCACTCTTCGCCGTTTTTTGTATAAACATTGAATTTTGCACCTGCAGCAGTGTTTGCAAAACCGACTTTGAAACAGACGCCGTAAGCATCTTCACCGTGAATAGCATTCTGCGTCGTTCCGACATAGATCTTACCGTCTTTGACTACTGCGCCGTAGTTGTTCGCCTTGCAGGTATCGGCATCACCGTTTCCCAGTTTGTCGCTATTCCACGGAGCGAGGATCTCGATATTCGCGATCGAAAAATCGATTTTCCACGAAAAAGAAACCACGTCGGATTCAGTTCCGCCGACATTTACGGCCTTGAGAGAAAACTGATGGTCTCCTTCAGTAAGATTTTCGTAAACTTTCGGCGAGGTGCAGTTTTCCCACTCGTTCGCATCGATCTTGCAGCGGAAAGCCGCCTCTTCGATATCGGATTCGAATGTGAATTCAGCCGTAGCGACCGATGAAACAGCCTGCGGATGCGAAGTTATCTCTGCAACCGGCTTCGCTTCTTTCGGTCCGGTATCACTGTCGCTGTCATCTACCGGATTATCGCTGTCGCTGTCAGCATCGTCATCAGCAGGCTCAGTGTCGTCGTCATCATCGGGTGTCGTATCACTGTCGTCTTCCGGTTCAGGATCGGAATCGCAGGTCAGAGTTATTTCAGCCTTAACATAAGGATTCAGGAGCAAAAAAGCTGAAAGTTTATACTCACCTTTTTCAGAAAGATCGATCTCGAAAGCGGCTGTCTGTTCCGAAAGGAGACTCTTCAAAGTTTCCATATTCTTCCCTTTAGCTACAGAAAGAACGATATCCATTCCGTCATGAAGTTTTTCGGAAACTTCGCCGAGAGCGACTTCCACCGTGACTTTTCCGCAGAGATGCGCTCCGTCTTCAGGTGAAGTTATCGCGATCTTATAATCATCTTCCTCAAAACCTGTGCATTTTCCTTTATCCTTGCCTTCTTCCATCGAACAGTATGAACCATATCCGCACTCTTTGTCTTCAACGCATTTTTTACTGTTTCCTCCGCTGCACGAAACAAGGATAAAAATCAGAAACAATACGGAAAAGAGTGTTGAAAATCTCCGTTTTGAACTCATACCACACCTCAGCATCAAATTATTTCCACAAGTTGTTTTTCCAAAAATTTCTCAACGATTTCAATGACATCATTTTCGATCACGGAAAATTCGTCAAGAGTTTCGACTTCGAAACGGGCCGCAAAAAGTACGATGATCTCCTTGACAGTGCGCTTCCCGTCAATAAGCGACCAGAGCTCGGCCGCGGATTCATTCAAAGTCACCACTTTGTCCGATTCCGGAGAAACTGCGACAAGAGTGCCGTCAAAAGAGCGCCGGCAAGCGACGTCGTCCTTGATTTTTAAAACTTTGTCCTTTTCCATCGTATCTCCATAAACCAAAAACATTATATTTTAATAACAATTAAGTTTTTAGCAAAAAAACCGTTCTTTTTCTTTGATTTCAGTATTTTTTTATATATAAGCCCGAAATCGGAGATAGTTTTTGTGACGGAGGCACTTATGAAAAAATTTAAACTGCTTTTCATTCTGGTTTTATCGGTTTTTTTTGCTTTTTCATGCTCTCACAACGATGACGAGGAGGAACTTGCGGACACCGACAGCAGCGCAGTACAGGACGCTGACAACAGTACAGACACTGTGCCCGACGAAACCACAAACGACGATGACAAAACCGATACCGCATCTGAAAACAACGATGCCGACACATCGGATACCGGTATAACGGATAACGACATAACGGAAAATGCCGATGATCCCGACACAACGCCTGATTCAGGCGATCCACAGCCTGACGGAGAAAACACCGATCCTACCGAAGACTCCGATGAAGCGGCTGATGATTCCTATTCAGACTCCGACACTTCTGACAACGATACAACGGACAGTGACGATGACAGCGACACGGATTCCGGCGATTCCCAGCCTGACGATGACGGAGACACTTCAGCTCCGGAACAGCCGTCTTTTCCTGAATGCAGCCCGGCAAGCGCGAAACCGTGCATAGATTCAGCGACCGGACTTATATGGTCTTCGGCGACCTCTCAGAACAAGAAATGGGCTGAAGCAGGAAGCCACTGCAACGGCTTGACTGAAGGCGGCTTTGAAGACTGGAGAATGCCGACGATCAGCGAACTCAGAACGCTTGTCCGCAACTGCCAGAAGACTGCTGCCGGCGGCGCCTGCAACGTTACCGACGAATGCACAGCCTCCTACTCCACCGCAAACCCGAAGTGCTATGACATAAATTTGTGCACGAGCACGACGAACGCTCTCGGGATCGAGAGATGCGGAGACAAAACCGACGGCTCGTACAGCCTTCTCGGAGACGCCTCGGTCTATCTCTGGTCTTCATCAGTTCCAGACGAAGATCACGACAAGGCATGGTATATCTACTTCAAGAATACCAATATCTTAAACCAGAAAAAAACTTTGACCGGAATGGTCCGCTGCGTCCGCAAGATCAAATAACCGCAATTTTTGGAGATAAAAATGAAAAAAAGTTTGTTGATCTTCACCTTGATCTTATCGGTATTTCTTCTCTTTTCCTGTTCCAGCAACGATGACGGGGAAGAACTGACTGACACAGACAGCGACACATCGCAGGACGCTGACAACAGCATTGACACTCTTCCCGACGAAACATCAAACGACGAGGACAAAAACGATACCGCACCGGAACAGGACGATCCGGACGATATCGAAATATCCGATATTGACACATCGGAAAATGATCCTGATGATTCCGACGATCCCGACACATCGGATGCAGACACATCGGAAAATGATCCCGACCCTACAGATCCGATCGATGATCCCGACACGACTGACGATGAAGATACCGGCATCGTGATACCCGACATCCCCGTCGTTTTCGGCAACATCTGCACCGGCCAGACCAAATGCTACAGCGAAACAGCCGAGATCACCTGCCCGGATGAAGGCGAAGCGTTCTTCGGCCAGGATGCGCAGTATGCAAAAAAAGGAACATGCATCCCGCAGAAATTCACGGTCAAAGGAAGCGGGGAAGAAAAGATCGTTTTTGACGAGAACCTCAAGCTTGAATGGCAGCAGAAAATCACAAAAAATGTCGATTGGCAGCAGGCTTCGGAAGAGTGCGCAAAAGAATACGCCGGAAGTTACGGCTGGCGTCTTCCGACACCGAAGGAGCTCCTTTCGATCGTTGACAACGGCAGATACGATCCAGCGATAAATACAGATCTTTTCCCCGGCACAACCGACGAATGGTTCTGGACTTCCGCCGATTTCGCCTCAACTGCAGATGCAGATCAGAACAAAGCGTGGTTCGTCCGCTTCGACAGAGGATTTTTAAGCCACAAAGTCAAGACTGAAAGCGAAAATATGCATGTCCGCTGCGTCCGCGGCACGCCTCTGCCTGACGGACAGTTTGAAACCGAAAAGATCGGCGAAGACGAAATAGTCAAAGATTCAGTCACCGGTCTTGTCTGGCAGAAGACCTATAAAGACAGCGTGAAAACTTTCGCAGACGCCCTTTCCACCTGTGAAAACCTTGAATACGCAGGAAAAAGCGACTGGAGGCTTCCCAACAAAAACGAACTTGCCTCACTCGCAAACTACGGCAAATACCGCCCAGCTTCAGACTTTCCCGGAATGCCGAACCGTTCTTTCCGCACATCCTCAAGTGATGCGAAAAAGAGTCCGACCTCCGATGACTGGAAAAACGCATGGTATGTCACCTTCTATGACGGCATCGTAAATTTCGGCGGCAAATCCAATTCAGATATCGTCCGCTGCGTCCGCAGAGGCGAATAAACCGACATGTTTCCCCGTAGAGACGTGACCTGACACGTCTTACAAATTTATGTAAAAACAATCTTCTTCCCATTTTCTCACGTTGTTCTCTATATATTCTGTGATAAGATCCATTTCTTTCTGATTTCTGATGATGTGATCGTGGAAACGGGTTTGCCATGCAAATTCAATTTCATGCTGGTTTGCAAACCTTTTTATTGACTGTTTGAACTGGCATATCACGTTGGATAACCACGATTGTCCTTGCACCGCACATTCAATGGGTGTAGAGACGTGACCTGACACGTCTCCTCTGTGACCTGACACGTCTCCTCCGTGACCTGACACGTCTCCTCCGTGACCTGACACGTCTCCTATTTTCTGGATGTTATCATTTCCTACAACAGGAACATCCCGTTTTTTGTGCGGTATCTTGCTGCTGTCAATAGACAGAATAAGGTGAATATGATTTGGCATTATCGTCCATAACATGATTTCGGCATATAAATAATGTTCGTTGATTGTCTGCAACTGCTGTTTTGCGTATTCTCCTATCGGGGACAAAATCATTTCACGGTTTTGAATTGTTCCGAAAAAATATTCCCGATTTTTTGTGCAAATGGTCACAAAATAAAAACCGTCGTCGTAATCGTGCCATTTTGCCCGTGCCGAATCTATGCGGTATTTGTTTTTGAATTTATCACAATCCATTGTAAACATTACACATTACCGCGCAACGTTAAAATCGGAATATTTTAATTTAATTTTCAATTAAATCAATGTCAAAATTAGATTTATTTTATTAGATTGATTGAGAGGAACGTTTTTTGAGACGTTTATTGAGACGTGTCAGGTCACGTCTCTACATAGGAAATGCGCAAAATGCGGTCTGCAAGGCCTACCTCACACAACGGACATTGCTGTAGTCAGCCTTATAGTAGTAGCTCACGTATCCGTAGTAGAAAATCACGATCCATGCGTCATCTGTATCATCTGACCGAGGAGAGGAAGACCAAAGATAAACAGTGTCGTCATCTCCAAGTTTGCTGTAATATCCGCCGTTGTTTTCCATATAACTGCAATAACAACTGCTGCTATAGCAGGATGAAGAAAGACAACTCGGATCCTGAACAGCACATGAACCGCCTGTCTGGGAACCGGCACAGTTTTTGATAAGCGTCCTTAACTCGTTTATATTCGGTAAATGCCAGTCCGAATAGCCGCCTTCCGTCAGATTGTCACAATACGAAACTGCGTTGCTCCAAGTATAGCCGCTTGACGACCTTGCCGACCAGATGAGTCCGCTTGATGAATCTTTGCACGGTGTGCCTGACGACGCGCTGCATTCCGGAAACTGAGCATCGTCCGTATCGCCGCCGCAGCCGATGACAAAAATCAAAGCTGCAAAAACAGCAAAACATGCACAAAATCTTTTCATTTTTTCCTCCAGCATCAAAACAAGTTAGTTTTTAAACAAAAAACGCAGTATTGTAGACAGCATGACAGCAAAGGCAAGCTTTTGTTTCAGGAATAGAACAACCTGCGGGCGAGCCTCCCGCGCTCCGGCAACAATTCAGCACGCGGACCGCGTGTGCTCCGGCAATCATACCCCTTTTCTGAGAATCTTCAGATAGTCTTCGTAGGAATAGATCCTTGATTTGCCCGATTTCGATGTCTGTTTAAGGATCCCGTTTTCGCAGAAAAGTGAGATGTAGTTCGCCGCGGTGTTGTAGGAATAGTTAAGTGCGACTGCGGTTTTCTTTGTTTCAATGATAGGATTCTGCTCGAGATAATGCAGAAATTCAAGCGTTTTCCCGCTATTTCGCTGTGTTTCAGCGAGAAGTTTTTCGTTTTTATAGTGCAGTGCCGTTAAAATATCGATCGTTTCAGTCGCGTCGGATGCTGTTTCGGCAACTCCGCGCAGAAAAAATTTGATCCACTGCTCATAATTTCCGGTCCGCCTGACTTCCGCCATTCTGTCGTAGTATTCGATCCTGTTCGATTTCAGGTAGTACGAAAGATACAAAATCGGGGATGAGACCGCCTGATTCTGCATGAGGAAAAGGGTGACGAGAAGTCTTCCGACCCTGCCGTTGCCGTCCAGAAACGGATGAATCGTTTCAAACTGATAGTGCAGAAGCGCCGCTTTGACAAAGAGATCCATCCCCTCTTCGGCATTCATGAATTTTTCAAAATCGGAGATACATTCTTTCATGTCAGAAGGATTCGGCGGAATGTATCTTGCGTTTTTCAGTGTGCTGCCGGCTCCACCGATCCAGTTTTGCGAAACACGGAATTCGCCGGGAGTTTTGTCGCATCCGCGGACGCTTTTCATAAGCACCGCGTGAGTTTCGCGTATCAGCCTGTTGCAAAGCGGAAGTTCCGCCAATCTCCGCGTCGAGAAATTTATCGCTCTGACATAGTTCACTACATCGGAAACATCGGCGTTGGCATTCTCATCAGCTTCGGGATAAAGCACATCATCGAGAGTACACTGCGTCCCTTCGATCTGCGACGACAAAACCGCCTCTTTTCTCACATACATCGAAATAAAGAGGTCTTTGTTGGGTATCCTGTTTGAAACACTGTTTAAAGCCGCGACTTTTTCATGCGCATCGATAATGAGAGACATCATTTCCGGATCGATTTCTATCGCCGGATCCGGCGGCAGCGGCTGAGGATAAAACGAATAGTAGGCACTTTCGCCGCTGAAATTTTTAACTGTTTTTCCTGCCCTGTTTTCCATGAGAAACCTCCTTGAGTTTTCCGCTCTATTTTAGTTGAGAAATTTCAAAAATCAACGATTTTTTGAGTTTTATTTGCAGTTTTTGGAAATAAATTTCATAAAATTTATATTTTTTGAGTTTTCTTGGTTAAAATCCAAGAGAAATTTCAAAATCGTAAAAGCATAAAATGATGAGACGGCTCTATTTCCAGATTTTTTCCGAAACTATCGCGCCGGTTCCGAGAAGGAGCATGATGAATCCGGCAATGAAATAAGCCGAAAGTTTTTCACCGAGAAAAATGACGGCAAAAACCGATGCTACCGCAGGCTTCAGCATGAAAATAAGCGAAGAACTGACAGGTGAATACTTTTTTATCGTCGCTAAAAACGTGACGTAACCCAGGCCTGTGACGATGAAACCGAGATAAACAAAGGCTGTCAGCTTTGCGTAATCTTTAAAGAAAACCGGATTCAGCGCAAAACTTTTTCCGGTGAGTGCCATAAAGACCGAAAGCGAGACGATACCGAAGAAAAAGGAGACTAAATTGACCGAAAACGGCTTGATCTTGGAGACCGTTTTCTTGCTGAGAACGGTAAATCCCGCAAAAATAACGGCAGCAGAAACGGCATAGATCGCGCCGTAGTTCAGCTTAAAGCCTTTTTCCCACATGATTACGAATATTGCGGCAACACCGATAAGCAGCCCGATGATCTTTCTCGCGCTGATCTTTTCGTAACCTGCGATCGAAGAGATTATCATTACAAAAAGCGGGTTCGAGCAGAAGATCGCCGCCGCCGTTGCCGGAGTGCTCTCCCTGACTGCGAGCTGAAGCAGGCTCATAGAGACGAAAGCGTTCAGAAAACCGAGTAAAAACAGGAAAAACCAGTCGCTTTTCGAGAAGTTTCTGATCTCGGCAAAGCGTTGCTTCATGCCGGGATAAAGCAGGAAAAAGACGAAACCCATGAAAAACCGCCAGAAAGTGAGGGCAAACGGGTCGATGTAAGGCATGAGCGGTTTCGAGACGACTTCAAGAGAAGCGAAAATAAGCAGAGTTAAGATGAAGTAAAGCATGATTTTAAAGATAAAGCATTGAAATTAATAATTATTTTGAAAGTTCAGCAAGCGTTTTCATTGCGTCGGAAAGACCTTTGTACATCTTTTTGTACTCTTCCTTGCCCCACTCTTTCGGATCTTTGCGGATGAAAGTCGTAAGGTCTTCGCGGTTGTCGAATCTTGCGACCGGAATATTCCATTTTTTGGTCGTGAAGACCTCTTTGCCTTTCTTTTTGACCGTAACCGTGCGCTCGACTTTTACCGTGTTCGGCTTGTCGCTCGTTTCGATGAGGTAAGCCATGTCGTCGCAGCCGTATTCGCCGAGCATTACTTCAAGCGGAACGCCGTGGTTGAGGATCGAGCTCTCGCCGTTCGGTTTTGCGCGTTCGTAGTTCTTTCTTCTGCTCTCTTCCGGCGTTACCCAGACGTAAAGTATCGAAGCTCTGTTGAGGATGTGTTCGGAGAACATCTCAAAAGCCGAAGCATAGCCCTGCGGAGGGGTAAGAGGCATTTTTGCGCCGTTCGCACCGCCGCGTGCAAGCTCGATGACGATAGTCTTGTTAGTTTTGTCAGCCGCAGCCGTCGCATTTTTTTCTTTGAGAAATTCAGCGACTTCCGCTTCAATCGCCTTTCCTGCTGCGATTCTGATGTCCCACGGGATCTTCCCGAATTCGCGCCCGAGATCGAGTTTTTCGCGGATATTGTCCATTCTGTCGAAAAGCCACTGAGCCGCCGACGGAACACTGATTACGTTGGAATTTACGAGATCTTCGTAATCTTCGTTGAGAAGTTCTATCAGAGTCGACCATTCCATCGGATCCTTGAAAGGACGCGTCGCCCCTTTGTAGAAAATATAGTGCCAGCCGAGTTTGCTGAGCTCATCGTCGATCCTGTGCATGAAATGAACATACGGATAATCGTCAAGCTGAAGCGTCTCGCCCATGTGCATATCGTTTTCGCACTGTTTTTTGGTGAGATGTTCCATAAATCTGCGGACTTCCGACTTTCCCGAAGCGGGAAGTGCCAGCAACAAAACGGTGTCGAGCAATTTTTTCATGATGTTTCTCCTGTCAAAAAGTTAAAACTGCTACTTATAAACTCTCGGTGACAAATGTCAAAACTTCCGCATCACTCCGCAGAACGGACACAGCGGACATTACGGCTGTAACCACTTTTATTGAGATTCAATATGTAGGCACTGGTGAATGTTATGCACCATGCGCTGTTCGTATCGTCCGATCTGACAGAGGAAGACCAAAGAGTTATGGCGTCTTCATCACCGAGTTTGCTGTAATAACCCTCGTTGTTCTGAATGGAGTCACAAGAACAGTTTTTATTGTCAGATGATGACAAATGATCTGGATCTGATATAGCGCAGGCTCCGCCTGTCTGAGTATTGTCGCAGTTTCTGATAACTGTTCTGAGTTCGTCAATGTTCGGCATTTTCCAGTCGTCATGGTTGCCTTCTGTCAGGTTTTCGCAGTATGACTCGGCAGAACTCCAATACATTTGATCAGATCTCGACGACCATGTCAGACCGCTTGTCGAATCTCTGCACGGGGTACCGCTTGTCGGGCTGCATTCAGGAAGACACCATTTGCCGTCCCACTTGCAACTGTCAAGACATCTGAAACTGCAAGCCTCACCATTGTCTTCTCTGCTGTAGAAAGCGATCGTTGATGATGGAAGCCATTCGCTTCCGCTCCAAGTCTGGGTTATCTCTGAAACCGTGTTCCACTGTGCATTTGAAGGCAGACCCGTGCATGCTGCCACCCGAGTATCTGCAACGCACTGAGAATCTCTCCATGAATAGTTTTCTTTGCATTTGAAACGGCACTCGCTAGCGCTTGCAGTTTCATTATAAACAGCAGTTGTCGCCGGAAGCCAGGCTGATCCGCTCCAAGTCTGCATAATTGAATCGACTGTGTTCCACTCTGCATTTGAAGAAGGCAGACCTGTGCAGGCTGCCGATTGAGTATTTGCAACGCACTTAGAACCGCTCAATGTATAGTTATCCCTGCATTTTAAGCTGCACTCCGTAGTGCAGAGAACGCAGTCAGTCTCACCGGAAGCACAGTCGGTTTTTCCGTTATTTTCGCCGAAATCGCACGCTTCGTCATCCTGCTTCGTGCCGTCACCGCAGTAAGAAGCAAGACCGTCGCACCATGCGTTGCAGTGACCGTAAGTGTCGTTATTTTCACCGTCGTCGCATATTTCGCCCTCATCTTCATCGATGATGCCGTCGCCGCAGTAACGCGAAGGACCGCTGCATGCTGCGTTGCAGTGAGCATATTTGCCGTTATCCGCGCCGTCATCGCATGTTTCTCCTTCCAGAGTATCAATTGAGCCGTCCCCGCAGTATGATGTAATGCCGGCTTCCAGCTTACATGAAAGTGAGCAGAGTTCGCAGCTTTCTTCACCGTAGTCGCAGAAAAATCTGCCGTTGTCGGCACCGTCATCGCACTCTTCCCCTTTCTCGACAACGCCGTTTCCGCATTCCGTAACAGCAACCGGTTCTTCATCTTTATCTTCATCCGGTTCGGTATTTTCGTCATCTTCCTCTGCATCTCCGGTATCTTCCTGTTCTTCAGAGTCTCCCTTGAGTGCAATGAAAGTGTAAGCCGTGAAATGACCTGTCGTCATCATGATCGGATCTCCCGCCGCGCTGTTCATGATAGGATCACCAGCGGCTGTTACCATGATCGGATCACCTGCCGCACTGAGCATTTTCTGCTTACCGCCGTCACTCATCATTATCGGATCACCTGCCGCATTCAGCATGATCGGGTCGCCGCCTGCACTCATCATTATCGGATCGCCGGCTTCGTCCCTGCCTGTTATCTGAACCGCAGCACCTGTTTTGCTGTAGCTCCACGCCCCTTTTTCTTCATTGAAAACGGCAGCGGTAATGACCTGATTTTTAATGTTTTCCTTATTGGTCATCCTGATCAGAATAGGCTTTTTGAAAATCGTGCCGCTCGGTTCGCACTCGACGACCGTGCTCATGACCTGTTCGCCTTCAGAAACGGAATATTGCGAAGTTTCATAAACAGTCATCGTGATTTTGGTATTCGAATCAAGAGCATCGGCCGGAACTTCGATCGAAACCGATTCGTCGGAAGTCGAGATCGTTCCGCCATCCTCGGCAGAAACTTCCTGCGTTACCTTCTCTTTAATGACATTTTTCTTTCTGCCGCCGCAGGATACAAACGCTAACAGCGAAATAAAAACCAAAATCAGACAAAACACACGTTTCATGAAAGCCTCCATTGAAAACCTCACCTCGACAATTATCAAAATTTCAAACAAAAAGGCAAGAACAGTAGAGAATAAAACTCCTGCATTCAAAGCACCTTTTAATCTTGACTTGCTCTCTTTAGTCCCTATAATTCCCCGTTTTTGTTTTTTTACTTAATTTTTAGGGAGATCACAATGGCAGCAAACGATTGGAAAGAAAAGGTAAAAGAGGTCCTTGAAGACGTACGTCCGGCACTTCAGAGGGACGGCGGAGATGTCCAGCTCATGGAAGTCACAGATGACGGTATCGTAAAAGTCGCTCTTCAGGGTCACTGCGCAGGATGCCCGATGAGTCAGATGACTCTCAAAATGGGGATCGAACAGCACATCAAAAGACTCGTTCCTGAAGTAAAAGAGGTCGTAAACGTCTAATCTCTTTCCAAACCGGCGCGCAGACACGCAGCCGGCTTCGGTATCCGGAGGATGAAATGCTTTCCATAGTCCCGCTCGGCTGTTACGGCAGCGATCTTGAAAACAAAAAAAGCATCTCGATGCTCGTTTCTCCGTCTATCGTGATCGACACGGGTTCGATAATGTCATCTCTCGACACAGACCAGCTGCTTGCGATAAAACATGTCATCATAACCCACTGCCATTTTGATCATGTCAAGAATCTGCCGATATTTGCAGACTTCATGCTTTCGCTCGGGAATCATTCTTTCACTGTATACACGACCGAAAATATTATGACGCAGATCATGGACCATATTTTCAACGATCTTGTATGGCCCGATTTCACGAGACTTCCGAGCAGGAAAAGTCCTACGATAAAATTCCAGCCGATAAGATTCGATGAGCCTTTTTCGATCGAAGGGACAGAATTCCTGCCGATCGAAGTGGACCATGTCGTCGAATCACTCGGATTCATCATCAGGCATGGCGGTGATACCATCGCATACTCAGGTGACACCGGTATCTGCAGTAATTTTGTGGATCACATAAACAGCGATCCTTCAATAAAAACGATATGCTGGGAGACCTCTTTCCCGAACAGGCTCGAAAAGCTGGCGACCGCGTCGAAACACCTGACACCGGCCATGCTCGCAGGCGAACTCGAAAAAATCAACCGCCACTGCGAGATCCACACTTTCCACTTGAAACCGAATCTGGAAGATGAGATCATCGCAGACACGAAGAGCATCAAAAGTCCGATGAAGATAATCCCGATGAAGCAGAAACGTCCGATAACAGTATCCTGAACTTAAAAAACAATGAACAGACAGATCATCGTAAACAACACTTGCGGCGAAAAAAGGATCGCGATCCTTGAAGACAGAAAGCTCGTGGAGCTCCA
Source organism: bacterium (assembly GCA_016290135.1). Classification (GTDB taxonomy): domain Bacteria; phylum UBP6; class UBA1177; order UBA1177; family UBA1177; genus UBA1177. The sequence continues at coordinate 42,126 of JAEESW010000002.1, forward strand.
CGTCATGCACTCCGAGGAAGGAAGCTGCCTTTCGAACATCTACTCCGGCATAATCCGCCGTGTTCTGCCAGGAATGCAGTCGGCATTCGTCGAATTCGGCGGAACGAGGACAGGTTTCATCCACGCGAACGATCTTAAACTCAACATAACTTACGAAGAATATCAGAAAAATATCGAAAGCGATGACGAAGATATTGAAGAATCGGAAGAACAGGCTCCTGAAACAGCCGGCGAGCCGCGCAAACGCACAGACATCACCGAATATGCAAAAGAGGGCAACAGGATCCTTGTGCAGGTCGTAAAGGAACCTATCGGCCAGAAAGGGGCAAAGCTCACGACACACATCTCACTTGCCGGAAGATACTGCGTTCTCCTGCCGACAATCACGCACATCGGCGTGAGCAGAAGGATCAACGACCGTGAAAAACGCGAGGAACTCAAAGAGTTCGGTCAGAAAGTATTGAAGAAAGGCTACGGCATAATTTTAAGGACTTTGGCCGCCGAAACAGACATCAAGACCATTGAAAAAGAGGTCGTTTTCCTGATAAAGAAGTGGATCTCCATCCAGAACACTTTCCAGAAAAGCAGAGGGACAGCCCTTATCGAGCAGGCGCTCGACCCGATGCTCGATTTCGTGCAGAATACCGGCATGGACGAACTTTCGGATATCGTCGTCGACAACAAAAACGATGAAAAGGCAGTGCGCGACTACTTTGCTTTTTACGGCGAGAATCCCGATGACAAGGTTAAATTCTACGATCTGCCCTACCCGATCTTCGACTACTACTCGATCGAACCTGAAGTAACCAAACTGGTAAAGAAGAAAATATGGCTCAAAAGCGGCGGATTCCTCATTGTCGAGCAGACCGAGGCTTTAACAGTCATCGATGTCAACACCGGCAAATTCGTCGGTAAAGGCGACCTCGAAAGCACCGTAGTCAAAACGAACTGTGAAGCTGCCGAAGAGATCGCATACCACCTGAGACTCAGGAATCTTGCAGGGATCATCGTCGTTGACTTCATCGACATGCGCAATCAGGCAAACAAGAAAAAAGTTATCGCCGAACTCGAGCATGAGCTTGAAAAAGATCCGGCGAAGTGCACGGTTTTCTATTTCACGCGCCTCGGACTTATCCAGATAACAAGAAAAAGAACGACCGAAAGCAACATCTCGTCGCTCACCGAGCCGTGCCCCTACTGCAGCGGGAACGGCATAATCAGATCACGCGAGACTGTGACTTTCCAGATTTTCAGGGAAATAAAGAAACACGTAAAACTTTACGGCAGCAGAGTCCTGACCGTCAAAGCACATCCCGAAACGATATTTGCACTCGAGCAGAAATATTCCGACGAATTCGAAAAACTCAAAAAGGAACTTAAGATCTCTGTAAACACCGAATCAGACAATCAGCTCCACAGAGAATCGTTCACCGTCGACGGGAAATAAAGACAAATACAGAGACGTTTTGCCTAAATGTGGGGACGTTTTGCAAATGAGGAGAGGTTTTGTTTGCCTAAATGAGGAGACGTTTCATGAAACGTCTCTACTCGGATTCTTCTTCCATGCCGCTGTTGTAAACAGAAACCTGGTCACGCCCGTGCTCTTTTGAGTAGTAAAGGGCTCTGTCGGCGTTTTTGATCAATTTTTCAGCACTGTCCGAAGGTTCCGGGAAAGAGGAGACGCCCATAGAGATCGTTATATTAAGAGGCGAACCGTCGGCATTGACCGTGGCATCGCGGACGACATTCCTGATCTTCTCAGCGATCTTAAAAGCATCGTCGATAGAAGTGCTGTTGAGCAGAACGACGAACTCCTCGCCGCCGTAGCGCGCCGCGAAATCGACTTTGCGGATAGATTTTTTTATTGTTTTTGCGATGAAGCGGATAACATCATCGCCTGCTTTGTGACCATAGGTGTCGTTCACTTTTTTGAAGAAGTCTATGTCGAGCATTATCATCGAAAGCTGAGTCTTTATCCTGCTCGTTTCGCTTATCTTGCGCTCTATCATGTTGTTGAAACAGCGCCTGTTGTAAAGCCCTGTCAAACCGTCAACATTGGAAAGCTCCTCCATCTTTTGGAACATTTCTATGTTGTTCATGGCCGAAGTCACGACTTTGGAGATCATTCTGACCGACTCAGAGTGCTTTTTGAGTTCTTCAAAATCCTTCATTGTATCGGTAAGGACTGAGATCGTCCCTTTGACATCGTTTTTAAAAGTCATGCAGCGGATCATGATGCAGCTTTTTTTGTTAAGGCCCTCAAATTCAGCAGGGAAAAGAGGTTCGCTCTTCCGCCTGTTCACATCAGTCGCCTCGTAGTAGTCGTCCATTTTGCCGCATGACATCATGGCGTGGACAGACTGCCCGTCATTCATATCGGCTTTTAAAGGATCGCTGACATCGCTCATTTCAAGCGGCCATGTCCCTTTTGAACTTTCCTTAACGCTGAAAGAGTAGCCGGTGAAATTCTGATCTTCGTTCTTCTCCGCGACAAAAACACCGCTCGCCTCAGGTGCGAGGTTGAATATCGCAAGAGCCGCCGCTTTGAGGAGCCCGTCGTGGTCAAAGGCATCGACTATATTCGAAGTTTCGCGGTAAAGTGTTGCATTTCTCTGTTTTTCAAGGGCGATACGGCTGAAAGTCTCGGATTGTCTCAGCTGTTCCAAGACATCATCCTTTATTTCGGAGAATTTCTCGATAAGTTCGTCCTTATCAGCCCTTCCCTTCAGCGCGATATCGACAACGAGGACATAATCCGGCAGATCATCGGAATCGACCAGCAGCATCGGGTAGTATATCCTGAAATCGTATTCCGGCATCATCGGGATATTTTCCCTTTCATCAAGGAGCGTCCTTGCAGCGACTGCTGTTTTGTCGTGAACCACTCTGAAAAGGAGCCCCTGCTGCGCAAATTCGACATCTGATTCATATATTTTCGCCCTGTCGTCAGGAAGAAGCACTACGAGACGCAGCGAAACAGACCTTCCGTCAAAATTTTTGGTCTTTGCGAGATACTTCTTAAGCGGTCTGAAAGGATCGTCCACGAGCGGAGGGCTCACTTTCGACGTTGTTTTCGGAGGTTCAAACTGCTGCTGACCGAAAATCGACGAAAACCCTTTTCTCATAAAGAACCAGACGCATACCGCAGCCAGAACGAAAAGGACATAAGCGGTAAAGACCGAATAATCGGAAATGTCCCCGCTGCATATCATCAGGATAAAAGCTGTCACAGCGTATGCCACGTAAGATGCGTCGTCGCTTTTGTGCAGGATCAGAGGAAGCGCGAGAAAAACGAGAGGAAGCACAGGGCTCGACCCCGCTCCTCCGGTAACGATGAAGACCGGAAGGAGATAGAGAGGAAGCGGCATCTTCTTCTTTTCGACGAGCTGGACATAAATGATAAGGAAAACAAAAACGCTCCACAGTATGACGAGAAACGGGATACTGTCTTTAAAGTAAAGCGAAAGGAGCGAAAACATCAACGTCGTGATGTGCCAAAAAAAACGAAATTCCAATAATGCTGTCATTTTTCAGGGATATACTTATATTGATCTGATCGTAACATTTTATATTTGGACCTGAGGATCTCCTCAGCCGCTTTCGGATCTTTGGAAAAACGGTCGATCTTCAGGCGCAGGCGGCTGTTGTCGCGGCTGATCTCGCGTTTTTTCTCCTCTATCACCCTGATTTTGTCGCGGTTACGGTCGAATTCGCCGTATGAAACGACAATGTCATAGACAAAAAAAGCCGAAATAAAAAGAAAGAGAAGACCTGCAATGAACAGGAACTGCTTTTTTTTCATTCTTTAGACCTCGTTGCGACCGCTATATTCTCAAATTTCAAAGATTTAAGAATATCAAGAACTTCAGTGACTCTGCCATGCGGCGTAGTCACATCGGCTTTGATGACGATAACATATTTTAAACGCATATCCGTGTCAAATTTTGAGAGAAATTCTTTTACCTCGTCAATGGACCGGACTTCAGTGCCGCCGAGAGCGATCCGTCCTTCAGAGTTGATCGCTATCTCGAACTTTTCCGCCGAAACAAGCGGGGTGTCGGAACTCGCCTTCGGAAGATCGACTTTAAGACCCGACTCTTTCACAAAAGTGCTTGTCAGCGAAAAGAATATAAGAAGGGTGAAAAGAACATCGACAAGCGAACTGATATCGATCGAAAAATCTTTTTCTGCCCGTTTTTTGAGTTCCATCAAGCCCTCTTTTCACCGGAAAAAGGTGAAAACAAAAAATAGCAGAAAGGAACGAATCCGGCCAGCCATTCAGGCAGGATCAGCACGCATACGGTATAAACGATCCAGAAAAGAGAGGGTGAAAGCCACGTGGAAGCGATACTTTCAGGGATCTGCGGCAGTTCAAGACGCTGCAGAAGTGCCGGAGACAAAGAGATCCCGAACATCGCCACTACAAGCGGGAGTGCGACCCAAAGCGTGTCACAAGTGCCCAGGACGACCGGCAGGACAGCAAGTATAAAGCTGAATCTCCACGAAAAGATGAAGTTTTCGCTTTTTAAAGGAACCGTTCTTACATTGTTTCTGATCTTACCGAGGTAAAAAACGAACGTCACAAGAAGGAGCGTGGCGACCGAAAGCTGCGGGACTCCGGCAAAAAGAGCTACCGCCGTCAGCAGGAGAGAAGCGATAAAAACGACAGTGCCGAGCATGTTCCAGTCGAAATGCTCTTTTTCGAAGCACTTCAGAACAGCTTCTTTCGCACTTTTGGCAAAGAATCTGTTCGAAAAGAAGGCAAAGGAAGGATCTTTGTCGAGGAAGTTGTCCACCAGGCGCTCCTCGGCTTCGTTCTTCATCGACGGAGTGTCAACATCCTGCCAGAGATGCCCGGTCATTTCAGCGCACGCGAATTTTCCTTCACGCGCCTCCATCCCCATGACATCGGATATCGAGACATCCCCTTTGGCATCGTAGATCTCCTGAAGTTTCGGAAAAACAGAGGTCTTGCAGAGGAAAAGCCCTGTATCGACCGCATCATAAGAAGAAAGCTCCTTGCCTATCGTCGTGATCTCACCGTTTTCAGTAACGACTTTCGTAGCATCGTCAAGATCAAAGACGCCTTCGATGTTCCTGTCGACCGAAAGGACGACATCGTATTTCCCGGCGAGTTCGGATTCCGCCTTTTTCAGGAAATCAGCAAAAAAATCGTTGGAAAAAATATGATCCGACATAGAAAGAATGAAAGGCGCATCATCAAGACAATCCCTGGCACGAAGCAGCGAAATGCCGTTTTTCTTGTTGTATTCGGTATTTTCGGCAAAAACAACGCCCTGAATGTTGTTCTTTGCGATATATTCCTTGATCTGGTCGCCGCGATACCCGACAACGACAACGACTTTTTCTATACCGACGGACTGCATGAGCGTTATGACGCGCTCGATCAGAGCCATTCCTCCGACAGGCATAAGCGGTTTCGGCTCGTTGCGGCCCTCGCTGTTGAGCCTGCTGCCAAGCCCGCTTGCAAGAATAACGCCTTGTTTTATCATCGTTCCACCTAACCTTTCGGTTTCATATCTTCAGAGATCTCAGCTTTTTTCGCCGCGACATATTCCTTGTAGCCGTCGAGATCACCTTTGTCGTAGCAGATCGGAGAGAGGAATGTGTATACAAGCATGTGAAAAAGAAGGCAGTCGAGCAGCCACGGTTCACCTGTTACGGCTGTCGCAATGCCGCTCAAAACAAGCATCAGGACCGCAACACTCATAAAAAATTTGAATCTTTTGTTGAACTTGCGCCCGTGGTGACTTACAAAAGGCCTGAACGAAAGATTGTTCCAGCCTATCCAGATGAAAAGCGGAATAAGAAAATATTTGTAGAAAGGAAGATATTCCGCCGGAAGATACTTGCTGAGATGGGTCCCGGCCCCGATGAGGCTCATAAGGTAGAAAGCCGAAACAGGACGCGGAGTCCCGAGGAAAAAACGCGGGAAATCTATGTCGTAGACTTCGTTTCTTGCATGCCTGATGCAACCGAAAACAAGCGGTACCATGCCCATGGCGTAAGCGATGAGAGCATTCAGAAAACCGCCGTTTTCAACTCTGAAAAAAGCGTAAAGCACGAATGCCGGACAAACAGCGTAAGTCACATGATCGGCAATAAGATCGAGTTCTTTCCCGAATTCGTTGCTCATTTTCGTGATCCTTGCAACGATACCGTCACAGAAATCGAGAACGTATGCGACCATAACAAGGTAACACGCCTGCTGGATCTCGCCTTCGATCGCCAGAACAGCTGAGAGAAAACCGACCGCAACATTCCCCAATGTTACGACATCCTTGAGATGAACGAGCCTCATTTTTCCTCCAAAATCATAAACCGAAACAAAAAAACGGCTTATGATACGGAAATTTATTTAAAAATCACTTTTTAAGGGGAACTTTTTGAAATTGGAAAAAAAAGGCAGAGTTCAGAAAAAAGGAAAAGGGCCGGAAGTGCTATTCTCCGCTTCCGCTTCCGCTTCCGCCTGACGTTGCAGCGTCATCTTCTTCTTCGGGCGCTTCAGGAGCCTCACCCGGGCAGCAGACGTATGTGCCTTGCGTGTCAGCAGTTTTCTTCATCGTGTTGAAAATCGTTTCGACTACGCCGGCAGCCTCATATCCGGGAATATAAGTCCCGCCTGATCTTTCGGCGATATATTTTTCCCACTCTTCCCAAGAACCGATCTCTTTAGCATAGCAGTTGACCTGGGCATAATCCTGACCGACAAAGCAGCCGCCGAGAACAGGAGTCTCGAACGAGCACTGCGCCATGATCGCATCATATTCGTTCTTCGCAGCGGAAACTTTTTTGCCGTTTGCGTCGGTCGTATCCTGGAAACCTCCATCAGGCATAAGGTATACCGAACCCATCTGGATGGTGGTTCCGAAAGAGGGGATGACGTTGAAGTTCATCTTGTTCGTCTTGACAGTCGTTCCGTCAGCAAGTTCTCCGACGACTTTCATCTTTACTACGAGCGGACTTGCGATCCAGTCGATGTCGTTCACATGATCAAGAAGGTTTTTGATCTGCGCTTCTTCGAAAATGTGGATCCAGCCTGCCGCCTGACCTCCGTCCGGAGATATGACGATACCATGAAGACTTTCTCTTTTCTTTTTGTTCCAAAGTTTCTGGTCGAGAGTGAGCTTCCTTCCGTCAGCCTGCGGTTTCGGATCCCACTCGTACTCTATTTCAGCCTCTTTGGCATAGAAATAGTTGCTCTCCGCAGTGGTCAGATCTGTGTTGCCGCCGTCGCTCGACGGAATGTAGTTCGTAATCTGGAAACCGAGCTTGTAATCAAAATTGAATGCAAGGTCGAGTTTGCCTTCGGTGTAGTAAGTGTCACCGCCGACTTTGATCTGACAGTCATCGTCCGCCGTGAACGGAACGAATTTTTCAAGGATGACTCTGTTACGCCTCTCGACGCACGAAACCATCACCAGTGAAGCAACCATCAGGGTAAGAATGAAAAGCTTTCTCATCTTAATTCCTCCAAATCTCTCAATATGTCATTAGAATTCCTGCAAATAATTCCGGGAACCCCCGTTTTTTTCAGGTAAACCATCGAAATTTCGTCCAAATTTCTCTTTTTATCCAACATTATAAATCTACGCCACTTTGCTTCAGTCTTATACTTCCGCAAATCGTTTTTTACTCCGTGTTTTTGTAACAATCTTTCAAGTTCCGCAGCCGGAAAGACCTCTTTCGCCCCAGCGGTTTCGGCCCATTCCTGCACAAGAACCATACCGGCGGCCACAGCCAGACCGTGCGGCAGAGAGTAGTAAAGCTCTATCGCATGTCCGAAAGTGTGCCCCCAGTTCAAAACAATCCTTTTTTCAAGGGTATCCGTAAAATCGTCCCGGACGATCTCGTATTTACCGAGGATCGCAAGCGTCAAAGCCTCTTCCGAAAGCAGATCTTCCGCTTCGTATACCATCTCGGCAAGACGACCGCCTTTTATCAAGGCAAGTTTTATGATCTCGGCCTTTCCCGAAGCGATCTGCCGCTCGTTCAGCGTTTTGAAGAAATCCCTTACTATCACGACTTCATGAGCCGGATAGAAAGTGCCGACTGTGTTTTTCGCAACGAAATTGACAGCCGTTTTCCCGCCTATCGAACTGTCGACAGCCGAAAGCAGCGTCGTCGGAACAAGGATGAGTCTCATCCCGCGCTTATAGACCGAAGCCGTAAAAGCTGCGAAATCGGTCGTAGCACCGCCGCCTGCTGCAACGAGTGTCGTCCTGCGCCCGGCATTGAGATCGATCAGCCATTCCAGACAACTTTCAACATGGTTCAGATCTTTCTCTTTTTCGGCATCGATGTAAAAGATCCGTTCTGCCGGAAATGTCTTTTCAACAAAATCCAGAGAACTGTCGATCACAAAGCAGCAGTCCTGCCCCAGCGAAGCGGCAAAACCGGAAAAAGATTCCGCAAAACTGACTTTCGTCGTGTGCGTTACTGAAAAAGTGAGTTCCATATCTCCTCGATCTCCGACCAAATTTCACTCAACCCGCGTCCGTCAGTCTCGACAATGAATGCCGCAGCCTTTTCATAAAGCGGACATCTCGACCTGAAGAGCTTTTCGTAGCCTTCCGGTCCGAGCTTTTTACAGAGCGGCCTCTCTTCAGACCTTCCGGCGAGATTTTCGAAAGAACTTCTCAAATAAACAAGTTTGAGAGGACTCTCATAGATCTCTTTCCATGCCGGATGGGCAAAATGGACACCGCCGCCGAAAGCTGCAAGATCGAAATCAGACTTCAGGATACCACTTATCACCGAAGTTTCAAGCGTCCTGAAATCATCTTCCCTGCCGTTTTCAAGCAACTCGAATGCCGTCGGATCTTCCGCTTCGATCAAAGAATCGGAATCAACAGTTTTGAAACCGTTCTTTGAAGCAAAAGCCGCGAGCGAACTCTTTCCGCTTCCCGAAAACCCGATCAGACCGAGCCGTCTCATTTACGATTCTCCAAATAAGCCGCATAAGCCGATCTTATATCACTCAGACTGTCAGACCCGAACTTTTCACAGAAAGCATCTGCCGCGATCAAGGCCGCCATGCTTTCGGCAATAACTCCGGCACGTTCGATGCACCAGAGATCGTTCATTCCGGGAAGGCATTTTCCAGCCTTGCCGCTGACCGGCGAGACTGAATCCACTTCAAAAGGCTGAGTCGGGATCGGCTTGAAATAGAGCGTCGCAACCAAAGGCTGGCCGTTCGAGATCCCTCCTTCGATGCCGCCGCATCTGTTCGTGGCCCGTTCGCCGTTTCTACCGCAAAAGGCGTCCGCAGCGTGTGTCCCTCTCATCCTGTGAAGTTCCGTGCACCCGAAATAGACTCCTTTCACCGACGGTATCGAAATCAATGCCGCCGCGAGCCGTGAATCCAAGTGATCCGACCACTGGACATTCGAACCCAACCCCGCCGGAATCCCGGAAAGAACAACTTTCAGAACTCCGCCGTAGGTGCCGTTCATCTTGTCGGCAAGAGCCTTTTCAGCATCGAAACTGCTGTAAGGAACTCCTCCGATCTCAAGAACTTCGGAAGTGACTGTGACATTCATTTCAGCAAGGAACATCCTGCACAGAGCACCGGCGGCGACTCTTAAAGCCGTCTCTCTGGCACTCGAGCGCTCGGCACCGAGCGAAATATTGTCGTATCCGAATTTCCTGAACGAGCTGTAATCCGCATGCCCCGGTCTCGGAAACCCTTTATCAACTACTCCGTTTTCAAAGAACCTGCTTTCCGCCGCGTTTTTCAGCAGAAAAGCTATGGGAGCGCCTGTGGTGACACGACCGGCGACACCCGAAACGACCCTGACATCGTCTTTTTCGACATCAAGTCTTTCAGACCGGCCGAGACCCGAACGGCGTCTCTTCAAATCTTCCTCAAAAAGAACACTGTCAAACCTGACACCTGCCGGAAATCCGCTGAGAACGGCAACGAGCTCCGAACCGTGAGACTCACCGGCAGAAACGAACTGCATTACTCTTCACTTGTTTTCAAAGGAATCGACGATTTTACCTTATTCATGATCCTCGGAGTAAGGAAAATCAGCAATTCGCTTCTTTCAACTCTGCTTTCTTCCGACTTGAAAAGCCATCCGAGAACAGGGATCTTCGAAAGCAGCGGAACACCTCTCTTCGTCTGGGAAGTAAGGTTGGTGTAAACACCGCCGATAACGACCGTGTCACCGCTCTTTATCAAAATTTCGGTCTTAGCTTCTTTCTTTATGATCGAAGGTTCGCCGAGGTAGTTCGAATTCGACCAGTCGGGTTCGCTCTTGTTGATCTCGATGTTGAGAAGGATCGAACCATCAGCCGTGATGTGCGGCGTGGTCTTGAGGATAAGGCTTGCATCGACATATTTCGTCGTAACGTCGCCGCCTGTACCTCTCGTCGTGATAGGAATACTGGTACCTTGCTGGATCATAGCTTCCTTGTTGTCAAGAGTCGCAACTTTCGGAGAACTTACGATCTTGATCTTACCGTCTGATTCCATGACGTTCAAAGTAAGGTTGAGGTCGTTGATCATACCGACGCTGCCGAATGTGAAACCGAGCGTTCCCGTAGGATCTGCAGGTCCCGGAACTGCGACATTCGCGCCGACACCAAGGTTATACGGGAATATCGCGTTGGTCGGATGACCGTTCGCATCGGTATAAGTATGGTGGCTTCCCCACTCGATACCAAGACCGAGAGCAGCCGTCGAAGTAGCCTCGACGATCCTTGCTTCGATAAGGACCTGCGGAGTTTGCGTATCAAGGTAATCGACCAGCTGTTCCGATTTGTCGAGGATCTCTTCGACATCCTTTACGATAAGGACGTTGGTCCTCTGGTCGTAGCTGACCGTACCTCTGTCGGTAAGGAGCTCTTTGATCTGCGGAACAAGTTTGTCGGCCATAGCGTAGTTTACCGGAACAAGTCTTACTTTTACAGGTTCCAGTTTTTTCTGCGCGTTCTTCTTTGCAAGCTCTTCCTCTTTTTCTCTCTGCATCGTTCTGACCGTAGCAACTCTGATGATGTTGCCGAATCTCTCTTTGCCGAGTGATTTGCTTTTGAGGATGACGTCGAGAGCCTCGTCCCACGGAATATCGACAAGTCTTACCGTGACGGTGCCTTTTACGTCGTCGCCTGCAATGATGTTGAGTTTGCTGATATCGGACATAAGACGAAGGATATCAAGTATATCGACCTCTTTAAAATCAAGGTTGATCTTTTTGCCGGTGTACTGGACCTGCTCTTCTTCCATATTGACTGCGCCGCCTCTTTCAGCTTCGCCGCCTTCTTCCTGAGCGACAGCCGCCTGCGGAAGTCTTACGATCTGAGCTTCGGAATAACCTGCAACGCCCTGGACTTTTTCAGCTTCGGTGTTGAAAACGAAATCGCTGCCGTGAGCGGTCTCTTCGATCTTGAGATCATGCTTCGCCGATTTCATCTTCGCGATGATCTTTACATTTTCCTTGTCGTTATAAACAGCAAGTTCGGCAACAGGACCGGTAAGCGAAGTCGCATCGATGACCTGCTCTTTGTCCTTTGCGATGAAAGCGTTTTTAACAGTGATCTCTATCGTCTGACCTGCAACGTTTTTGCTGATCTCGAGTTTTTTGTCCGATTTTACCTTGAGGATCTCGGGATCTTCGCCGATGAAAGCAAGTCCCTGGATCTCGGTCCTGTTTTCAACAGCCGGGATCTCTTCGGTCTTTTCAGCAGGTTTCGCTTCAGCTACGGCAGTTTCAGCCGGCTGGTTTTTGAAAGCCGCGAACTGCTTTTTGCCTTCTGCATTGAAAGCATAGACTTTCGAGCGGCTGATCGAGAAATACTGCGGGATATCCTTTTCGATAACGACGCGGTATCCTGCCGGATGGTTCGCACTTCTCGCACCCTTTACCGATTTCATGGAACCTTTGATCCCGATAAAATCGAAAACGAGCCTGTCCGGACCTTTAAGCGTGAAAAATCTGACTTTTTCAGGCTGTTCGGTGAATGCAAAACTGATATTTCCCGACTTCGAATTCATCGTGACGCGGCTGTTTTTGAGCTCTTTCGCTTCAGACATCGAAACGAGGCTGTCGAAATCGCCGGTCTTTACGGAAGTCATGCCTGTTGCAAGCGACTCGAAAAGGACATTGCCCTCGTCCGCGTCGATCTTGAGATGAGCAGCCTTTCTGCCGTTGACAGTCCCCTGTTCAGCGGTTCCTTCAGCAGCTTCTCCGAGGCCGATGACTTCAACGCTGTCGGAATTGAGTTTAAAGTAAGTTCCGTCAAAATTTTCGGAAACAACGACTACGTTCCCGTTCTGTTCGACGGACAGTGAATCATTCTTGTTCTGCGCAACAGCAAAAACCGTTACTACCGAAAAAACCAAAACAAGAACAAATGATAACCTGAGACTTTTCATTACAATCTCCGTTCCATTAGTTATTCAAATTTTCTTTTACTTGCTCTTTTTCGCCGCCGTTGTTGAATTCAGCAGCGTCATCCGGCTCGTCGGACTCTTTGAGAGGCGACTTTACAGGAAGTTCAAGATACAACTTGTTGATGATCTTTCTTCCGAGCGGATCTTTGTATGTTTCGACGATCTCGAGCTTGTCAGGCAGGATCCTGCTGATCTTTCCCCAGTTTTTGCCGATAAAGCTGCCGTTCTTGACAATGTAGCTCTTTCCGTCAGGGGCTATAACGACCGCTTTCGGATCAGTTATACCATAGATTATAGCAGAAAGTCTGAGGTCAGTGACATCGAAATTCTGCAGCTCGCTGACGATCTTTTTCTCTTTGTTGAGACTCGCCATGTCGCCGAAATAGTTTCTGAAAGGATCCTTTTTACCGACAGCGGAGTAGCGGTAGTTCGACCTTCTCTGCGCGATATCGGTAATATCGATCTCTTTTTTTGTCTTGTTCTCAGTCGATTTGGTCTTGCTTACCCTTTCGTATTCGGCTTTGTAGTCGTAGGGTTCGATCTGATATTCGTTGGCGCAGCCTGCAAGGACCGAAAGCAGGATCAAACATGACATCCATACTAAAGCGTTGATCTTATTTTGCATTCTGACCTCCACCCATCTCGGCTGACGAAAGGAAACGGTAAGTCGTCGCCCTGAAAGTTATGTCGAGCGCGGTCTTGTTCGGCTGGAAACCGCCGAAAGCAGTCGTGACCTTGCTCTTTTTGTTGTCTTTTTTAGCGCTGCCGTCGTTTGAGCCGATGACCTTCATTTCAAGATCGCTGACATTGACGATACGCGCAAGTTTGTTAACGCTGTCGAAGAAGCCGAGGACTTCGTGGAAACTTCCCTTGACTTTCATCGATACGGGAACTTCCGCGTAGAACTCTTTTTTACGCTCGGCAAGAGGTTCGAAGTAATAGACTTCAAGACCGAACTTTTCCGCTTCGTCGGAGAGCTTTTTGAGCAGAGAGGGAATCTCTTTTTTATCCGGAAGCATACTGATGGCGACTTTCAGGTCTCTGTCGAGAGCCTCGACTTCCTCCATGAACTGCCCTCTGTCACGAACCAGCACGACCATTTTGGAGAATTCCGCCTTCTTCGAGTTATACTCTCTGTAAAGCGATTCCATCGTGTCGACATGCGGCATATAAACAGTGACGTAGTAAACCGCGATGATGACGACAAGGACCAGAAGCAATCCTCCGTACCTGTATGCCGGTTTTAATTTTCCGATATTTACCAGCAAGGATTTCATATTCACTCCTCCCTATTGATTAGCACTCGGTTGAGCTGCCGCATTTCCTGCCGCAGGCTGCTGTCCCTCTTCAGGTTTCGGCTGGGCAGGCTGTTCCTGTCTTCCCGCGAAATGAACAGTCGTGTTCAAACCGTAGGAAAGCACCGTAACACCCTGGACAGCTTTGTCCTTCGTAACCTTTTTGAGGTTGATGTTCGAAAAGAAAAGGGAATTTTCAAGCTGTTTCATGAAGTTCGCGACTTCCTGGTTCTCCAAAGTCTTTCCGTCGAGATCGAGTTTGTTGCCTTTGATCGTGAGTTTGTCAGCCCAGATCTTGTTCGACGGAAGTTTCAGCGAAAGTTCGTCAAGAACTCTGACCGGACCGATATTCTGCTCCTGCAGCTTGATGATCATATCCATTTTTTCCTGAAGTTTCGCTTTTTTGTCTTTCAGGTTCTGGATCTCGCCCATTATCGATTTGAGTTTTGCGATCTCGGCGTCAGCCTCTGCGATGCGCTCCCTGCTCTCCTCTTCTCTTTTGGTAAGAAGCGAGCTGTTGGAAATTATGAGAACGATGACGACTACGATCGAAATCAGGCAGATGGCGATAAAGCCCTTCGCCTCGGTTATGAGCTTGTCTTCCTTTACGGGTAACAGATTGATCTTTATCATTGTTCGTCCATCCTCCGTAATGCTAATCCGAGACTCAGTGCAGCGATGTGGCTGTAATCCTCAACTTCCTCTCTCGAAAGGACCTGCCCCGGAACGATTATCTCTTTGAACGGGTTCATTCTTTCGACGGGAATCGTCAGAGTCGACTGCAGAGCCTGCATGAAGGTGAAACTTTTCGTCGTTCCGCCGGTCACGAAGACTTTTGCAACGCTGTCTTCCGGATTCGTGTTTGTATAGTAATCAAAAACCCTCATTATGTCGGAGACCATGTTCTTCGCAACGTCGGCAATGATCTCTTCGACCTGGTTCGGAAGGATCGAATCGCCCGCCGCGTGAGTTCCCGATTTAAGGCTCTCAGCCTGCTGGAAACTGACTTTAAGCCTTCTCGTGATCTCTTCAGTGATGAAGTTTCCGCCCGTCAGGACATCTCTGAAGAACCTGACATTGCCGTTCGATATAACGACGATGTTGGTCTTCGAAGCGCCGATATTGAGGACAGCGACCGTGTTGTCCTTTTCTTCCGGGTAGTTGAGTTCGAAAATGTTTGCAAGAGCTGTAGCATCGATCTCGACAGACATCGGTTTTACACCGGCATCGCTTACGACCTGGATAAAGTCGCCGATAAGATCTTTTCTTGCCGCGATGAGAATGACTCTGTCGCGCCCGTCCTCGACGATATCGGTCTTGATGCCGTCAAAGTAGATCTCTTTGATGTCGTGCGGGATATGAGTTTCAGCCTCGACTCTCAACGCATCGTAGAACTCCTGCTGAGAAACCTTCGGAACGTTGATGACTCTGTTGATGATTCCGTGTCCCGCAACTGCGATCGAGCAGAATTTGTCTCTGAATCTCTCCTTTGCGAGAAGCGTTTTGACAGCATCGTTCATTTCATACGTGTTCATGATGCTGCCGTCGACCATCGTGTTTACCGGAATCGGGACAAACCCGAATTTTTTAAGCTGATATTTTCCCTTCCCCTTTTTCTGGAGCTGGGCAGCTTTGATCAGATAAGACCCGAGGTCAAGTCCCATCAGTTGCTTGTTATAAAACATCGCCGCCTCCTCTGGCTATTCTTCATCATCCGAAAAAACTTTATGTTTTTCATCAAGCGAAAGTCCCAGAGCAAGAAGAATCTTTCTCTTCGTTTCCATGCGGCACTTTCCGTTCTTTTCTATCCTGTCGATAGTAAGAACCGAAACGCCCGCCTTTCTTGCGAGTTCAGATTTGCTCATAAGAAGCCTTTCTCTCATTTTTTTAAGGTTGTTTTCAGTCATTGCCTACTCCTTCGCAATAAAAATAACACATCCGGAGGCAATGATAGTAAGAAAAATGTAAAAAGCAAGAAAATTTTGCAAAAAAATATATCATATTCATATAATTATGCAAAATATTACTAAAAAAGCCTTGCATTTTTAACCATTTTTACGTTCTATTGATATTCCTATTCCAGTCAATTTATCCTCAATCGACTCATATCCGCGGTCGATCTGGCGTACATTGTATATCCTGCTTCTCCCTTTTGCCACCGCAGCTGCCATGAGCATCGACATCCCGGCACGGATATCGGGCGAATCAAGGCTCGCGCCGTGAAGCTGCGATGCTCCGGAGACGACAACCCTGTGCGGGTCGCACAAAATTATCTGGGCTCCCATCGCAACGAGCCTGTCAACAAAAAAGAGTCTGCTTTCAAACATTTTTTCAAAGAAAAGCACCGTTCCGTCAGCCTGGGTCGCAGCAACGATCGCTATTGACATAAGATCGGACGGAAACGAAGGCCAGATGCCGTCGTCGATCTTTGCGATCCCGTTGTTCATCTCTTTCATGACGGTCATTTTCTGTGACGGAACAAAAATATCGTTTCCACGTCTTTCGGTCTTGATCCCAAGTTTGCCGAAAGTGTGCAGGACCATCCTTAAAGTATTATCGCGCGCGGAATCCTTAATAAGAAGTTCGCCGCCAGTCATCGCCGCCAGAGCGATGTAGCTTCCGGCCTCGATATAGTCAAAACCGATAGTGTGGCTGCAGCCTGAAAGCGAGGAGACCCCTTCTATCGTAAGAGTGCTCGATCCGACACCGCTGATCTTCGCTCCCATTTTGTTGAGGAAATTGCAGAGCCCCTGGACATGAGGTTCTGTCGCGGCGTTCATTATGGTGGTGCGCCCTTCGGCAAGAACAGCCGCCATGACGACGTTTTCAGTCCCCGTTACGCTCGCTTCGTCGAGAAAGATATCGGCCCCGACAAGTTTCTCGGCGTGGATCTCATAGCCTTCGCCCTCGACTTTGTAGTCGGCTCCGAGCTGCTTGAACCCGAGGAAATGGGTGTCGAGTCTCCTTCTTCCGATAACGTCTCCGCCGGGAGGAGGCAGGATCACTTCGCCGTTTCTCGCGAGAAGCGGGCCTGCAAAAAGAACGGACGTCCTCACCTTGCCGCAAAGATCGCGGTCGAGCGGTTTTCTTTGAAGACGGGCCGCATTCATCTCTATTTTGTTTTTCGAGATCCTTGTGACTGAAACGCCTAGATCACTTGCGATTTCGATCATATTTCTGACATCGAGAATATCAGGCACATTGTCGAGCACTACTGTTCCGGAAGAAAGAAGAGCAGCCGCGATCACGGGAAGAGCTTCGTTTTTGTTGCCCGAAGTCACTATCTCGCCTTTTACCGCGGCACCGCCTTGAATATCAAAATATTCCATTCAGACATCCTCAAAAAAAACGTCGGCGAGGAGTTTATCCGAAAATATTTTTTTTTTCCATTTTTTAGGCAAAAAAAAGGGCTCCCCGGAGGAAGCCCGTAAAAATCACGAATTCCAGAAATACCGCTTAGTGCGGGATGATACCCAGAAGGATACCTGCAGCGATAGCCGAACCGATAACGCCTGCTACATTCGGAGCCATTGCGTGCATAAGAAGGTAGTTCGTCGGATCAGCCTGTTTACCGATATTCTGTGCGACACGCGCGCTGTCCGGAACCGCCGAAACACCTGCGCAACCGATGATCGGGTTGAGTTTGTTGCCCGGTTTGAGGAAGCAGTTGATGAGTTTCGCGATCAGAACGCCGCCGGCTGTTGAGATCATGAACGAAAGTGCGCCGAGAGCGAAAATTTTGATCGAAGCAGCGGTCAGGAATGTCTGGGCGCTTGTCGAAGCACCGACCGTGATACCGATGAGAACTGTGACGATATCGATAAGAGCGTTGCTTGCAGTCTTCGAAAGTCTGTCTGTTACGCCCGATTCCTTGATGATGTTTCCGAGAAGAAGCATACCGATCAGAGGAAGTCCGCCGGGAGCGATGAAGGTGCAGACGATGAACGCGACTATCGGGAAAACGACTTTTTCACGCTTTGAAACTACACGCGGCGGTTTCATGCGGATGAGTCTTTCCTTTTTGGTCGTAAGAAGTTTTACGATCGGGGGCTGGATAACGGGAACGAGAGCCATGTACGAGTAAGCCGCGATAGCAACTGCGCCCAGAAGGTGCGGAGCCATGAGGCCTGTCGTGAAAATGGCGGTAGGACCGTCAGCGCCGCCGATGATGCCGATGGATGCCGCTTCCTGAATGTTGAATCCAAGGAAGATAGCTATAAGGAACGCCGCGAAGATACCGACCTGAGCGCCGCCGCCGATAAGGATGAGTTTCGGGTTGGCGATCATGTAGGAGAAGTCGGTCATCGCGCCGATACCTAAGAAAATAAGCGGCGGATAGATACCTTTCAGAACTCCGAAGTAGAGGTAGTTGAGAACTGAACCCGGATCGTAGACGCCGATCTGAACACCTGCTGCGGTCGGAATGTTTCCGATGAGGATTCCGAAACCGATCGGGAGCAGAAGAAGCGGCTCATAATCCTTCGCGATAGCGAGGAAAATGAAGATGAAAGCGACGAGCATCATGATGAGGTTTCCGATCGTGATGTGCGCTACAGCCGTGGTGTTGAAGAAACGGGCGATGAAACTTCTGTTCTTCTGAAGGTAATATTCCATCGTTCCGGACGAACGGAGCGAGAAATTGATGAAAAGCGGAGTTACTTCATAAGTTTTGCCGAAGTTTTTGATCGAAAGTGTGCGAGTGAGCGTTACGTCACGCGCCGATTCGCCGTTGAGCATGACCGGGAACTGGTCAGCCGGAGCTTCGAAGTTGATGAATGCGACACCGTTGTCGGCAAGAAGAAGGTCGGAGTGCCTGTATTCCTTCTGTTCGCCGTTCGGGAAGTAAGCCGTGATTTTGTAATCCTGTTTCGCAGGATCGAATGAATCAAGGTCAACTGCTGCAAGTGCCGAATCTTTCTGTTCTTTCTGGTTCGGAAGAATAGCTTCGAGACCTGTGATCATAAGGTATCTGCCGATCGTTTTTTCATCACGGTGTTCCGCGATGGTCTTGAATTCGGGAGTTCCCTCAACGACATTGTTTGTGACGATAGCCGCATATTCGGTCTTTTTCTGTGGAGTGTTGTCAAGAAGTTTGTACTCGATCTCGAGCCTTACAAGAGATTCGTTCTCTTTGCTTCCGGTAAAGACTGAATTTGCGCTGCCTCTTCTGTGGTACATTGCTTTCGGCGGGATGTTCACGCCGCGCGGAGGCAGCGGACGGGCTGCGGGATAAACCTGCGGCGCCTGCTCAGCCTGCTGCTGAACGGCTTCAGTCTGCTGCTGAGCCGCTTCTTCAGGCTTGGGCTCTTCCTGAGCAAAAAGAAGGAAGCTCAGAAAAAGCGCAAAAATAAAAATCGTATATTTCTTCATTTTCGCCTCTTAGCCTATTGTTACGAGCGGCTGATGCTCCTTGACATTGTCGCCTTCCTTTACGAGAACGGCCTTTACTGTTCCCGCAGATCCTGCGTTGATGTCGTTTTCCATTTTCATAGCTTCCATCGTCATGACTTTCTGTCCGACAGAAACGGTGTCGCCTACTTTTACGAGGACTTTCATGATAAGTCCGGGCATCGGAGCGACGACGTTGTTTCCGCTTACATCGCCTGCAGGTGCAGCAGCCGGAGCAGCGGCAACAGGAGCAGCAGCGGCAGCGGGTCTTGCAGCAGCCGGTCTCGGAGCGGACGGAGTGAATGCGACAGGTTCGCCGCCTTTGTAGGTAATATCGACATCGTATTCGTTGCCGTTTACCGCAACTTTAGCCGTTGCGCCGCCGAAATCCTTGACTTCGACGTCAAATTTTTTTCCTTTTATTGTAAGTTCATACTTTTTCATCTTTTTTCCCTCACTTTTTTACTGCCTGCCATCTTTTGAAACGGCGGGACTGTTTTGCCAAACTTTCGCTTGTCCACGGATTGTTGTTGTAATACTGCTTCGTCTCGGTGAGATAGATCTTGTCGGAGCTTTCGGTCATATATATCGAAAGACCGATCATGGCAGCGATCTGCTCAAGTTCGCTCTCTTCCGTAACGGGAGCCTCTTCCTTCTTTGCCGGAGCCGGTGCAGGCGCAGGAGTTGCAGCTGGAGCCGGTTTCGCGTCCTTTCCCGCAAGGCGGTAGAACTGCGAAAGGACTATCGCAAGTATCGCAAGACCTGAAAGAACAACGGTGATCCCTATGAAAGGAAGTGATTTTACCAACAATTTGTCGGCATGGGAAAAATCAGCCCACGCACCGACTGCGGTTTGGATCAGACTTAATGACTGGATCATCTCTCCTCCTACAGCGGAATGTTGCCGTGTTTCTTAGCCGGAAGGTCGTCATTCTTCGTGATGAGCATCTCGAGAGCTTTGATAAGTCTCGGTCTCGTCGTCTTCGGCTCGAAAATGTCATCGATATATCCGTGCTGAGCCGCGATATAGGGATTTGCAACGTTTTCGTTGTAAAGTTCTTCCTGCTCGGCAAGGAATTTCGCCTTGTCTTCCGCAGCTTCAAGCTCTTTTCTCATAATGATCTCTACTGCGCCTTTCGCGCCCATGACGGCGATCTGAGCCGTCGGCCAAGCGTAGTTCATGTCGCATCTGAGGTTTTTCGAAGCCATAGCGAGGTATGCGCCGCCCGTCGATTTTCTGGTAACGACCGTGATCTTCGGAACTGTCGCTTCGCTGTATGCGAAAAGCATCTTCGCACCGTGTCTGATGACGCCGCCGTATTCCTGGCCTGTGCCCGGAAGGAATCCGGGAGTGTCAACGAAAGTGATTATCGGAACGTTGAAAGCGTCGCAGAAGCGGACGAATCTTGCAGCTTTGTCGGAAGCGTTGATGTCAAGGCAGCCTGCAAGAACGTTGGGCTGGTTGCCGACGATACCGACCGTTCTGCCGTTGAGTCTTGCGAAACCGACGATCATGTTGGTCGCATACTGCGGCATGACTTCAAAGAACTCGCTGTTGTCAACGACCATAGCGATGACCTGCTTCATGTCGTATCCTTTGTTCGGGTTGTCGGGGATGATCTGGTTGAGAGCTTCTTCCATTCTGTCGAAAGGATCGGTCGGCTCTACCATCGGGGGCTCTTCAGCGTTGTTCGACGGAAGGTAAGACAAAAGCTGTCTGATCGCAGCGATGCTCTCTTCTTCTGTAGCGTGGGAGAAGTGTGCGACACCCGATTTTGTCATGTGGACTGCCGCGCCGCCAAGGTCTTCGACCGAAACATCTTCGTGTGTTACGGTCTTTACGACTTTCGGACCGGTGAGGAACATGTATGAATTCGTATCTGTCATGAAAACGAAGTCTGTAAGAGCCGGAGAGTAGACTGCGCCGCCTGCGCACGGGCCGTAAACAGCCGAAATCTGCGGGATGACGCCGCTTGCAAGAGTGTTTCTCTTGAAGATCTCGCCGTAACCGTCAAGGGCATGTACGCCTTCGGGAATGTTCGCGCCGCCGGAATCGTTGAGACCGACAACAGGAGCTCCGACTTTCATTGCGAGGTCGAGAACTTTGCAGATCTTTTCGCCGACGATCTTGCCGAGCGATCCGCCTGCTACTGTGAAATCCTGTGCGAAAACGAAAACTTTTCTTCCGTCGATCGTGCCGTAACCGGTAACTACGCCGTCGCCGATAGCGGCATTCGCGCCGTTTGCACAGCGGAGAGCGTCGATTTCCTCGAAGCTGCCGCCGTCAAGAAGTTTAGCGATTCTTTCGCGAGCCGTGAGCTTGCCTTTCGCATGCTGAGCTTCGATCCTCTTTTCGCCGCCGCCGAGCTTTCCCTTCTCTTTTTTAGCCCTGAGAGCAGCTAATTTTTCTTCGATTGTTGTCATTCTTTCCTCCTAAATCACAATCTATGAACTAATGATGAGTTTCTTCAGTGAATTCAATAAGAACTTTCGTCTCTTTCGGATGAACGAAAGCTATTTTGGTGTGGTGTGCGCCGCCGCGCGGAACTTCGTCGATCATTCTGAGTCCTTTTTCCTTGGTCTGCGCGATATCAGCCTCGACATTGTCGCTGCTTACTGCAAGGTGATGAAGACCTTCGCCTTTCTTTTCAAGGAATTTTGCAACAGAACTTTCGGGAGATGTCGGCTCCAAAAGCTCGATCCTGCTCTCACCGATGTTGAAAAAAGCAACTTTGACCTTCTGGTCTTCCACGATCTCCTCGCCTGCATACTCAAGGCCGAGAACATCGCGGTAAATGTTTACGAACGCGTCAATGCTGTTGACGGCAATACCGATGTGATTGATTTTTCTGCTCATAACTTTCTCCTGAGAAAATTCATTTCCTAAAAAACCTAAACGCGCGGAAAATACATATATATTTTTAAATTGCAAGGTTATCGGAAACGAAAATTTTGCTCTTGTGGAATTTTTAAAACAGTGTATAATTTTTCGTTTATTTTCTGTTATGGAGGCTTTCATGTGCAAGAAGTTGTTTTTACTTCCGCTTTTCGGGATTTTGCTCGTTTTTTTATCTGCCGGCTGCGGCAACGGTTCGTGCACTGTCACGAAGTCCTACGGTACTAATTCATTCACTAAAGATGCCGCAAACACTTGCGTAAAAAAACTTGCCGGTGCAACCTGTTACGAAAATTCAAGTCAGGAAGATATCGCAAATATAGTCGCCGGATTGCAGAAATACGAGTTAGTCTTTAACAAAAAAAAGTGCTACGATTTTTACGAAAAAGACGAACACGACAATTACAAACGAGTCAAATGTCCTGATATTATTCCGGAAAAGATCAAAATTTCGCAGCTTTCAGGGTGCAATATATATTACGACGGCGACAATGAACATACCAGTTGCATGACCCCCTGTCCTGATATCTATTTTTCGACCGATAACGACCTCTTCAAAACCGTAGCTTATAAAGACGATTGGGGGGATCTGGCGTGGTTCTCGCAAAGTGCTGACGGCAAAGCGAGTTTTTCGAGTTCCCTCGACTATCAAAAAGCGAGACACACTATTTTCTCATGGCATGAAGCGGCAGAAGACGGCACGGAAGTCAGAAAAAGTGTCAGAATCGAGATGGAAATCGTTGATCCTGATACTGTTGAACCTGAGGACGACAGGATCCCGGCACAGTGCGAAGACGACGGCGGCAGAATATACACGGAAGGCGATATCATCCCCAATGAATGCAGCGCTCTTGTCTGCTCTGAAGAAGGATGGAAACCCTATGAAGCTTTCGGAACAATGAGCTGCTATAACGATTGTGATCCGAACGGACTTACGGAAACAAGATACTGGGACTGCCCTAACGGAGAATCACTTGAATGGTGCGACTGCATAGAAGAGGATGAAAACGGTGTCAAATGGTACTGCATTGAAAGAATCGATCTCCAGTGTCCTCCTGAAGAAGAGTTTTAACCGGCACACCCTGATATGTACTGCTGAAAGCTCTCACAACTCAGCGGAACAATTCATTCCACAATAAATTTGCGTGAATTTCCGTTTTTTATATACTCGCTCGTTGCTGTTTTTTATGTTCTTGCGGAGTCTTGCTGTGAAAAGATTTTTTCTTTCATTTTTCATTCTTTTTGTTTTCGGGACGGCTCTTTTTGCCGATCAACAGGCAAACAACAAACTGTTTTTCGCGGTCCAGGCGATGAATGTCGAAAAGGCGCGCAACGCCGTCAAAGCCGGTGCCGATGTGAACGGTGTCGACGATGACGAATGGCCCTACTTCATCACGGCGGTAAGCGGCGGCAACATCAACCTGATCGATGTTTTCTTAAGGAACGGAGTCAAGATCAACATTGCAGGACCTGACGGAAAGACGGCGCTAATGCACGCGATCTCGTCAAAAAACAAAAAAGTCACAAAACTTCTGCTTAATTACAGAGCATCACTCACAGCTAAAGACAGAACAGGCAAGAATGTCCTCATGTACGCTGCAGAAGCGGGCGATCTTGAACTCGTGAACAGGGCGCTCAAGGCAAAGGCGAACCCGCTCGATGCCGACAGCAAGGGAATGAACGCCCTCAACTACGCAATGGCAGGCAGAAACAAACAGATAATCAAAATGCTCGGTGCTTATGAGACCCAGCCGCATGATTTCATAATCGCAGTCGAAACCGGCAATGTTTCAAAAGCGCGTACGCTCCTCAAAAAAGGGATCGATCCGAATCTCAAGAACGAATCGGGTGAACCGCCGCTTTTCGTAGCGATAAGAAACAACGACAAGGCAATGCTCAAACTCCTGCTTGAAAGCAACGCCGACGTCAACTTCAAGAACAGCAAAGGCTACACCATCCTGATGTACTGCATCGCTTCGAACAAGATAAAACTTGCGCAGGAACTTCTTAAATACGGCGCTTTGGGCGATTTCAACTTCAAATACGCGAAAGGCCGCACCGCCCTCATGATCGCGATCCTTTCGAAAGAACGCCGCTTCATCCGCTCGATCAGCAAATTCAGACAGAATCTCGACATCACAGACGATGCAGGGAAAACAGCGCTGATCTATGCTGTCCACATGGGCCTCGGAGATGTCGTGAAAGACCTGCTTGAAAAAGGTGCCGACAGATACATCGCAGGAAAGGACGGCAAAACCGCTCTGGATATCGCGGAAGAGAAAGATCTGGCCTACATATCGATGCTTCTCAGAAAATGATGAAAAACAAACAGGAAATCATCGGAGTCATTCCACAGCGCGACCCTTTTTTAATGATTGACTGTGCGGAAATAGTTGAGCCCGGAAAATCAGCGACAGGCACTAAAACGCTGACAGGAAACGAGGATTTTTTCAAAGGGCACTTTCCCGATGAACCCGTGATGCCGGGCGTCCTCATCATCGAATCTATGGCGCAGCTCGGCGCTTTTCTCATCCTCAGCATCGGACAATACCGCGGCAGAAAGGTCTATTTCACATCCATCGACAACGCGAAATTCAGAAAAAAAGTAGTCCCGGGCAACACTCTGGAACTTTATGTCGAACTGATCTCGTTCCGCCACAATATCGGCAAAGGCTCTGCGCGCGCCGAAGTAAACGGCGAAACAGTATGTTCGGCGGAACTCGGATTCGTAATTGCATAAAACATTATATACAAGGAGGCAAAAATGGAACTCAGAGGAAAAAAAGTTTTATTTGCGAGGATCTGCGGAACGGGCGTAAGTTCGCTCGCCATCATCTGCAAACGCGCCGGAGCGACCGTCATCGGCACCGACCTCGAATACTATCCGCCGGTAAGCACGAAGCTTGAAGAAGAGAAGATCCCCTGCTACGGAATGGAAAAGTTCTACGACTTAGTCAAAGAGGAAAAGCCCGATCTCATCGTTGTCGGAAACGCCCTCAACGGAAAATCGGAAGAGGCTTCATTCATCATGAAATGCGGGATCCCCTACTACTCGATGCCTTCCCTCATGGAAGATTTCCTTCTTGACGGCAAATCGCCCGTCGTAATTTCGGGAACGCACGGAAAAACGACTACGACGACAGTTTTCAGCGAAGTTCTGGCAGGAATCGGCAGAAATCCGTCGTATATGATAGGCGGCATCCCCGAATTTTCGGGCACGAACGCGGCTTTCAGCGAAGGAGCAGGATATTTTGTGATCGAAGGCGACGAATACGACACCGCTTTCTTCGACAAAGGGCCGAAATTCCTCCACTACAAGCCCGAAACGACGATCGTGACTTCGATAGAATTCGACCACGCCGATATTTACGATTCAGTTGAGTCGATCTTCAAAAACTTCAAGAAACTTGTTGAAATAACTAAGAAAAGAGTCATTCTCTCGCTTGATTTCGACCACAATTTAAGACTGCGCGAATTTATACCCGCCGAAAAGCTCTTCACCTACTCCATTTCGGACAAATCGGCAGATCTCTTCGTCAAATTCGAGGAAAGACACGGCAAACTGATGTTCTTCTCGGCGACATTCAAAAACGGCGAAAAATATTTCTTCGAAACTCCCCTTTTCGGAATGCAGAACCTGATGAATTTAGGTGCGCTCGTCTCATTCCTCAAATGCGAAGGATTCGACCTCAAAGATTCTAAGATCCTTGAAACAATCAAGACTTTGAAGGGCATCAAACGCCGCCAGGAATACTTGGGTTCGATAAACGGCGGCCTTATTTACAGCGATTTCGCGCACCATCCGACAGCTGTAAAACTCACGCTCGAATCGTTTATCGATTTCTTCCCCGAAAAGAAGATCAACGTCGTTTTCGACCCCGCGACGAATTCCAACGGCCAGAACGTCTTTGAAAAACAGTATACCGAGATATTCAAAAAAGCAGACAAAGTCGTTGTCGGCTTCCCGCCGAAAGCATTCAAGTTCCCGCCTGAAAACAGGTTCGAGCCCGAGCGCGTAGTCGCAACAATAAACGCAGAAACCCCTGATAAAGCGGTTTATCTCAAAGACATAAACGACACCGTCAACTGGGTCAAGGCAAACAGCGGTGAAAACACCGTAACAGTCATCATGTCGAACTCCGGATTCGACGGATTTTTCGGCAAAATCGCGGAATTTTTTGATAAAAAGGGATAAAAATGACGATTTTAGATTCAATCATTCTGGGGATCCTGCAGGGGCTCACGGAGTTTCTGCCGGTAAGTTCTTCGGGACACCTGGTTCTCGTTGAAAAACTGCTCGGGCACAAGGATGTGCCGCTTCTTTACGACATTCTGCTGCATGTGGCGTCGCTTCTTGCAGTCTTCATTTTTTTCAGAAAGAAACTATTCAATCTTGCTAAAGAGTGCGTGTCATTCAAATTCAACAAGTCGCACAAGTATGTTCTTATGATCCTCGCGGCAACGATCGTGACGACCGCGATGCTTTTTGTGACGAAGCCGATGATGAAGTCGATCAAAGAGGAGCCTGTTTATCTCACGGTTGCTTTCGCATTTACGGCAATTCTGCTTCTTATCGCGCAGTCTTTCTTCAAAAAAGCGGTCCCCGACAAGGAAATAACGCTTAAAGACGCCCTTGTCATCGGATTTTTTCAGGGAATAGCTGTCCTTCCCGGCGTTTCGCGCTCAGGCTCTACGATAACAGGGGCCCTTTTCAGAAAAATTCCCGCCGCGGAAGCAGTTGAGTTCTCTTTCATGCTTGCTATCCCCGCGATTTTAGGGGCGCTTCTGCTTGAACTTGTGAAAGGCGGTTTTGCCATGATCGACCCGGTTCCTTCGATCGTCGGCTTTGTTGTTTCGTTTATCGCAAGTCTGGCGGCACTCAAACTTCTCGTTTTCATGATGAAAAAAACTATACTTTATCCTTTTGCGATATATCTTTTCGCGCTTTCGGCACTTGTGCCGTTTGTTGTTTAAGTTAAGGAGGAGTTATGGATTTTTCAGTCGCGATATACTCGGGAAAGAATGTTCCTTACGATCTGAGCACGAAACTGCTCGGACTGACTCTTCTCGAGCGTCAGATAAAGATAGCTGAAGCCTTCGGAGCCAAAGAAGTGATCACGGTCGATGAGGCCACGACACGCGGTTTTTCGGGGAAATGGCTCTTTGTAAACGGCGCCTTTTTCATTCACAAACTCGCAGTCGAGCAGCAGTATTTCGAAAGCACTGAAGACCGCTTCGAAAAAGGGGGAATGTTCGGCTTCTTTGATGCGGAAAAGCATAAAGAGGATATCGCAGAATTCCTTAAAAACGGCGTTTTTCCTGAAAATATTTCGACATTCACAGGCCCGGGATATCGCGTAACAGTTGATGCGAAAGAAAAACTCAAACAGCTTGATTTCGAGCTCTTCGAAGAGATGCGCAAACCGACCAACGGTCTTGTTTCACGCAGTATAAACATGGTGATGGCGATATTCCTCACGCGAAACCTGTGGATCCCGCTGCACTTCACGCCGAACATGGTGACATGGTGCTCGATAATAGTCGGAGTCATGTCGGGTTTCGTCGCCTTCAGCGGCTCGCACCTCGCAATAATTTTAGGCACTCTCTGCGCACAGATAGCCTCAGTCATCGACGACTGTGACGGCAAAGTGGCGCGTCTTACCTACAAGACGAGCGATTTCGGACAGTGGCTCGACACCGTGGGAGACTCCTTCGTAAACACATCGCTCACGATCGGTCTCGGCTACGGGCTTGCGCACTACTACACCGCGAACCCCGTCTCGTCTGCCGCTCTCCAGCCTTATCTTGAAACATGGCCGATATGGATAGCGTGGCTCTCTGTCGCGATCAACTGGTATCACAACTTCGTAAGCTACTTTGACGTAATCGTCATCAGGAAAACGACCAACATTTTCTCTTTCACATTCTGGTTCGAGAAGAAAAAACGCGTCGTCAAAAGAGTCGATCTCACCGCACCTGTCTATGCAAAAATGGATCTTCTCAACTTCCTGAAATACTTCTCGAGACGCGACACCTATCTTTTTGTATATTTCATTCTCGCCCTCATCGGACATGCGGCGACACTTGTCGGATATCTGATCATGGCAGCATTCGTGATCCCGGTATTTTTCATGACCACGATCCACATCTATTTCGGGATCATTAAAAAGATGCACAAAGCGTAAACAAAACGCTTCACTAAATCGAATCAAAAAAAAAAAAAAAAAATACTTGTTTTTATTGCATTTTCCATTACAATAAACGAGTTTTTTGTTAATTACACCAGGAGGCAATATGAAACAGAAATTTTTATTCTCGTTACTGCTTGGCATCACTGCTCTTTTTCTTTTTTCCTGTGGAGACAATTCTAAGAAAATAAAACCTTCTGACAATTCAGATTCCGAAGCGGAAGCGATCGCACAAATCTGCGAAAAACATGAGGCTGAATGCGGTGAACTCACCGTAAAAATCGATGATTCCTATGAGAAGATCAGCTGCGGCGAATGCAAAACAGGTTTTACCTGCGACGATGCGACAAACAAATGCAAAAATGAATCCGACACTGATGAGCCGCAGGATGACACTGATGATCCAACGGATGATAGCGACGAACCTGATGATGATGCAGATACTCTGCCCGATGAAATCCCAGAATCTGAGCTGCCTGTTTGTTCTTCGGCACATTCGACCCCGTGCAAAGATGCCCAAAGCGGACTTATCTGGTCGGACAAAGCTCTTTTTGCAATGAACCGCGAGGATGCGGCCGATTACTGCGCCACTCTGACAGACGGAGGATACACCGACTGGCGTCTTCCGGACATAGACGAACTCAGAACACTCATTATGAACTGTCAGGGCACCATGCCTTCCGGCCAATGTCGTATCAGCGAAAGGACAGAGTGCCTTGCCGACACGTGCGTTTCCGACGAATGCCGCTGCGGCAACGATACGAAAGGAAAATACAGCAAGTTCGGCGATATCGAAGGGTTTTGGTCATCTTCAAAATACAGCGATGATACTTCATGGGGAGTGCTTTTTCTGAATGCCGGAGTCAGACACGCTGCCAATACCAACGAATTTTTCATCCGCTGCGTGCGAGGAGAAAACAGCACAGTTTACACCGATCCTGACATTCCGGCCGATGAGGAGCCCGATCCGTGCAACCCGAATCCGTGCAGTTCAGTATTGTATTCTACCGGAGAATGTTTTCCAGAAGGTTCAACATATGTTTGTGCATGCATTGAATCGACATGGGACGGTTCTAACTGTGTGACATTCGACCTTCCGGAATGTGCTTATCTGGATGAACCTGTTTTCCCGTGCATGAATGAGAGTTACAGTGATCTTATATGGTCTTCATGGAACGGAGAAGAAGCAACATGGCAGGAAGCACTTCTTTACTGCAAAAATCTCGATGAAGGCGGTTTGCAAAACTGGAGACTCCCGGACATTGACGAACTGAGAACCATTTTCAACGGTTCTGAAGAATGTGAAGTCAACGGAGACTGCCTTTCTTTCAATGAATGCAGGACGGACGCATGCTGCTCCGGCGAATGTGCTGATCATTCCTGTTATCCTGGAAATCCTGAAAACAGCAACTACAGTCGTCTGGATCTGCGCGAAACTCTCTGGTCTTCCTCTTCCAATCAGGATGATTACAGTTATGCATGGCTTATAGATTTCATTCAGGGAGATATAAACGTGGCGCAAAAAACGGAGAAAAAGCCGTTCAGATGCGTATGGAGCAACCGCTATGTCAACTCGTGCGAACCTAATTTTTTCTG
This sequence comes from bacterium, assembly GCA_016290135.1. Classification (GTDB taxonomy): domain Bacteria; phylum UBP6; class UBA1177; order UBA1177; family UBA1177; genus UBA1177. Next base: position 71,907 of record JAEESW010000002.1, read on the forward strand.
GAACGGCACAAAATGCGTGCCGGGAAGAAAAGTCTCGAAATGTTACGGCATTCCGCAGCACGCCGAAGGAGCGGAATATATAATCCAGACATGGAGCGGAACAGAATGGCTTCCGTCGGTATGGGCTCACTATGGCGGCGAGCCGGGAGAATGCGCTTTCAAATGCAAAGAAAACTATACATGGAACGGCACAAAATGCGTGGCTTACGACTTCGCTTCTTTCCCGGAATGCAGCAAAACATCAGCTTTTCCGTGCAAGGATTCTTCAACAGGCACTGTCTGGTCATCGATAACAGCAGGAAAAATGAAAGTGACGGAAGCGATTTCATACTGCGAAACAATGAACGAAGGAGGCTACACCGACTGGCGACTGGCAAATATAGACGAGCTCAGAACTCTTGTTGAAAACTTCCCGAAGACTGAAACAGGAGGAATCTGCCGTGTAAGCGAGCTTGAAGAGGGATGCCTCGCAAATTATTCCGAATGCTATAACGAAGATTGCTTCAATATGGGTCTGACAATGGAAGATCTTTACAAATTCAGTAAATTAGGCGACAAAGTCACATTGTGGTCATCTTCTTATGACCGCGATTATGCGGAAAAATGGTCGATATACGAATACTTCGCGCTGGAGTTTGAATCCGGTTCGATAAGATTCGAGGGTGATCACGATGCCAAAAACTATGCCCGCTGCGTAAGATAGGAATTTTTTACGGAGGAAACAAACATGAAATTCAAAGTTTTTATAATAATTGCAGTTTTTGCGGCGATACAGGTTTCCTGCGGTTCCGGTAAAACACTAAAACCTCAGGATACAACAGCAGATCTTGACGAAGACAGAGTCAAAGAGATCTGTGAAGAACACGAAGTCGAATGCGGCGATTTTATGGCGACAGTAAACGGATCCTTGAAAGCGCTTTTCTGCGGAGAATGCGAAAAAGGTTTTACCTGCGACGATGCGACAAACAAGTGTAAAAATGAATCCGATACCGACGAACCGGCAGATGACTCGGATGGACCTGCGGACGACTCGGATGATTCCGATGACGATTCTGACAACCAGCCGCAGGAAGTAGAAACAAGAGATATTTCCTGTACCGGACTTCCCGAAAACGCCGAATGGAACATAGTTTCCGAAATCACCCAGACTTTTGACGGAGAAAACTGGCTACCTTCCGAAAAAGCAGTTTTCAATGCCGAATCAAGCACAAACGCATGCCGGTTCATTTGCAAAGAAAATTATGTCTGGAATTCCAAAGAATGTGTCGCATACACTCCGAGCGGTCTGCCGAAATGCCGGGCCAATGTTTCGAAACCGTGTGAAGATCCTGTAACCGGAATAATCTGGTCGGAAATAGTTTTACAATACCTGGACTGGGGCAACGCGAAGGCTTACTGCGACGATTTCGATGAAGGCGGACACACCGACTGGCGCCTTCCGAATATCGATGAAATGAGGACCGTTGTCAGAAACTGCTCGCGGATGATGACCGGCGGAGAATGCCCTGTCAGCGAATTGAACGGCGCAACAACCTTCGCAGGAAACTACGATTCCGACGAAACCCGCTTGTCTTGCACCTGCGCCTACGACGCAGCAGACAGCATTATCGGAGACAGGAACAAAGTGCTCTGGACTTCGACCACTGTTTCAGATGTGACGATGTACGCATGGACATTGGATTCAAACTTATCGCTCTCCCCCGAAGCAAAGGAATCAAAGGCTTTCATGCACTGCGTCAGATCGGACTACTTTCTGCATGACAACCACTGTGACAAACACTACACATGGGACGGTTCGGAATGTATCGCAGACACCAAAAAGACCGAATGCAAAGGACTTCCCGAAAACGCGCAGTGGAACGCTGTTTCAAGCATAACCCAGACATGGGACGGAACAAACTGGATCCCGTCGGCATGGGCAACTTACAATAAGAACTCCAGTTCATCGGAATGCCGTTTCAAATGCTATGAAGAATTCACCTGGGACGGAAATGAATGCGTCCTTAAAGATTAACTAAGATTCCTCTTTTCCTCTTAAAAATCTGCCGAAAAGGATCATTCCGAGCGGAGAAATGACGGCGACTGCGCCGACCCAGATCCAGATCATGTAGTGGTGCGAGATATCGCCCACCTGCAAAGTCTTCTGACCTGCTTCGTTCACAATTTCAGTTGCCGGAGTGTAGGCTGAAAGAAGCGCTCCCGACATCCATGCGACGAGAGGCTGCGAGATGAATTTCGGAAGAAGCGAAAGGCTGAGGTAGCTTGCCTCCTGCCCTTTCGGCGCGATCTTGGCTGTATATTCCATAAGTCTCGGCGACCAGATGGCTTCGCCTATCGTGAAAAGAACGACGAAGAAACATAGACCGAGACAAATCGCGATCGTTGAAAGCGATGAGCCGTCGGGAAGAGCGAGCCACTTCTGCCAGATGAGTCTGCCGAAGAGTGAATCTGCAATCGGAGCGTAGAATTCATCCGGCAAAACAACGAAAAATACCGATGCGGCCGAGATCAGAGAGCCGATCGTTATCATTTTGTAGGCGCTCCACTTTCTTGTGAGCCATGCTATCGTCGGAACGAAGAAAATAACGATCACCGGGTTCAGAACGCCGTAGATGTTGCCGATCTTCGCCCCTTCGCCCAAAACGCGGATTCCGTATTTCGGGAATGTATAGTGGAAGTGATAGAAGACATAGTTTACTCCCAAAAGTATCCCCAAAAGCGCCATGAACTTCCAGAAAGCCTTCTGCTTGGCAACATTCACGAAGATCTTTCCCGCATCGACAAACGAATTCTTGATCGAATCTAAGATCGAAAGCAGCATGTTTCCTTCCTTTTTAGCACGCTCGTTTTCGATGTGCTTTACAAGCTGGCCTTCGTCGTTGAGGTCGATATTGTCACGGATTATAGCGACAAAGAAAAGGGTCGGGATGCTGATTAAGAATGCAACGAGAAGGATGAAGCGGTAAGTCGAGATCTCGCCCAGAAGCGGGATCGCGATGTTTCCGTATTCGCCGTAGACTTCGCGGATGCCGTCAAAAATGAGCCCGCCCATCGCGAAACCGACGTTCATCAAAGTGTAGAACATAGCGAAACCGAGAGCCGAAGTGTCAGATTTCGTGTATCTTTTGAGCGCGACCGAGATGACGGGGCTCATGAAAGCGACAGAGACCGCCTGCGGAACGAAACCGAGAAGCGTGACGACCCAGAAATTGGTCGTGAGAAAGAGGAAGAACCTCGAAAATATCGCAAGGACTGTGCCGATGAGGAGCACTTTCTTGATACCGACCGCGTCGACGAGCGAACCGACTCCGAAAATGAGGAGCGTATAGGCGAGATTCCACGTTCCCATGTAGTTCCCCGCCGCGACATCGCTCAGACCCAAGTCGCTCGAAAGAAATAGCGTGAGCGTCATCAGCATAATGGAATATGCGGTGTATTCGATGATCTGCGAGATCGACACAAACCAGATCTCACGCGGTGAAGTCTTGAGGCCGCGCTTGTAGTTCCAGACGATGTAGACGAAATAGATGCCTGCCGCCGCGACAAGCGACCAGAGAAGATAAGGTATCCACTTCGGAAATTCGGTATAGGACATTTTTACCTCCGGAAAAAAGGAGTTGAAAAAATATGGAAAAAAGATGTCAAACTATGCAATGGCTTTTGAAATATAGACTGCAAGCTTGGTGAGGCAGTTTACGTAGCTGCCGAGTTCGTTGTCGTACCAGCCGAAGATCTTGGCGTGGGTGACAGGAACGTTCGACAAAGGCGGGATATCGACGAAACCGGTCCTCGTGTGGGTGTCGTTGCCTTCGATGACGCATGCAGCCATCTGACCTTTGAGGTCGCTCGAAACATTCTGCCTTTCCGAAAGGTAGAGCAGATCCTTCTGCATTCCTGCAGCGGCTTCGCGGTAAACGTTGTTTATGAAATCGCGGTTGATCTTCGGGAAACCGTCCTTGTCAAGCGGCGTGTGGAATGTGAGGTTGAGGTTGATGAGAGAGACCGTCTGGACCGGAACGCGGACCGAATCAGCCATGAAACCGATATTTTTCATCACCGGAAGAATGTATTCAAGAGCTTTTGCAGCGCCTGTCGTCGAAAGGATGATGTTGTATCCTGCAGCTCTGTTTTTGCGCAGATCGCTCGTTCCGCTCTTGGGAACTGCGTCGAGAACGTTCTGCGAATTGGTCATCGAGTGGATCGTCGACATGCTTGCGGTAAGGATAGCCGAAGTCTCCTCGTGGTCTAAAAGAGGCTTCATCATGTGCGCAAGTGCCGTTGTCGTGCAGGATGCCGCCGAAATTATGTGGTGGTTCATCGGATCGAAATTCATGTGGTTGACACCGTAGACCATCATCACAGCGTCTTCCGGAAGGGTCTTCGATTTTCCTTTGAGTTTGAAGGGAGCCGAAAGTATTACTTTTCTCGCACCGCCTGCGATGTGGCCTCTGAGAGAGCCGTTCGGCGAAGATTCATCGCTCGGATCAACGAACTTTCCTGTCGTGTCGATGACGACTCTCGCCCCTTCCTGACCCCACGGGATCTTTTCCGGATTTCTCTCGCTTCTCAAAAATTTGATCTTTTTGCCGTAGAAAGTGACTTCGCCGTTCGCCTCGTCGGTTATCTCGACCGCCTGTTCTTTACTGCCGCCGAAACCGAAGAGAAAATTGTGAAGAGTCCCGTAAGTCGAATCGTAGATCGCATAATCGACAAGATCGACGAGCGATTTGCCGACTTCACGTCCGAGATTGATGACGATCCTGTCAAAATCGTCTTTCAGAAGCATGTTCCAAAGAGTAAGTTTTCCGATTCTTCCGAATCCGTTGATGCCGATTGTTGCCTTGCAGTTGATGTCAATCATAACGACCTCCTCAAGTTGGTAAAAAAATCAAAAACACAATATTTTAGGAATCTTCAAGTATTTTGCAAATTTAATCGGAAAGCTGCCGGGATCACATTCCGTTTGACAAAAAAGCCCGTTTCAACTATGATTAAAAGGTTGTGGTTGGTTTCTTTGGAGATTCAAATGAAAAGGATTTTACTTGCCGTATTTACGGCTTCACTTGTATTTTTTGCCGTTTCCTGTGCAGGAGAAGACGAAATATCCAACGCTTTAGGCGGATCTTGTTCTGTCGAAGGAGAGGAATCATGCTCTGCGGACAGCGCACAGATCCTGATCTGCCGTGACGCATCGTGGCAGACAAAAAAGAACTGCAATCTCAATTTCGGAGAATACTGCCGGACGACTGCAGACGGAGGATTCAGCTGTAAGGATTCAGGCGGCGGTCAGTCAGATCCGGGCAGCAGCGAAGATCCGTCCGATAATCTTCCCGACTCATCCGATGATCTTCCCGATGAAAACAATACGCCGGAGACAGATACAGAACCTGAGGACGACACAGACAGCACACCAGACAATGAAACCGACACGGAACCGAACGATGCCGATACAGATACGGAACCTGAAGACACGACTCCGATAGAGACATGCGCCGGAATATTTGCTTGCCAGAACAACTGCACTACGACTGAGTGCAGCACTCAATGCTATACAAGAGGAACGACCGAAGCACAGAATGATTTCTATGCATGGAGAGAATGCAGGACATCCAACAATAACAACATCAGCGAAATATTGAAAGACGAAGATTGTAAAGAAAGTATGATAAAATGCGGAGAAGTCGGAGACATGACCTACAGTCTGCCTTACGGACACGCTATTGTCAAAACATCGATCCCATACCTTTACTCTGAAGCTGATATCGACTCCGAAGGAAACATTTCGATTAATTTCAACAACTCGGCAGCGACATTTATAACAGGAAACTTCGGCAATTCGGGCAACATCGTAAATCCGGCTGCACAAGGCACTTACGCTTTCGCTTTTACAAATACGCAGGAACATTACATTACTCTCAATCAAAATTATCAGGGAAGCACCGCATATAATCCGACAGCAAAAATGGTGATCACGGCTACAGAGCCGGGAACTTATACAGTCGGTCTCGGCAGCAACGACAAAGTCAGTATTTTCATAAACGAGATCGGCAGCAATGGAGAAATCGCATGCACCCACGCTTTTGGATTTGGTTCAATAACGATCGCAGCTATCAACTACACTCCGGGAGCAACAACTATTTCAATTTCTGAAAGCGAAATCGACCTTTTCAGCTACAAAAACGCTCCGATGTATGTCGGCAAAGACATATCGGATGACGAGGACTGGAAAGCTTGTCAACCCAAATAATCGATATTATTAGCAACTTACCCAAAGGAGAACGACTTGTCTGACAACAATTCAGGATCGACCGCAAGGCTCCTGCAGCTTTGCTTCTGCTACTTCTTTTTCTACATTATAACCGGTGTCGGAGTTAAATTTTTCCTCAAAACAGGTGAAGGTTTCCCCGGGCTTCCCGGCATGGAATATCTTTTTTACAGCACACTGGCCTCCAGCGTCCTCGTCACGGCCGTCGTCCTCGTTATGCGCTGGTACCGCCTCGATTCGGTCAGAAAAATAACGGTCTGCGGCATAACGATGCCGAGCGAACTGCCTTACATCATTTTTTCCGGTATCTGCACCGCTGTCGTAGTTCCGACAACCACACTGCTCTATACTTTCGACCATATTTCGGTCATGGTTGCGATGATAATCATGCGCGGATCTGTCATTATCATCGGCAGACTCGTTGATGCTATACAGATCAGACAGGGGATACTGAAGAAAAAAGTCTTCATGGAAGAGAATATCGCGATGTGTATCGCCCTTTTCGCAGTTCTCATCAAGGCCTTCACGGGCGGCAGCGACGGCAAGGAGAGCCCGTTCTCGTCTGTCCCGTTCATGGTCATATTCGCAAGCTACATCCTGGCTTACATGTTCAGGATCTACATCATGAACTACTACAAAAACACCCGTCCGGCGGAGGAAAAAGCTGCGAAGAAAGACAACAACAAGGCGTTTTTCGCAATCGAGCAGATCGCTTCCTTCACCACGATGACCCTTGTCACCGTCTGCGTCCTCATTGCAGCGGGCAAATTCGGCGTTACAGGCCCCAGAATCGACCCGTTTGCAAAGGCGTTTTTCGACACGAACTGGGACTGGGCGATCTGGGCAGGACTTGTCGGAACAGCTTACGGGATCAACGCATTCTTCTCAGTCTTCATATTCATGTTCAAAGGAAGGACGGCAACTTTCGCGAACCTTGCGAACCGTCTGACATCGCTCATCGCGGGAACTCTTTCGACAGTCATTTTCGCAGCAGTCTTCGGCGGAAAATATCCGGCTCTCATCGACTGGGTATCGCTCGGATTCATCTTCCTCGCGATCTGGTTCATGGCTAAAGCTGAAAAGAAAAGAAAAGCCGAAATGTCGGCAGCAAAATAGGAACTTCCAGAATCACGCAGATTGCAGGACAACTGTCGGGATCCCGGGATCTCGGCAAGCTGTCGGCGCAAATATTTTTGATTATTTATCGGTTTTGGTCTCTTCTTTCGGGGCGGCTTTTTCTTCAGCTTCTTTCCCGGATTCTCCGGCTTTCTTTTTAGCTTCATCTTCCTTCTTTTTGCCGTATTGCCTGTCGCCCTGCGAAGTCGTTTTGACTATCCTGTCTTCTTCATCGTAGTAGTATTCGCCGCCGTAAACTCCATGCGGGATCTCTTTTACGATCCTGGTCCTGACAAGTTCTTTGAGCTCTTTGTCAGGCGATTTCCCGTATCTTTTGTAGTATTCCTCGGCTGCTTCGCTCAAAGTCAGAAGATTTGCGAAGTGCTGCAGTTCCTTTTCGAACTGGTCGTGCATGTTTTTGTCTTTTGTCTTTTCGAGCCTGTCTTTCGTGTATTCATAGCCAAGCCTGTATCCGCCGCCCATCGTAGCGACGTGGTTTACGAGCCAGATGACCTTTTGCGGCGCAGTTTTCATGCTCGCACCTTCATACATCAAAGGATAGGCCTTTTCCATATCGTTCAGGTAAATGAAGTAGTTGTACCCCTGGTTGAAAACATAGTAGTAATCGTCCGGATAAAGTTCGTGCCCCAGCCTGAGCAGCGAATTGGCCGATTCGATCGCATCGGGAGTCCTCATCGAAGAGATCGCCGCTTCGCCGAAAGGGATCGCATATTCCAGACTCGGATTGAGCGCAAGAACGACTCTCACCATCTGCTCGAGCAGCGGATAAGTCCTGTCGGTGACATAGTGGCTGCCGTAATAATACTGAGATCTTGCAAAAAGAAGATCGGCCGCAAAAGCGTTGAGCCCGAGGAACATTATCTTGGCGACATCCGGCTTCGGATAAGCAGCTATCGTCTCTACTTTCGGCCTTTCGTTTTCGATCAGGTGCTTTCTCACAAAATAGAAAGGAAGAAGAGTCGCAAATATCAGAATAATTGCCACAAGTGTCGATAATTTCTTCATTTTTTACCTCTGTCGTCTTTTATTTTCCTGATATCGTCCCTGATGCTGACAATAAGTTCCGCCAGAAATCCCATAAAGATAAAGATAAGTCCCGACAAAAACAGTCCGAGACTGAAATAGAGGAGCGGACGCATCCTGAAGACCGGATTTCCGAGGACGAACTGGTCGTAAAGCATCCATGCGACGATGAGTAGAGCCGAAAAAAACTGGATAAAGCCGATGGAACCGAAAATACGCATCGGAGCTTTGGTGAAGGTAAGGATGAACTTCACCGCGATCGAATCAAAAAAAGATATCGGGATCCTTTTGAATCCGAAATGGCTGTGGCCGCTCTTGCGTTTGTGCCACATAACTGGGACTTCGACCGCGTTATAGCCTTTCGCATGAAGGATCTGCACGATAAAACGGTGCCAGTCGCTCCTCAATTCCAGATCTTCAAGACATTCACGCCTGAACGCTTTGATCCAGTTCATGTCGCTCAAGGATATCCCGAAGAGGAAGCGGCTTATCTCGTTATATACTTTTGACAGAAAAACTTTGAACTCACGCCTTTTTTTCCTGTTTCCGCAGACGATATCGACTCCCGGCCCGAAAGCTTTGATGAGCGCCGGGATGTCTTCGTCAGGATAGGACTCAAGGTCTGCCGGCAGAAAAACTATGATCTCGCCCCGGCACTCCTTGAAACCGGTATTCATCGCCTCGGTAAGACCTTTGTTTTTGCGGTGCCGGAAAAGCCTTATCCACGGTCTCTCCTTCATAGCATTTTCGACGACATCAGCTCCGCCGTCGGTCGAACCGTCATCGACAAAGACAAGTTCGATATCGACTCCGGCCTCAATACCGCCTTTCTCAGTCCGCTCAATAATTTCTGCAAGATTTTTTTCCTCGTTGCAGAAAGGAATAAAAACCGAAACCAACATTTAAAACTCCAACACGAACAATAGACCCGCCAATTTTAGTAGCGTTTCGCCACGCTTCAAGTTTTTCCTCTTCAAACTCTCTTTTTCACGAAATAGAGCATTGCCGAAAGAGCAGCAAAATAGCAGAAAGCGGCGAGGACGAAAACGAATTTGAAGCCGTAGAACATCGCGATCATCACGGAAACGACTGTTGCTGTAACGGAAGCGGCACCTTCAGCGCTGAAGGCAAGAGGTATGAAGAAAGGTCTTTTCTCTCCGACCAAAAGGAGCGCCACAGGGAAAAGAGTTCCGGTAGCAAAGGCGACAGGCGCTATGAAAAGTGCGGTGAGGGCAAGTTTGAGAGCGTAGCCGAATCCGGCACAGAAAGTCATGAAGTGAGGGATCGCCACGGCATAACCAAGGATCATGAGCGGAAGAATTATCGCAAGGACACTGAAGAACATATTTTCACCGAGAGAGATCAGTATCTTTTTGCCGAAAAGAGAACCGAGTGCCGAGAAAGCAAGGAGTATCCCGACAGCCGAAGCCGCGGAAGTCGCCGGATCTCCGAACATGAGGGTGAATTTCTGGATAAAGGTCATTTCCAGAAACATGGATCCGAATCCCAAAGCTGCAAAAGCCGCGACCTGAAGAGGCGGAACGAACTTTTTATCCTCTTTCGGCATGAAAAAAAGCGGTGTCGCAAGCATCGAAAGCGATATGAAGACGAGCTGGAAAAACGTTACCGTCAGAATGATGAAAAGTAAAAAACTCGGATCAGAGTAAATATTCCTGAGTTCAGGCGCGACATCTTTCCCTCCGAATTTGAAATATCTGAAAAAGAAGGGACTGTCGTCGCTTACCGGCTCGATATTATAATAGTAATCATTGACGAATTCCTTTTCACTGCCGTTCTCGAGCGAATCGAAAAAAGCTATAAAACCGCTTTCTATCAGCTCAAGAGCCTGTTCCGCCGCAAAGTTGATCCTTTTCACCAGAGGATCGTAATATCTCACTCCGGCGGAAAATCCGGGGGCATAAACGAGCCTCAGATCATCCGTAGAGGCTATGATCTCGGAGATATCATTCAGTTCCGTCCATGTGAACGGGCGCTTTTTGACGACAATGCTCGCAAACTGACCGTTTCCAACGATGATCATGTGCTTTTCAGGATGTTCGATCCCCATATCCTTGAGCACCGAAGCCGCCGTCACCGCAACCTTCAGAGTCTCTCTCGGAGGCCAGAGGAGCCATCTCATGACCGCAAGAGAACCGTCTTCGTTAAGATGTTCGAAATAACTTCTGAAAGCCTCTTTGGTATAGAGATAAGTTTCATTCATTATGTAGGCGCCGTTCGGGAGCGCCGCGACAGTATCTGTCCCCGAAAGCTGGATGAGGTCATATTTTTTTTCGCTGTTTTCTATGAAACTGCGGACTTCTCCATGAATTATCGAAACCTTTTCATCCTGAAGGATATTATCTTTAAAAGTTGAGAATTTCTGCATACTTAGATCGATAAAAGCCTTACTTACCTCGACCACTGTGACCGATCTCGCCTGCCAGAAAAGCGCTGCCGACACATCGGTCGTAGAAAGCCCTGCGACAAAGACATCAGGCTCCTTCAGACCGAAATAACCCGCAGAATAGAGCGATACTGCGACTTGATGACGGTTGTCGGAAAAATCGTAGATCAGAGAGCCCGCATCGCCGTCGTTCGTGATGAGACCTCTTTGGAAAACCGACCACGGAGTGTCGTAGGAAAGCGTCAGAAGCTTGTCGCTCTTCGCGATATCGACCCTTCCGGCTCTGTCCCATCTTGTCATTTCCAGATCCTCGCCTGCTATGCTCAGGAATTTTGACTGGGCAGATTTGAAGACAAAGACACTGTTTTTAAAAGGCACAAGAAGAAGTGCCGTCAAAAGGAGCGCAGCCGAGAAAATTTTGACCGCTTTTCCCCCTTTAAAAGCGAAGGCGGCCAAGAGAAAAGAAATCGCCGAGCATAAGGAAACCGCAACGACCGCCCCTTCCATTCCAAGCGATTCCATCAGCGGAAGGGCTGCAAAACAGCCGGCTATAGAACCGAGCAGCGAAAAGAAGTAGCTTATGTTCACGTTTTTGCTGTTGCTCTGAAAGAGAGTAAGAAGGACAAGTCCGCCGAAAAAATGCGGCATAACAAGAAAAATGTAGTCGCAGAAAAGAAAAACTATCAAAAAAAGTTTGTTCGGCATCATAGGATCCAGCGGTATCCCCGCACTCATGAAAAACGAGAACGGGACAGAAACGGCGAAGAGGAGCGAAAACACGCGGACGAACCGGCTCTGGTTCTTCACTTCCTTTTTGATCGCAAGGACCGTACCGGCGGCGGCGTATCCCATGACAGCGACAGCTATGACCATATATGTCATGTGATTCCACGATATGAACGAGAAGATCCTCGTCTGGAGGACTTCAAGCGTGAAAAGCACCGCCGAAATAAGAAAAACAGCTGAAAAAATCATACTTTGCTCCTTTGACAGCAACAAAAACGCCGCATTATATTTATTTTTTTCAGTGGCGCAAAAAATCGGATCTTTTGTTCATTCTTGAAAGCAAGAGGCGCAAAAAAACTAAAAAACTTTCAAATTTTGAAAAAAATGCTAATAAAGCGCGTCTTTTTTGTTGTTTTAAGGAATAAACCATGAATATGAATCCGAAAGATAAGATCAAGATCCCCGCTCAGATAATGCCGACACTCGATCCAGGTTTCAGGAAAAGGACTTTCGATGAAGTTCCTGTTGGCTACGGCGAGGATTCGGCGATCCTGGAAGCATGGAGATGTCTCAACTGCAAAAACCCGCCGTGCGTCAAAGACTGTCCTGTAAACATCGACATCCCGCAAGTTATGAAACTTACGGCGGAAAGGCGTTTCGTCGAGGCTTTGCAGGTGATCCGCAGGGACAATTCGCTCCCGGCTGTCTGCGGGCGGGTCTGCCCCCAAGAGAGCCAGTGTCAGAAAAACTGCACGATGGGCAAAGTCAATTCGCCTGTATCTATCGGAAATATCGAGAGATTTCTTGCAGACAACTTTTCAAGCGAACTGCCTCAGCCGAAAGTCGATTCTTCTACCGGCAGAAAGATCGCGATCGCAGGAAGCGGCCCCGGAGGCCTGGCCTGCGCGTATCAGTCGGCTCTCTACGGCCACAAGGTCACTGTTTTCGAAGCTCTGCACGAGCCGGGCGGCGTTTTGGCCTATGGTATCCCCGCATTCCGTCTGCCGCGCAAGATCGTTGCCGAAGAGATCAAGATACTGAAGCGCTACGGCGTTGAATTCAGGATGAACACGATCATCGGCAAGACAATTTCAGTTGAAGATATACTCAATGATTTCGATGCGTTGTATATCGGAACAGGAGCAGGAGTCCCCTACTTTCCGGAGATCCCCGGCGAAGATCTTCCCGGCGTCTATTCGGCAAACGAATATCTGACACGCGCAAACTTGATGCACGCCGGCAAACTGTGGAGCAAGACACCGATTTCAGTCGGAAAAACGACTGTGGTCATCGGCGGCGGAAATGTTGCGATGGATGCTGCAAGAGTCGCGCTCAGGCTCGGAAGCGAACGCGTGGTCATCGCATACCGCAGACTTGAAGCCGATATGCCGGTGCGCAGAGAGGAACTTCTTCATGCGAGAGAGGAAGGGATTGAAACGATGTTCCTCGTCTCACCGACCGAGATCATCGAAGGATACAGCGGCCGCGTTTCAAGCATAGTTTTCAGAAAAATGAGAGCCGAAGAGGACCCTGTCGGGGGCAGAAGCAAAATTTTCGAGACAGATGAAACGCTTACTATGGATTGCGAAGTAGTCATTTTTGCAACCGGGACAAGCCCGAACCCGACTTTGACAAGCAACTGTAAAGGTCTCGAACTAAACAAAAAAGGGTGCATCGTCGTCACACCTGAAACTTGCGCGACAAGCATTCCCCGGGTCTATGCCGGCGGCGATGCGGTAAGCGGCGCATCGACTGTAATTCTGGCTATGGCGAACGGAAAAACTGCGGCAAACGCGATAAACAAAATGTTGAACGACAGACAGAAAAACTCATGAAAAAGATTTTACACATACTTTTTTTCCTCGTATTTTCAGCAACTTGCATCATTTCATGCTCGAAAGAGAAATCTGAGCAGCAGCCTATGATCAGACCAAGCGGGAAATTTGTTCCTAAATCAGAATTGAACAGAGCTCAGGAAAAATCCTCCGAAAACCAGTCCGGCAAGACCATTGATGAAAAAATGAAAGAGGCCAACGAGTCTGTTTCGGACAGTTTCCGCGAACACGGCAGAAATTCTGTGCTCCATCATTCCGACAAGCTCGACAAAAACGAGATGACTCACGGGAAATATGTGATAAACGAACCGGACTACGATATGCCGCCTCGTCCGATAGAGTTCAAAAGCCTGAAAAAGGTCTACACCTATTTCAGACTGAAGGAAAAGCTGCCTGAACCGGTAGTAGAGTCGCTCAACGGCTCGCTTGTGACGATGGTCGGAGCCGTAATGCCGTTCGAAAGAATTCCCGAAGACGGTCGGTTTTCTTCTTTCTGGCTTTCAAATCCGGCAATAGTCCTCAAAGGATGCGTTTTCTGCAATCCGCCGACATTGGGCGACATCGTTTACGCATACAAAGACGCGGGCGAGATCCCTTTTGAATTTGAGCGCGAGAAACTTTTCAAACAGGTGCTTTTAGTTCAGGTCACGGGGCGTTTTTTCTTCGGTCCCGATACGATAAACGGGCAGACTTTCCTCAACAGTATCCTGGTAAAAGATATAAAGATCCTGGATTGATGATCCCATACAGATAAAGAAGACCTGCACATGCTAAAACACAAATAGATCGCTCTTTGTTTTCTGACAGAATCAGAGCCTGATATTATCATTTCGTGCTGTCAGAAATTATTTGGAATAAAAGCGGCTGTTTTTTGTTTTTTAAGCGTTTGGCCTCGTGCTCGGTAAATATACACAATTTTTTGGAGGGATTTTAAATGCCTGAAACTATTTCAGTCAAGGAACTGACAAAATCGTTCTGCGACACAAACGGAAAGAGAAACGTGATCTTTGAAAAGGTCTCTTTCGAGCTGCATTCGGGAGCGGTTCTCCGCCTTTCTGGTGCGAGCGGAAGCGGCAAAACGACTTTCATGAATGTCATGTCCGGCCTTGTAAAGCCCGATTCAGGCTCCGTCTTCTTCGGGAACACCGACATAACGGCCCTCAGCGAAGGTAAAAAGGACAGATTCCGCGCGGAAAACATCGGCTACATCTTCCAGACTTTCAACCTCCTCTCCCCTTTTTCGGTCATTGAAAATGTCTATGCGCCGCTTGCATTTGCCGGAAGACTTCCGCAGAATTACAAAGATAAAGCTTTGGAATCACTGGACAAAGTCGGAATGAAAGAGTTCGCGGCAAAAAAGCCCTATCACCTTTCAGTCGGGCAGAAACAGCGTGTCACGGTCGCGAGAGTCCTCTTTGCAGATCCGCCTCTCGTATTCGCCGACGAACCTACGGCGAGCCTTGACAGAAGCTCGTCGGAACTCGTCAAAAACACTCTGCTGGAACTCAACAAAAAAGGAACGACCCTCGTTCTGACATCACACGATTCGATTTTCGATGATGTAAAGCCTGACATCGACTTCAATTTAGAAACGGGGGTGCTGTCATGAAATACATATTTATTTTAAAGGCAGTCATTCACAGCATAAAGCACCGTAAATTCTCGGTTTTTACAAGCATTTTCGCGATCTCCGCGGCATTTGCCTTCCTTGCCGTAATAGGATGTGTGTCGTTCGGGCTTGCGGCGACTGCAGTGAACTCTTCCCTCGCCTTCCCGCTCATCGTCGGTCCCGCGGGAGCAAGCGACACTACTCTCGTTATGTCAACGCTTTTCAATACAGACAAACCGGCGGGCACCTTTGACTATGAATTTGCCGAAAAATTGGAAAAAGACGAAAGAGTCTCGGCAGTTTTTCCGGTCGCGCGCTCAGACAGCTATCAAGGAGTGCCGATAACAGGCGTCGAAAGTGCCTACATAAACGAGATCTCACAAGGATTCTGGGATATCGACCCGATGATCGATGCAAAAGACATTTTCGGAGGGAAGAACTCCGACTGCGCAGTTGTCGGGGCAAAGGCTGCGATGCGTTACGATATGTCGGTTTGGGACACATTTTTCGGAAGCCACGGAACTGTGGGTGACGAGGATGCGCATGTCCACGACTTCAAATATAAGGTCTGCGCCGTTATGAAACCGCTGAACGGGCCTGAAGACTTCGCGATCTTCACAAGCCTGAAATCCGTCTGGGAGATCCACAGACACGGACATCATCACCATCACGGGCATGAAGATGCTGAAGATGATGAGCATGAGCATGACCACGGACATCACGAAGCTGAGCACGAAGAACACGAACACCATCACGAAGCAGAACACGAAGAACACGGACATCATGAGGCAGAACACGAAGAACACGGGCATCATCATGAAACCGCCGAAATGCACTGTGTTCATGACATGTGCGTTGAGGCTGGGGACAAGCATCATGCAGAGAGAAAGATCACAGCCGTGCTCGTGAAGACGAAAAATCCAGTTTTTACGGCGGCGCTCGAGCGGGAATACTCCGAAAACGGCCTTACCAGCGCGACCGATACCGGAAGGACCGTGCGGAAACTCATGACCTACATGAACAAAGCCGAAGATGCAGCCGGATTTTTCAGCTACGGAACACTTTTTTTGGTAATGATTTTAGTATTTATCACGATACTCACTTCGATCGGCGAAAGAAAACGCGAATTGGCTCTAATGCGGACTTTAGGAATAGGCAAGCTCCCGATTTCATTGATGATATTTCTCAAAATGTTCTTTATTTCACTAGCAGGGATCGTCATCGGAACAGCAGGAGGACACTTGCTTCTCGCCTTCTGCAAACCTGCGCTGGACTTTGAACTCGGGATAAATCTGGAGCCCTTCTTCTTTACGGCCATAGAGCTCCGCGGGGTCGTCTGGACGCTTGCCGCAGGAGTTTTTCTTTCATTCGCGGCGATGGTAAAAATTTACAGAACGGATCTGGTCGAGGAAATATCGAAGGAATAAAATATTTTTTTCAAGACAACCTGCCGATATGATTATGAAAAAAAGTTTGGGGCACTATTTGCTTACGAAATTTTCGGATTTTTGATCATTTTCATTTGACTTTGATTTGCGATTAAACTATTTTAGCGCGTTTTTTTGGAAATGGAAACTTGCTCATATTAAAGGAGGAGACATTGAAAGTGTTTAGGTTTTACTTTCTTGCTCTGCTGCTAACCTGCGCTTTGCCGGTTTTCGCTCAGGAAGCGACAGCTTCTGAAGAGACACCGGCTCAAGGCGACACTGCTGCACCCGCCCAGGAAGCCCCGGCGGAAACTGCACAGCAGGACGAAGCGCCGGCAGCTGAGCAACCTGCAGAAGCAGCTCCGCAAGAAGAGGCTGCACCTGCAAAAGAAGAAGCTCCCGCAAAAGAAGAGGCTGAACCCGCGAAGGAAGAAGCTCCTGCAAAGGAAGAAGGATCCGGCGATGAGGAACAGTCCGATCTTGAAAAGGAACTTGCTGCCCAGGCAGAAGATCCCGATGCGGCTGCCGACAAGCCCGATGAATCAAAACCGCCGAAATTCACCGTTGGCATCAACAACGGTTTCTCTCACGGTTTTGCAAAGGAAAGAAAAAGTTTTGCGTATACGCTCAACGCTTTCTTCAACTACAACATGCCGATGGCATTCTCACTTTCGGCAAGCATCGGTCTCAGGGAGTCATACCGCTACGGAATGAATGTTGCCTATGCGAATGAGGACGGCTCGGAATCAACGAGCGACATCAACTATTCGAAATTTGACGGAACTCCGCTCAACATCGCTCTTTCCAAAGGTTTTGCGGCTTTTGCCGGCGTCCTCGGCTCGATCGGCATCGGCGTTTCGCTTCCTTTCACCTCGGTCGAGCTCTGGGATCAGTACAAGATCAGAACGATCCTCGGAGTCAATCTCGGCCTTGCAAAGAACTGGAATGTGGCACAGGACACGACCCTCGGCCTTTCGTTCGGCTTCGACTATGCGAAGTCTTTCGTTGCTGAAGAATACGCATGGGACAAATATGCGAATGAACCGATGGGCGCAAATCAGGAGCACAACATCGACCTTGCGCTCTCTCTCGGTATCACTTACAAAGGCTTCGGATTCCAGGTCAGCGGCGGCTACAACTTCGGCAAAGACTACAAGATGAATTCGAAAGACTACTACTACGACGGTTTCTACGGCTCAGTCAAAGATACGGACTGGTATTACCTTTTCTCGTTCGGCGCAACAGCTTCCTACTCTGTAAAAGGATTTGTATTCGCTCTCGGCGTCAGGACGAACGCACCGGAGTTCGACAACGGGAACTACGAAGGATTCAAGGAACTTCCCGGCGATCCTGATGTAAAGAACGGCAATACGAACTACCCGTTCAAGGCTAAATATACGACAGTTTTTGCTAACATTGGCTATTCATACAGTTTTTAATTAGGAGGTTATTATGAATTTGACCAAAAAAGCATTGTCGCTGCTTATTGCTCTCATTGCTGTCATGATGGCTGTATCATGCACAACAGAAAGAAGCGCAGTTGACAAAACCGACGAGCTTGCTCTCGACAAAAGGTTGTTCGAAGGCGAGTTCTTTTTCCGTCAGACCATCGTTGATCTGCCTTACACCGCGGACTACGCGTTCATAGGCGAATCGAACGGCGGTAAAGTTGTTAAGTGGAAAATCACCGAGAATTGGCTCATTGCTTACAGCATTTGGGACAAACTCACGGCACTTGACACCAACGAGATCATTGATGTCAACGAGACCCCGATCGTTGCTTACCCGATCGCAGCTCACTACGACATCGTTCCGAGCGAGAACCCGACGACAGGCGAAGCACTTCCCGTTCTTGTTCCGAACACCGACAGACCGTGGAACGAGAGACGTTACTTCTCTCTCGCGACTTACTCGAGAAGCGGCGTAACGAACTATGAACTTCAGTACCTCTCACTCACCCAGGAATGGGGAGCTCCTTTCTACAGAGCAGGTCTCACGACTGCTACGGATTGGGAGTTCTACGCTCATGACGGCACATTCATCGTTCCGAAGAAGTATCGCGAATACACCGCACTCAAAGATGATGCGGAAAGATACAACAAGGAAGTTGAATGGTTCCAGTTCTTCTCGACAGAATACTTCCAGCCGATCAATGACTGGAGCACGATCTACAACTGGGACGACATCGATGAATTCGTCGGCAACGAACCTGCCGGCGTAACCTATCGTTTCGTATTCTCGAAGATCAACAGAGACGTTGTCGGAAAGAGAAACTACGATATCGCTTCGAAATCCTTCAAATGGACTCCGGGTGCAAAGGACAACGGTTTCAGACCGCTTGAATATCCGGATGAAATGTTCCGTGAATACGGTTTCTTCACCAACAAATTCAAAGGTTACGACAATTACACCGGATACCGCGAAAAAGATTATCACACCCTTGCAAACTACTGGAACATGGCTTGGGCTAACGATAAGAAAGAATGGAACTTCAAATGCGGTGAAAAAGAAGACTACAATGAATGTCTGAAGAAGATCAAATATCAGCAGAAGATCGTTTTCGCTTCATCTCCGAAGACTCCTCTCCGCATGCTTCCTGCAAACTGCGCGATCACGAAAGACTACAACTACGCGATGCTCGGTGCAAGATTTGCTGCTATGAATCCCGGAAGCGATACCCGTGAATTCGACGCATGGTATTTCGAAAACTACAAAAACGACTTCTTCAAGGAAGTCAAGACTGCTGACGGCAAGACCGTTAAAGTAAGAGACCTTGAATGGTATACTTCCGATCTCAATGATCCGAACAACCCGCACAAAGACTGGAAAGAAAAATGTTTTGTTCCCGACAGACAGGCATGGATCCAGAAATGGGACGGTGACTTCATTGATGAAAATACCAGTGATGAAGATGCCAAAAAAATGGCTGAACTTCTTGAACAGTATAAAAACGATATAGTTGTTATGGTTCCGAACCCTGTAGAATCTTATGTTCCGGCAAGAGACGGAAATGCACTCTACGGTTTCGAAAACTACTACAACCTTTCGTCGAAAAGCCGTGAAAACGCTGTAAAGATCTGCGCTCTCAAAGAAGAGGCTGATATGTACAACGAAGAGCAGGTAATGTACTTCACCACCTGCTACACCAACAACGACAAAATGGCTGAACTTTACAAAAACGATTTCGGTTATCCGGAATGGAGAGGCGACCGCTGGGACTGCCAGATCTTCGCTGAAGATGAAGATTGTCCTGAAGGATACGAACCTGTTAAGGCTGCATGTGTCCTCACAGAAGAAAGAGTATGTGACGTTGAAGACGGACTTCCTGTTCTCCGCCACAAATATGACAACGGTAACCCCTATGCGGCTCTTATCAACTGGGTCGACAAACCGACAGAATACGGTATTCTCGGTGTTTCCCAGTGGAACGTAAACCCCGAGACCGGTATGAGCTTGGGCGGCGGTTCGAACATCGCAGGATCTGTTCTTGCATGGTCGAATACCAGAGCTATGGAACTTGCAAGAGTCATCATCGGCGGTGACGATCCGGCAGCTTGGGACTGGAAAGAACTCATCAATCCGGACTACACCAAAACTCCTGAAGTTATTTGGGACAACAACGCAAAACCGGCTAAAAGAAGTGTTTCGGCAAAAGCTGAAAAACTTTACAGCCAGAACAACCTTATGACTATGGTCAAAGCTTCATCTGAATCGATGACCACCGAAGAGAGACTTCAGAAGATCAGTCTCGAACAGGAACTTAAGACCAGAAACTACGGCAGATTCGATTTCGCTTCCATGGTAGGCAACTCGAAATGGGAAACCCAGATGGTTCCTTACTCCATCAAGAAGAACCTCTTCCCGTGGATGAACCCGTCTGACAATCCTGCTTACTCTGAAGAGCAGAAAAAGATCATGCAGCCCTGGTTCGTAGGACCTGCAGCTATGGAAGCTGAGATGATCACCTACCTCAAAGCAAAATCTCTTGACTTCGACTTCGACGAATCCTTCATGGATGGTTCCATCATTCAGTTCATCAGAGAGAAACAGAAAGAACTCTACAAAGAGATGAACATTAAACTTGGTGAAGACGGAACTCCGGATTGGAATGACAAAAACAACAAAAAGCTCAAAGATCAGTATGAAGAAAAGCTTATGTACGCTATCTACGATCCGATGGAAAAGATGCAGTACAAAGGCGTAGCTCAGCACGAAATGGGTCACACGCTCGGTCTCAGACACAACTTCATCGGTTCGACTGACCAGAGAAACTATGTTGACAACTACTATGCTCCTGAAAACTATCCGGCTATGATGAACGGTATCAAAGAAAAACTTATCGAAGCTCAGGCTGACGCAGACTACAACCCTGCGACCTTCGGCATCAAGGCTTACAGATATAAAAAAGCTTTCGAGACCGACATCAACTACTACACCTACACTTCTGTAATGGACTACCAGAGAGAAGTTTACATCCACGCTGTAGGTCTTGGAAAATATGACCTTGCCGCTCTCAAGTTCGTTTACGGCCGTTCTTTTGAACAAGTCAAAATTGCCGGCGACGCTAAATACGGAGAACTTGTCCGCCAGGGTGAACAAGACGACAATTACAAAGGAAGCAACAAACTTCATCCTCTCAGAGACACCGATTCCAAATACAGAGACTATGTAAGAACGAACGAAGAATACCTTGACGAAGACGGCAAACTCAAAACTGTCAGCGTCCCGACCCAGATCTATACCTATTATGAAGGCGGCAAAAAAGTCGAAAGACTTGCTCCGAAAGTAGGACTTGACCTTTTCGCAAAAGCGAAAAAGACCTACGATGAGAACGAAGATCCGCAGTATCTCTATGATTACGACTGCGACGTTACTCAGCCGGAATGCACCGCAAACACGACTTACCTCATCAATGACGGCAGACACTATGAATATGCTTTCATTACCGATGAAAAATCTTCTGACGATCCGAGAGCAAACACGTTCGATGCAGGCTTCATGGCTTCCGATGTAATCAGAAGCATGGTCGACATGGACAACAACTACTACTTCATGAGATTCTTCAGAAGAGGTAACCCGAAGTTCAGAGAGTTCCGCGGCAGAACATCTATGAAGATGATCTACGACACACTCTTCAGCAAATACAAATTCATCCACTTCCTTCTTGATTTCAACTTCTATGTTTACGGCAAATGGGCTCCTTATGTTCTTGAAATCACTTCCGACGGCTGCAACTCATCTTTTGATGTTCCCGGCGACAGCACCGAATACGGAGACAAGCTCTCTATAAAGAACTATGTCTGCGATGAATTCCAGAGAGCTCTTAAAGGCGAGGAATACTGGATCGATGAAGAAACAGGCGACCTCAGAACACTCACTCCTATGGGCCCGGCAGACTACGTCGTTGCTGGTATGGAAGGTGTCAACTACTTCTACTTCAACGTTCTCTACAGACCGGCTGTAGGAACTTACGCTCCGGTAGCAATCGGTTCGAACGATCCTGACATCGAAGAAAAACTTGAAGCAGGACAGGATTCCTACTTCCAGTCGACAGAGAACTACATCGAAGGTTACGCTGACTACATGAAAGAAAGAGGCGAAGCTGTTATCGATGTAACTCCTGCTCTCGGCCGTTTCCAGAAAGACCGCTGGGATATCCAGGACAACGAGAACATCTACTACGACAAAGTCCTTAGAAGAGGCTACGCAGAAGAAAAAATGGTTGCTATCTACGCTATTGCAAACGCCGGATGGTTCGACGCTAAATACAGAAGAGAAAGCCGTGCAAACAGCATCGACCAGCAGTTCGAAGGTCTTGAGAACGTTAAGTTCACAATGCTTTCCGATGTTGTTGATGAAGAAGCTCTCTTCACTTTCTCTCCGTATTGTTACTCCGCGAAGGCAGACGATATCGTAAGAGTCGATGCTCCGGTCAATATCCTTACCAACTGGGCTGTAAATCCGCCGTCAGCGAAGACCAACCTGGCTTACACTCCGAAGAAGAACCTCTGCTCGCAGATCAAAGGCGACTATGTTCCGGTTCACGCAGGCTGGACTTACTTCGACAAGATGTGGCCGATGTACTGGACAATGGGTAACGTTGCGAACACTTCGGCTGATACTTCAGTCCTTCAGAGATTCGTAGCTTACAGAATCAATGTTTACGATATCGGCAACTATCCGGAACCCGATGTAAACGAAGTTCAGTTCCTCAACAAAGACGGAAACGCTTACTACAGAGCTGTTCTTGCGAAATCGACTCTTGATATCCAGGATCAGAACGCTCTCGTAAAATGGAAAGACTGCCACGCAGAAGGCAATGATGACGCTACCTGCCTTGCAGAAGTCACCTATACTGCAGACGGTGCCGCAGCAGCAGGCGATCCGAGCCTTGAAGGAACACAGCGTTTCGATTCGAAAGCAGCATTCAGTCAGTACCTTGCTGACAAATATGCGAGACTTTCTCCGTCGTTCAGACTTGTTCAGAGCGCCGGCAAACTCAAAGACAGCGAAGAAGCTGACATCGCTGAAGGTGCAGAAGGATTCTCAAGACTGGTCATCATGGAAACAACGATCGATCAGCTCAACTCCTTCGCAGCTGACAACCTTGGTTTCGCAGTCGAGTACGCATCACGTTACTAGACTTTGCTGAAACGGTTCTTTTTCAGGGGAGCTCCGGCTCCCCTTTTTTTTGCCCTCGGACTGTTCATCTAATTGACAAAAGCAGTGCGCCAACATAATATGCCGCGTCTTGACGATGGAGCAGTGATTTGGCGACAGGAACAGATTCAAAGAAAGGTCTTCAGACAGAGGATATCGCTGATTTTTTGATATCGAAAAAGCTAAGATCACCCTCTTTGATACTCCTTGATATGATAATCCCTTTCAAAAGACCGCTTTCCGCTTTCCTTACTGCGGCACAACCGCTTTCATCGCTTCTTTTCGGAGAGACGGCCGCTGAAAAGATACTCTCCTTCTCCCGCAGCGAAGACTCGCTTTCAGCACTGAGGGATGCGCTTGAAAGAGGTGACGAATGAACTCAGAAAACTTCACCGTTTTCCTCTCGATGCGGAACATCCTCAGAAAGATAACCCTCTACTTCGACTACTACAACGAAAGCATCTCCGCCGAGATCGAAGCCAGAACTTTTGATGAAAGCGCCGGAGCTGTGCACGGAATAGAGGACTTTTACGAAAAAGGGCTTCCCGCATCGGAAAAAAAGACCGACCGCATCATCATCCCTGAAAGGCTCATGAATGCCGCAGTATTCGGGATAAGCGAGGAGGGTTCCACACGCTCCGCAAAAAGGCTCGCATGGTCCAAGCTCCTCAATGTAAAGCACTCCTACTCTGCCTCAGACGCGCTCTCCACGATCGACCTGAAAGACATCGACTACATAATAATCGCCGGCGGTTACGACAATTCGGTCAACAACAGGCTCAACAGTATGCTGCTTTCGATAGGCAAAAACCTGCAGCTTCTTGAGACGAAACCAGATATCATCTTCGCAGGGAGCAGGCTTTCGCTCGAGACAGCCAGAAAAGAGCTTGCCAAGCCCGGGATCCGCTTCACTGCACAGCGGAATGTGCTCGAGGCAAGCAGTTATGCCGAGGATGAGGAGCTTCTGCAGCAGAATTCCATAAACTCGATACAGCAGCTCACTCTCTGGGATGAGATCGAAGATGCCAGAACAAACGATATTGCCTACACAGAGGCTCTGCGCAAAGTCTCCGATGTCTTCTGCATGAAACGCGCCGAAACTGTCATGTCGGTCCTCTTTACCGACGACTATACTCTGCTCAGCCATGCCGAACGCGGTGCCGGAACGACTTTCTTCAGGAACTACGCCATCCCGCAGGAATCAGGCACTTTGACGACCGAAGTTTTCGGATCGGTCTTCAATGATCTTTTTATCGAAAAAAGGACTGTCTTCGACGAGAATTTCCAGCAGAAAGATGTCCTTGCGATAGACGACACCGGAGAATCAGTCGTTTTCGAGCCTGACAGAGTCATCGGGATCGCGCTTTCGGACAAGGTGGACTTCGAGACTTTCATAAGCCTTATCTCCATTCCGGGCGTCACACACGGAACGATATATTTCCTCTTTGACAATCAGGGGATAATCCTTGCCGGAATGACGATGTTCCTATCCGGAAGAAGCGGGAGCAATCCGTTTCTGCGTGGTTTCTTCAACACGCAGGATATCAGGAACGGCTGGATATTCATCCCTTACGGCAGATTCAAAAAGGGGACTCCGGCAGTCTTCATAGAAAAATTAGAAAACGACAGAAAAGTGGATATCGTGCTCAAGTGGGGCGAATACAGGGTCATCGAGATAAATCCTAACTCTGTTGTCGAGATACACACAGCAAAAGGAGTATATATGACAAAAAACGATCCCGAGAGCAGCAAAAAGACCATAGGCACGAAGGAAAGCCGGAAGACGCTGATCTTCGATCTTCGTGAAGAGATGCACAAATGGAAGTAATGATCGATCTGAAAATATTTTCTCTCTTTGCGATATTTCTGATATCGCTGCTTCTCCCGAATATTTTTTCGAGGAGATTCCCGTCTAAACTTCCGAGAGAAACGACTCTTCTGCTCAAATTCATAAAAACGATGATCGACGAGGACAGCGGAAGGATAGCACTCAACAGTTCTATCGACTCGAAGGCTCACCCGCTCTTCTCCGCGGCTGCAAGATTCATAGACGAGATCCTTGAAGGGAGCGACACCGGAAACTATGTCAGGACTACGATCCCTGAGGAGTTCGGCGTTCTCGCGACACGCAGTTCAGAAAGCGCCTCCATTCTTTTCACTCCGCTTTCAAACGCCAACAACACTTTCTACACGACTATCGAAAAACGCGAGATGAACGCGTCGCTCATACTCAACATTTCAGACGGTTCCGCCATTTCCGACTGGGACGCCTACAATTCCGGATCCGACAAAAAAAGAGTCGCTCTTTCCTGCTCGGTCGAAGGGATAATCATTGACGCGCTCAACGCAAAAAAGTGCCTCATCTCGCTTGAACCTTTCCTTCTCAGTGCCCAGATAAAAAAGCTGAAGAACAAACGCACTCTTGAAACTTCCGGAGTATATCTCTTTCTGATTGTGGTCGCGGTCCTGATAATTCTGCTTTCGCTGTGCAGGACACTGGCTCCGTCAGTCCCTTTTTTCGATGATCTTCTGAAAATGGTGGCTGCATGAAACTCAAGATAATCCTCATATCGGTCTTCGTCTGCATCGTTGCTGTATTTTTCATGATCTCCTTAGGGATAGAAAGCGTTTTGCTGACGAAGGCGGTCCGCTGGACCGAAATAATAATAGTCCTCTCTTTCTTCGCGGGTCTTGTGAAGTTTCTCGGCAGAGAGATCTCATCGGTAAAGACCTCGTTCCGCGAACTAAAAGCGTCGTTCTCGTCCAGAAAAAAAGGTTCTGTCATAAAAGATGTCCTCGCCTCTTCCGCGGAAAGCGCAAAGAAGACAAAACTTCCCGGAATGGATTCAGCCGTTCTCAGCAAGGAGGAGAAAAGGCGCCGTCTGAGCAAACTCATAAATTCGCTCATCATCGTCGTATCGGCTGTCGCGACATTCACTCTGGGCTTCATAAACCCCGATCAGAGCCGCTACACTTTTGAGAACATCGTGCGAGAACAGCCTGATTTTCTTACCCAGACCGCCCTCGTCTTCATAGAGAACGACCTGCATCTTTCAAAATTTCCTTCAAAAAATAAGCTGGCGCTCTATATTTCAGCCGATGTTTCCACCGATTTTTTCCCGACTGAAGAGATGCTGAAAAACGCCGACATCTCACTCAAAAACTATCAGAGACTCCTTTCTGAAAACAAAATAACAAAACCTTCCGCCGACCCGTCGGAACAGGCGATAACATTTATAAATCCGAGTGAGATGAAACGCGTCAAGGAGATAAAGGAAAAGGTCAAATCGGCATCAATAGGCATTATTTCCGACATGTTCCCGATTTCGCAGGAACTCAAGGAATGGTTCGACACATCGATAGCCTCCCTCAGGCAGAACGAGCTCAACTTTGGTCTTGACGCCGGGGAGAAAGACCGTTTCGAAGATTTCAAATACGGCGGGATAAGGATCGAGGGAAGCGGAACGGAACTTGAGACCTGGCTCACCAGAGAAAAGGAGCTGCTGCGCTCCAGGTCTGAAAAACTGCGCAAAGAAATGTTCAGATACAACGATTTCCTGACAAAGAGCCGCATCTCCGGAATGGCAGCCGAAAAACTTTCCGTTCTCGGCTCGTCGGAGCTTCCCCCTGAAAGCAAAAAACGGATCGCGGCGAAATTCCTCGAGACCGGAATAACGACAAGCCCTGAAATAAAGGGGTTCATCCGCTGGATATACCGCTATATCTTCGATCCGCTGCTCTCTTCATTCGTCGCGCTGCTCCTTCTCAACATGATTGCTACGATCTACAACCGCTTCTCGTTTTCAAGTTACTCCTTCTGCGTCATCACAGTGGCATTCATCATGACTCTCGCAGGTCTGACGAACCAATACGGTATTTTCGCGCTGGAAAATCTCTCGGACTGGAGCGGTCCTTTCTCGCAGGGATGGCTGATCAACATCCTTGCCGTGCCGGTATTCAGAGCTTTGGCAATAGGAACGGCGACCGGTCTGCTCTTCTTCACCGCTGAAAACTTCTACACGGCTTTCTTTTCAGGTCAGGGAGAGAAAAAATGAAGAACATGCTGAGGAACATCTCTTCCGTCCTTGCAAAGACGCCTCACTGGGTCCTGATCCTGCCGATCATTTTCCTCATGTTCTTCCACCACTTCGCAGATGTTGACGGAAAAAATGCAGAAAAAGATCAGGAACTCAACGTGATACCTACGGAAGACGAGATGCAGGTTTTCAAAATAGTAGACGAACTTCAGCCGGATTCAAAAGTCCTCATCCTTGTGAACTACGGCCCTGAATCAAAATACGAGCTTGAATCGGCGATGTCTGCCCTTATCAGCGTCCTTGCGTCAAAAAACATCGGTATTGCATTCGCCACAATGATACCGAACGGCATAGAATCCGCTTTCACCGCGGTTGAAAAAAGCATCGAAAACGGCAGCTTTGGCAAAGAGCGCTTTGTCTACGGGCACGAATACACCCATCTTGGTTTCATTGTCGGAGGCAACATCGCGACATATCTTATCGCCAACAACTTTGGCGAGGTAAGGGCGCGCGATATTTTCGACAGCAGCACTGCCATTCACCAGCCGCTGATGAACGAGATAGGCACGATCTCCGATTTTTCGGCAGTCTTCGAGTTCTCGTCGCAGACTTTTGACGGAGTCCCCGGGATCGTCTCGTTCGGAGTCATGCTGAAAGACAAAAATGTGAAAAAGGTAGCCTTCTGCTCGTCAGACATGCTTTCAGCCTACATTCCGTTCAAAGACTCGCTCTATCTTGACGGACTTATCGGCGGATTCAGGTCGATCGCCGTATTCACGCACGAATTTCAGCCTTCTTTGAATATCGAGAGGCAGTACGACATGCTGTCGAAAATAATTTTGTACATTATCGCGCTTGTCATATTTTCAAACATGATAAAATTTGCAGTTAAAGAGAAAAAATGAACATTTTCAACGATATCGGCGCCATAACGGCTTCTCTGCTCACCATCGCGGTTTTTTCGGGATTTTTCAAGCAGAATCCCGTCTACCGCTTTGCAGAATCGCTCTTCATCGGCGTTTCAGCCGGATACTTCGCCGCGATCTGGTATTTTTCGATAATCAAACCTGCCTACAAATCGGCTCTCGGAGGCGACCTGCTGATCCTGATACCGCTGCTTGCCGGACTTCTGCTCTTCATACCGTCGAACGACACTTCCTATTCAAAACTCAGGTTCCTGCCTGCTGCATTCATCGTGATAGTCACCACTGCGATAAACATCCCTGTTTACTTCACGGCCTTTATTCAAGAGATGATCCGCAATTCGGTCATCCCTCTCGTCTCCTTTGACGAAAGCGGCACTCTGGAGATCGACACGACCATAAATTCCGTCCTCAGCATCCTGTGCGTCACATCGGCGATGATGTTTCTTGTGGCGCGTCACCGGAACAGCAACCGTTTTGTAAACACAACAGGCGAAATAGGAAGATTCTTCATATTAGTTGCAATAGGCTCGACTTTCGCATATACTCTGCTTTCGAGGCTTATTCTTTTTATGGGAAAGATAGAGTTTATTATAAATGCTGTCAGAACGAGATTTTAACAAAATTTGCGATAAGGGGGAAAAATGAGAAAAAAACTGGCTCTTGCGCTGATCCTCTTTCTGGCGTTGATCCTCAATGCCGACTTTTTAGGGCACGGCTCTTGGTTCTCAAAAGACACGTCTCTGCAAAAAGGTGAAATAACTGTTTTCGCCCTCAAGACCGCCGAAAGACGCTACCTCGACAAGTCGAAGATAAAAGTAGAGGATCTTTTGGGATACGCCCTCGACGCCATTCAGGATTCCCTTCCCGAAACGCTGATTTCCTACGACAAAGCGAAAAGAGTGATAAATCTGCAGATCTACAACAAAAAGCACATCATAAAGATCAAAAGCCTGCGCGATGTCGTTGATGTGGCCTACGCGCTGAGGGCAGTTTATGTCAATCTTGACAAAGAATATGAACCGGAACCTCCGCTCACGAAGGACGATATCGAATACATCGCGATAAATGGTATCCTGAAAAAGCTCGATCCGCACTCGTATATCTTCACTCCGAAAGACTTTGACGACTTCGAGAAGTCAACGGGCGGGAACTTCGGCGGACTCGGAATAGTAGTAGGCATGAACGACAACGGCGAGATCACGGTCATCTCACCGATGAAAGGGACTCCGGCGACAAAAGCGGGCATCGAGGCAAACGACGTCATTGTGCAGATCGATGATATTTCGGCCGTAAACCTCACTCTCGACAAGGCAGTCAGCAGAATGAGAGGCGAGCCTGGAACTCAGATAACCCTGATGGTAAGGCGCGAAGGTGTGCCGGAACTCCTCAAATTCGAGATCACGAGAGCGATAATCAAGATAACTTCGGTCCTTGCGGCAATGCCGCATCCCGGTATCGGATACATCAACCTTTCCGGTTTCATGGAAAACACCTACTCTACCCTCGTGGAAGAACTTGACGGACTTAAGAAAAAAGGGATGAAGGCGCTCGTTCTCGACATGCGGAACAACTCGGGCGGACTCCTCTCGCAGGCGATATCGATAAGCGACATCTTTCTCGACAAAGGGGTCATCGTCTCGACAGTCGAGGATGACGAGGAGATCGAATCCAATTACGCAAAGAAGAAACGCGGCGACATACTTGATATCCCGATAATCGTGATGATAAACGAAGGTTCTGCTTCGGCAACAGAGATCGTCACTGCGGCGCTCAAAAAGAACGGCAGAGCGACGATACTGGGCAGAAAAAGTTTCGGAAAAGGAAGCGTCCAGACGATAATCGGCACTCCCGGCGGCGGCGGAATGAAGCTCACGATCGCCGAGTATCTCACTCCGGGCAACATCTCGATCCAGTCAGTCGGCATCACTCCGGATATCGAGACAAGGCCGGTATTCATCCATCCCGACAAGATCTCCGTCTTCGATTCGGGCGAAAACATCCTGAAGGAAGGCGACCTCGACGAGCACATCGTCAGCCAGTACGCGCCGAAAACTATCGAAAAACCCAGCACGATCATCCGCTACTTCAAAGAATACAAAGATGTCAAAACGATAATCAAGGAACGCCGCGAACAGAAAGACGACGAATTCAAAAGCGATGAAGAGATCGAGATCGCGGTCAAAATAGCAGAGCAGATGACAAAAAATATGAAGGCTTACGAAAGCTCACAGCTGATAAAGGACGAAGAGTGGAAGAAAATCATCGCAAAGCTGCAGGAAAACGGCATAAACTGGAAAGAAAAAACTTCTCTCGCGCAGCCGAAGAAAGAGACTTTGAAGGTGACAATGCTCAGCGCTCCGCAGTTCAAAGGAGGCGAAACGGCAAAATTCACATTCAAAGCCGAGATAGACGGCGGGATCGAGAACCTTCTCGGTGTTTTTGAATCGCCGGTCAAGAATCTCAGACGCATCGAGATACCTTTCGGAACATTCAACGGCACAGTCGAGCGCACCGTAAACATCAAGCTCCCCGAGTCACTGCAGTGGCAGAAGACTGAAGGAACAATGAAGCTCTATCTCAACGAACCTGAAAAGAAAAAAGAGATAAAAACCGAAAAGTTCACAGTCGAAACGATTCCGGTAGAGCAGCCCGACCTCAAATTCGCAGTTGTCGCAGCAGAGACGAACGGGCAGCGCGACGGCCTGATCCAAAGCGGCGAATCGGCCGAACTCACCGTGCTTATCAAGAACGAAGGGAAAGGCGCGGTCCTCGAAGGCAAGGCGATGCTGATAAACACAAACGATACCGAAGAGATATTCATCGAGAACGGGAACTTTGCATTCACGCTCGAACCCGGCAAATCGACGACGGCAAAATTCACGTTCAAAACGGAAAAACCGGCAAAAGCCGAGGATCTTGCGAAGCAGAAACTTTCCGTTTCGGTCTACGACTATAAGCTCAAATACAGCGCAGAGTTCGACATCCCCTTCAGTAATGCGGCGAAATGCTCTTTCGAAGATGCAAGATCGAAAATAGAGCTTGCAAAAGGAACAGAACTTTTCAATACAGCAGACTTTTCGGCAAAGATCGGCTCGGTCTCTGCCGGAGGAGATGCCGATGCGGCCGGTAAATGCGATACAGCAGTGCTTCTTGCCGACGGATCGTGGGTAAAGGCTGAAAACACAGCGCCTGCAGCCGGAAAATCCAGCGCAGTGATCGAAAACGAATATCCTGTCAGCATGCCGGGGATCACTTTTGACAAAACGCCGCTCACAACAGACAAAAAATCGCTCGAAGTCAGCTTCGGGATCGATCCCGACGAGGTGAAAGACGCCTTCGTCTTCCTCAACGGCAAAAAAGTTTTCTACAAACGGATCGAAAAGGGCGAAAAGAACGGATTTATGAGCGTTAATGTGGAAATGAAGAAGAAATACAACCGCATTTCGGTCGCAGTCACAGGTCCTGACGCAAAAACAAAAACAGTTTCCAAATTCGTGACATTCACAAAAGGCGAAGACAAAAACGACGAAGAAGACTATGACGATTAGTTTCAATCGTTAAAACCGGCAAAAAAAGACTTTTTTTTATTGTTTTTTCAGATATAATCTGCGCCGTTGGTGTGTTTTACGCTTTTTTATGTGGAGATGAAAATGAAAAAAAATTTGATTGCTTTACTGATCGCTCTGATGTTCAGCTGCTTTATTGCAGCATGCGCAAGCGACGATGATGAAACGGGAGACACAGAGGCGGATACCTCTTCCGATACTGCCTCTGACACGACTGCGGACACAGAAAATCCCGACACGACAGACACCGCGACAGATACAGATACCGATACCGATGCCGACACCAGCACCGATACGGAACCTGTTGATACGGATACAGAAGATGTAGAGACCTGCATCTGCGGTCCCGACGGTGATGATGACGACGGTGACGGCATACCGAACGGTGTTGAAGGATGCACCGATTACGACGGTGACTCGCTTCCCAACTGCCTTGACACAGACAGTGACGGCGACGGATTTTCAGACAGAGAGGAATGTCCCGAACAGCCATGCAGAGACACTGACGGCGACGGGCTGCTCGATTTCGAAGACAAAGACTCTGACAACGACGGCCTTTCCGATAAAAAGGAGAAGGACAACGGCACCGATCCTCTCAAGAAAGATACAGACGGCGACGGCGACGACGACCTCGCGGAGATAGCTTACGGCTCGAATCCGCTTGACGACGGCGACCATATCCCCGAAGGTATCTTCTATGTCGTTCTTCCTTACAACGCTCCTGACGATGTAACAAGAGTCCTCAAGTTCTCGACAAAGATCGAAGCTATCGATGTCGCTATTTTCTTCGATGATTCAGGCTCGATGGGAGACGAGATCAGCAAACTCAAAGAAGAAGTCAAAGAGAAAGTTGTCGGTGCTATTGCAGACCAGTTTGCAGACAACCCCGATTACGCTTCTTTCGGTCTTGTCAGATTCGGCTGGGAAACACCTTATGTCATCGAGCAGACGATGACGACCAGCGCCGAACTGGTTCAGGATGCGATCGGAAACCTTAAAGGCAACCAGGGCAACGAACTTGCGATCTATGCAATGTATCTTGCATCGACCGGAGAAGCTTACACAGGAAGCATGCTTCCGTGCGCAATGGGAAAATGCCAGGATCCTTTGCTTGGAGTTATGCACAGCGCGAAATACAATGTCCAGAAAGCAGACTGCTCCGGTGCAGACAAGCTCGGAACGGCAGGCGCACTCTGCATGAGAAAGAAATCGATGCCCATTTTCGTCGTAATTACAGATGAAGATTCCGACGACTGCGTTCCCTTCGGCTCGCAGATAACGCTCCAGACACAGTGCATGTTCGAAGCCGGAACAAAGGAACTTTCGATCAATATGGCTATCGCAGCAATGAATGGTGTCGGAGCTAAATTCATCGGCATAGATTCAGGTTTCGACTGTGGTGACAACAACAGCGGCGGCAGCAGCAGCAGTTGCAAAAAGACGGATCAGGCAAAAAAATGGTTCACCGCTTTTGCGGAAGCGACCGGTTCTCTTGACGCAAATGGCAATCCGTTCCTTTACCACACCGAACAGCCTGACGGAACAGGAATCGGCGGAAACGTTACCGAAGCGATCAAACAGCTTACGACATGGATCGACATGGATGTTACAACAGGCGGAATCAGTGACGAGGAGTGCAACGGAGTCAATGCGGCGCAGTTTGTAAAATCGTCAAAAGCTCTTTCGTCAGATCCGGATACGATCCAGCATGACGAAACTACCTTCTTCTCAGTTCCGCAGAACGCTGAAGTTACTTTCGACGTCCACTTCTACAACGATTTCTGCATCAACACCTCTGACACGTTCCTTAAATTCGAGGCTCACGCAACAGTCCTCGGAAACGGTTCATACCTTTCAAGCCACCTGATCCACGTCATCGTTCCTGAAGGAACAACAAGATAACCCGTCATTTTTTGATCCAGACAGAATCAGCACGAAATAACGAAATCACGTTATAACGAAATAACGATAAAAAATCTGATGAATTTCAGGGAATTCAAAAAAGAAATGGAGCTACCGAGGTGACTCGAACACCCGACCTGCTGATTACGAATCAGCTGCTCTACCGACTGAGCCACGGTAGCACCATCGGGGCGGGATTGTAGGAAAAAAAATCTGCAAGTCAATTTTTTTCTTTTGCGGCGCAAGAAAAAATCGTTATAATCCCGCAGTTTTTTGTTTTTAATGGAGATTTCGGTGAACTACTTGAAGCAAATCTTTCTTTTCATAATTTCCTTTCCTGTTTTGAGCAGGATCTGGGGAAAGATCACAAAACTCGAATCCCCTTCCCTCCTCATTCAGGAAGCGATCCGGATCTATGCCTCGCACTACGGGATAGATATGAAGAATTTTGAAGGAGAACTCGATGATTACGATTCTCTATGCGCCTTTTTCACAAGGAAACTCGATCCTTCCGCGCGTCCGCTGAAAAACGACGAAAATTCGTTCCTTTCGCCGTGCGACGGTGTCGTGAGCGTTCTCGAGAACATCCACGCCGATGTCGCGACGCAGGTCAAGGGCAAAAACTATCTTGTTTCCGATCTTGTCAAAAAGGAGCTTCCGTTTGAAAAAGGTTTCTGGCTTGCGACGATCTATCTTTCACCGCGCGACTATCACCGTTTCCATGTCCCCGTTGATTCGACTGTCGCGGCGCATATCCACACGGGCTGGAGGCTTTTTCCCGTCAATTCTTTCGGTTTAAACAATATCGACAGGCTTTTCATCAGGAACGAGCGCGTCGTCGCGAAATTCAAAGCTGAAAACTTCACCTACTTCTATACTGCAGTCGGAGCGACTTTCGTGGGTTCTATAAAGATGAACTTCGCAGAAAAATTTTCCGACGAATGGGTAAAGAACGATGTGAAATATTCACAGAACGACGAACTCGGGATGTTCGAAATGGGTTCGACTATCGTTCTTCTTATTCCCGAAGAGGCCGTTGAAAGACCGATGGTCGCGCAAGGTGAAAAGGTCGGTGTCGGAGAGCCGCTTTTTCAGTTAAAAAAATCGTAAATTTTCACCCTGAAAAATCACAAATTTTTACCACAGAAAAATGCAGTTTTGCCCAAAAAACGGCCGTTTTTTCGCTCAAAAATTTTGCCTCAGAAAAAATCTAATAAAATCAGATACTTACAAATCGGTTTTTTAAGCCGGAAAAATCATATATGTCCTAAAAATCATTGATTTTTTTCTTCGATAAAATTTGATTTTTGCGATTCGATAAATATAATCCTTTGTCTGTTTATTAAGGAGGTTTTCATGACAGATCTTAACGAAGAAAAAAACATCTCTCAGGCTCAGGCGGAACAGGATTACGGCGCGTCCAGCATCCACGTTCTGAAGGGTCTGGAAGCGGTCAGAAAAAGACCTGGAATGTACATCGGAGACACGGATGACGGAAGCGGTCTCCACCACATGATCTATGAAGTTGTTGACAACAGTATCGATGAAGCTCTTGCCGGTTACTGCGACAAAATTTCCGTTTACATCCATGTTGACGAAAGTATCACGATAAAGGATAACGGACGAGGCATCCCGGTCGACATGCACGCTGAAGAGCACCGCTCTGCAGCAGAAGTCATCATGACGGTCCTTCACGCCGGCGGTAAGTTCGACAACAACGCCTACAAAGTTTCCGGCGGTCTTCACGGTGTCGGCGTCAGCTGCGTAAACGCACTTTCCGAAACTCTCGATCTTGAGATCAAGCGTCAGGGCGGCATCTACAGGCAGACCTACCACCGCGGAACTCCCGTTGCTCCGCTTGAAAAAGTCGGAGAGACCGACGAGCACGGCACGAAAGTCACTTTCAAGCCAGACCCCGAGATTTTCTCGATGACCACTTTCGACCTCAAGAAAGTCGAGCAGAGGCTCCGCGAGATGGCTTTCCTCAACAGCGGCGTAAGGATCTATCTGCTTGACGAAAGAGTCGGACAGGAGTTCGAGTTCCACTACGAAGGCGGGATCAAGGCTTATGTCGCGTATCTGAACGAAAACACGACAGGGCTCCATCCTGATATCATCACGGTCTCGAATCACGAAGAAAAAGGTGATCTCACGGTCGATATCGCGATGCAGTGGACGACGGCCTACACAGAAAAGATATTCTGCTACACGAACAACATCTACAACCGTGACGGCGGAACGCACCTTGCAGGCTTCAAACTCGGTATCACGAAAGTCTTCATCAACTACATCAAGGAGAACATCAAGAACGACAAGATCGTCGATTCGATCAACGGCGACGATGTCAGAGACGGTCTCACCGCAGTCCTTTCGGTAAAGATGGCCGATCCGAAGTTCAGTTCGCAGACGAAGGACAAACTCGTAAGTTCCGAGATCCAGGCTTTCGTTTCGAAGTCGATAGTCGACGCTCTTACGATCTACCTTGAGGAGAACCCCGATATCGCAAAGACGATCATCGACAAGATCATCGAGGCGACCGCTGCGAGAGAGGCTGCAAGAAAGGCGCGTGAACTTGTCAGAAGAAAAGGCGCTCTCGACAGCACCGCCCTTCCCGGCAAACTTGCGGACTGCACTGAAAAAGATCCCGCTTTCTCCGAGCTTTTCATAGTAGAGGGTGACTCGGCAGGCGGTTCGGCAAAACAGGGCAGAGACCGCCGCACTCAGGCGATACTTCCGCTGAGAGGTAAAATTCTTAACGTCGAAAAGGCGCGTCTCGACAAACTTCTCAAAAGCGAGACGATCACGATGATCATCGCCGCTCTAGGAACGGGGATCGGCAAGGAGGAGTTCAACATCGAAAAGCTGCGCTACCACAAGATCATCATCATGACGGATGCCGATGTCGACGGTGCGCACATCATGACTCTTATCCTTACCCTTTTCTACCGCCACATGCCTGAAGTCATCGAAAGAGGTTATCTCTATGTCGCTCAGCCGCCGCTTTACGGCATCACGAAAAACAAAAAGATAACCTACGTCAAGGACGAGAAGGAATTCCAGGATTACCTTATCGATACAGGCATTCAGGGACTTACGCTCAAGATCGGAGACACCGAGCTTGACGAAGAAGGACTCAAAAAATATGTCGAACTTCTTGTTGACCTCAACGCAAACCTTGCAAAGACTGAATTCATCTACGATTCGGCGATCGTCGAATCGATAGCGGCCACGACCACTCTTGTCGAAGACGATTTCAAATCGGAGACAAATCTCTGGGAAAAATGGGAACTCATCAAAGGTTACATGGAGCAGAATTTCCCGCAGAAGGCTCCCTTCAGAATGGAACTTGAGGAGAACACGAGAGTTCAGGGCGAATTCAAGATGAAGATCTACACTACGACTCTCGGAGTAGAAAAAGTAAGCGTTGTAGACCAGAAATACACCCACAATTCAGAGATCACTCTCATCAACGGGCTCCGTGAAAAGATGATGGCTTACGGCTCGCAGAAATACGAGATCAAAAATGTCGCGAAAGAAGATTCGACCGAAGTTACAGGCTGGAGAGAACTTCTCAACACAGTCCTCAACATCGCGAAAGAAGGTCAGAAGATCCAGCGTTACAAAGGTCTCGGTGAAATGAACCCCGAACAGCTCTGGGAAACGACGATGAGCCCCGAAAACAGGGTCCTTCTCAGAGTCACTTCGGAAGACGCGGCTGAAGCCAACAGAATGTTCGACATCCTCATGGGCGAAAACGTCGAACCGAGAAGAAAGTTCATCGAAGAAAACGCCCTTAACGCAACGATCGACATTTAACGGAGGAAACTATGGACGAATTGATACACGGCAAAATAAAAGATATCGCGATCGAACACTCCATGAAAACGGCGTTCATCGACTATGCGATGAGCGTCATCACCGACAGATCGCTGCCTGATGTCAGAGACGGTCTGAAACCGGTTCACCGCAGAGTGCTCTTCGCAATGAAGGAACTCGGAAACACCTACAATGCGGCTTACAAAAAGTCTGCGAGAATCGTCGGCGACGTCATCGGTAAATACCATCCGCACGGCGATCAGGCAGTTTATCAGACCTTGGTCAGAATGGCGCAGGATTTCTCGATGCGCTACACTCTTGTCGACGGTCAGGGCAACTTCGGCTCAGTCGACGGCGACGGCGCTGCTGCAATGAGGTACACCGAAGCGAGAATGGCTAAAATCGCCGGCGAGATCATGGCCGATCTCGACAAAGACACCGTCAATATGCGAGACAACTACGACGGCAGCCTGCAGGAACCGGAAGTAATGCCGACGAAGATCCCAGAACTTCTCGTCAACGGAACGAGCGGTATCGCAGTCGGTATGGCGAGCAACATCCCGCCGCACAACATCACCGAAACTGTAAACGCGACTATCCACCTTATCGACAATCCCGATGCAGACATTCCCGAGCTTATGGAATTCATCACCGGCCCCGACTTCCCGACAGGCGGTTCGATCCTCGGCAAAGCTGGCATCAGAGCGGCTTACGAAACGGGTAAAGGAATCATCAAGATCCGCTCGAAAGCGACAATCGAACTCGGCCAGAACGGTGCGCGTGACCGCATAATCATCCACGAAATTCCTTATCAGGTAAACAAGGCGAACATGATAATACAGATCGCCGAACTCGTTAAGGAAAAGAAACTCGAAGGGATCCACGACATCCGTGATGAGTCGGGCAGACGCGAAAAGATCAGAGTCGTCATCGAGCTCAAGAAGGACGCAGACCCGAACATTCTCCTCAACCAGCTCTTCAAAATGACGCAGCTTCAGGTCTCCTTCGGCATCAACATGCTCGCAATCTGCAACGGCATCCCGAAGACAATAAACCTCAAGGACGCGCTCCACTACTTCATCCTCCACAGAAAGGATGTCGTAACGAGAAGGACGCGCTACGAGCTTGCAGAAGCTGAAAAACGCGCTCACATTTTGGAAGGCTTGAAAATCGCGATCGACAACATCGACGAAGTCGTCCGCATCATCAGATCGTCCGCATCTACTGACGATGCAAGAGTCAATTTGATGGAGAGATTCGGCCTTTCGAAACTTCAGGCAAACGCCATCCTCGATATGAAACTGAGCAGGCTTACCGGACTTGAAAGAGACAAGATCATTGCAGAACTTGAAGAGCTTTACAAAAAGATCGAATGGTACAAGGAGATCCTTGCGAACGAACATGTTCTTTTCGGCGTGATCAAGGACGAGCTCAAGGAAATAAAGGAAAAATACGGCGACGAGAGAAAGACCGACATCGTCAACTACGACGGCGACATCGACATCGAAGACCTCATTGCCGACGACGACATGGTAGTCACCCTCACGACCGAGAACTACATCAAACGCACTCCGCTCGACCTCTACCGCAAGCAGAAACGCGGCGGCAAGGGCATCAACGCGATAAATCCGAAGGAAAACGACTACGTCAAGAACATTTTCGTCGCAAGCAGCCACACGCTCCTTCTTCTCTTCACTTCCTACGGCAAAGTTTACTGGATCAAGGTCCACCAGCTTCCGGAAGCGGCAAGAAACAGCAGAGGAAAACCGATAATCAACCTCGTAAACATCGAAAAGGACGAGAAAATCGCGGCAGTTCTTCCTATCAAAGAGTTCGTTGAAGGCGAATTCATAATGATGGGAACGAAAAACGGAACCGTCAAGAAGACCGATATCATGGAATACAAGACCCAGCGCACGAACGGCAAGAAGGCGATCAAACTCAACGAAGGCGACGAGCTTATCGAAGTCAAGATCACGAAAGGAAACGACGACGTCGTTCTCGCGACGAAGAAAGGCCTCAGCATCCGCTTCAACGAAAACGATGTCAGAGCGATGGGCCGTGTCGCAGCCGGTGTCCGCGGCATCAGGATCAACAGCGACGATGAAGTTGTCACAATGGATGTCATCGAAGAAGGAACAACACTTCTTTCGATCACCGACAAAGGTATCGGAAAACGCACTCCGGTTGAAGATTACAGGCTTCAGTCGAGAGGCGGCAAAGGCATCATCACGATCAAGACTTCCGAAGAAAACGGATACGTGGTCGGCGTTCTCAAAGTCAACCAGAACGACGAGGCTATGCTCATCACTTCAAACGGTCAGGCGATAAGGATCCCGGTCAGCGGCATCAGTGTCATCGGCAGGAACACGAAAGGCGTCAGACTCTTCAAAGTCGAAAACGGCGAACTTGTCGTTTCCGTCACGAAGATCATCGACCCTGAAGATCTGCAGTCTGAATCCGGCGACATGAGTGATCCCGACAATGGCATCGAACCTCAGTTCAACGAACCTGAAACTGAAGAAAATCCTGAAAATTCCGAAGAATAGATCCAACAAAATCAGCAATTTATCATAGAGACGTCATTATATATGGCGTCTCTTCTGAAATTTGAGATCCAAAGATCCTGCTTTGACGGACGGACTTTAAAACTCTCTTTTTTGCTCTTTTGATCGTTTTTACTATAATTTACAGTTTTTTGATTTTCGGAGGTAAAAATGAAGAAACTGCTCGTTATTCTGATCGTTTTCATCGCATTTGCAGGCTGTTCCAAGACCCACGAAGGTGTCGTTTCGGAAGAAGAGATGACAAAGACCGCGACAAAAGCAGACATCAAGCTCAACGACGGAAAGATCGAGATGCTGGGCTACTACACCGAGCCGCGTAAGCCGAGACACGGAGAACCTTTCAAGCTCGTTTCGTTCTGGCGCTTCAAAGAACAGATCCCTGAAGGCTACAAACTCTTCTTTCACTTCGAAAACGAGGACGGAAGCGAACGTTTCACGGCCGACCATGAATTTCTGGACGGAAAGATCAAAGAACTCGCACTCGGCAAAATAATCAAAGATGTAACTTCTGTCGAAAAACTCCCGCTCACTTTCGATACCGACACGATGTTCATCCGCGGCGGATTCTTCAAGGACAAAGACCGTTTGATCCCGGAAGAAAAGTTCAACGACGGCAAAAACAGGGCAGAGATCGGCAGCATAAAGATCACGAAACCGAATATCATGAAAAAGCAGATGGAAGTCTATGTCATCGCAGGGAATTCGCGTGATCAGACGAAAGTGGACGGAAAACTTGACGAGAGCTACTGGCTCAATTCATCGAAAGACGACAAATTCTGGCTTGCAGACGGATCAGAGATCAGCCCCGTAAAGACCACAGTGATGGCCGTCATGGATCACAAATACCTTTACATCGGTTTCATCGCCGATGACGAAGACATTTACGCAGAACTCAAAAACAACGACGATCCGCTTTACGACCACGACGATGTCGTTGAGATATTCATCGATCCGACAGGGACCGCTACACCTTACTACGAGATCCAGGTCTCGGCTGCCGGAGTCAAATTCGACTCCAAATTCAGCGGCGGAAGGCGTAAAAACCGCGACGATTCGTGGGATTCAGGCATAGTTTACGGCGTTTCGGTGAACGGGACTCTGAACGAATCGGCTGATAAAGACATGAACTGGACTGCCGAAATAGCGATCCCGTGGAAATCGATAGTCAAGGAACCGCCTAAAGACGGCGACAAATGGAAAGTTTTCTTCCACAGGATCAACCGCCATTCAAACGGCAAAAAAGCGAAAAAGGGTGATTTTTCATCCTGGACACCGCCCTATTCCGGTGATTTCCACAACATAAAATACATGGGTGACCTCATTTTTATCTATGAAGAAATTCTTTAGTATTTTATTGATCTTATCTATTTTTCCGCAGGCTCTTCTCTTCGGAGAGAGCGCAAAGAACAAAATAATCCGCGAACGCATGGAAAAAGAAAAGGCTGAAGTCGTTTTTGCCATGAAAGTGAACGATCAGGAGCTTGAAACAGTGCAGAAACTGGCTTCTGACGCGCTGCTGAAATATAAGAAACTGCTCCTGCTCGAAAAATCATCGCGGATAATGAAGGAAAGCTGTCTGAGTTTTGATCCCGAGTGCATAAAATTTTATGACATTTCATTAGCTTACCTTGCAGACGAACTGAAAAAGACAAAAAACGAGCTTGACGGATACGAGAAGATACTCGGTGAAAGCATCGAAAGAAAAAAAGTTCTTGACGAAAAAATGGCAATGCTTGAAGAAGGTGTCGAAACGGAGATCGCCTCGATACGGGTAAAGACTGTCATCCCTGAACTCAAAAAATTCTACAAATGCGGCAGAAAAAGCGGCTGGAACAACATCCGCGGCGTATTCCTCACACCAGAACATGCAGCTTCGATCCCCGTCCCTACCACGGTAAGAAGCATTGAACCGATGAAAAATGACGGGTATCTGCTCTCTGCAGAACACAACGGATATCTGCTGAATTTTGCATACGTGAAATCGCTGAATGTAAAAAAGGATGATCGTGCCGAAGCCCATAAAAAACTTTTTTCCGCCGCAGCCGGCAACCCGGTCCTACCGGGAACGATCCTGTTTTTCATCACGAAAAACAATCAGTTCATAAATCCGACTTTCGTCTGCGAATAGGAGCCGGGCTTGGAAGAACTTAAAAACACTCTTGAAAAATGGGGCTTCGACAGCCGTTTCAGAGAACTGGCGCTCAAAGGATCGGAAGAAGGTCTCATCCCTGCCCGTGTCATCGGGCACAACCGCCATTTTTACGATGTCGTCTGCGAAAAAGGGGTCTTTTCGGCAAAAACTAGCGGTTCGATAAGATACAATTCTGTTTTGAAATCGGACCTTCCGGCTGTAGGCGACTGGGTCATGATCTCGATAAGACGCGACAAATCCTACATTTGCTCGATACTTCCGCGGAAAAACTGCATATCAAGAAGGTGCAGCGGGAATGTCATCGACGAACAGGTGCTGAGCTCCAATATCGACATAGTTTTCATCGTGATGTCGCTTGACGAAAATTTCAACCTGAAACGGCTTCAAAGATACATTTCAGTCGCGGCGTCTTCAAAGATCAAATATGTGATCCTGCTCACAAAATCCGATCTTTGCAGCAACAGTGCCGAACTTTTTGAAGAAGTTAAAAAGGCGGCTCCCGGCAAAGAAGTTTTTGCACTCTCATCGTTTGACAAAACGACCGAAGAGCTGCTGAGATCGTTCGTAAGACCAGGGCTTTCCGCAGTTTTTATAGGTTCTTCCGGAGTCGGCAAATCGACTTTGATAAACACTCTTTCCGGCTCGAATATCAGGGCTACAGGCGAAATAAGCAGCGCGGTCCGCAAAGGACGCCACACGACCTCTTCGAGAGAACTGCTCCTTCTCCCTTCAGGCGGCATGGTCATCGATACTCCCGGAATGAGGGAGATCCAGAACTGGCAGGAAGAGGACTCTTCAGGATTTGAAATGATACTCGAACTTTCGCAGCACTGCCGGTTTACCGACTGCCGTCACAAGACCGAGCCCGGATGCGCCGTAAAAGAAGCTGTCGAAAACGGGACTCTCGCAGCCGAAACTCTTGAAATGTGGCAAAAACAGCTTGAAGAATCGGAAGAGCTGAAGCAGAAAAAAGCTGCCGCCCTCAAGATCCTCGAAACGAGGAAATCAAAAAGAAAGAAAAACAGGAACGGCGAAGAATCCCGCCGGTAAGAGTCATTTTTCCCAGACAACGACAGCTGTCGCGAACTTCCGTTCATGGCTTATCGAAAGATGCAGAACTCCTTCGATCTCCATTTCTTCAAATTCAAAAAAAGGTCTTCCGTTCTCATCATGAGCGATCGTGACTGAAGAGAAGTTGAAATCCTTTCTGTTTAACGCCTTGACAAGAGCCTCTTTCGCCGCCCAGAATCCGGCGATATGCTCTTCTTTCAGCCTGAATTTGTCAATATAGGCGTGCTCCTTCCCGCTCATGAACCGATTCCAGAGTTCCGGTTTTTCTTTAAGTCTTTCGACCTCAACG
The DNA here is from genome assembly GCA_016290135.1 of bacterium. Classification (GTDB taxonomy): domain Bacteria; phylum UBP6; class UBA1177; order UBA1177; family UBA1177; genus UBA1177. Next base: position 115,319 of record JAEESW010000002.1, read on the forward strand.
ATGTCAGTGCCGATACCTGCGATCATTTTTCACCTCAAAAACAGTTAAAGATTTATCTCTATTTCGACCTTTACCCCTTTGAAATCAGGAAGATAGCGGCATGTCCCGCCGTCGCACGTGAAACCGCCCTTCTCAAGTCCGCCGAAAACATAGGTACGCAGAAATTTGTATTTGTAGCCGATAGATCCGCCGGTATAAAAGTCCGGCGAATAGCTTCCGCCCTCCTCTTTCTCGATCCACGTCGTGTTTTTGACAGCCGCAAAAAGCTCGTGAGTCCGTTTGTATTTCCACGCAACTTCGGCGATCGTCTTGAGTTCGTGGATGTTGTCCATCTCGTGAACGTCATCGAGCCAGTAGTCCTTGTGATAGTAGTCGTTCGTGAGTTTCATCGACCAGTCTGAGATAAAACCTCCGATATGAATGAAAGAAATTATCCAGTCGCGGCTGTTTTTTCTGTTTGAATTGCCGTCAACTGTGTGCCAGCCGACGCCTGCGGAAAGTGCGACATGCTTCCACTCTTTTTCTCCGCTCAGAGCCGAATACCAGAAATCCTCGGCCTGATAGTTGAGTATAAGGTTGTTCCTGCTTTTAGGAAGCGCTTCTTTGTTGCCGAGAGAGTCGCCTTTCACCAAGTCTGCATGAAACTTTATTCCGGAGTGATTTTCATTGAAACTTATCCTGCCGCCGACAGCCCACGTATCGAACTCGTTGTCGATCTGGAGCTCTTTCGGAAGCAGCGTCGGAGGGTTGAAGTAGCGGCGTTTCTGATAGTCTTTGTCTTCCATCCTGTTGTAGTTGAGGAAAAATTTGTTGTACATTTTCCCTTCAAGCTTGAATGTAAGACGGCTCTTTTTCTCGCCGAAATCAAAGTAGTAAAGAAGAGAGGAATAAAACGCCGCGGCATTCTGAAGGTCATTCTTTTCCTTGTCCTTTTTCGGCTCGTTCTCCTTCACCTGTTTGCTTTCGGTCGTATTTTCATAGCCGTAAGGCACATAGACGGCGCCTGCATAAAACGAAAAACCGGGGAACGGATTGCGCAGGGCGACATAGCTTCCGATGAAATGGAATTCCTTTTCAGCGCTGACACCTGTTTTGACAGTCGCAGTATCCACCGGTTTTACAAGGCTGTATCTGCCGTAGTTTCCGTAGCCGTACTGCACAGCTGTTTCAACAACTTTCCACTTGTACCCCGTTTCCATGCCCGCAAGCCAGTCATCGGCCTCGTTCATTCTTTTGAAAGTCGCGCTGTCTCTGAGCTGCGGATTTGCCCTGCCGCCGAAAGCCTTGATGAAAAAGCCGTCGTAGTTTCCGGCAATATTTCCGCCGCGTATCGAATTGTCACCGTAGACCTGGTCGTTTTTCATCGAAAACGCCATTCCGCGGTTCATGCTCTCGTAAAAATCACCCGCAGTGAACTGTATATTCTTCCACTTTCCCTTTGCGTAGATCCTGTCCAGATACTGTTCCCAGCAGTGGTTGAAGTGCTCGTGACTGTAAACATAATCAAAATTATTGACATATTCGTCATACTCTTTGTCTGCGAAAAAAAGAAGTGTCTTTCTAATGCCGAAACTCCAGTTTTTGTATGTTATCTCGCCGAAATCCTCAGTCTGCAGAACTCCGTAGGTATCTTTCGCCGCACCGCCCTGGATCTTCTCGTCGATAAATACGTGAGCCTTGTTCTTCGAGTAGAATTTCCACTTTATTTCCTCGTTTTTCGGTTTTTCGGCAGATTTTTGTTCATTTTGCGGAGACGCTTCCTCTTTTTGCAGAGACGTTTCATGAAACGTCTCTACGGATCCCGTTTCGGTATCGCCGGTATTTTCATCAGGTCTTCCGTCATTTTCGGCAAAAACAAAATTTAAAGAGAAAATCAGTAAAAACAGAATGGTTGCTTTCATCTATTTCTCCCGTTCATTTCGGCAATTATTGCTTCCGCGACTTCCCGCACCTGAAAGATCTTACCTGTTTCTGCTTTGACCGACGTTATTTTACAATTTGGGATACCGCATGGAACGATCCTTGAGAAATAAGACAGATCATTGGAGATATTGACAGAAAATCCGTGAATCGGAACAAATTTTTTGAAGTGCATTCCAGTGAAGGCGATCTTTTTGTCTTCGACCCAGAGTCCAGCCTTTTCATCGTGCCATTCAAGGTCCTCGACACCGCAAAAGCCGGTCAAAACGCTCTTTATCGAGTCCGCAAAGAAGAGGACGAACTCCTTTATCGAAGCAAATCCGTAAGCTCTGAAATCGATAACGGGATAGATCACAAGCTGGCCGGGACCGTGAAAAGTGAGCTCTCCGCCGCGCCTGATGCTGAAGACGGGAATATCGCCGGCAGGCTTCAGGAAATCCTCATCCTTGCCGCGAATCCCTGAAGTATAGACAGGTCCATGCTCCAGGAACAAAACAGATCCCGCACTTTTTTTTGCAACGACATCGTTTCGCAGACTTTCCTGAAATTCAAGGATCCTGCCGTAATCCTGCGGCTTGTCGAATATTCTGAACGGTATCTCAGCAGCCATTTCTAAGCCGTTCTCCGAATGAAGCCGGAAGTCTCAGAGATTTGATCTTGTTGATCGTAAGTTCAAAATCGTATTCCACGCGGTGATATTTCAGTATATGCTTGTCCGTGTCGTAGGAGACGAAACTTGAGCGCGGATCTCCGTCACGCGGCTGACCTACAGAACCGCAGACGCATACTACCGGATTCGGCAGAGTTGAAATATCGACTTCGCCGCTTGAGATGTTGAGCTCGACCGACTGTCCGCCGCCGGTCATCAGAAAAAGGTTGGTATAGTGGCTGTGTCCGACAAAATTGACCTTCTGCAGGAACTGAGCGACATCGTAAAGGCGGTTCACTCCTCTGCAGTTGAAAATATAGTCGTACCTTTCAGGCATTCTTGGAGAACCGTGCGAAAGAAGAGTGCGCGCGCTTTCATTGACATGTATGTATTTCAGGCGGTCCAGAAACGCGAACTGCTCGTTGGTCAAAATATCGGTCGTCCAGTTTATGACATACCTGACAGCATCGTAGTAATCGTTGATATCTGTCTTTCCGACGATACCGGCATCGTGGTTGCCCAGCACGCCGTAGTCGACATTTTCTTTAAGAATATCGATGGTCTCTCCAGGCCAGGGCCCATAACCCACAGCATCGCCTGAAAAAAAGATGAGATCGGGCTTGATGTTCTCTTTGATCTCTTTGATCACCGCCTCCAAAGCGGGCAGATTCGAGTGGACATCACCGATGACTACGATCTTCATGAGTTACAAAAGCTCCGCGGCCGCATTTGCAAGAGCCGAACGTTCGCCCTTTTCAAGAGTTATGTGACCTGCGAGAGCGAGGTCTTTAAAGCGGTCTACGATGTAACTCAAGCCGTTGTTCGATTCGTTCATATAAGGATTGTCGATCTGGAACGGGTCGCCCGTGAGGACCATTTTCGTGTTCTCGCCGACTCTCGAAACGATTGTCTTGACTTCATGCGGAGTGAGGTTCTGAGCCTCGTCAACAATGATGAACTGCTCGGGTATGCTCCTGCCGCGGATATAGGTGAGGGCTTCGACTTCTATCACTTTGCTGGAGAGAAGTTCGTTCATTTTGCCCATGCTGTTCATATCGTGGTCGGCAAGAAGGTATTCCAGGTTGTCGAAAACAGGCTGCATCCACGGTTTCAGTTTTTCATCGATCGTTCCAGGCAGGAAACCTATATCCTTTCCCATCGGATAGATCGGTCTTGCGACGAGCATTTTTGTGTATTTTCCCTCTTCAAGGCATTTCTGAAGACCTGACGCGATCGCAAGAAGAGTTTTTCCCGTTCCGGCCGTTCCGATGAGGCTCACGAGCTTTACTCTGTCATCCATCAGAAGGTCGAGGGCAAGCCTTTGTGCGAAATTTCTTGCCTTGAGCCCCCACACTTCCTTGAACTGCTTGAGCGGAACGAGAGCATTCTCAAAAGGATCGAACTTGACTGTCGCCGTGTGCTGCTCGCCGATCTCGGCATCGACAAGTTTGAAGAACTGATTGGCGTGAGCCGCTTCGAAAGGAGTCCCAGCAAGCTTGTCAAGCGGGATCTTCTTCTCTTCGAAAACACGGTCGATAAAAGCGCCTTCAACGCTCAAAGTTTCGTATCCTGTCGGCAGTTTATTGAAATTGACAGTATCGTTTCTGTAATTTTCCGCCTTTATGCCGTAGACATCGGCTTTGATGCGGAGATTGACATCCTTGCTGACAAGAACGACCTCCCTGTCGGGATTGTCTTTCGTGATCTTGTAAGCCGAGCACAAAATGACATTGTCGGCATAACCCGAAGCGAGTTTCGCACCCGGAAGCTCGAATTCGCCGGTAATATCTATCCTTATCGAACCTCCACTCGGAAGCTGAACACCGTCGAGCAGGCTCCCCTGCTGGCGGAGTTCCTCGATATGGCGGGCAAAAGCACGTGCCGCAAGTCCGACCTGGTTCATATCCTTTTTGAACTTGTCCAGCTCCTCGATGACAACTATCGGAACGACGATATCGTGTTCATCGAAATTGAAGATCGCCTTCGGGTCTGAGATCAGAACATTTGTGTCAAGAACAAAAATTTTCTTAGCCATTATCGACCTCCTGTTTAAGGTTCAAATTGACCGTCATATCCTTGTCGAGCGTGACAGCCATCGGTTTTATCGAGTAGTCTTCGTATTCAAAGCCCAATATTATGACTTCGGACTCTTTTCTCGGCAGTTTTTTCGTGCACGGAGTCTTGCAGATCGTCTTTCCGGTCTCGTTGTTGAAGACCCTGACTCCTTTGACATTCGAATTTACTGTCAGTTTCATCATCGGAACAGATTTCTTCGAAACTTTTTTAGTGGTGTCGGCACTCTTTTTATCGGCCGGAGCCTCTTTTTTCTGAGGTATTTCCTCTTTTATTTCCGCTTTTTTGTCGTCATACTTCGACAGTTCCGTCCTTTCGGCTATCATTGGCGGATTCTGTTTTCCGGCAAAAGCGTAGACCGCGATCCCGGCAAGGATAAGCAGCAGCACAACGATCACGATCTTGAGAGCGTTCCCCGAAGATCCGCTTTCGGCCCTGACATGCTTGACCTTTTCATCCTGCGAGGAGTTGAGCATCCTGATTATATCCTCGCTCGATATCATTTCGGCGCTCGGATTGACGCTCCTGACCGTCCCGGAATTGAAAAGGAACGCAAGACTCAGTTTGTCTTCCAGTTTGTATTTCACATAGATATTTTTCAGGTCGTTGGAAAGAAGGAGCATCGTGCCGTAACGGTTGAAAGGCTTCTTTTCGAGACATTTCATGATTATCGCATTGACATCAGGCTGGATATCCGGGTTTATGTTGCTCGGCAGTTCCGGAAACTCATACTGATGCTTATGCAGGATCTTCATGTAGTTGTCATCGAAAAACGGCAGTCTTCCCGTGAGCATTTCATACATTATGACGCCCAGCGAATAGATGTCGGAAGCAGGTTCCACGCTCTCGCCCGCAGCCTGTTCCGGCGACATGTATTCCGGAGTCCCGAAAATAGCACCCGATTTCGTGAGAGTGCGGAAACGCTCGTCAGGCGACACATCGTCCTGAAGGATCTTTGAAATGCCGAAATCCACTATTTTGACGAAAGGATAAACGTTGTCTTTCGTAGTGAGCAGTATGTTCTCCGGTTTGAGATCGCGGTGGATGATCCCTTTTCCGTGCGCGGAATAAAGCGCAACAGCTATCTGGGCAGCGACAGAAACTGCAAATTCAAGCGGCAGGATGTGTTTTTCCTTCATGACATCGGCAAGAGAACGTCCTTCGACATATTCCATGACAAAGTAGGCATTCCCCTCTTCTGTGTAGCCGAAGTCGGTGACATCCACGATGTTATCCTGACCGATATTCGATGCAGCTATCGCTTCGCGTTTGAATCTTTCGACAGTGTCTTTGCGCTTGCTCTGTTCGTAATGCAGGATCTTCAAGGCGACTTTTTTCCGCAGGATCTCGTGCTCAGCGAGATAGACACTGCCCATGCCGCCGGAACCGACAAGTTTCAGGACCTTGTACCTGTCGTTTATCACAGTTCCTACATATTTTTCATCAAAATCAGCTGTAACATTCGTTATCAAGACTTTTCCTCGCTAAAACATTCAAAAAACAGCCTAAACACACTCCATAAGATCAATAGGAAACGGTCACGTCGTCAAGATAGAATCCGGCAGCGCCTTCGCTGTCGTCGCTTACGAAACGGAATCCGATCTCGACCTTCTGACCTTTGTATGCGGAAATATCTCCGGTAAACTTGTAGTAAGCCGTTCCGAGCTGCCTCGTGATCTTCGTTCTCGTGTCATCAAGAGCGCTTGTGATCGAAGGAGTGTCAGCCGAAAGGTAAAGCCCTGTCGTGGTCTCCCACATCTCGCCCTCTTTTTTCACGAGGACTTCGACATAGTCCGCGCTTGCAACAAGATCGACCCATGCACTGAAAGAGATCTCCGGCTTTCCTGCTGAAGGAATGTCCAAAACGAAATTGTAGTGAAGCAGATCTTTGCAGTTGCCCAGATAGATCCCTTCCGAAAGAACGGTAGCCGCGACTTTCGAACCGACGTTGGCTGCTCCGGGGCCTGCGGTCGGAGAAGTTATCTCCCAGCACGGAGAACCTTCCGTGAGCGGAACTATCGTCCAGTTGATGCCGCCGTCTTCAAAGCTGTCCGAAATGATCTTTTTCCCGACACTCGGATCGGACGGATCGTCATCGGTGTCCTCCGCTGTATCTTCATCGCCGGTTTCTGCTGACGTGTCGGTTGGTTCATCCTCATCCGGCTCTTCGTCAGGCTGTTCCGGAAGATCGGAAGAATCCGGGAGCTCGGGATCTTCGCCTTCACTGTCGGAAGAAACGCATTCCCCCGTCGCAAGGTTGCATTTCGGATATGAAGGATCCAGACAGTCGTCGTTGGATTTGCACAAAACGCCGTCTGCCTCTTTGTTCGTTATACAGAAACCCTCGTTGATCTTGCATTTCCAGCCTATCGGACAATCAGCCTGGGTAGAACAGAGCTGCCTTTTCCTGCAGTAATAGACAAGCATTCCGAGTTCGGCATCCTGCTGAGGATTGTCAAGATCGCAGTAAGAATCCCTTGTGCAGTCAACATTCGAATTACAACGGGTGTTTGTCGGGGAAGGATCTTCCTCTTCATCTGAACACGAAGCCGCAAAGAAGAAAAAAGCGGCCGAAAAAATCAACAAAAACAAGAACTTTTTCTTCATTTTTCACTCCCGAAAAAATTTAGTCCGTTTATTTTAATGATAAGAGCCTGTTTTTCAACTATTTTGAAGGAAAAGTGTAAAATGACAATAAGGTCCGGACCTCTTTACTTTTCACGCTGAAACAATAATATGCACTCGTTTTTTTGCCGGGGAGGAAGGCATGTTTCTAAAAAACAGCAACAATATCGCCGTAATCACAGGAAATTCTGAAATTTCCTATGCCACACTGCTCAAAACAGTTGCACTTTTCTCCGACATTCTCGGAGACCTTGACGGAAAAAGAGTACTCATCATCAGCGAGAACAGGGCGGAATACATCTACACGCTCTATGCCGTATGGAAATCAGGCGGAGTCGTAGTACCCGTCGACTTCATGAGCACTCCCGACGAGATCGCCTACATTCTCAACGACTGTTCGCCCGATACCGTCTGTTTTTCTGAAAAAGTGCGTGAAAACGTAGAGAAAGCGATCGGACTTTCAGGCAGGACATCGATAAAAAGCGTAGTTTTTGAAGACATCCGCGGAGACGTTTCCAAATATGAAGCCGCCGATTTCGATGCCGAGGACAAAAGCAAAGTCGCGATGATAATCTACACCTCGGGAACGACAGGTTCACCGAAAGGGGTTGTCCTCTCTTTTGCAAACATCATGGTGAACATGGACGCACTCCAGAAATGCGGATACTACAGCAAGGACGATGTTGTCCTGATGATACTTCCGCTGCACCACATATTCCCTCTTTTGGGAACAGTCGTAGCACCGCTTTTAGGCGGCGGAAAAGTCCTTATGGCGCCCTCGCTCCAGGCCGCAGACATCGCAAAAACAATGGCTGAAGGTCATCCCACGATGATCATCGCAGTCCCGAGATTCTACGAGATGCTGATGAAAGGGATAATGCAGAAAATAAACTCCGGGATCCTGACCAGAGCGGTATTCAAGATCGCCAAACTCGCAAACAGCACTGCTTTTTCAAAAATAGTTTTCAGATCCGTTGCAAAAAGATTCGGCGGGAACGTCAGATACTGCATCTGCGGAGGGGCGAAACTCGACATCGCGGTGTGGAATTTCTTCAAAGTCATCGGATTCACGATAAGCGAAGGCTACGGCATGACCGAGGCAAGTCCGATGATAACTTTCCCCCGTCCAGGCAAAGGCAAGGCCGGATTCGTAGGGACAGAACTTGAAAAAGGCGGGGTCAGGATCGTCGACGGCGAGATCCTGGCACGCGGAAACAACATCATGATCGGCTATTACAACCGTCCGGAAGAGACTGCGGAAGTGCTTAAAGACGGATGGCTCCACACCGGCGACCTCGGTTTTCTCGACAAGGACGGCAACCTCTGCATAACAGGCAGAAAAAAGGAGATCATAGTTTTGGGAAACGGCAAAAATGTCAATCCCGCCGAGATAGAACAGGCTGTAGAGCGCAGCGACACGCTGATCGCCGAGATCGCAGTGATAGGAAAGAACGGTGTTCTCTGCGCGATAATCCGTCCTGACGAGAAGGTGCTTGCATCGAGGCAGATCCCCAATCTTGAAGAGTACATACGCTGGGAGATCATCGACAAATACAACTCGACAGCCTCGCATCACAAAAAGATCCTTGATTTCGTCCTCGTGAACCAGCCGCTTCCCCGCACCAGGCTTGACAAGATACAGCGCTACAAACTCGAAGATTTCCTAACAAAAAAGGACGAGAACCGCGCTCGAAGCGAGATCCCTGACACAAAGGAATACGCCGGGATCGCAGCTTACCTGAAAAGAACAACGGAAAAGCCGGTCTATCCGGACGATCATATCGAAATAGATCTCGGACTCGACTCACTCGACAAGATCGAGTTCGTATCGTTCCTGAATTCGGAATTCGGCATAAAAATAACCGAAAACGACCTCCAGAACTGCGCAACAGTGCGTAAGATCGCCGATTTCACAGCGGAACGCAGCAGCAAAAAGGCGGAAAGCACGAAACAGGACTGGAAGACCGTCCTCAGGGAGAATCTCGACAAGATAGAGCTTCCCAGAAGCGCTTTCTACCACAGATTTTTGCGTTTCAGCCTTGTCGCAGCGGTAAGGACATTCTTCAAAGTCCGTTTTTACGGTGCAGAAAATATCCCGAAAGGGCCCGTGATCTTCGCCGCGAACCACCAGAGCGTAGTCGACGCCCTTTTCGTCTTGGCGAAAATTCCGGCAAAAGAGTTCAAAAAGACCTACTGTTTTGCCAAAGGAAAGCATTTCAGGCAGTGGTGGCGCAGATACATGGCCAAACGCAACAACATCATCATAATGCGTGAAAACGAAGAGATCGTTGATTCGATAAAACGCATGGCATCAGTCCTCAAAAAAGGGCGCAACGTCCTGATTTTTCCCGAGGGGACCCGCAGCCGCGACGGCGAACTCGGCGAGTTCAAGCAGACATTCTCCCTTCTTGCCTGCGAGATCAGTGTTCCTGTAGTCCCGGTAGCGATAGACGGAGCTTTCGAGGCTTTCCCGCGCAACAGAAAGTTCCCGCACCCATTCAAAAGGATCACTGTCACCTACCTTCCGCCGATAAGCCCTGAAGGAAAATCAAGGGAAGAGCTGGCGCAAGCCGTAAAAGAAGCTATCGAAGAAAAGATCAGATAATATCGTTATCCCGTTATCCCGTTATTCCGTTATTCCGTTATCCCGTTATTGATGCCGGAATTATTTCGTCCAGTTGTTGTAGAGAAGCGTTCCTGTGTAAAGAAGCGAGAATGTCGGCGCGATCTGCTGGATTATGCGGTTGTAGCTGACAAGCGCCATCGTTGCGACATAAACTCTGTCGCCAGGCATCAGGCGCACCTGACCTGCCTTGCCTGTCATAATATCGTCGAAGTGGAACTGGATGAGCAGGTGTTTCCCGCCTGTCTGACGGACCATGTAGATCCTTCCGTCGGCTGCGTTGGGCTGAACGAGTCCTCCCGCATCCGCAACGAGGTCTATCATGGTATAGTTGCCTGATGTCATCTCGAAAGCGCCGGGATTTTTGACTTCGCCCAAAATATAGACTCTGTTTGCCGAAGGAGCCGGAACATAAAATGTGTCGCCGTCTTTCAGATAATACTTCGAAAAATCGCGTGTTCCCGTTGCGATCTCGCTGATGCTTATCGGAAGGACCGTTTCTCCGCGTTTGAGGTAGACGAATTCAATGGAATTCTTTTCCGAAGAAGATGCAGGGACCATTCCGGTAACGGCTTCAAGCAGGTTCGTATTGACTTTTATCGGGTTTTTGCCGGCATTTTTCACATTGCCGACAACATAGTAGAATTTACTTTCGTATTTGACGACATCGAACATTATGTGCGGGTCTTTTATAAATTTCGAATAGCCCTCTTCAAGTTTTTCGACGATCTCTTTTCTCGTAAACCCGGCTATTTTCACCTGCTTCAGAAGCGGGATATTGACTTCACCGTTTTCATCTACGGCATAGCCGAAGATCTCGCCCAGCGCGGTCGCTTGAGTGCTGTCCTGCGGGTTTCCGTAGATTGTGATCTTGATTTCGTCGCCGACTCCGACAGTATAACTCATATCTTCAGAAGCAAATTCTTTGAAATCCTCGTCGAAATTCATTTCTTCTATCTTGAATTCTTCTTCCGGAACATCGGCGAATTTCCTGGCTCCGGAATAGGCGCAGGAACTTACAAGAAGGAGAATCACACAAAAAATCAGTGAATGTTTAAAAGCCATATCCCACCTATAATCATAAAAAGGCCGCCGAACTGAAAAGCGCTCAACCTTTCGTGGAACACCAGAAGAGACCACAGCGTCACGATTATGAGACCGCATGAAGTCATCATCGGGTAAGCTATCGAGAGATTGAACTTTTCGAGAGCTTTCGTGTAGAAAACAAGCGCGATCCCGAAGCATGCGATACCTGACATCAGCTTGATATTGGTGACATAGCTCAGCACGAAAGGAATGATCCCGTCGCTAAGCTTCACCGGATCCGCCATAACTCCGGCCTTCATCAGAATATTCGCTCCGGCGTTGAAAACTATCGCCAGAATGAGAAAGATCACACTTGTGCTCATAACGCCTTTATCCTGGCAATAAGTTCAGGCCAGCACTCATCCGGGATCTTCGCACCGATCTTTTCGATCACGCACGCAGCGAGGATCGTTCCTGCCATCGCGCTTTTTTCAAGCGGGAGCCCGTTTGCAAGCCCGTAAAGGAAACCTGATGCATAAAGGTCTCCTGCGCCGGTCGTATCGACACGTTTAGCATCGACCGGAGGAATATGCAGAAGTTCTTTGCCGGTCGCAACTATCGAGCCTCTGGGACCTGTCTTCACAACAGCAGTTCTGCATATTTCGGCTATTTTCAGAGCGCTTTCCTCCGCCGGAAGACCGGTGAACGAACGCGCCTCTTCCTCGTTTGCAAAGACGATATCGACATATCTTTCGACTATCGACTGCAGGAATCCCAGATTTTCGACAACGACATTGAAGCTTGCAAGGTCAAGAGAAGTCGTAAGCCCTGCCTCTTTCGCAAGGACAAGCGACCTTTCGATCAGATCGTGATCCTGCACGAGGTATCCCTCGACGTGAAAAATATCGTATCCTTTGAAAAGATCGACCGAAAGCTCGTCCGCGGCAAGTTTTACAGCCGAACCGAGATAAGTCGCAAAAGTGCGTTCTGAATCAGGTGAGATCAGAGCGATCGCCCTGCCTGTCTGAGGTCCGTCTTTGAAAAGAAGCGGAGTGATACCGGAATTCTGCATATCTTTTCTAAAAATATCGCCGAATCCGTCTTCGCTCACCTTGCCGATAAAAGCCGTCTCTATCCCCAGTTTCGCCAGACCGTGGATCGTGTTGGAGGCGCTGCCGCCGCTCACGAGAGAAAAATCAAGATTCTCGACCGTTTTCAAAACCCTTTCGCTGAATGCAAGATCGACAAGCTGCATGCTGCCTTTTGCAAGACCGAGTTCCTCAAGGACCGAGTCTCCGGGCAGAGCTACAAGGATATCCAGAAGAGCATTTCCCATGCCAAGGATCTTTTTCATGTCTGATACCTATCGGATTTGAATCAAAAGATTACTTGTTAATAATTTTTACGCGGTCTACATTCGTTTTTGCAAATGTGCCTTTCGCCTTCATGTAATCAACAAGGATCGATGAAAGAAGGTAAGCGGTATCCTTTTTGGATCTGATTTCTTTGAGGATCGTGTATCCGTCTCCGCCGTTCGCGATGAACGAATTGAGGGCGACTTTGTATTTTTTAGCCTTGTCGAGAGGTTTCCCTGCGACTTTGATCTCAAGAGCTTCGCCTTTATAGATCTTAAGTTCGATGCCGGAAACCTGAAGGAATCCGCCTGCACCGATGCCTTTCTGAGCAAAGAAATCAAGGACATCCTGGATCTGCGCGCCGGTAAGTTCAGCCGTGTAGACAGTATCCTGGAACGGGAAGATGCTGTAGATGTCTTTTTCTGTGACAGCGCCTTTCTTGAGCGACTGTCTGATGCTTCCGCCGTTCAGGAAAGCGACATCCGCACCGGTCTTTTCACGCATGATGTCGGTGATGATGTCGCCCAGTTCGACCTCTTTTTTCCTTGCGATATCGTCGCTGCCGTCAAGGTCTCTGTCGATCTTTCCGATCTGTTTGGTCGGAAATTCGCATTTGAAACCGTTGAGCATATCGATCATCGCCTTGTTTTCCTTTATTTCCTCGCCTATGAATTTGTAGCCTTTGTCCTTCTTTTCCTTGAGGTTGATCGGATAGATCTTGTAATCGGTCTTCACGATTCTGGTCCCCTGGAAGTAGAAGTCGATCCTGCCGACCCATTTGCCCAGGCCTTCTGTCTGGACGATGTGCGTATCGCCGATCTTTACAGGGCTTGCAAGCTGTCTCTGGGTGTGTCCGCCGACGATGAGGTCGATGCCCTGAACAGCTTTAGCGAGGTAATTGTCGCCTTCGTAACCGTCGAAACTCTTGTCGCTGTCGTAGAAACCGAGGTGGCTGAGAACTATAACGACATCGTTTTTCTTCTTGAGGATCGGGACCCACATTTTAGCGGTCTCGACAGGGTCGCTCATCGTAAGGTTTCCTTTGATGCCCTGGCTGGAGATGCTTTCGGTCTCTCTTGTCGTAAGACCGAGGACAGCGACTTTGAGACCGTCGTCGAACTTCTTTTCGATGTAGTTCTGACCGATCGATTCTGTTCCGCCTTCTTTATACATATTTGCGCTGAGGAACGGGAACTTAGCCGTTTCCTGCATCTTCTTGAATGCCTCGAACCCGAAGTCGAATTCGTGGTTTCCGATAGCCATCGCATCGTAGCCGACAAGGTTCATGCCCTCAACCATCGGAATATTTTCGCAGATGTTGCTTCTCGGATCACCGAGCGTGATGTCGCCGGCGCTGAGAACGAGAACGTTTCCGCCTTTGCCCTGAACTTCAGCCCTGATGTTGTCGACCAGAGTCTTCTGAGCTGCAAGACCGCCGATGCCCGGATTGTGAGGCTCGTCGAATTTCCAAGCCATACCGTGGGAATCATTGGTAAAAATGACGGTAAGAAGACGGTCTTTGTTGTCTGCACCGAAAACCGTCAAAACTGAAAGAATACAAAAAACAGCAACGAGAAATTTTCTCATTTTAATCCCCCTGATTTATCAGATGTTAAACTTTCGATGATCCGTTTCATGTCGGACGAAGAATATATTGAATCTTTTGAAGATGTCAAATAGTTGCGCGCATATCTCGCATAATTTTCAGCCGATTTCCTCAAGCCTTCGATCTCTTCCGCGGTGACAGTGCGTCTGACCTTTGCCGGATTGCCCGCCACAAGAACGCCTTCCGGGATCTCAGTTCCGCCGAGAACGATCGAATTTGCGGCGATTATCGAATTTTTCCCGATTTTACAGCCGTCAAGAACGACCGCCCCCATTCCGATGAGCACATTGTCGCCGATCACCGAACCGTGAATGACGGCGTTGTGCCCGACCGTAACGTCGTCGCCGATCACTGTCGGATAAAGCGCAGTCGTGACGTGGATCGTCGCATTGTCCTGGATATTCGTCCTTCTGCCTATTTTTATGCTGTTGACATCGCCTCTTACCACAGCGCCGAACCAGATGCCGCTCTCAGCACCGACAGTTACATCGCCTATAACGTCGGCAGTTCTGAAGATCACCGCTTCCGGATCAACTGCCGGGATCTTGTCAAGATAGTTTGTTATCATCTTTTTCTCCTTTTTCCTCTGGATCTTCCGCTTCAAATTCTTCCAACACTTTGTCTGACTCGCTTTTTATGTTTGCAAACGACGAACCTAAAAGCAGGAGACCGATCATTGCGAGGACCGCGAAAACAGAGGGCGCATGCTCGGCCTGAGAGAGCCTGTTGGATGCAGCCATACACCTGCGCGCGATCTTTTTCTGCTCCTCATAACTAAGATCTTTCCAGGAATCGGGTGCTTTGTCTGCAAAGCAGGTCCCATCGGCTTTGAGCTGCTCGTATTCAGCTCTTGCGTCGTCTCTCGCATAAAGCATCCAGCAGAGTGCGGCAATACTTACGACCGAAAGAATAAGACCGTAAAGCCCCCTTTTTGTTCCAAGCACTCGTTCTTTCAAAGAGTTATTCATTTTTCCTCCTATTCAAACGCCAGATCTGCCACCATTTTGACAAAATCCTCATCCGGCTCTTTAAGACTTTTCGAAAGGAAAAAGTCGATCATACCGCGTTTTTTCTGATGCAGATTGAGGATCTTCTCCTCGATCGTCCCCTTGGAATAAAGCTTTGTGACAATGACTCTTTTTGTCTGCCCGATCCTGTGGGCACGCGACCAGGCCTGTTCTTCGACAGCCGGGTTCCACCACGGATCAACGATGATGACATGGTCAGCACCGGTGAGGTTGAGACCGACTCCGCCCACTTTCAGGCTGAGCAGGAATGCCTTTTTCTCCCCGGCATTGAACCTTTCGACAAGCTCCATGCGGTCTTTCGTGTCGCCGTCCATGTAAAAATATTCAGCTTTATCGGCCTGGAAAGCCGCCTCGATGATCTTCAGCATCTTCACATACTGGCTGAATATCAGAACTCTGCCGCCTCCCGAAAAGATCTCCTCGCAAAGTTCCCTCACAGCTGCGATCTTGCCGGAAAGCTCAGGGTCAAACGCGCCTTCGGCCGCAAGAGACGGATGGTCTGCGGCAAGCCTCAGTTTTGAAAGCAGCGCCAGGATCTCGATCTTGTTTATCGAGTCTCCGCGATCTATGAACTCGGCCTTTCCGCGCAGCATCGCCGCAAGGTAGACATCCTTCTGCTTCTGCGTCATTTCAACCGGATATTCCTTGATTATAAGGTCCGGAAGTTCATCAAGGATCTCGCTTTTCAGACGGCGCAGGATGAACGGCGATGTTTTTTTGCGCAGCATGTCGAGATCCTCGCCGGCACCGAGTTTTTCCATTCTGTCGACATCCTTTTTCATGCCGAGATAATTCGGCATTATGAACTGGAATATGCTCCACAGATCGCTCACATGGTTTTCCAGCGGAGTTCCTGTCAGGGCGAAACGGTGCCGCGACTTGAGCGAACTCAGGAGTTTGAACCTTTTCGTGTTGTTGTTCTTTATCTGCTGGGCCTCGTCGATTACGACAGTTTCGAACGATTTCTCCTTAAGGAGCGAAAAGTCGTTGATAACGACCGAATACGAAGTGATTATGAGTTCCTTGCCTGCATTTTTCCACTTCGCAGTCCTTTCTTCAGGTTTGAGCGAATCTATGACTGTCCGTTCCATCTCGGGGAAAAATTTCTCGATCTCGCGGTCCCAGCTCCAGACAAGGGTCTTCGGACAGACGACTATCGACGGAAGATCTCCGGTCTCAGATTTTATCATGCAGAGGGACTGCAGAGTTTTACCGAGACCCATTTCATCGGCAAGGACGCCGCCCAATCCAAGTGCCTTGAGGAGCGACATCCAGCGGAAACCTTCGAGCTGATACTTCCTCAGCGGGATCCCTTTGAGATGGCTCTCGTCAGGCTTCGGAAGTTCTCCTTTCGAAAGAGAATCGAAGATCGCGATGTATTTCCGTTTTGCCTCGGCGGAACCTGTAAAATTTTTCAGGATCTTTTTGTTTTTCGACTTAAGAAGACCTACCAGATTGGCGACCGGCAGTTTTTCACCGTCCGAATAGACCGCAGAGCCTATCATCTCAGAGATCTTGTTCAGAAAATCCGTGCTGTTTTCAAGGATCACCGGTCTTCCTTCGGTATCGTTGACGACTGGCTCCTCGATGCCGCGTCCGAACTGACGCACAGCTTCGACAAGAGAAGTCGACGGAATGAAATCGGACATCTGCGGCAGCTTGATGTTGAACGAAAACCACTGCTCGTCGCTGTTCACGTCGAGAACGATCTCCGAATTTTCGGCCGCTGTCTGCGGAAGATTGATCTTTTTGATCTCCTGCTCATTCACGACTGTTCCGATCTGCGAAAGAGCGCTTCCTGAGGATATTATCCTCGAATATTCCTGCATGGGGACAGTGTATGAGTTTTTGAAAAGCCTGAAACCATCGTCTGCAAGGGCCGACTTTATGTTTTTGACGAGCTGAGGATCGATCGAATAAATACGCCCGTTTACAGGGTAATTCTGCTCAAGGATCCTTTTTCTCGGCTGGAATTCGATCGACGTTCTGCCGTTTTTAAGAAAGATCTTCAGGAAGACTTTTCCTTCGCGAAGCTCTGTCTTGAAAACGACATTCGTGTTTTCATCGAGCTCTATCTTTTTAAGGTTGAAGACGCCGCTTAAAACGACATCCGGGCTGAGACTGTCGCTGAGATCGGAGACCGCCTTGATAAGAGCCTCCTTTCTGGAATAGCCTATCGTTTTTCCTGCAAGAGCAGAAACTGTATCCCTGACCCCTGCCGGGAAACGCCAGACGGCACCTTCGTCGCAGTCTATCGCCACTCCGTTCTTCTCGGAATAAAAAAGGCTTTCCGGCATCGAAAAATATATCCCGTCGGAATCGACATGATATGAAAGAATCAGCGGATGCTCAGCCGGGAAAAGCTGGAGCTGCCCCAGTGTGAACTTTTCCGGAGAGAGCGCGGCTGCAAGCAGGATGTCGTCACCGGAGAAGAGCTTCGAAAGCCTTGAAAGCTGCAGATCGCCGCCGTCTTCGAGCCTGACAGATGAACTTTTTCTGTCAATGTAAAGTTTGAACGGAGGCTGCAGTTTTACAGTGTCCTTCTTCACATTGAAGCGTGAGAGCTGCTCCGAAATGTCGGTATTGTCCATCGAAAGATCATTGAAGGCAAGCGCGACCGCGACGATATGAGCACATATTTCATCGCTGTGGCAGGAACAAACTCTGTTGAAAAGATTGCCGGTCCCGTCTATCTCGAGCCTGACATCGCATCCGCCCGCAGAACCCTGCACGAACGTTATCCCCTCTTTGACAGATACCGAAAGTATCATCGTGGAATTCTGTCCGTGCAGAGCGCATCCGTCAAAATACGAATCGGACGTCACAAGATCTGCAAGGCGGATGAGAACAGACATTTTAAAAAGAACTTACATAAGGTGGAAAACGACCGTAAGACCGACCATAACGATCGAGACCATGCTCATGAGCTTGATAAGGATGTTGAGCGACGGGCCCGATGTATCTTTGAAAGGATCGCCGACTGTGTCGCCGACGACTGTAGCTTTGTGGTTGTCGGAACCTTTGCCGCCGAAGTTGCCTTCTTCGATGTATTTTTTAGCGTTGTCCCATGCGCCGCCTGCGTTAGCCATGAATACTGCAAGGACGAAGCCGCAGGAGAGACCGCCGATAAGAAGACCCATGACGCCCGCAACACCGAGAACTACACCTGTAAGAACAGGAACTACGATCGCGATTATTGACGGAACCAGCATCTCGTGCTGAGCGCCTTTTGTCGAGATCGCAACGCATCTTGCGTAGTCGGGTTCTGCCTTTCCTTCCATGATCCCTGCTATCTCGCGGAACTGACGGCGGACTTCCTCAACCATCTTCTGAGCTGCTCTGCCGACAGCGTTCATCGTAAGACCGCAGAAAAGGAACGCCATCATAGCACCTACGAAAACACCGACGAGAACGACCGGGTTCATAAGGTTTACGTTGTATGCATCCATGAAGTCGATGAGTGTTGCTTTCGCCGGTTCGAGACCGTTCGGAAGTTTTTCGCCGATACGGATAAGGGCGATCTTGATCTCTTCAACGTAGGAAGCAAGAAGAGCGAGAGCGGTAAGCGCAGCGGAGCCGATAGCAAAACCTTTGCCTGTTGCAGCCGTCGTGTTGCCGAGTGCATCGAGAGCGTCGGTTCTTTTTCTTACTTCTTCGCCGAGGCCGCTCATTTCAGCGTTTCCGCCTGCATTGTCGGCGATCGGACCGTAAGCATCGGTTGCAAGGGTGATTCCGAGAGTCGAAAGCATACCGACTGCCGCGATGCCGATTCCGTAAAGTCCCTGCGAAAGAGCCGTTGCAGAGAAATTAAGGTCGAAACCGTTTGCGCAGAGGTAAGCCATAACGATCGCAACACCGACTGTGATTACAGGAATAGCGGTCGAAAGCATTCCGAGTCCGAGACCGGAAATGATAACTGTCGCAGGACCAGTAGACGAGCTTTCAGCGACTTTCTGCGTCGGTTTGTAGGACTGCGAAGTGTAGTATTCAGTAGCCTGGCCGATGATGATACCTGCAACAAGACCGCTGACTACCGAGAAGGATATTCCGAGCCAGTTTTCGAAGCCCATGACGTAAAGAATTACGAATGTTGCTATCGTGATGAGGAATGCGCTGACGTTTACGCCTCTTCCGAGTGCACGGAGAAGTTCTTTCATCGTTGCGCCTTCTTTGGTTTTGACAAGGAAAATGCCGATGAGCGAAAGAACGACACCGATCGAAGCGATGAGCATCGGAGCGATGACAGCCTTTTCCTGGAAATCAGCATTGCCCGAGAATGCCGAAGCGCCGAGAGCAGCCGTAGCAAGGATAGAGCCTGCATACGATTCGTAAAGGTCTGCACCCATACCAGCGACGTCGCCTACGTTGTCGCCTACGTTGTCAGCGATCGTAGCGGGGTTGCGCGGGTCGTCTTCAGGAATACCTGCTTCAACTTTACCGACGAGGTCAGCACCGACATCGGCCGCCTTCGTGTAGATACCGCCGCCGACTCTTGCGAAGAGAGCCTGAGTGGAAGCACCCATTCCGAATGTAAGCATCGTCGTGGTTATGAAGATAAGTTTGTGAGCCGCATCAGCCTCTTTAACGAAAATATTGAGGATAATGTACCAAGCTGAAATGTCGAGAAGCGCGAGACCGACAACGGTAAGACCCATGACCGCACCGGAGCGGAAAGCGACTTTGAGCCCTTTGTCAAGCGACTTCTGAGCAGCATTGGCAGTTCTTGCCGAAGCGTAGGTCGCAGTTTTCATTCCGAAAAATCCTGCCAGACCGGAGAAGAAACCGCCGGTAAGGAAAGCGAACGGGACCCAGCTGTTCTGAAGACCGAAAACAGCCATTACAGCAAAAATAACAGCGAGGATCACAAAAACGATCCCTACGATTTTGTACTGCTGTTTGAGATACGCCATCGCGCCTTTTCTGACATGAAGCGCGATCTTCTTCATCGTGTCCGTTCCCTCGGATTCCTTCATCATCTGCTTGAAGAAGAAGAAAGCGAATGCAAGAGCGAGAACGGAAGCACCCAAAACCAGGAAAACAAGATTTGACATAAAAGCCTCCTAAAATAACAAAAAAAAAGACCGTTCAAAAAAAATGCGCCGTATTTAACGACTTTTTTTTAAATTAAGCAAATATTTATATACGGGCTTTGATTTCCCGGAAAAAGGCAGCGATAACAAGGATCACAAAAAACAGACCGTAAAAAATGCTGTATGTGACATGGTCAGGCAGCGGCGATGCAAAATGTGAAAACGAAGGATGCTCGGGATTCACGGCAAACCATGAAAATCCGAGGCAGAAAAACGAAGCGTATGTCGAAAAAAGAGCCGCGGCGGCCGACCTTAAAACTTTTCCCGAGAGCAGAAGGCCTAAAGCAAAAGATCCGAGGACGAGCAGCACGAGTTCCGGAAACATCGGCCAGTCGTATTCATGCGCTGCAAGAAGAGTGAGCATGTCGAACGCGACTTGCTTGAAAGAAACCGGATTTATGAAGTTGAGATGCCATTCATGGTGCATAACGGCGGAATAGAGCATCGGGATATAAGTGAGAAAACCGCCTGCGAACAACACCGGAAGATCGCCGTTTCTAACTTTGAGGATATATTTGAAGCCTATGACAAAAAACATCAGGACACAGTCGAACCAGAAAAGCTGCATAACAAAAATGGAAGGCTTCACCTCCCCCATTTCGATAAAGATCCTTGCTGAGATCAGGATCTGATAGAGCAGAAACGCCGCCCAAAGTGGGATCCTGTTTATTTTTTCGACAAGTTTTCTCATTTGCCCTCTTCGGGTCTCGGGCTGAAAACTTCGCCCGGCTGAGGCCTGTATCCGTTGATGAATTCAGCGGCCCGCATCGGATTTTTTCCCGCCGGCTTGAGTTCGGTGATCTTTATCCCGCCGTTTCTGCAGGCAACGACTATCCCGCTTTTCGAGACTTCTGAAATTTCGCCGGGATCTCCGGCACATTTTTCGACGAATTCAGCTTTTTCGATCCCGACAATGTTTCCGCGGAAAACGGCACGCACACCGGGTTCTTTGGTCAACGCCTTGATTTTATTGAACAAAACTCTAGCATCGCTCTCAAAATCAAGCCACATGTCCGACTTCTGGATCATACTCGTGAAAACGGGCTCTCCCCGCTGCGGAACCCTTTCGACATTTCCGTTTTCGATCTTTTCCCAGTTCTTTTCGAGCAGGTCTAGTGAAAGTTTCGTCAGTTTATCAAAAAGGGTCGTCGCATTGTCGTTCTCGTCCACGCCGCACTCGGCCGACATGATCACGTCTCCGCTGTCAAGCTCCTCGTCCATAACCATTATCGAAGTGCCGCTCACCTTATCCCCGTTCATCAAAGCGGTGTTTACAGGAGTCGAGCCGCGGTATTTCGGAAGAAGCGAAAAATGGACATTCAGCGGATAAAGCCTCGGTATATCGAGAATGCGTTTAGGCAGGATCTGTCCGTAAGCCACGACAAAAAGGATGTCAGGCGCAAAATTTTTGATTATTTCAAACGCCTTTTCCGATTTTGACCAGAGAGTATGTACCTCGAGACCGAGTTCTACAGCCCTCTTTTTTACCGGTGTCGGCTCCAGCTTTTTGCCGCGCCCGCGGATCTTGTCCTTCTGCGAAAAAACGATTATCTCAGCCTTTTTTTCAACGCAGAAATCAAGAAAAGGGACCGAAATCTCGGGACTTCCCATAAAAACTATCTTCATTTTTCCCTCCGAAAAACCAAGTCGGCAAAGCATACTTTTTATTTCATTGTTGGCAAGAGTACTTTATTTTGTTGTTGACACTTACGTCAGGAAAAATAAAATCATCTGCTTTTGATGGAGGTCGATTGTGAAAAAAGCCGTTTTTTTATTGTTTTTTCTCTTTTTAGTATCCGTTTCCGCTCAGGAGCCGCTTCCTGAAAATCTTGAAATGAGGCAGCTTCCGACCGCTCCGGTCGTGGATCTTCCTGCAAATTACGATGAACTTATCAAAAACTCGAAGGGGAACGTTCAGGAAAAAAAGATTGACGAAATTATCGGAAAAGCTCTCAAAAGCAGTCACGTTGTGATAGAAACCCTTAATGAGTTCATGTTTTTGCAGGTTGTACCCAACTTTGCTTACGCTGATGAAAAAGGCGAAGAAAGGCTTGGAGAAGATTTAATGGAAATTCTTCATTCCGGCAAAATTTCAGCTTCCGCGAATTCGCAGTTCATGAGTCTGGATTACACCGAAATGAGGATGATGGGGCTTCCGTTCAAAAGAAAAGTTGTCGATAATCTCGTTTTAGGCGCCGATAAGTTCGATCTTTCGATTTCGCTTACGTTCTTCATAAACATGAACAAACTCACCAACATGGTTTTGAATTCGCTTGAAAACATCAAGGATTTCAAGCCCGTGTTCAATCAGGCAGAAAAATTTTACCGTGCGAAGTTTGCCGACAGCAAAATGCTTTATTTCATCAGGATCCCGAATATCGCTTATGAGATCGCATACACAGGCGAGCTTTACGAAAATATCATTGCTAAAAATATCAAAGAGGCTCTTTTCATCCACGATGCGATCAAAAGCGTCGAAGCAAAAATCGAAAAAGACCCTCTGCTCTCTTTTGACGGAAGATATATAAAAGGTGTCAAAAACGACAAGATCCTCATTGATCTGTGGTTCCTCCCGGAAAAAACGGCGATGAACCAGGCTGAAGCGGCAAAGATCATAGCGAAAGCACTCAAACACGAACCGGTCAACATTTCAGGCAGCGAAAAGGAAGGAAAATGACGGTCTGTCCGCACTGCAAAAGCACGAACAACAATTTTTACTACTGCAAAGGCTGCGGAAGGAAGATACCAGAAAACTCAAAGCCGGCTGCCAGAAAAGAATCCGCATCTCCCAGATTCATAGAAGAAGTTATCGATATCATTGAAAGAAACCTTGATTATTCAGATATAACGATCTCGGCTCCGGCAAGCAATTTCGGGATAAATCTGAGCGAGATATCCAAAGACGAAGGGATCCTCATCATCGGCGGAGAACAGTGGCAGGAGACAGATCCTGCGCAGCAGTGCAGCTGTTTTTTCGGCGAGATCATCTGCACATACCTCATTTCGGCAATAATCACGATGGTCGGATTCATAGCGGGAGCTGACGGGATCGAAATGATCTTCCAGCTTTACGCCTCGGCATTTCTGGTCCTTTCACTCATCACCTGGTTCATAGTCCCCTACTTCACAGGATTTTCGCCGGTATCGTCGCTTCTTTACAACTGTTCGATGTTCACCCTGGACAATGAAAGTGCAAAAAACAAGGCAAAGAATCTCTTCATGATGTTCCTTTTCTCATCCATCCCTTCTCTTTTCGTCCTGCCTTTTTTTTATTCACTGCTTAAATCAAGATTCTCCGAGAATTATCTTCCTCCTGCATTTTCCTCAAGTGAGATCAGATATTTGGAAAAAGCGGAAAATTAAAGATCTTTTCTCAAAAAAACTACGAAATCATTGAGATTGAGTCCGGTATAGCCGCTCTTTACCGTAAGACCGTATCTGTCAAGCAGTTCCGCTGAGTTATAACTTTCAAGTGCGGCCGGCACTTCATTTTCAGGTATTTCGGGCGAACTGCCGACGATCGCTCCGGCAAAAGGCGAGTTTCCGTCGATCCCGTCGGAAGAAAGCGCCCAAAGTTTCATTCCGTTCTTTAAAAAAGGAAGCATCGAAAGCGCAAAATGGCTCATCCTGCCGCCTGTTCCGGCACTTTTTGAAGTGATCTTCAAAAGAGGCTCTCCTGTAACGATAACAGCCTCCGAACCTGCTTCGATCCTGCTCAAAAGAAGAGTCTGCAGCTCATCAACGCTTCCTGTAAAACGCCTGAAAGATTCGGTATTTTCGGGAAGCTGCCTTAAAAGCGCATCATGCAGCAAATCCGAGTCGGCACACTTGAAAAGATGGGTATTCTCAAGATCTTCCCTGAAAAAAGGCATGCTTCCGACAAATTTTTCGCCGTTTTCAAAAGGAATGTCGCTTGCAACGAAAACAAACCATTCGATTGATGCAAACATTCCGGCAAGTTTTCCGTTTTTTATAAGAGAATACTCTCCCCTTTTTTTATTTATCTCGGTTATCGGAAGGCCGCTTTTGAGCAGTTTTTCGTTGAGTTCAATAGCCTCTTTTTCGTTATCACTTTTCTCGATCAGAGCCGAACTTCCGCCGCTAAGAAGAACGATCACATTCTCAGGCTCATGCGTTTTTATGAAGTTTATCAGCTTTTCGACCGCCTCGAAACTCTTTTCCGTAAGGTGAGGATGGCTTGAAAAAACAACATCAGCTTCTTTCAAAATTCCCGTATCGCTTCCGATCGGAAGAACTGCAAGAACAGGCAAAGCGAGCACCTCAGGATACTGCGAAACGAACTTTTCATACATGTATGCAGCAGATTTTCCGACACTTACCACAATTTTACGTGGTTTTTCGCATACAGCCTCGAATGCTGAAAAATCAAACTGAACCGATTTCAGAAAATCGCGATATTCTTTTGCATTATCAAACATTGCCGACAAAGACACCTCAAAGATAACAATTTGATTTTATTTACGAATTTTCACAAGAGAATTATGCCACTTTGGAATAATCCATAATAAAGATTTTGCTTGCGATGTTTCTGACTTTTTCCAAAATGTCATCTATCGTTTCCTGAACAGACATCGGGTAAACGACCGCTCCGCACTGTTTGCACTTAAAACATGGAACATTTTCAATGATAACATAGCAGTTATCAACCTGAGTAAAATAAGTGCTGGTGCTCTCACTCATTTCTTCCGCTTTGCATACCAAACATTTCATCCTATTTCTCCAACCTTTGCCTAAAATCTTCGCTCCAAAGTTTTTTATCGGGGTAATAGTTCCGCGGCGTGTTCAGTAACAAAAACTTTATCGTTTTCGTAATAAAATCTTAATTTTTCAATCTTGATCACAATTCAACTCTTCGTTAAAAAAACAAAAACGCGCTAATTATACTCAAATTTTAGAAATTTCGACAGATTTTTTTGAAAATCAATCAGAAAGTTTGAAATTAGATGAACAGCATCGAACAGCCGTCAGATTTGCTTTCTTCTTTATTTTCAGAATCTGCTTTGGAGCCCGAAGACTCTTCTACATCAAAATCTTCACCAGGAACCGCACTGTCGTCAGCAGGTGCTTCAGTATTTGCAGCATCTACACCGCCTTCGCCTTCATCATAGCTATCATAACCGAGCTGGACATCACAAGTTGCACAGCATTCTTTGTTTTCACAAGTACCTGCAGCCTCGACACATTCGAATTTAGTCTTATAGATGTTTCTCATGCCCTCATTCTGACAGCAGTTTGCGATATCTTCTGCCAATCCGCTTTCTTTTACAGAAGTTTCAAGAAGAACTGCTATATCTTCATCTGTAAGCGGTTCAAAGCAGGTGTCTGCAAAAGTCTGTTCGTAGGAAATGCAATCATTGAGAATTTTCTCATCTGTACAGACTAGTTTAGGAGTCGCCGCCTGTGTTCCGCATTCTGTTTCCAAAACAGCAGTGCAGCCTTCAGCGCTGAAATTCTCACTTTCTCCGCTTTTCCTTCCTGCAACGCCGAAACATGCACATCTGTAATGTCCATCCGGGTCAAGATCGCAGTATCCCGCTTCGTTTTCACATTTGAAACCGGCATCTTTGCAGACTTTTTCAAGTTCGGCTTCGCATTCTTCGGCTGTCGGCAGTGTCTTTGAGTCATCAATTGTTGAATCTTCCCCGACACTCATACCGTCACGGCATGTGCATTCCTGAGAATAAAATTCATCAGTAATCTCATAAGTGCATTTTCCTTTTTCTGACTCGCAGTCGACAGTTTCTGCAAAAAGTGTTGTCGCAACAGCAAGCATTGCAATAAAAATCATCGATTTTTTCATGATAGCCTCCAAGTAAAAAAAACCAGACTCGTCTTATATTTAGTACCACAAAATCCGATTTTTATTGAGAAAAAATCACCCCCCCCGAAGAAAAGTTTTATAAACAGCGGATTTTATTGACAAATTTTCGCATCTTCAATTAAAACCCGGCTCACACATTATTGAAAGTCTTGCACTTTGTGTTGTTCTTTCTGTATTCGGCATCAGCCGCAAGTATCTCCTCCTCGATTTTGTCGGTGATGCGCTTTGCCGCGGCCGGAGCCGGCATTCCTTCGTAGTCTGAACTTTTTATCTCGGGAAGAAGGATGAAATCGTAAAAATATTCTTCAACAGGATTGAATGAAAAAAGCGGATCGTGCTTGCCTAAGCCGTATTTGTCGCTTCCGCCGATAAAGACAGGAAGAACGTCGCATCCTGCGTAAAGGGCGATACGCGCGGCACCTTTCTGATAAACGTTTCTTTTGAAGCGCGGAGTGCGCGTTCCTTCAGGAAAAATCAGGACATTGTTGCCGTTGTCAAGATCCTCTTTGCACGCTTTGAAAAGATCGTCGTAGTTTTCGTCATTCGTAATGTAGATCTGGCTGATTATACCGACATAAGGCGTTTTTGTGAGATTCGCGCGGACGATGCAGTTCGCATTCGGAACAAGTGCCGTCATGCAGACGAAATCAAGTAGCGACGGATGGTTTGCAACTATCACCTTTCCTTTCATGTTCCGCAACTTCTCCATGTCCGGCACTCTCATCTCGACGATGCCGGTTATTTTGAGCATGAAAAGGAAACGCTTGAAAACGTTGGAGACATAACGGCGCGCCTTCACAAAAAAGTCGTTTTTGTCTTTTGAAAAGAGCCTGATGAAGGGAAAAATGATGAAACCGATCACCATAGAACCGAAAACGATGTAAAGTATCGCAGCGATCTTTCCCAAAGAGCGGTAGCAGTATATAAAAACATTGTCGGTCTTCGGTAGGTTTGAGGGGATCTTAAACATTGCTTTCCCCCGCTTCGAGGAGGCGCCTCAAAAAACCGGCAGGCGATTTTTCCTCAATAATATCGGCCAGTTTCACACTGTCACCTCTATTTTCAGAGCTGACAAGCGCGGCAAATGCAAGCGGAATCGAATCAACGCCGTAACATTCAGGAACGAGCTCATCTGCATAGACTAAAAGCACCTCTTTTTCAGAACCGCTTTTCACAGCTGCAAACACCGTTTTCAAGAGGTAAGAAAAATCACCTTTTGACGGATAGACCGCCGAATATCCTCCGGTCAAACCGAAAGCTATCGTTGCAAGGGCGACAGGAGTATTGAAGACAGAAAGCGAAAAACCTGCAGGAAGTATCGTTTTTTCTTCGATTATCCCCTGATTTATCGAAAACTCGCGTGCGATCTCTCCGCGCAGAGAAACAAAAATCACTTTTGTATCTTTCTCCATGCCGCATCTTTCCAAAAAACTGTGGATCACATGGACTGTCATCTTCGAGATCTGGCTCAGTCTGCGGCGGAACATCGGATCGGTGTATTCAAGTTTCGGAGAAGCCTTTGATCTTTCGACCGCTTCTTCACCTTTCAGCCATTTTTCCCATTTTTCGTGATTATCTTCGAGCCCTGGAGCCCACATCACCGGTTTTGAAATGAAAACTTCGCTCATATTTTTTTAAAGACAAGCAGTGAATAAGAGTTCGAACCGAGATTGTGGTGCGCGCATTCGAGTCTGAATCCGCCGTCGCAGATAGCGTCGCAAAGCTCTTTGAAGCGGTACATCTTGCTGTTTCCGTTCGCGATGCAGGTAAAATAGAGCGAAGTCGCCTGGAGCGAATATGCCGCAGCCTGAAAGCGCTGTCTGTCCCAAAGCGGCTCTAAAACATAGACTTTGGTCTTTTCGTTTGCCGCTTCGTGTATTTTCTTCATTATTTTCGTTATCTGGTGAAGCGAGAAGCAGTCAAGAAACTGGCTCATCCAGAAAGCATCGGGATCTTCGGGAAGTTTCGTCGATTCGTGGAGGATGTTGCCTTCGCAGTAGGAGATCCTGTCAGCAAAGCCCTCTTTTTCCGCATTTTCCGCCGCAACTTTCGTCTGACCGGGAAGATCAGCGATTATCATTCTGACGTTTTTGTCGTATTTGCAGCATGCGATCGACCATTTCGCCGTGTTTCCGCCGATATCTACTATCGTTTTCGGATCTTCCGCAAAAACTATCGGAAGCGCTTCGGGGAAAGCTATGTCTGAATAGAAGTGGTCGAACTCGAACCAGCTCTTTTTCGCCTTTTCGGGGAGCGTTGAGAGAGCCTCGTAGACAGTGACCCACTTGTCACCGAAGACTTTGAGCCCTTCAGGCCTGCCGTTTTTTATCGATTCTTCCAAATCGAAGGAACCCTGGAAGCAGATGTCGTTCGTAAAACGGAAGTTGACCCGGGTGAGATCGTCCTCAAGCAGCATCCAGCCGATCTTGCCGAGTACGAATTTTTCGGTATTTTCATCGGAATCGGCGGAAAGTTTGAGGACATTCATTCCGAGCGCCATTTCGCACAGAACAGAAAGTCCGTATTTTGAAATTCCCGATCTCTCCGATATTTCAGCCAAAGTAATGCCGCTATCCCCAGAATCTTCAATGATCTTCATTATTCCGAGTTCAAGCAGTGAATTTACGGCCTGAAACGCAAGAGGGGCGAACGCTATCTTCTGTGCTTCGAATTTCGCATCTACGCCGCGGATATCGTCCTTTTTAAAATTGTCGTAAGAAAAATAAGCCTTATCCATCAACAACCTCCGTTAAACCTGTCTTTTTCCCATGTTCAGCATATCGGCAACTTTTCCGTTTATGTCAATGTCGCCGTCGTAAAACTGTGAAACAACAGGAATGTTATATGTGTTTTTGACTTCCTGGAAAACCGAATCGGTTATCGTTCCGTGCATGCAGCCGAACGGAGCGACGTTCACGATCATCGAAGCTCCCTGTTTCACGAACTCTACCGCGCGTCCTACGGTGAGGATCGCCTCTCCGACAAATTCGGGGTGAAGATACTTCATTCCTTCGTCGAGAGTAGATTTTATCGAGGGTTCGCGCCTGTCGTGCAGGATCTTGTCCGCCGCTTTGTAGTATGCTTCGTCGAAATGCGAGACGTAGAGGTTCTTGATAAGCGATTCGCCTCTTCCGAAAAGGGAGAACGCTTTCTGTTTCGCCATGAAATCCTGCACCCAGACAGTGTAGATGAGCCACTCGAAAAGCGGTGCGAGCCAGGCTTCTCCGCCGTTTTCCTCGATGACACGGATCAAATCTCCGTTCGCGCAGGCATTGCTTCTGACGTATATTTCTCCGACGATGCCTACAAGCGGCTTCTTCTCGTTGTAGCGCGGGATCCTGTCAAGCTCTGAAGCAAGTTCCTCAACGACCGGAAGCGGACTTTTTTTCTGCTCGAAAACTTTTTCAAGAGTCTTCATCGCCTTTTCCAGAAACGCATCGACATCGCCTTTCGTCTTTTCGTAAGGCCTCGTACGCGTCGTCATTTTCATGAGGATGTCGCTCGTCATCACGGAATGCATCAGGTATCTTCTGAGCTGTTCCTCGACTCCCTGGTAGGAATTTATGCTTGAAGGAGCCAGAATATCGATGTTGTCAAGCCCCAGATGCTCAAACGCGATCCGCTCGAGCATATTGTACTGCCCGAGCCTGCACGGTCCTTCCGAAGAAGGCATGAACAGTGTGTGCTGCTTCCCTGGCTCCTTTTTGACCTGATTCAGGAAAGAGCCCAGAGTGAGTATCATCGGCAGGCATTCCTGACCTCTGACGTACTTTTTCCCTGTGACAAGATCGTGCCTGGTTTCAAGCGGAACAGCCTCAGCCTCATAGCCGAAACCTCTGAATGCCGCTGCGAAAAGAGGCGAACCTATGTGCATAGGAGGGATCCAGATCTTTCCCGGCTTGACGCTTTTGCCCGCAAGATAGACGTCAGGAAGCGGATGTTCCACAGGAACCGGCCTGTTTTTCATGTATCCTTTCACGACGTCGATAAAAGCCTCGATCCTCGTGAGGTATCCGCCGTCACTGTCATGCTCGTCAAGTTCCAGGATGAGCATGGGACGCCCTTTCATTTCGTTTTCGGCGAACGAAAGAATAAAGCTGTCGGGGCCGCACGAAAAGTTTGTGAGGTATATCGGAAAGACGTTTTCCTCTTTTTTCGCGCGTTTAAGTGCCGCGATTATCTTCTGCCCGTAATTCCAGAAGAGATTCCAGTAATTTGTATCGGCAAGTCCTCCGACATTTATGTGCATCATGTCGATCGGAATGACGTTGAACCCCATTCCTGCAATGGTTTCCGGAATGCCTAAGTTCATCCCTTTGTCGTAAAGGTTGTAAGGGCGTCCTACAAGCAGGAACACCGGCTTTTTCTCTTTCTGAGCGTTTTTAAGGAATGCCTCTCCCTCTTCGATAAGTCTCGCAGTCTCGCTTTTATAATGATCCCGCGCTTCCTTCCACGCCTTTCTCACCTGTCTTTCCTTGAGAGTCGGGAAGAAGGGCTCGAGAGCTTTGAAGATCATGGTCCCGTTTTTGTCGTCCGACATTCTGAAATCGATCACCGGATCTATGATCTTCGACTTCGTATCCATCCCGTTCTTTTCCATGACGGTCGAAATTATCGACGGGCCGCTCTGGACATAAGGACAGAAGAAACTGATCGCCGTTTTTACATTGTCACCTGCCGATATCAGCGTCGGAAAGAAAACGGGCAGCCCCTTATTTGTCAGTTCAAGTGCGTGTCCGATCGAAGTTTTTACCGGGAAGCAGAAATCGGATGCCGAGTATTTTGACGAAAGCCCTTTGATTTCATGTGTTGTCTGAGTTGCCGAGACGACAGTCTCGATGTTTAAAAGCGAGAACATCTTCTTCCAGAGCGGAAGAAAAGTCCAAGTAGAAACTGCAAGCGGAAGCCCTACCTTTCCGATGCTCTCTTTTTCCGTGAGAAAGTTTTTGAAAAACGATGAATTTCTATGCTTTATAAGCTCGAATTCCTTTATTTCCTTGCGGACAGGCGTTTCCGGATCCCTTCCGCAGCCGTAACCCCACGACGACTCCCTACCGCCTTTTTCGGAGATGTGGTTGATCCGGCAGAAGTTGCTGCAGAGTTTGCATGTCTCTGTCCTCGATGTCACTTCGATAGTCGCCGATTCAGCACCTCTGAACGATGATTTTTTCGCTTCGCCGTCTGCTTTGACTTCTTCAAAAGCGGCCAGAGCCGCACCGATGCACCCCATGACATGGCAGAAAGGAGATACCACCATCTCGACTCCGAGAAGATTCTCGAATGCCGCGACAAGCCCTTTGTTTCTCGCCGTGGCACCCTGGAAGAATATTTTGTCCTTACTGATCCTGCGGTTCCCGACGACTCTGTTGAGATAGTTCTTAACAACGGAATAGTGCACTGCGGCCAAAACTTCGTTCTTGTCGAAACCCTGCTGCAGAAGAGAGCGGATATCCTGCTCCATAAATACTGTGCAGCGGTCGCTCGTTACGGGCGGTGCCACATGTTCCGTAAGTTTTCCCGCAAGATTTATCGGAATACCGAGTTTTCTCGCCTGCTCCTCGACAAAAGATCCTGTTCCCGCCGCGCAGACATAGTTCATGTTGACGTCGGTCACGAAACCGTGTGAAAGCCTGATGAACTTTGCATCCTGACCGCCTATTTCAAAGATCGTCTCGACTTCGGGAAATATCGAAGCAGTCCCTTTTGCATGGGCTGTGATCTCGTTTATTATCGCGTCGGCGCCGAAGATTATCCCTGAAAGTTTTCTCCCTGAACCCGTCGTTCCGAAGGCCCGGATCGTTGTTTTTGCAGGATCTATGAGCGAATAAAGCGCTTTGAAGAGCTTTTTCGCCGCGTTTACAGGGTCTCCGCCGGTCTTTCTGTAAATATCGAGGACCGGCTCTCCTTTGAGGTCGAGCAGAGCTATCTTCGTGCTCGTCGAACCGATATCCATACCAAGTATCGCTTCCGGAATTTCGCGGTGATCTGCCTTGTGGATCCTTATTTCGTTGCCCGAGTCATCGAGATCGGGTTCGACAAAGACAGGATATTTGCTCTTTTTGAGCGTGAGCGGCGGCATTTTTTCGAAAGCTGCCGAGTGGGAGAATCTGTCAGGATCGATCTCCGAAATTCTGACGCACGCTGTTTGAGCGGCACCTTTAGCGATAAAGGCTTCACTGAACTCAGGAACGATCCACTCTGAGGCGGGGAAAAGCGTCCTGAACCAGCGGACGACTTCTTTGTTGAGGCTGACTCCGCCGATGAGAAGGAAGTTTCCTTTGATCTCAAGCCCTTTGAAAAGGGTATTCGTCGCCGAAACGACAAGGGCGCGGCACATCCCGGCCCACATTTCGTCTTTCGTGCGCCCTTCCTGCTGGTGATGGATGAGATCGCTTTTCGCAAAAACGGTGCATCGGCTCGCTATCGACGGCGGTGCGGCAATATCCAAAGCCGGCATGTTCTCAAGGTCGATCGAAAGCCTTTCCGCCTGCTCCTCAAGGAAAAGTCCCGTTCCCGAAGCACAGAGCGAATTCGAGGAAATATCTGAAATCTTTCCCGATCTTATCGTGTATTTTTTAAGCGATGACGCACCGATACTTACTATCGCAAAATCTTTCCCGTCGAAAAAATTTTCCGTCCCAAGGTTCGCATTTACAGCTTCAGCCTCTGAAATACAGAGATCTTTGCGGATGTGAGCAAATTCCGCGACCGTTTTTCCGGTAAAGCGGACCAAAGTCTCTCCGTCGGTATTCGCGAAAATTTTCCTCAGCGATTCCGCTATTTTCCCGCTGTGTCTTGAACGGAAAACGACCCTGTTTTCATTCTGTGAAAAAACGGTTATGAATGTCGAACCGATATCGATCCCTAAACGCTCCTGCATTTCTCCTCCAAGTGCAAAAAACAAATTCAGAGGGTTATATTTTTAAAAAATATTATTTCAAGTGTAAAAAAGAAAACTCAGAGGATCTGTTTCCCTTTTACGAAAACTTTTTCGCAGTGGTTGTGCGCGAAGTGGTATATCGGATATGCGACGCTCGGCGAATCCATGATGACTAAATCTGCGTCCTTGCCTGCTTCGATGGAGCCTTTGGTTTTGTCTCTTCTGAGCGATTTTGCACCGTTTATGGTTATTCCTTTGAGCGATTCCTCAACGCTGAGTTTTAGCTGCGTAGCCCCCAGACTTGCCGCGAGCGGAAGGAATCCGCACATGCAGCTTCCCGGGTTCATGTCGGTCGCCAGAGCTACCGTTACGCCGTTTTCTGCCATTTTGCGGGCAGGTGCGAAGGGAAGGCGCG
Organism: bacterium; assembly: GCA_016290135.1. Lineage (GTDB taxonomy): Bacteria > UBP6 > UBA1177 > UBA1177 > UBA1177 > UBA1177. Next base: position 148,451 of record JAEESW010000002.1, read on the forward strand.
AGAATACCGAAGTTATCGGCAGAACGCCCGCGACGACGCCGTTTTCGGCAAGTTTTCTGATCCCTTCGTCGCTTATTGCCTCGAGATGGTCAACGGAAGCCGCGCCCATTTCAGCCGCAAGTTCGGTTCCGCCTAAAGAGTGGAATTCGTCCGCGTGGAGTTTGAGTCCGAAACCGAGTTCTTTCGCTCTCACCATCAGTTTTTCGGTCTCTTTGAGCGAGAAGTAGCCTTCTTCACAGAAAACATCGGCGAATTCGGCAAGATTTCGCGCTTTTATCTCAGGCAGCATCTCGTTGTTTATGAGATTTATGTAGCCTTCGTGGTCGTTTTTGAATTCGGGCGGATATGCGTGAGCCCCGAGAAACGTGGAAACTATCTCGATCGGGAAACGTTTTTTGAGTTCCGCTATCGCCGTGAGAAGTTTGAGCTCGCTTTCGGTGTCGAGGCCGTAGCCTGATTTGATCTCGACAGTCGTGACGCCGTAGGAAACGAGCTGGGACAAGCGTTTCGAAGCCTGCTCGACGATCTCTTCCAGAGTCGCTTTTTTCGTTTTGACAGTGCTGTTTATGATACCACCGCCGGCTGCCGCGATCTCTTCGTAAGTCGCGCCTCTCGATTTCATCGCAAATTCGTCTTCTCTCGTCGCCGCAAAAACGAGATGGGTGTGGCTGTCTACAAGACCCGGGAAGACCGCTTTGTTTCCGGCATCGGCAACGACATCTTTGAATTTTGTTTCGAAACCGGGTTCCGTTTTTCTGAAATCTTCCTCTTTTCCGACAAAAGCAATCCTGCCGTTTTCGTCAGCCGCGATCAAAAGATCCCCGCCTTTTAAGACCGGAGACAAATTTTCAGCGGTAAAGATTTCGGAAATGTTTTGGAGTATAAGAGAGTATTTCAAAACTTATTTTGAGAAAGTTCTGTTGAACTGGCGTGCAAGTCTTGCGACCTTTCTTGCAGCGGTGTTTTTATGAAGAACGCCTTTGCTTGCAGCTTTCTGGATCTCGCTTATTGCTGTATTAAGTTTTGCGACTGCATCTTCTTTGTTGTCAGCTGTCTCAGCTGCGACTTCGAAGTAGTGCGAGAAAGTTTTTACTCTTGATTTGATAGAACGGTTGTAAAGTCTTCTTTTTTCACTTGTTCTAATTCTTTTTTTTGCCGATCTGTGGTGAGCCAAAATATCCTCCATTTATAAAATTAAGTCTCACGGAACCAAAAACCGGCGCATTCTATGCAAAAAAGTCCGAATGTCAAGTTTAAGAGCCATTGTGTCAGCTAAAAACTTGAAAGCCCTGCTGCATAAGTCTCTTATATATCGAGTTTAAGCCCGATCCATGGCGTGATGCCGGCAGTTCCGTATTCTACAGAATAGGCGTAGTCGTCGTTGTCGAGCATATTTTCGATTTTCGCGAATATTGTCACATAGTTGTTGATCCTGTATGAGATCGCGAAATTCAGTATGACAAAATCGTCTACAGTTACGATGTAGGGAGTTTTGGGATAGTTGTAGACCTCGTCCTTTCTTTCGCCGACATAGTCGACCTCAAGAGAAATATTCAGTTTTTTGTCATAGTTATAGTTGAGTATCGCATTGAACGAGTGTTCCGGTCTTCTCAAAGTAGGAGTTTTCGCCTTGTATTTCTTTCCTTTGTATTCGACCACTTTGTATTCCTGCATTTTGAAGATCCACGTGTATGAGCTGCGGAGACTGAGCCCCCAGAAAGGTTTTGTGTGGAGCGACACTTCGAGCCCGTGGTTCTCTATCCTGTATCTGTTTGAATATATTCCGCTTTTGTCGAGATCAATGTGGTTGTGCTTCTGTTCGTAGAAGTATCCTGCCTCAAGAAGGATCTTTCTGCCGGCAAAATACTGCTGCACAGCCCCGTCGAATCCGTATGCAGTCTCAGGTTTAAGTTCCTGGTAAAGGTTTGCGTAGCGGCTGAAGCGCTGAAAAAGAGTCGGTGTCTTGGCTCCTCTAGCGAATCTTGCCTTGAATCCGAGTTCTATTGGTGTCTCGTAGACCGCTCCGACCGAAAAAGTCGGCTCTATGTTCTTCTTCGTCTCGTTCGGGAGCGCAAGATCACTCTCTTTGTCGAGAAGGGAAAGCTGGTAAAAATTGTTCTGCAGGCGTCCGCCGATATTCAGTTCCAGTTTGTCCAGCGGTCTGAAGATGTTGAAAAGGTAGGCATCCAGGCTGATATCGGGATTGGGAACAAAATCCATGTTGAAGTATCTCCCTGCCGAATAATCCTCGTAATCCGCCGTTCCCCATTCAGTGCCGAGATCGACCCCTGTCACAAGTTCATACCACGCGGCCGGCACAACGCTGTTTTTCCAGTTCAAAGCGAAAGTCAGCGATCTGTAGCGGCTTTTCAAGTCTCCGGCCATTTTTCCTTTGTCAGCAGGGTCATCGTCTCTGAGAGAGCTCAAAAGAAGCGAGACATCAAACTTCAAGTTCCAGATTTTATTAAACAAATTCGATTCCGTCCCTGTTTTGAAAAGTAAAGATTCATTACGCAGCATCCTGTTAGGATCGTCCATACCGAGCCCGGGGCCGTCGTCGATATCCGCCTTGCCGATGTTGCCGCGGATTATCATTTCCCATGTATTTTCGCTGTCGATATCGACTCCGCCGCGGAAATAGACCGAACCTTTGATGACCGGATCGTTGTCGGGCCTCTTCGTATAGAGATTTTCCTTCACATCTTTGTATGAATCGGCCATCGATATACCCTTTGTGTAGAAGAAAGATCCGCCGCCCGAATAGTAAAAGCGTTTTTCGGAACCGCTCAAGTTCGCGCTCGCATTGACCGTGTCCGGAATGTAGCGGCTGTTGCTCATGTCGAGCACGGCTGTTGAGGCGGAAGCTGTGAATTTAGGTCTCCCGTGTCCCTTTTTTGTTCTGATGTCGAGCACTCCGGCAAGAGCGCCGCTACCGTAAAGAACAGGCTGAGGTCCCTTAAAAAGTTCGATCTTCGCAATATTTTCCGGACTCATCGAAAGGTCTGCCGCGCCGTTTGGACTGAGAGGGTTCCGTATTTCGACGCCGTCTATCAGCACCAGGACATCCGCACTTCTGAAACCGCGGACGAAGAGGAACTGTGACTGCCCTGTCCTGCCGTCACCGTTGACATAGACTCCCGGCATCTCCTTCACGGCATCTCCGGTCGTTATAGACTGTTTTTCCTCTATCTCTTTTGAATTGACAGAACTCTGTGCAGCCGTGCCGTCGCTTGACGATTTTTTCTTACGCGAACCTTTCACCACGATCCTGTTGTCGTCGCTCTTCGCAGCCTTTTTCACCGTTTCCCCTTCCTGAGGCAAAGAGGCATCCTGCGGTGAATCCGTGTCTGAGAGCGGAGCCTGGTCTTCCTGCACAGACGACTCATTCTGAAGAGATGTTTCATTAAAAGCATCTGCATTCCGGGCAGAAAGTGCGCCGGTCAAAGCAGCGGAAATGAAAAGCACAAAAAATAAGAAAGACAACATTCCCTCCTCGGGGAGTTAATCCGGCCCGAAAACTGCGTATCCGGCTGAGTCAAAGCCTCACGGTTGCGGGACAGCATCGGATTTTCACCGATTTCCGCAGGATCCGGAGATGCCAACTTAGGCATTGGGTAAAGAAAGTCAATAATTTGCTCAAATTAGATTTGACTGGACGCATCAAATGGGTATTATCCGCCGTTGCTTTTGTGGAACTGATTTCCTGTTTTTTTTGAAAGGTTTCGATGAAAAACAAAGTTTATATTGCTGAGATCACAACGATCCTTCCCCATCTTTTCACATCTTCCGAAGTTATAGAGATCCTTTATCCGAAAGATATCGACAACGGCCGTCCCCATCGGTTTGCAAGGCGTTCGGTCGGCGCCGTAGGGATAACCTACCGTCCGACGATACTTTCAAGAGAGGCTTTCCCGGACAGAGCGCTGGCTACTCCAGAATACCATCCGCTGGAATGGGGAAAACGCGCGGTGAAAGAACTTCTGAAAAGTGAAAGGATCGCGAAAGAAGATGTCGGTTTTCTTTCGATAGCATACAACATCCGCTGTGACAAAGATGTTCTGCCCAGTCTTTCGAGCAAGATAGCCGCGGAATCAGGGCTCGAACTTGACTATCCTCCTCAGGAAATGGCTTATCTGGGCTGTGCGGCTGGTCTTTTTTCACTTGAATCTTCGGTAAAATACTGCCGTGAGCACAACAAAGCAGCGATAACATTTCTTTTCGACCAGTGTTCGTGGATCGCAAATCCGACTTACGATATAGACGATCCCGAATTCAAGGAAAATCTTAAGACCACTCTCCTTTTTGCGGATGGTGCTGCCGGGATCCTGCTGATCCCTGAATCAATGAGAGAAAACTTTGATCTTCCTTTGATGGAAGTCGATGAGATCATCACCGATTTTGTTGCAGGCGGCTCGCTTTCGATGCACGAAGGCAAACTCGTTCTCGAAGACAACCTCAAAGACACGGTCCCCGAAATAGTCCGCGACCGCATAATCAGGCCTTTGGGCGTAACACCGTCCAATATCGACGAATGGTCGCTACACCAGGGCGGCATGCCGATCCTGATGCGTTTTACCGAACCTGAGATCCTGGGTTTGAATGAAGAGCAGATAAATCCGTCGAAATCGGTCTTTGAAAAATACGGGAATTTCAGTTCGCCAAGCGTGATGTTCGTTCTCGAGACTTGGTTCAAAGATGCAGAACGCCCGCTGAAAGACGAAAAGACGAGAGGCTGCGCGATCTCTTTCGGAGCCGGCTACTTCATGGGCGGAATGACTTATCACTGGTCGAAGAAATAATGCGCATAAACCGTTTCCTCGCACTTTGCAAAGTTGCCTCGAGAAGAAAATCGGAAGAACTCGTCACTGCGGGAAAGATCAAGATAAACGGGCGTGTCGCCGTTCTCGCTGACGATGTCGATCCCGAAAAGGATACTGTCGAATACAACGGAAAAGAGTTGCACCTGCCGCAGAGTTACGATTACTTTCTTCTGAACAAGCCCGCAGGTGTCATCTCGGCTGCAAGCGACGACAGAGGGAGGAAAGTGGTCACGGACTTTCTTCCTGCCGGGTCACATGCCGTGCCTGTCGGGCGTCTTGATTTTGACACGACAGGCGTTCTTCTCCTTACAAATGACGGCGAACTCGCATACCGCCTGACACATCCTTCTTTCGGAGTGCGCAAGATCTACCGGGCGAAAGTTCTGGGCGATCTGACACAGGAAAAAGCTGAAATGATAAAGTCCGGGATCGAGACTGAAGGCGGATTCATGCAGGCGGAAGCGGTTTCGATAACTTCGCGCCACGGAAGGATATCCCAGGTCACGATCTCTCTGCACGAAGGAAAGAAGCGCGAAGTCAAAGAACTCATCAAAGCGGTCGGATGCCGTGTTCTGGAACTTGAAAGGTTCGCTTTCGGAAGCATCACCTGCCGGGGCTTGAAACCGGGAGAGATCAGAAGACTGACTGAAGAAGAAGTCCAATATCTATATAAATTGACCGGAATCTCAGAAAAAAACTGATCTCGATATATCAAGATAACGATATTATTTGATCTTCTTTGCGGCTCTCTGCTTTATGACGTTTGAAACGTTTCGGCTTTTAGCGATGTTTTTAAGGTCGTTCATCCTTATCGTTTCAAGGAGCATGAGAGCAGTTTTCATGGGTGTTTTCGGGTTGTTTACGAGGGCGAGTTTGACGGCATAGCTTTTGCTGAGCGACTTGTTGGAAGCAATGTAGCTTATCGCATCAAGCGATGATGACGGATCTCCGGCAATAGAAGCGACTTCCTTGTCGGTGATCCTTGCGTTTCCCAAGACCGCCATGACTATCTGTTTGCGCGGATCTTTGATGAGGATCTTCCTCACTTCAAGATTTCCGAGCATCGCGACCTTTATCTTCTGACCGACATTCATATCGCGCAGTGCTTCCGAAATCGTCTTGCGCTGGTCGAGCATGTCATCGGCACTAAGACCTTCAAAAGCGGTCTCTGAAGTCAGGAAATCGGGAAAATCAAAGATCGTGTCTTCAAGTTCAACGACCTCCTCCTCTTCCTCCTCTTCTGCGGCTTCAGTCTCCACAGGCTTTTCAGGCTGTTCGGGACGGGCAGTCTGACGCTCATCGGAAAAATATGAAAGCTGTTCTTCGTAAAGAGATTCAATAACTTCGCTGATCGCCGAAAACAACTGCTTGAATTCAGTCATCTGCGGAAGCGTAAACTCTACGAAATCTTTATGTGTTACAAGAGTCCTCCAAAAGACAGCATCGTTTGTGGCAAGAAAATCGAGGATCCACTGCCGCTGCAGCTTTCCTGTCGGAAGGAGCGCGATTATGAGAGAAGAATCCTTTCTTTCGCCTGCAAGTTTCGTCAGAGTTTTGACAGAGTTTTCGGGTATCTCCGGAGAGATCGTCCTTTTTATCTCGTTCGACTGCGTAAAGCGGAGTTTGTCGAGCGCCGCTTTTTGAACAGCTTCGTCATCATCTCCGCAGAAAAAAACAAGAGCTTTCTGATATTCGACAGCCGTTAAAGGAAGAAGCCCGTTGATTACCGCCAGTTTTTGCGGGGCGTTTACCGCTTGTCTCCACATGAAAAAGCCTCCTTACGATTACAGGTCGACTCTGAGGACATTGGATGTTTGTCCTGTCGCTCCGAAGTTCGTGGAACTGCCTCCGCCGCTCCCCGGGGTCCCTTTGGCGCATTTCATCGAATTGGAACCGTAAAGCGTACTGTCGGAAGAGTAGACAACGCATATTGTCGGACCGCCGCCGCCGCCGCCGCCGTCTCCGCCTATGCCGCCAAGACCGCCGTTACCGCCGTAACCGCCGCAACCGCCGTTGCCTTGTTCGCTTTTACCGCTGTACTGCCCTGCGCTGCCGCCTAAGCCGTAAGTTCCGCCGTTTCCTCCGGTCCCTCCTTTTCCTCCTTTTCCCCCTTTACCGGTTTCAAAAGAGGGTGATTCCAATATGATATTGGAGGAAGAGATAAGTAAAAGCGGAATGCTTGCACCGCCGCCGGTCCCTCCTTTTCCTCCTTTTCCGCCGCAGCCGCCTGCACCGCCGCCGCCGCCGCTGCTGCCGTAGCTGTTGCACCAGTCAGTGCCGCCTTTTCCGCCGCCACCGCCGCCGCCGCCCTGGCCGTTTTCTCCGTCAGCTCCGTCGCCTCCGTCGGACCTTATGTATCCTGCAGCCGAGAATATTCCGTAGCTCTTTCCTCCTTCACCGTCGCCACCGTTTCCTCCGTTCGCGCCGTTTTTACCGTTGGCTTCTATAGATGAATAAGGAGAACATTCTCCGTTTGTATCAGATACATATTTGACTGATCCGCCGGCTCCGCCGTTTGTCGATGACCCGACACCGTTTTGCCCGGGATCGCCGTTGTTACTATTTTTTCCTGCATTTCCGCCTTTACCGCCGTTTGCTCCGCATGTCGAAGTGCCGCCGGCAGCCCCCGAAGGTATAGGGTCACAATGATGCACGCAAAATAAAGCTGTGGATTCTTCGCACCCCTGGATACCATTTCCGCCGTTACCGCCGTTTGCTCCGTTTTCTCCGTTATCGCCGTCAATGCCGTCAGAACCGTCTGCAGTGACTATCTCTATATGGCTGAGGGTAATATCCTTGCACTTGTTCAGTATCAGTCCGACCGAACTTCCTGAGGGATTGGGGTCGCCCGTCGCCGCTATCTTGATCTTCGAAAGAGTGATCCTCTGAAGAGAATTGAGTTTCCATCCCGATGCCGGAGCGTGTATGACAGGAAGTTCCTCGCTTTCCGCCCAGATCCCGTTGTTGTTGCTGTAACCGCCGTAGATCGAGACACCGCTTTTCAGCGTAGGCACATTGTCGAAAACGCCCCATGCGATAACTATCAGATTCCTTTCAAGCGCATTCGAAAGCTGGATCGCCTTGTCTATCGTCTTTACCGGAGCAGTCATCGTGCCGTTGTTGGAATCGTCGCCGTTGTATTTGTCCACATATACAGCTGTGCCGAGATCGGGTTCCAGATCCGGGATCTCCTCCCAGTCTTCATCGTCTTCCATGTCGCCGTCGCTATCGGAAGTATCACCGTCGCCGTCCGGTGCAGTATCGGGGTCGTCATCTCCTGCCGGATCGGTATCGTCTGTCTGAGAATCAGTATCTCTGTCGGTAGTATCTGTGTCGGTATCTGCATCATCCTTTTCCGTATCGCCGTCGTCACGGTCTTCTGTGTCGCCGTCGCTTTCTTCCGTATCTGCATCAGTCGTTTCTTCATCTTTGTCCGATACAGGCTCTTTATCGTCGTCGGATTGTCCCGAACTTCCTTCATCGTCGGGATAGTCGTAGATATCGCTGTTGCCGCCGCTGCACGCGACCAAAATGGCGAATATGAAAATCGCGAGAATTTTCATCGTTTTCATTTATATCTCCGTTAAAAAACTGTTATCGAACATCCTTTGCTTTTCTTTGCAGGTTTGTTTTCGTCAGTATCCTCAGTTTCTTCGGCATTAGTTTCATCTTCAGGCACGAAATCGTCGTCGGAAACCACGTCGTCGTCATCAAAAACCACGTCGCCGGATTCAGGTTCTTCCTCTTCATTTTCATAATAATAGACAGGCAGCTGCACAGTGCCTGAAGCACCTGTCAAAGTTGTGTATCTGAGATATAAATCAGACAGCCCCGGACCGCCGTAGTAATCTGCAAAACTGCTCCCGGAAGCAAAATCGTACGGTTCGGAATGAGTATGGTACTTAGCCTGCCAGATGAGAGAGAGAAACTTGTCCGCATTCAGGACTTTAGCGCTTGCCGGAATACCTTCTGAAATAACAGTGGTGTATTCGACTTCCGGAACAGGAACTTCGCCTTCTGTGATCTGCGAGATCGTCACATAATCGGTGAATTTCGTGAAATTCCTGTTGTAAAAGGCATCGAAAGCACTTCCGGCAGGAATTTTTCCCTTTACGATTATGATAACTTTCGATTGGTCGGCTGAAGCGGCAGCATCGACTATCTTGAAGTTTTCGTTGTCAAGCTGATAGCCGTACTGCGTAACGGGCATGACGAAACGCAGCGTCACATCCTCTTCTGTCGGCAGATAGTTTACGATTTCGGCGGTTACTTTTATTGCCGTGCCGTCGCCTCCTGCAAAAATCGACTCTTTGTTTTCAGAGCCGTGCTGCCAAGAATAGCTGACCCATAAGTTGCCTGCCGGGACTGACTGCATTCCGCGGTTGCTCTTGTTGATCCCGCAGTTTTCGTATCTTTCACAGGAGTAGTTGTATGAAACCTCGTCATCCGACATCTCGACTCTTCTGAAACCCCAGTAGTCGCCGCTTCCGCTCGTCGCCATTGTTGTCGTCATGATGAATTCCATTTTTTCCGGCGCAATGACTCCGGTGTTCGGAATAAGTTCGTCGCCTTTTTCGAAGGTGAAGACTTTGTCGTGGTGAGTGTGACCGGAGAAATATATCGGCGGAATTTCCTTCTGTGCAATGAATGAAGTGAGCGAAACACCGTTGTTCGATGTCTGTGTTTCATTGAATACCCCGTCGAATACGTCGCTGTCCCATGCCGACGAGTCGAAGTTCCATTCCTGATCGTCGATTACGCTTACGATGCCGTAGATCTTAGAGAACGATCTGTTCGCATGGTATTTTCCCGTCCCGTCCTGACCGAGCGGCGTCATGTGACCGAAAACAGCCGCGACATCGTAGTCTTCAAGAATTGTCTGAGCCCAGTTCAGGGTCTTTTCAGCAAGATAACCACCCCAGTTCGCCACAGGAGAAGCAGCTGTGTCACCGATTCCGATCTGGTTGCTTGCACGTCTCTGAGGAGTTCCGTCGTATGTGTTGAGCAGAAGGTAGGTCCTGTTTCTGAAGTTGAATGCGTTGTTCATCGGCCCCAGAAACTTTGCCCAATATTCAAGACCGTCCGATTCGAGAGGCGAGGTCAGATCATCAACTTTTGTAAACTGAGCGTATCCGTCGTGGTTGCCGGGGATCGAGAACATCGGAATTTCAAGTTTTGTCATCATGTCGTAAAAGTCGGAGTATTCCTGCTGGTAGTTTATTCCGTAGGCGATGTCACCGAGCATGATCGAAAAGTTTGTGTCCGCCGAATTCAAATGTGAAAACGTCGCTTTTATGATCCCGAACTGCTGGTCGTAGTTGAGCAGCGAGTTTTTGGCATAGAACGGATAATTTTCCGGGTTGAAATTCATGTCGTCTGTCTTTTTGCTTAGAAGATCCTCGATCTGAGGGTCTGCAACGATGAGGAATTTCGCCGGGTCGCTTTCTTCGTAATGAGGAAAGAAAAGGGCGTTTCGAGAGATCATCTCTTCGCCGTCCGTCATTTTTAAAGCGATATCGTATTTGGCTTCCGGAAGCAGAATATTGGTGCACACAGAGAGTTTGACAATGTTTTCGCCGATTTTTTCAAGATAGTTAAAATTGGGATTACTGTAATCAAAACTGTAGCGGGAAATATTAAGGAATTCTGTTCTTCCGCTGTCGTCAAGGCGGATTATTTTCACATATTCGAAAGGCTGGTTTCCATTGTATCTGAAAATGACTGAAAAGCACGGTTCATCCGGTGTTACTATTGCCGGAAAGCCGATTACTGGATACAGTATTCCGTTTATCGCGGGGTCGAGAATCGCTTTCGTCTGCATCTGGAACTGATAGTCTTCAAAAACATTAGAATTCTGCGGAAACCGGTTTATCGAAACCATTGATTCTTTAGGCTCTTCGGCGATCAGCGTTGAACCGAGCAAAAATAAAAGGAAAAAAAGAGCGGTTTTTAATTTTTGCATAGTTTCCTCCAAACAAAAGACCGCTTATTTTAATGGAAAAATAAATATAGTCAATTGTTGGGGTGTTGCGTGTGTCCAGATTTTTTTTGATTACATAACCATTGTCGAGCAGCCTGAACCGCTTTTTTTGCCGGAACCCGAATCCGTACCGAGATCGTCTTTGTCATCAGAATTGTGATCGCCGGAATCTGTGTCTGTACCGCTATCGTGATCACCGGAACCGGTGTCCGTGCCGTCATCGTCATCGTACCAGTCGTCACAGCAGCCGTTGTCATAATTTTCTTCGATTTTTGTAGTGAATTCGAGTTTTCCCGAAATCCCGTCGGGGGTCGTGTATCTGAGATTGTAATTGCTTGAAAATGTTTTCTGCACGATATCGTCCAGAACGATCTCTTCCCCGCCGGCAAAGTCAAAGAGTTGCGGATCCGAGTTCATATATTGGATTTTTACCTGCCAGATCAGTGATGAAAATTTAAAAGCATTTCTGACCCATAAGTTGTGGACCATCATTTCTGCGACATCTATTTTTTCGGGAAAATCGACAAGAGGAATCGGAATTTCTTTCGTATCTGACGGTGAAATCGTCACATAATCGGTGAATTTTGTGAAATTTTTTTCGTAAAAGTCATCAAGAGCGCTTCCGGCCGGTATCTTTCCCTTAACGGTCAAAAATACAGTCGAAAGGTCGCCTGAAGCGACTGCATCGGCGAATGTGAAATTCGGGTTGTCGAGTTTATATCCGTATTTTGCAGCCGGCATGATGAAGCGCAGCGTTACTTCTTCATCGGTCGGCAGCCAGTTCACGATTTCGGCTGTCACGCTTTCTGATGATCCGTCTCCTCCGCTGAAGAGCGATTCTTTTTCACCTGATCCGCTTTCCCACGAATATTTCACCCACATATTTCCTGCCGGAACCGACTGCATACCGCGTTTTTCAGGGTCGTCAGGCTGACAGTTTTCGTATCTTCCGCAGGTGTAGTTGTAAGAAACATCGTTGTATAAAAATTCGGCATTTGAATTTTCTACGCTGATAACTTCGACTTTTCTGAAACCCCGGTAGCCCTTTCCGCTTCCCGAGAGAGGTGCCGTGGAGACAAATTCCATCTTTTTGTTTGCAAAGATCCCGCTGTTTTCAACGAGTTCGCTTCCCGGATCGAACACAGAAACAGAGTCCTGCCGGTCGTGACCTGAAAAATAGACGGGCGGATAGTTTTTATTGGTCAGGATTTTCAGAAATTCTCTTCCGGTTTCTGATGAGTGCGTTTTGCCGGTCGGTGCAAAATGACCGAAAACCGCGGCGTATTCATAGTTTGAAACGCCTTCAAGCCACTCCAGAGTCTCTGGCTGAAGTTCGAATCCGGAACTCTCTTCAGAAGCGCGTTTCTGTGCCGTTCCTTCGCTCGTATTGAGCAGAAGATATATTCTTCCGAGCAGGAATGCGTTGTTGGTAGGACCGATAAACTTCGACCAGTATTCGAGCCCGTCAAATTCTGGAAGAGATGTTGTTCCTCCGTCGTTTGAAGCGAAACGGGTGAGGAGGTCACGCTCGCCGGGAACCGCAAACATCGGAATTTCCAAATTGAGTGCGAGATCATAAAAGCCGCGGTATTCATTCTGAAAATCAATTCCGCTGACTGCGTTGCCGAGCATTACCGCAAAATGGCTGTCGCCGGCATTGAACTGTGAAAAAGCCGCATCAACTATTCCCTTTTGAGGATCTCCGTTTTGACACGGATATTCGCCTGAATTGAAGTCTAAATCTTCGCTTTGATCGTTTCCGTCTGTCCGAGGACTCGAAAAAACGATGAATTTTGCCGGATCTCTGTATTTGTATTGAGGAAAGAAAACGGCGTTGCGCGAAATCATCTCCTTTTCGCCTCGAATTTTCAAAGCGATATCGTATCCTGCTTCGGGCAGTTTGACTGGCACGGATATTCCCAGAATCCAGGTGTCCGGTCCGATCCTGTCAACATACTGATAAAAGTTCTCATAGTGGGTATAGGCAGGATGGAGCGTCAGAAATTCGCTCCTTCCGTTTTCGTCATTCCGGAAGATTTTTACATATTCGACTTCATAAACTGAAAAATGGACGTCGTGTTCAAGCCTGAAAATAACGGAAAGCGAAGTGTTGTCTGCTACCATCGACGGAAAACCGATGACAGGGTATAAAATGCCGTTTATCGGATAATCGTGAATCCCGGCTGTCTGCATCGTCTGTTGGTAGTCTTCAATTGTAAACCGTTCCCCGTATTTCTGAGAACTGCGGTTTATCGACAGCATCGATTCGCCGTAAACTTGAAGTGTCAAAAATGATAAAAACAGCAGAAAAAGGAGAAAAAATCGTTTGATCATAACTCTCTCCATTCACAAATGGTTTAATATTTTACAGTGAGAAATATTTCTGTCAATTCAGCCGCCGTTTCCAAAAAAAATCTTGACAAATAAAGAGTTTTTCACTATAAACTGCGACCGATTTTTTCGGGGTGTTCTTTAATAAGAAGAGTTTTACTAACAGGCTTTGGGGCATCGTCAAGCGGTAAGACACCAGATTTTGGTTCTGGCATCCGGAGGTTCGAATCCTTCTGCCCCAGCCATTGATAATTTGTATGTGGAGGAAATTATGGAAACTTTTAAGCTCGCAGTCGAAAAAAGAGAACAGGGCAAAAAAAGTGTAAAAGCGGTAAGAAACAACGGATTTGTTCCGGTCGAAATCTATGGTAAAGGTCTCGAAAGCAATATCAGCGGTTCTGTTGAGAGAAAAGAGCTTATCAAAGGACTTCACACTCCGCAGGGAAAGAATGTTATTTTCAGCCTTGATTATGAAGGAAAATCCTACCTCGCGATCGCTCACGAACTTCAGATCCATCCGGTAAAGGACAACATCATCCATGTTGACTTCATGACCGTTTCTGAAGACAAAGAGATCACCATCGTCGTTCCTGTCACGAAACAGGGAAGATCGAAAGGCGAGATCGCCGGCGGAAAAATTTTCCAGGTCGTCAAGGAAGTTAAAGTTGCCTGCAAACCGGCTGACGTTCCGGCTGAGATAGTTGTCGATGTTACGAACAATGAGATCGGCGACAGGATCAAACTTTCGACCCTTCCTTATCCGCAGGGCGTAAGACCCGTTTTCAACCAGGATGCTCCGGTTATCGTTATCAACAAGGGAAGAGGCGGCGAATAACCGCTTCCGGTCGTCATTTTGTGGTTTCATTTTTTCTCAAAAAAACCTCTTAGTGAAGATGTTCTGATAGCTGGTCTCGGCAACCCTGAAAAACGCTATCTTACTACGCGCCACAATATCGGGTTCATGTTTGTCGAAAGCATAGCTTCATCTTTTGGATTCGGCGAGTTCGAATTTTCGAAAAAGGTGAACGGCTTTCTTGCAAAAGGAAAGATCGGTGACAAAAATGTCATTCTGCTCAAACCTTCGACCTATATGAACAATTCCGGGAAAGCGCTCAAGGCAGCCAAAAAACTTTTCAGCATAAAGCCCGAAAACGTAATGATAGCCCACGACGACATGGATATCGCTTTCGGCTCACAGAGGATCAGAAAAAACGGAAGTTCAGCCGGTCACAACGGTATAAAATCGATAATTACCGAGCTTAAGACCCCCGATTTTACAAGGATAAAACTCGGAATAGGAAGGCCTATGCCCGGAACAGACATCGCAGAATATGTCCTTTCGGAATTTTCAGAAGAAGAACTTGAAGCCGTCTCCGAAAACCGCGGAAAATGGGCTGAGATAGCAAAAACTATCGTTTCCGAAAGTGTTGAAACGGCAATGAACGCTTTCAACAGGAAAAATTAGCGGTGTAAGTTGAAAATCCTTCTCATTGCGCCGCCTGTTTTCGATTTTTACTTCACAACTCACAGAATGGAGCCGCTCGGGCTCGAATACATCCGGGAAGCTTTGGAAAAAGCGGGGCATTCGGTCATGCTTTATGATGCGACCGCTTCAGGCAAAGTCAAAACGGTTTCCACTCCCTCCGAATTTGCATATCTTTCCAAGTTCTACGAAGAGGACTTATCACCTTTTTCGCTTCACTGCGGCTACAAAAGACTAGGCGACAGTTTTTCAAAGATCGTTGATCTTATTAGCAGAAACGATTTCGACCTAATTGCCTTAAGTTCTCTTTTTTCACCCTACCATCCCGATGTAGAACTTCTTGCAGCTGAAATAAAAAAAGTGACGAAAACGCCTCTCTGCATCGGAGGGACCGCGGTCGGAGCCCAGAAAAGGAAGATCGCTGAAACCACGAACGCAGACTATCTCAACTGCGGGAACGGGGCCGTCACTCTGCCGCTCCTTGCTGACGCTATGAGCGGAAAGATCGGTTTTGAAGAAGTCCCCGGACTGATCTACAGGAAAAACGGCGGAATTTTTATGAACAAGCCTTCGTTAGAACCTGCGTGGTGCGGAGACCTGATCCCGAAGCGGGATAATCTGCGCTGGTTCAGAAAGAAAAGGATCGCCAAGATCATTTTCTCATCAGGATGCCGCAACCGCTGCGCATTCTGCTCTATCCACAGAGACAACCGTCTTGCATACAGGGATATTCCGCACATAAAAAAGGAACTTGAATACCTTTTGAGTATCGGCGCCGAAGTAGTTGACATCGAAGACGACGACATATTCTCAAACGGAGAATATTCTTCGCAAATTCTCGATATCCTTGAGGAAATGCACGAAAAAGGATTATCTTACACCGCGATGAACGGCATGACAGTCAGAAACATCCTTCCGTTTGCCGCAAAACTTGCGAAAGCGGGCTTCATAAAGCTTGACCTCTCGCTTGTGTCCGCTGAAAAAAGTGTTGCCGACCATCTTCACAGACCGCACGGAATAGCCGAGATCGAAAAAGTGATAGAACTCACCGAAGGAAATATAGAAATCGAAGTTTTCCTCATTCCGGGACTTCCCGGAACGGAACCCGCCGATACCTGCAGCACACTGCTTCACCTGAACAGACTCGGCGTTAAAGGCGGCTTGAGCCCGCTCTACCTCGTTCCCGGCGTACCGATGTTTGAAGAGACTGGGATCCCCGAAAACGTTCGCTTATGCCGCGGAAGCGCACTCTACCCTTTCGATGAGGAAAAACGGGCGGATATTGCATCTCTGCTCAAGATCTCAAGGTTCCTCAACTATTCGCTCGATCACAAAAACGATGAAAACTATTCTGAATTTCTGAATTATTTCAACGAGTCGCTGAGACGAGGGCGCTGGTTCAAACTCGGTAAAGACGGTGAGTGGCGTGATTCGTTTGAATTCAGCGAAAGGTTCGAAGTCCGCCTGCTCTCTCACACAAATGCAAAATAGGATACTTTGTCTCCGGCTTTGCTGACTATAAGAAAGACCTCGCCGTTGAATTTCAGGAGATTCAGACCTTCTTCGAGATTTAAATGCAAGTCTTCGATTTTATTGCCGTTTTTCAAATAGTTAAAACCTTCTTCGTCAACATCGCAGGCGTTTTTGCCCGACAGGAATCCTGGAACTGAAAGAATTGCCTTGCAGACATTTTCAGGGTCTTTCTTGAGTTCCTCGATCGAAACGGCATTTTCAAGTCTGAAAGGGCCGACTTCGCGCCTGATCAGCTCAGTGAGAACAGCTCCGCAGCCTAAAAATTCTCCGATGTCACCTGCAAGCGTGCGGATGTAGGTCCCTTTCGAGCATCTGACTAAAAACGAAAGCTCATCTGCTCCGGTCTGCGTGATATCAAGCGACTTTATTTCGACATTTCTCGCTTTCATTTCGGGAGTTTTGCCGTTGCGGGCAAGTCTGTAGGCTCTTTCGCCGTCGATTTTCAGCGCGCTGTAGACCGGCGGGATCTGAGAGATGACTCCTTGGAATTTTTTCTCGATCCCGGCGCAGTCGATATTTTGCGGAACGGTGCCGGATTTGGTAAGTTCCGTTCCCAGATCAAGGCTGTCGCTGGTGAAACCGAGCTTTATCTTTCCTGAATAGACTTTGTCGAAATCTGTTGCCAGCGATATCAGTTTCGTCGCCTTGTTCACTGCGACTACAAGAACTCCGCTCGCAAGCGGGTCAAGAGTTCCGCAGAAACCTGCCTTTTTGATTTTAAGCAGTCTTTTCAGGAAGTTAAGCTCGCCGTTAGAAGAAAAACCTTTTTGCTTGTTGAGAATGATAAAAAGAGAACTTTCGGGATTGAAAGGCATTTTTAAAGACTATGCTTTCGAGAAATTGTCCTTGCTTACTCCGCAAACCGGGCATACCCAGTCTTCAGGGATAGCTTCAAAAGGGGTGCCGGGAGCGATACCGCTGTCGGGATCTCCCACTGCCGGATCATAAACATAACCGCAGATTCCGCATACATACTTGACCATAGTTTCCTCCTAATTTCTATTGTTGATCTTTTCTCCGATCCCGCGCCCGAGGTCGAAGCACTGCTTTTTGATTTCTTCAGTCGGAGCATAGAGCGATTTTACGCTTCCGACCAATTCGCTGCCCATGTCTGTGAGCATCTGCGAAAGGTATTTGATGCTTTCACCGCTCCAGCCGTAGGAACCGAACGCCGCCGCCAAAGGAGTTTTGAATTTGAGTCCTTTGACGTAGCACATGATATCGGCCATCGACGGGAAGATCTCGTTGTTTATAGTCGGAGAGCCGGCGATGAGAGCCGATGCGTCAAGCATTTCGGTGGCCACTTCGCTTCTGTCGCACGACTGCAGGAAGAGCGATTTGACCTTGATCCCCTGAGAGACAAGACCGTCTTCGATACAACGGGCCATTTGTTCTGTCGAATGCCACATCGAATCGTAGACGATGACCGCTTTTTTATCAGTTCTCCTTGCAGACCATTTGTCGTAAAGACCAAGCATTTTCACGAAGTTGTCCATATTTCTCCAGACAGGGCCGTGGTCAGGAGCTACGACTTTGAAGGTGAGTCCGCTCGCAGCCACTTTTTTGAGCAGATTCTGCACGAAGGGGCTGTAGAGCGTGATGATGTTCGCATAGTAGCCTGTCGACATATCAACAAGAAGCAGCCACGGAAGCTCGTCGTCAAAACGCTCGCTCGTGGCAAGATGCATTCCGAAAGCGTCCTGACTGAAAAGGACTTCTTCTTCGGCAAGATACGAGAACATGCTGTCGGGCCAGTGGAGCATCTTCGTCTCCATGAATTTCAGCGTTTTGTTGCCGAGGCTGAGTTCTCCGCCGTCAGCCACAGCTTCGACCTGAAGTTCCGGATAGTATGCCGCAAGAGCACGGACGCCCCCTTTCGAAGCGAAGATCTTCTCAGGTTTGACTGCATCTGCGATCTTCGGTATTCCGCCGCTGTGATCTGGTTCCGCGTGGTTGGAAACGATGTATTCGATTTTCTTCGGGTCAACGACCGAAGCGACTCTTTCAAGAAGTTCGTCTTCAAAACCCTTTTTAACTCCGTCGATGAGCGTGATCTTGTCGGCCAAAACGAGATATGCGTTGTAGGTCGTGCCCTTTTCAGTCGAATATCCGTGAAAATAACGGATGTTCCAGTCGATCGCGCCTACCCAGTAGACTGAATCGCTGATTTTTATTGCGTTGAGGTTCGGCATTTTTTCTCCTACTTTCTGTTTGCCCACAGTCCGTGGATGTTGCAGTATTCACGCGCAATGATTTCGTCGGAAAATTCCATCGGAAATTCCGCGCTCGGTGCCTCTCCTGGTTTGAGATACTTTCTCATGACGACATCGCCTTTGAGCACTTCGATCCATTCGATGTAGTGGTTGTCCATCATCGGATGAGCCGTCGAGCCGACAGTTACTTTGATTCCGCCTGCCGTTTTTTCGACTACCGGAACATGTTTTTCAATGGTCTGATCGGCTGTTTTTATGGGCATAAGCTCCATTTCTTTGCCGCAGCAGACAAGCGTTCCGCCCGCTTCGTGCGAAACAGTTACGATGTTTCCGCAGATCGAGCACTTGTAGACTTCGTTTCTTTTCGTCATATCAGTTCCCCGGAATTACCAGTTAGTGTTGAGAACTTCGAAGTAAGCCTGCGGGTGCTCGCATGCCGGGCATTTTTCGGGAGCTTCTTTGCCGACGTGGATGTATCCGCAGTTGAGGCAGCGCCATGTAACTTCGCGGTCTTTCGCGAACATTCCGCTTGCTTCGAGGTCTTTTATGAAAGCGTTGTATCTTTCTTCATGGTGTTTTTCTGCAACGGCGATCTTTCTGTACATTTCGGCGATGTCGTGGAAGCCTTCTTCGTCTGCGATTCTTGCAAATTCGGGATATGCTTCAGTCCACTCTTCATGCTCGCCTGCAGCGGCAGCCTTGAGGTTTGCAAGTGTGTCGGAAATCATTCCTGCCGGATATGTCGCGGTGATTTCAAGGTCGCCGCCTTCAAGGAATTTGAACATTCTCTTTGCGTGTTCCTTTTCCTGATTTGCAGTTTCTTCAAAAATAACAGCTATTTTCTCGAATCCGTCCTTTTTAGCCTTGCTTGCGAAGTAGTTGTAACGCATTCTTGCCTGAGATTCGCCTGCGAAAGAAGTAAGAAGATTTTTTTCTGTTCTTGTTCCTTTAAGTGACATGATTTCCTCCATTAAAATTGAATAAACTAACCATAAACGGTTTAAAAACTGCTAATCATATTTAGTGCCGCATTTCTGTCAATTTTTGGAAACGCTTTTCTGTGTTACTGCACGAACGATCCGCTTCCTTGCAAAAGAGGAGACAGGACTATTGATTTTTTTTCACTTTTAACTAAAATTTTCTGTTTTGTTTCGCTTTTTATCAACTTTTTTTCAAGAGGTTAGCTATGAAAAAACTTATTTCTTTAACGATCGCACTTTTGACATGTATGCTTTCATTCAATCTGCTTGCAGAATGCACCGGCATCTCTTTTGATCCGGCTATGTCATTCGGTGAGGCTTACGATGACTACGGCAATGTTACCGGTTATTACCCCAGCAATCTTGAATCGTATGATCTGTCAGGATTCACCAGTGAAGATCAAGCCGGAATACTTTCCTTTGAATTCTATCCGGAAGATCTTGAAAACGGCAAATGGACTGAGGCTGCTGCAGTCGGAACCTACAATCTTGGCGCAGGAAACAACACCAACTATTCATCCTGCAACCAGTGCGTAAGAATGTATCACTTTGTTCACAACCCCAATGCAGCTTCAGAAGATGAAGAATGGAATAATGACAAACAGTTCTTCCAGCAGGAAGGAACATTGCAGATATTGCACACTGATTTTGTGGCAAATGACCACTACTATTATCACGGGCTTCTTTCCGTCAAACTTGCCGAAGCCACCGTCGATACATCGACTTGGGTATCTTCATTTGTCGAAGGCGGCGACTGCTACGAAATAGAAAGTGGAGCATGGACAACTTATCCGGAAGGCACAGAACCGACAGACGATACGACGACCGATCCGACGACTGAGCCGACAACGGATCCGACAACCGATCCGACGACCGATCCGACGACTGAGCCGACGACTGAGCCGACGACCGATCCGACGACTGAGCCGACGACCGAGCCGACGACTGAGCCGACTGACAACAGCGACACGGAAGTTCCCGCTGACACCGACGAGACTCCTGCTGACGACAGTTCGACCCCGGCAGACGAGGAAGATGATGGCGGCTGTGCACTTGTAACGATATAACACACTGATCAGCCTGTTGATTTTTCGGGGGTGCTTCGGCACCCCTTTTTTATTGGTAACAAATTATTTCCCGAATTCGAAAACGCCTGAAAAAATATCGGATAAAACAAGATCCTGTTCGACCTGTTTCGTGTCGCTGTTGACTAAAATGACGCGCATTTTCGGGTTGAAATCAGCTAAGACCTGCCTGCATATCCCGCAGGGAAATACCGCTTTTCCGTTGAGGACTGAGGCGATGACTATTGCTTCAAAATCCCTGTATCCAGCCGTAATTGCTGAGAAAAGCGCTGTTCTTTCTGCGCAGTTTGTTGCTCCGAAAGAGGAATTTTCGACGTTGACCCCGGTGAAGATCGTTCCGTCAGTCGTTACGACCGCCGCTCCTACTGCGAAATTGGAATAAGGCGCATAGGCGTTTTTCCTCACTTCGAGCGCGGAGGAAACTGCTTTTTCAAATATTTCCTTTTTCATTTGTCCTCTAAGACCAAAGAGATAAAGCGTTTCATGAAGGCTGAGAAGATCTTTTCTGCTTTTGCCGCGTTTTCGCTTACTTCTTCGTGTGAAAGCGGGTTCATAGAAAGTCCCGCCGCCTTGTTCGAGATGAAACTGATGCCCGAAACTTCGATCCCTGCGTGTTTTGCCGCGATGACCTCGGGAACAGTCGACATTCCTACCGCGTCGGCGCCGAGAGTCGCAAGCATCCTCACTTCGGCAGGAGTTTCGTAGGTCGGCCCCGTCAAAGCGATGTAAACTCCTTCTTTGAGCGAGATCCCGTGTTCCATCGCCGCTTTCTGCATGAGTATTGCCATTTTGCGGCTGTATGCGCTCGACATGTCGGGAAAGCGCGGACCGAGATCGTCTTTGTTCTTTCCGATGAGCGGGTTCGTTCCCATCATGTTTATGTGGTCGCGGATTATCATAAAGTCGCCCGCGTCAAAGTTCCTGTTGATGCCGCCGGCTGCGTTCGTTACGACGAATTTCTTTATTCCGAGCAAAATCAGGGTCCGCAGCGGAAAAACGACCTCTTCCATCGAATAACCCTCGTAATAGTGGATCCTCCCCTGCATGATCCAGAAGTTTTTGCCCGAAAATTCATCTTTCGCAAGGATAAGTCTCCCTTTGTGACCTGCGACTGTGGAAGCCGGAAAATCGGGGATCTCGCTATACGGAACGACTAAAAGCTGTTTTGCATTTTCGGCGAAAGCACCGAGCCCGCTGCCCAAAGTTATTAGCAGTTCAGGCATCTCGAGATTCTTTTCCGTCACAAGATTCCTGATGTAGGAAGCTGCATTTCTCAATCTTTCCATGGTTTCCTCCGTAAAAAAGTCGAAAAATTTTAGTGAAAGCAAAAAAAGAGTCAAAATTTACTGCAAGACGAGCGTCTTGTATTTTCCGCCGAAACAGCTTGAAACGTCATTGATTTTATTTAAGCATTTTTTGCAGTTTCTGTTGTCGTATTCATCAAAATCCCCTTCTTCGTCGTAAAAGACGATCTCTGACCTGGAGGCAGCGCACTGCACGCTCTGATCCGATGCAACAGAAAATGTTCTTCCGCTGTTGTATGCTATCTTAAGTTTCGTGCCGGATGCAAAGTTGTGGGTCTCTGCGGCACATGAATGTTCCACATCAAGGCATATGTTTATGATATTGCAGTCAAAAGTGTGGCTGTGGTGCTCATTTTTAAAAAACACGAAATCGCCTTTGACCGTAAAATTATTCTGATAATTTTTGACAGCATAAACTGAATCATCCACCTTTTCGACACCGTCGCAGACCGAGGGGATCTCGGCATTCAGAGTCAGAGTGTAATCGTCTGCAGCAAGGCAGCCAGGCGCATCGTAAGAGACTCTCAGCGCATTGTTCCTGAAATCGAGCACCGCACTGTCGGCAGTTTCGTTGGAAGAAAGCAGGCAGTAGAGGAATGCGTTTGCGGAAGATCGAGTAAACTTTTTGACATAGCTGCTGCCGTCAGAAAAAGTTATTTTGATCTTCGCATGTCTGTACTGCCCGGGGGTGTCGAACTGAAGGCTTGATGAAAAGATAGTCTCCAGTGCAGATACGGGATTTTGATAACTTTTGCTTGAAACAAGTTTTTCTGTGTTGTCTTGAAGGACTCCGTTAAGGTATCTGCCGTAGAGATAAACTTCTGCCTTCGAGATTTCGGCCATTTTTCCTGATTTCGCCGTGACTCCGATCTTGAACAAGTCTCCCGAATGGAGGAACTGCCCTTTATGCGCATCGAGGGAAAGATCGAGATCGGCCATGTCAAAAAATTTGAATTCGGCCACATCCGTCCTTTTTGTAGTGGAAGAACTGCTTTCGACCGAGACTGTGTAATAGCCGCTTCCCGAAAGCACCGAAGGGAGTATGTCGCTGTTGTTCGAACAATTCGCCGAAAAACCCGAATTCCCCTGTTTTGTTATCGTGCATTTGTAATCGACTCCGCTTTTCGTTTCCCACCAGAGATAGGATTTGCTGTTGCTCGTAAAGAATTTTTCATTCAAATTTACTCTTAACGGTTCGACCGCAGCAAAATCCATCTGTATCGCAAGTGACCTTTCCGAACGGTTCCCGACCTCGTCGAAGGCCGTTATTGTGAAATTGTTGAGGCCGTGGACGCTCCCTTCCAGACTGCAGTAAAATTTGTTGCAGTTTCCCTGATATTCACCTGATTCCAGATTCGGCACATAGAAACAGCTTTTTATCCAGCCGGCTTCAGACGATTGTATAAAAACACTCAAATCTTCAGAGGCGGAGAAATTGTCTTCATAACTAAGCAGGATCTGCGGATTTCTTGGCCCTACTATCAGATATCCTCCGTTGTTGCAGTTGGGTGAATCGAGGCACGGCTTTAGCATCGGCCAAGTCTCCACACATTCGGTAAAAACAGAATTTTCACCGTCGTAGGCGATGAAACTCGGCGGACGACTGTCTATAAAGACAACTCCGAGAGGTTCGCTGAAATCACTGTTCGAGCAGTTGCCGACGGAATCACACACCGAAACAGAGCCCAGACATGCCACGACTTCATCATCATTCACTGTCGTGAGCAGATTGAAAAAATCGAGACTCTCCTGCGCCGGAACATATCCTTCTCTCTTCTCCTGTGAGAAAGTACCGCCCAAAACACCGCATGAGACCTTGAGTGCCCACTTGTCGATATCTTCATCAGGATCTACGAGCGAGACTGTAAAATAGTTTTTGCTGGTGACACTGTTTTTCAAAAGGACACGGCCGTCCGATTCGACCCTGACGACAGGAACTTCCGGCGGAGTCGTATCGATCCTGAAAGAACCGTAGAGAGTAGAGCGGTTCCCCGCATGGTCGGCTGCCGAAAGGGTGATCTTGTAAAGTCCGTCAGCCGCACTGCCGGAATATCCGGCATCGGAGAGCATTTCCGCGAACTGTCCGGAAGAAAGCGCACATTCACCGGCAGAACAGCTTTCGTATGCCTCTTCAAAGACGACGACCTCCTCCTCTTCCCACTTGGAGATCGTAAGTTTGATATTTTCGATCATACTGTCTGAAACGTTCCATGAAACGGCGGCATCTTCGATCTTTACCGTTCCTTCAGGAGAGTCGAGATGCAGGAGAGGTTTTTTGCTGTCGAGAAAAACAGTCACCTCCTTTTCACTGACATTGTAGGCGATATCCTGCGCAGAAACAGAGAACAGAAGCTGCTTTTCTATCTGGACACCGTCATCGCCGGCATACTCCGCAAGCATGGCAAATTCACGGATTTCCCCCGAAAGACCGCCGTTTTCAATGTTCTGAGGCTCGATCCTTTTCACTCTGAAGACAAAATCGGGATCTTTACTTTTCAGCGAGACGGAATCCAGATCGCTAAAAGTGCCCTCGCGCGGAGAAACTCTGAATTTAAGGAGAAAAGCCCCTGCAAAATGAGGGATCAGCCCTTGCTGAGGATCATACTCCGCAAATCCGCTTTTCGTGTAAAAACCGAGATCTCCCGAAACTTCGGCTTCGTCAGCATTTTCTGTTCCGAAAAGGTCGTTGAAACCGATAATTTCCAATTTCGGGCCTGCTGAATCGACCGGCACCGGAACGCTTTCAGCAGGAAAGAGGAACTGGTCGGAATTTGATGCGATGTTTCCTACGACACTGCCCAGCTGATTAAAGACAGTTTTGTTGAAAGTACTTGAGAGGAATCTTTTTACGGAAAGGGCGTAGTAATACCTGAAAAAATTGGCGTCGATCGCTGTTTTTCCCCCGTCTTCGCCGAAAAAGAGCTGCACTTCACCGTTTTTTCCGTCAAAGACCGTGTCTCTGTAGTCTTCATGCAGAAGCCTCAGAATATTGGAGACATCGTAGATCCCGTGTTCCGAGCCTATATCCGTCTCCATAAAATAGGCAAGATACTCAAGGCCTGCAAGCAGGATGAAATATTTTGTCCTGCTGTCTGCGGCATTTGTATTCCAGGGCTCTTCATTCCACTCAAAAGCGTGGCTGAGATGCTGCAAAAGATGTTCTGAAACAGTGCTCCACAACTCTTCATCCGGAACATTTCCGGAATTTCTGCGGCTTGTGAAAATATAACTCCCGACTGTAGTAAGCGGTGTGACAACGATCGCGTCATCATTCACAGGGACGAACACTGCCGACAAAGTGCCGTTGAACCGTTTCGTTCCGCCGTTTTCCGAAACGACAGGTTCGTAGTTCCCGCCTGAAACAGTGACGGTGCACACCTGCCCCAGCTTGACTTTGATCTCGTTTCCCGCCGAAGGAAGATCATCGCTTTTCCTGCTGACCGCAGCATCACCGCAAGAGACCGAAACACTCTCGAAATCATTGAGAGGATTCGTTACGAACGCTTTTATCCCGACCGAAACAGTGTTCCTGCTGTAAAACGGGAACGATGCTTTATACTTTTTCGTATTTACCGTGGTTTCACATTCAAGAATGTTCTTTCCGTCCGGAAGTTTTTCGGTATCCACCACCGCTTTATACTGATAGTTGGAACTGCTCATGTTTTCCGTCTTATATCCTTCAAGAGAGCAGGAAAGATCTTCGACTGCGTATCTTTTGTGCGAGGCCTCGACCTTTATATCGATGCTGTTTCTCGCCGGCGAATCCTCGCTTCCGGTAGGATCCAGCGTTCCGTGCCTGTAAAAAACGGCGCTGACGGAAGGGGCGTCGTTGTTGACTGTTATCGTTTTCACGGCACTCTCGAGAGTTATGCCGTTGCTTGCCTCACAGCGGATGACGACCTCTTTTTCCTCTTCGATATTTTCAGTAGTGAAACTCCCTTTAAAAAATGCCTTTTCTTCATCTTTGTCGGCAAGTTTTTCACCGTCTGCAAAACAGTTCAGCGTTACGATCATGTTTTCAGGTCCCGCTTTCGCTTCGACAGCGACTGCACCGCTGAAATAGTCCGGCTCGGCTCCCTTGTTTCCTTCAGGATAAACTTCTATCTCTATCGAGACTCTGCCTTTTTCTGCATCGGCTCCTCCTAAAAAGGCGGCATCGGAATTCCTTATCTTTTCACTCCACTCTTTCAGTTCCGCAGCCGAAAACTTTCCGCTCACCTCACTCAGAAAATCGCCGAGCAGCCCTTTCATAAAAGCCGCACCGACAGATGCGCTCCCGAATTTTGCATACGTGGAACCGTTGATGATGTTGTCGTCCTCAAGATCGCCATAGAGCAGATCCAGCAGATTTTCGGTAGAAAACTGAGTCTCAGGCTGAGTAGCATTAGCGGCCGAAACTGTCCCGGCGATCTTTGCAAAAGCCTGCTGCCACAACCAGCGTTTCGTAGCATCGGTAAGGGAACTTTGAAGTTCCGGGAAGGCGTCTCCGGCGATATCGAGATATTCGAACCATTCGCTACAAGAAGTCTCCGACCTGTATTTCTCAATAAAGGTAGAAAGAAAATCGACAACGGCGACAATATTTTTTTCATTCACCGCCTTGACAGTGCCTTCACTGCATCCGTTCCACGCAACATCTACATCCGACGAGACCAGGGCTACTGTCCCTCCGCAGACTTTAACCTTGAGTTCTCCGATACTGCGCACCGCTCCAAAGCTGACAGATCCGCTCTCGTCAGTCTTTCCGGACAAAACGGTCCCTTCTCCGCCTGAAACTTCCACAGACGCGTTTTTCTGCACGGAGAGCACCGTCAGATCGAACTCAAGTATGCCGCTGTCAGGCCTTTTGCCGTCGCAGGAAAAAAGAACAGCTCCAAGG
This sequence comes from bacterium, assembly GCA_016290135.1. GTDB lineage: Bacteria > UBP6 > UBA1177 > UBA1177 > UBA1177 > UBA1177. The sequence goes on from JAEESW010000002.1 coordinate 175,059, forward strand.
ATAAAAAAACAAAAAAACTTTTTCATACTTTCCCCCAGTTATAGTAATTCACAAAGAATGACGCACCGAAAAATCCGAACAGATCAAGCGAATTGTCATGCGGAGACCACTTGTAAAGCACCTGTGCCGAGAGTATTATCCACTCCCATACTCTGAACTGGAGATCGAACCCGGCCGCGATGACGCCGTTTACGCAAGCATAGTCATCCTTTCTGTAACTCGCGACTTTCAGACCTCCTTCCGCAATAAATTCGATATTTGAAAATGTTTCGACTTTGAATCCTCCTCCTGCAACGATATGCGGCGAGAAAAAAGTCCCCGGAAAGAGATTGTATCTTGCAAGGACGAGCGTCTGGACCCGCCAGTAATCAAAGTATTCTTTTCCTTTTATATCCTGAAATTCCGCTTTCCTCGAAGTGTCCCCCACCCGCGTGAATGAAGGCTGCAGACCGATGTCGAAGTTGTCGGTGAGACCAAAAAACATATTGAGACCGGCATTCCAGCTTGCATATACGACAGTGGTCTTATTGTCCGTTTTAAGCGAAAAAGGAAAAAAACCGCCGCCGCCTATATTTACCTGGAGCTCCCCTTCTTCTGCGGGAAGAGCAAAAGAAAACATAAATAAGATCAGAACTATGACTTTTTTCATGCTATTCCAGATAAACAAAGAAAGATGTTCCTGCCGGAACTCTGTATTCCTGCCTCATTTTGTTAGCCTCTTCCTGCTTTGCCAGTTCCGAAGCGGCCGGATTCACGGTGTTCGCGGCGGTCGTTCCCGCAGTACTGCCCGCACTTCCGGCAAGTCTTGTGACCACGGCTCCAGCCGTTTTGGTAAATCCCTGCTTTACTTCCGATTTTATATTCTCATCGGCGATATCGGTAACTTCCGATTCTATTCCCGGATCCTTTCCCGAAACAGCAAACCCTTTGACCGAAAATTCGTCATTCCCGATGATGAGTTTTGAAAAGGCAAGCTGCGTCCTCTTGTTGACGAAACTTTTGGCCGACCCGAAGAATCTCGCCCCTTTCGGGATCCCGCCTGCTTCCTCGAGAACAGTCGCAACGACCGTTGACTGCGCAGTCGAACGTATCGAAAAATCGAGTTTGACCTTGACTTTGACATCGTGCAGAGCAAATATTTTTTCTTTTCCGTCCGCACCTTTCCTCCCTTTGACGAACACACCGCCGCCTGGATTTTCTCCGCCGGGAACGAAGTGTCTCTTTCTCCCTGTCTGACTGCCGCCTGCAGCCGCAGCATCGCTAAGTTTGGCATAGGCTTCAAGGATCTCTCTGTCTTTCTCCTCGTTTCTGTTTCTTCTCTTCACCGCAGGATTTCTTGAGGGGACAGGCGCTCTCTTCACATCTTCTTCTTTCACTTCCGTCTCAAAATTTTTTCTGTGTTTCGCATTCATCGCCGATTTTATATCTCCCACGACTCTGCCGCGTGCCAGCTCGCTGAAGTCATTGAATCCGGCTTCACCGCTATCGCCGGCTTCCGTTCCGCCGCCCTTTTTGAAGAGAGCCGCAGCAGATAGTGCAAGGAGAAGAAAAAGAACCGAAAGAGAGGCGAAAAATATGACTTTCCTGCGCACAGCAGAATATTTAGTTTTCCTTTCTTCACACTGAAAGGAGAGCTTGTTTTCATCCTTACCGCTTTCCGAGAGGATCTCAAGCGGCGACTTTTCCTTTTCTTCTCTCAAAACGACACCTTAAGTTCAAGTTTGCGCTTTTTTCCGGCGCTTTCGTTCACTTCGATTATGTATTCCCTGGAATAGTCTTCGTCGCTTATTTTAAAGGCTATACCGCCGCTTACTATCTCATCGAACTGCATCGAGAATTTGTCGATGTGATACTGCGCATTATCGATCTCTACTTTTCCCCCTTTTGTCGAATAGATCTTCACCGATTCGATGTGGAAACGCTGTCTGTAACGGTTTTTCACCGAAAAATTGACCGTGACGAGAGCATCTTTACCGATTTTGCAGATGCGGTCGCTGCGCAGAAAAACGAGTTCTTCCTCGGTGCGTGCCGAATAACTGCTGCACTGGAAAAATTCGCTGAAAGATTTCGCCATCATCCCTATCATGCTTTTATCTATCTCTTTTTTTATCTCCTTCATCCTCTTCTCATACTTCCCTTCGAGCTCTTTCCTCAACATTTCCAGATGTTTATTGACCGCCTTATTCGAAGTTTCCCATTCGGGATACGAAAAAATTATCCTGTTGCTCGCCTCTTCGGAAGGACGTATGACGAAATTGAAAATGAAGGCCTGTCCCGAATTTATCTTGAACTGAACATTGGAACTGAGCCCGTACATCAGAGCCTCTTCAGGCGCCTCGTTGAACATGAGTCCCCACACTTTCATCTTCAGAGGCTCAGTTTCGACCTCGATCTTGAGAAGTCCGGCGTCTCCGACTGTCGGAGTTTCCGTGAGTGAAATGTTTTCCGGGAATTCAAAGACGAACACCTCTCCTAAAGCGATGTTCACTGTCCTGTAGATCACAGTGTCGCTGTTAGTGATCGTGATGACGGCGACTTTTTCGGTGATCGGGATGAATTTTGCTTTTTCTTCTTCCCTGTCAAGATCTCTGCCGAACACGCCAAACACATCAAATAAAGCTAATAAGATCAGAAGTTTTTTCATTCTGCACGCTCTTTTTCATCTTCAATGAGATATTCTTTTCCGTTTTCTGTAAGATAGGCCCGAAGTTCTCTGAAATCTTCGAAACTCTTTCCCGTGTAGAAATCGACAAGAAGCCCGTCGGGAGAGAGTTCCAGCGACACCGGAACAACAAGGAGGAGCGCCGAAAACCAGACTAAACTTTTCCTCTTTTCGTTTTCACCCGAATAATCGACGGCATTCCCGAAAGTCATCTCTCCCAGACCTTCGACAGTCAGCGATGACCCGACAGAAAAGCTCCCTTTTACGACTTTGAGTTTCGTGAGTGAAAACTTTGTCTCAAAATTCTTGTTTTTCCATGTGTCTATCTTTTCTTTGTGGACCGACTTGTCAAGCAGGATCTGCCTGAATTTCGGAGTCAGCATATTGTAGGCTTCTTTAAGATCCTCGTCGATATTGGGGCTCACTCCGTCAAATTTGCCGATGAAATCAGAAATGAACCGATGGACTCTTACCAGATTGGTAGAAGTCTCGAGCGTTTCAGGACCATGAAAGACGATCCTTTTTCCCTCTTTGTCGAATGCGATGACGGGAGTCGGCCTCATTGCGGCAGACCATGCAAAAAGAAGCGCTGCCAAAGCGATGAAAAACATCATCAGGCAGAAGATCAGGGCGAGTATGCGGAAAGACCTCCGCATTCTTTCAATATCGCGATACTTTATTGTATCGAAAAAATCTGAAGCGTCATTTTTTCTCATCATTTCATCCTGTAGCGGTCAATACGGGCCATTGCTATCGTTTTTATATTTGAAACTGTGCTTTTGAGCTGATCTGAACAAGCCGCCTTTGAGGCCCAAAAAGGGATCGAGACAATGCCCAGACCTGTAAAGACAAGGCCTGACAATACTGTGACAGTGTCTCTGTCCATTCTGAAACTGTACGGGCATGAGCATATTTCGGAAGCGAGTTTCATAACTTCGACCTGCGCCTTTCCTGTGATGAAAATAAAGACAGCATAAAGCACGGGCCACAGAGCGAACTCCGCAATAGAGCGGAAAAAACTTCCGACCGAAGCGAAACCCTGATCCGGGAAAGCCGGAAAGACCAGTGCAAAGCACAGTCCGACCATGTTCAGCGACATCAAAGTCCCCCAGCCGTAAAAAAAGACCACCTCTTTCGCGCTCCACACGAAAAGCATAAGAATAAAAACTGCAAGTTTGCAGAAATACTGGAAATAGAAAGAGGTTATGAGTGCCGTTCCCGCTTCTCCCAAAAGCGGATCCGAAAAGCGCGGGCACTGATCCGGGATATTTCCTGAAAGTCCATCAGTCATCGAGAGATTCGATGAATAGAGGGAAAACGCTTTGAAAAATTCCTCGTCAAGTTCGGCAACTGTCGGAAAATCGTATGTTACAAGCATTGTCTTTTCGATAAAACCGGGCAGATAAAGATAAAGCAGTATGATCACCGCCGCCTTCCAAGCAACTCCCAAAAAATCAGGTTTTTCCGATTTCTGGATTTTAAAGACTTCAGTTACGAAACTTATGGCAAGACCTACCGAGATGACAATGAAGACCACGCTCCAGAGCCAGCCTGCGCCAGCTGACTCAAGCAGTGTCTTCGGGTTGTAACAGATGTTGAGATTCATATTTTGTCCCCTAAAAAATCTTTTATCGCATCCATAACGAAAAGATCCTTCCTGTATGCAAGCATCGCCGCTTCGGCACAGGCGTCGATAAGATCCAGTCCGCGGATCCCGGCAAATCTCTCGAGCAGCCGGTTTTCCTCTTTGTCACTTGTAGCCACCGCATAATCGAACGGCGAAAGTTCTATTCTGACGACTTCAGATTCGAGCTCGGCTCCTCTCTGCGTCCTGAAAAGGGCGGTCGAATACTCCCCTTTCACTGTTCTCAGGCTTCCGAAAGCCTCCTTTTCAGCCTCACTCAGACCGAAATCTTCCGCGATCACCCTTTTTGCCTCCTCATCGTTCGCATGGCTCAAAAATATAGTTGTCGTCGTGTTGATCTTTATTTTGGAAGAGAGCGCCGCCTCTTTGAAACTGAGGAAATTCTGCGTGACAGTCCAGACTCCGGTGTTGTATTTTCTCGCCGTGGCAAAGAGTTCTTCGATAAGATCGGCAAGACGCGGATCTTTGATAAGCTGCGCCGCTTCGTCAAAAACTATGAAGCTGTTCGTTATTTCGAAAGCGCTCCGTTTCGCCTCCTGGATAACGATAAAGGTGAGAAGTTCCTTCAGTTTTTCACTGAGCCCGGATATTCCCTGCAGATCGTAGATGACAAAAGGCTGTTTCCCGTAATCGACTGTCGATCTTCCGTTGATCGTTTTTGACACCGGATCATCCAGAAAACCGCAGAGGAGCCTGCGGATGATCTCAGCTTTTTCCGTATCTTCGTCTTCGACAAAATCGGGCAGATCGCCGAGCACAGGCTCTTCTTTGGCCGCATACATGCTGCGTACCGCCTTTGAAACGATGTTCCTGAAAAGATCGGCGTTCATGTTTTTTTCGCGGATCTCAAGAACGATGTCGAGAATAGTACCGATAAAATTGAGGGCGGAACTGTTCCACTCACCGTTGACACAGACTTCGCTGCGCTTTGGGAAAGGGTTTATAACGATTTTTCCGCTCGGATCTATCGGAATGAAAACGCCGCCGTAAAGTTTCACCATTTTCAGATAGCTTGAGTTTTCAGCCCCCGCAAAATCAACGATGAAGATGCGCCCCGGGAAGTTTTTGTCGGAATTTATGTTCGGAAAAAAGGTGTGTGCAATAAGAGTGTTCACAGTCACCGACTTTCCGCTTCCCGAGCAGCCGAAAACAGAGCCGTTCTTGTTGTTGCGTTTTGAAGAGCCGGCGTCGAAGCCGTATATTTCACCGAAACGGTTCCGCAAAAAAAGAGGAGATCTTCCGTCAAAATCCCCGTGTCCGTGTCTTGCAGCCGGGAACATATCGGTAAAATTGGCGCTGAGGGCTCTGATCTGACGCTCCGAAAGGCTCATCAAAGACGGAAGCGACTTAAAAAACTCGAGATCGTGTCCCCATGTCTCTTCTTCAAAAAAGAAACCTCCGTTTTTCATGAGGAGCGATATCTCTTCAGCACGTTTTTCAAGAAGCAGAGGATCGCTTTCTGAAACAACGATCTTTGCAGAGAGGAAGCCGATCTTGTGTTTCGAAACGGTAAGGAGGTTCATCAGCTCGTCTGTTTCTTTCGCGTTTTTTGCTGCCCCCCTGCCGCTCGTCGCAATGTAAAAACGCTCTTTTGCCTCGAGGGAAAGGAGTTCTCTCGACTGCGGAAGCACCGTGAACGAGACTGAATATGAAAAGTTTCCCGAAAAAGTGTCGATGATGCGCGGGATCATAAAAGGAAAAGTCTCTTTCGGCATGAATTTGAGCGAAAGGACTTTGCAGAAAGTGCCGCCGACTTTGAAATATTCAGGAGTCGCCGAGCACTGTTTTTGAATGAGTTCCTCCCTGATGCTCATTTCGGGGTGGATCTTCATCTCTCCGCCGAATGAGACAAGTTCAAACAAAAGTTCCTTGATCTCTGAAGTATCCGACTGCCGCGCGTTCATCTCAAAACTTTGGACAAGATTTTTGTGATAGTTCATATCGGGCGCATCCGCCGGGGCTCCGCTTTTCGGCATATCGCTTGAGACCACGAAAAAACTGCGGCTTTTTTTGACCCCTTTTCTCCGCAGGAATCCGAGCCTCTGCCTTATCACAGGCTCGCTTTCAGAAGAGCAGCGTTCTTCAACAAGTTCGTCTTTGCCGCGGATAACAGTAAAGAATTCGACTGTCGTTCCCTCCTTTACTTCACGCATGAAAAACGAGTTTGCCCGTTGAAGCGCCGGTGAAAGAAAGTAGCAGTCCGCCCCTTCGGTCTCCCAGACGGAAAAGCGCCGCATTGAAGAAGTGAGAATAAAGTTGTCTTCAACTGCGGCTATTTTCAGCATTTCAAAGATGCTCTTCATTTTTTACTCCGATCAGATCCCTCTGCTGGCGGCAGTAGCGGATCTTTCCACCGCCGGACATTCTCAGAACAAAGATCCACCAATCCGGCGAACCCGAAAAAATTTTTTCACGGATAAGAAAAGTCACCGTAAAGACCACAGCCGGGATAACAAGAAGAAGAAAGATGTCCTTCAAGACAGCACCTGAAAAAAAGAAGAGTGTCATGACCGCCGCCTGCCCTTTGTCGACAAAAGTCTGCTTTGTTCCCAAAACTGAAAAAACTTTCATATCCAACCGGCAATGATGCTCAGGATCGTTGAAAAGGCTGCAAGTCCCGCACCGGCTCCCAGGATCTTCAAGGCGTCCGACCAGATATTCTGATCTTTGTTGATATACCTGAAAAAAAGTGAAACTATCGCTCCTCCAAGCCCGCCGTAGATCCCGATGTATCTCGCGACATCAAAAACGGTGTCAGCCATCTCCTGGAATTTGGATTTTATCCCGCTCGTGTCGGCAGCCGCTAATACAAATTCAGGAAAAAGCAAAACAGAGACTGCAAAAACTAACAAAAAGTAAAGCTTAATCTTTCTCAATGCATCACCTCTCAAGTATCAAAATTAACAAATATGCAAATAAACATTTACTCAAAAAATACATTTTTTCAATTTTTTTATTCAATATTTAAAATAAAACATTGAAATCAAGCAAAATCGTTAAGATTTTAACAAAAATATAAGGTCAATAAAACAAAATAAACATTTCACACTCAACAATTTTATTGACTTTAAATTTCGAAAACATATATTATAAGTAGATTTTAGCGAACGCTCATTTCAAAAACAGGCGGGGATCGGAGGTACCTCGTGACAAATATTGCCGAAAGGATAAAAACTTTACGCCTTATGTTTCAGCTCAATCAAAAGGATATGGCTGACGAAACAGGCTTTTCGCAGTCTTATATCTGCGGGATCGAAAAAGGGATAAAAACACCTAACGCAGACTTTCTTCTCGCCCTTTCAGTAAAATTCGGGCTGAGTTTTTCATGGCTCGTAAACGGCTTCGGACCGATGCTTTCAGAAAGCGGCAAAAAAAATGCGAAATATCTCATCAAGGAAAAAGCTCCGCTCTACCTCTCTTCTGCAACCGTCGGCAGCATCGTCAGCGGGATAGAAGAAGGAAAAATGTTTCTCTTTGAAGTCGGCTGCGACAATATGGAACCGACTTTCATGAAAGGGGATAAAATCGTGATAGATCCTACCGGCAAAGAACTGCAGGACCGCGGGACATACCTTTTTGACATAAATTCACGAAAAACGCTCAAACGCTGCTTTAAGATCGGAGAACACACTTTCAAACTTACAAACGACAAGCCCGCCATAAAAAACAACGATCTCATTTTCGACAGTTCGATGGAATGTCTGGGGCGCGCCGTATGGATGATCCGTGAAATAGACAAAGGACACGCAAACATCTCCACGATTTGAAATAATCCGCAATTAGTGCATACTCTCACGATTTTTGCTGAGCTAATGAGAACGGAATCTTTTATGCTTGCAGTCATCATAAATCCGAGATCGGGCAAAAAACACTTGAAGCGTCAGCGGCACTATCTTATGCTCCGGCTTGAAGAGCACTGTAGCGCTTTCACGACCAGAGATACCGAGTACAAAGGGCACGCCACGGAAATTGCGCGTGATTTTGTCGAATCGGGCTGCAACACGATCTTAGTCTGGGGCGGCGACGGAACCATAAGCGAAACTGTAAACGGCATCATGACGGCAGATATCCCCGAAGAGAAGAGGAAAAACATCCGGCTCGGGCTTATTCCGCGCGGAACAGGCAACGATTTCGGACGTTTCTGGGGACTGACAAAAAATTACAGGAGATCGCTTGACATCTTTTTTGACGGCAGGGCTCAGCCTTTGGATGTGGGAAGACTTACATATTTCGAAAACGGCATTGAAAAGCACAGATATTTCATAAATTCTATCGGATACGGCGTCGATCCTTTGACTTGTGTCTATGCCGATAAGCTGAAACCCTTCATCGGCTCGCACCATCTCAACTATCTTTTCGGTCTTATCGCAGCAGTTTTCAGGCAGAGACCTATCCCTGTCACGCTGAAAGTTGACGGAACAGAGTGTTTCAAAGCGGGACTTTTCACGATGAATGTCGGAAACGGACCATACTCAGGCGGCGGGATCAGACAAAACCCAGATGCAGACCCGCGGGACGGCATTTTCAACGCGATGTTCGTCGAAAAACCGACGCTCGGACAGCTTTTCAAGGCGCTTCCCAATCTGTTTAACGGTCATCTCACCGACGTACCCGTCATCCACACGATAAAAGGCAGCGAAATAGAGATCGAGACTGAAGAAAGCATTGTCGTCGAGACTGACGGGATCTTAATGAATTACAAGGGGAACGGACGCCTGAACTGCATCCATAACGCGATAAAATTTATTATTTGAGAGCGCCGACAGCCTTTTCAGCCGTTTTTACGATCTCGTATTCTTTCTTGAGAACATTCATGAACATCGGGTGAAGGAATGCGTCGTTTTCCATGAAGGGAACGTCCTTGCGGATGAGTTTGTAAACCGGTTCGATGCCTGCGCCTGCCTTCATCGGTTTTCTGAAATCGATCGCCTGCATTGCAGTGAGAAGCTCGATGCAGATGATCTTTACGGTATTTTCAACAACTGCCGTGCACTTTCTTGCAGCTGTAGTTCCCATGCTGACGTGGTCTTCTTTTCCTGCAGATGTCGGGATCGAATCTACTGTTGCGGGGAAAGACTGGGTCTTGTTCTCGCTTGCAAGGCTTGCTGCAGCGACGTGAGCGATCATGAAGCCGCTGTTGAGACCTTTGTTTTTAACCAAAAATGCAGGAGCCTGGTTGAAAACGGGGTTGATGAGCTGCTCGATCCTGCGCTCGGAGATGCTTCCAAGCTCGGAGACAGCCGCAGTGAGGTAATCCATAACGAGTCCGATCGGCTCGCCGTGGAAGTTTCCAGCAGAGATCGTCTCTTTCTCGTCGGGGAAAATAAGCGGGTTGTCGGTGGAAGAATTGAGCTCTGTCGTGATGACTTTTTCAACATGGCGGAGTGCGTCTCTGACTGCGCCGTGGACCTGCGGAGCACAGCGGAGGCTGTATGCGTCCTGGACTTTCGGGCAGTTGCGGTGGCTTTCGCGGATCTCAGATTTAGCAATAAGTTTGAGGACGTTTTCGGAAACTTCAGCCTGTCCGGGGTGAGCTCTGACGATGTTTACCTTCTGATCAAAAGCACGGTCTGTTCCCATGATGCCTTCGATAGTAGAGGTGAGCGCGATATCTGCAAGTTTGAGAAGGTTGTGGACTCTGTGGACTGCGAGAGCGCCGAGAGCCGTCATTACCTGCGTTCCGTTGATGAGAGCGAGACCTTCCTTAGCCTTGAGCGTGATGGGTTTTATCTTTTTAGCTTTGAAGACTTCTGCCGTATCGACCATTCTGCCGTCGTCGGTCATTACGAAGCCTTCTCCGCAGAGAACTATCGCGAGATGAGCAAGAGGAGCAAGGTCGCCGCTTGCGCCGACACTTCCCTGCGACGGAATGAACGGGATTATGTCTTTATTGAGGAGTTCCAAAAGTTTGTCGAAAGTTTCAAGTGAGATTCCGCTGAAACCTTTTGCGAGGACGTTTGCGCGGAGCAGCATGATCGCTCTGACAGTCTCTTTGTTGAAAGGAGCGCCGACACCGATCGCGTGGCTGCGGATAAGGTTGATCTGAAGCGTTTCAAGGTCTTTGTGCTCGACTTTGACATCGCTTAAGATTCCGAAACCGGTGTTGATACCGTAAACAGCCTTGTCCTTTTTGAGGATCGAATCAACGAACTTGCGGCATTTCGCCATTTTAGCACGCGTTTTTTCGTTGATAGCGACTTCAGCCTGACCTTTAGCAACAAGAACGACATCATCGATCGTAAGGTTTTCACCGTTAAGAAAAACTTTTTTCATAATTTCCCCCAAAATTTCAAGTTTATAAAACAAAAAACGGACGCTTATAGCACAAAAAACTGAAAAAAGAATTTTAATCTCTAATAATGTTAGGGCGTGTGTGGACCTCTTGCACGTGCGACTTCCGCACCTGAAACGACCACTTCCGCACTTTGTTCAAGATTTTTCCGCGGATCCACGGCAATTAGCAAAAAAGGTTTATTTTTACGGATCAAAGAGTAGAATCTTTCCGTTGGTTTTTCAAAAGGAGGAATTTATGAAAAATTTTTCAATTATCGTGGTTTTGATCTTTTCGTTCTTTTTCTTCGTTTCATGCGGCAGTGACGATGATGAAGGAGACACTACCGCCGACACCGGCGACATGGCTACCGATACCGACACAAACACGGATACCGGCACTGACACAGACACGGATACGGACACTGACACAAACACGGATACCGGCACTGACACAGACACGGATACAGACACTGATACTGACACTGACACTGACACTGACACTGACACCGACACCGACACCGACACTGACACTGACACCGATACTGACACAGATACCGGCGACATCGATGCTGGAGATTGCGCAGTGATATCTTTGGGAGCAATGAAGATCGACGGGTCGATCGACAGTTACGCCTACTATTCCGGCACTTATCAGCCCGGAACCGGCACGGCTGTGACCGATGAGATAAATTTCGAGATCTACAGCGAAACGACACCCGGGACATACGACCTTACCGAAGGATACAACGCATCCTACAGTTCATGCGCTCAGTGCATCATAGTCTACGAAGACATCGTTTATGACAACGAAGGCTATTTCGACGGCGCCGGCAAATACTATTATCCTGACCGCGGCACGATGACCGTAAACTCATTCTCATACGATTCGGGCTCTCTGAACGTCACGCTTGAAAACGTCCGTTTGATCCAGGTCACAAGAGAATACGACTCTGAAAACGACAGATTCAAATCAGAACCCGTTGAAAACGGTGCCTGCATAGTCATCCAAGACACGACGGTAAACATCTGATCCGGTGATATCCCGGCAGGATCAGCGGCGGGCGTATCCGCAGGCCGCCTTTAGCATATCAGCGATCTGTGAAAAGAATCGTGAATTTTTTTGCCGAATTTTGAAATAATTTTAATATTACCGCTGTTTTTTGACCGTTTTTTGTTTGAAATTGCGGGAACTTGCGATGCTGAATGAAGAATTGCTGAAAAAAATCAGATACATAGAACTTAATGTAAAGAAGAAGGTGGACAGCTACTTCCAGGGTTCCTACCAGACTTTGTTCAAAGGGCACGGACTTGAATTTCAGGAAGTGCGCGAATACACAGAAAATGACGACGCGCGTCTCATCGACTGGAACGTCACGGCGAGAATGGGAAAGCCTTTTGTCAAACTTTATCAGGAGGAGCGTGAACTCACAGTCCTGATCGTCGCTGATATTTCGGGTTCGAGCATCTACGGACAGAGGAGCGGGATCCGCGACGCGATGACGACGATAGCAGCGGCACTTACCTTCAGTGCGATCAAAAATTCGGATAAAGTCGGACTCCTTCTTTTTTCAGACAAGGTCGAGGAATACATCCCGCCGAGAAAGGGCAAGAACCACCTTCTGACGGTCATCCGCTCACTGCTTACCGCAGAACCGACGGGACGCGGAACAGATCCGGACGCGGCGTTCAAGTTCCTGAACAAAGTCATGAAGCGCAAAGCCCTCGTATTTTTCCTTTCAGACATGCTTTTCGACAAAATGCCTGAATCGGTGAAACCGGCGCTTCTCAAACACGAGATAATTTCGGTCGGGCTCATCGACGAAATGCTGTTTAAGCCCTTTGCTGACGGGGCTCTGCGCACATTCGACCCTGAAAGCGGAGCAGTTGAGACTCTCGATTTTTCGCAGGCATCGCGCATCGGTGAAGAGCGTTTCATTGCCGAAAAGAAGGAAATCTTCGACCGTCTGGGAATAAATTCGATGTGGATCCGCAACCGCGAGAGCTACATGGATGACCTTGTCAGCGAGTTCAAAAAACTCTCAATGAAAAAATAAAACTTGCTTTTTTCAAATACTTGATTACCATACCCGCGATTTTTTTGTTCCATGATTTTTAAGGAGTTTGAAATGAAAGAAAAAGTTCATCCGAAGCTTGAGCTCATAACAGTCAAGTGTTCATGCGGAGCGGAATATGTTACCCGTTCCACCAAAAAAGAAGGCTACAACGTAGAAATCTGCTCGAACTGCCATCCGTTCTACACCGGCAAGACAAAAATCGTCGACACCGCAGGCAGGATCGAAAAATTCAACGCAAAATACAAAAGAGACACCTACGCTGGCAAAAAATAGCCGCTCTTTTCAATTTTATCCCCGTCAATTTCTTGTTTAAAGAGGTTGGCGGGATTTTTTTATCAAGAGGGACCGATGCTTGAAATCAAAGACAAACTTGCCGAAATCCACAAGAGTTTTCTTAACATCGAGAAAGAGATCGCAAAGCCCGAAACTGTCGGCGACGTGAAAAAATACACGAAACTCATGCGCGAATACAAGCGCCTGAAAAAGATCGTCGACAACTATCTCGAATGGGACAAGCTCGAGCGCGAGATAGCCGATCAGAAAGAGATGCTTTCGATCGAAAAAGATCCCGAACTTATCGAGATGATCAAGGCTGAACTTCCCGAACTCGAGGAAAAATACAACGCGATCACCGACGAACTCAACGTTCTCCTTCTTCCGAGAGATCCGCTTGATGAAAAAAGTGCGATTTTGGAGATCCGTGCAGGGACCGGCGGCGACGAAGCGGCTCTTTTCGCAGAAGAGATCTACCGTATGTACTGCCGTTACGCCGAACTCAACAAGTGGAAAGTCGAGATCATGTCGATCAGCACGGCAGAAGGCGCGGGAATCAAGGAAGTCATTTCCGAAATTTCGGGCGAAGACGTCTACGGCAGGCTCAAATACGAAGGCGGCGTCCACCGCGTCCAGCGTGTTCCCGTCACCGAATCGCAGGGCAGAGTCCACACTTCGGCAATTACGGTCGCGGTCCTTCCTCAGGCTGACGAAATCGACGAAGTCCAGATAGACGAAAAAGACCTTAAGATCGATGTCTACCGTTCAAGCGGCGCAGGCGGCCAGCACGTCAACAAGACAGACAGCGCGGTCAGGATCACCCACATTCCGACAGGTATCGTCGTTGCGATGCAGGATGAAAGAAGCCAGATCCAGAACCGTGCGAGGGCGATGAAAGTTTTGGAAGCGAAACTTCTCAAACTCGAGCGCGAAAAACGCGATCAGGAGGTGAGTTCGCAGCGCAGAAGCCTTGTCGGAAGCGGAGACAGATCTGAAAAGATCAGGACTTATAACTTTCCGCAGGGTCGCGTTACCGACCACCGCATAAAACTTACGCTTTACCGCATCAACGAGATCATGGAAGGTTCGCTCGACATGATCATCGATCCGCTAATCCACTATCAGAACGCGCTTCTTCTCGGTCAGAGCGTCGAAGAGTTCTCCGGCAGCAGCGACGACGACGAATAGATTCTTTCGTAAATTCAAAAACATATAATTTTTTTCGTTTTTCTCTTGACAAATGACTGATGAGTATTAAAAAGCAGAACTGGTCAGTTCCGTTTTGCGGAACTTGTTCGTGCTAATTGTGAGGTTTGCAATGTTTTTCAAGATGACAAAAAACCAGTTGGAGCGCAAGCTCAAGATCTTAAAGGCGGCTGCCGTAAGTTTCGCCACTTTCGGATTCCATATTTCCGATATCGACAAGATCGCGAAGAATGCCGGTGTCGGCAAAGGGACGCTCTACCGCTATTTTCAGAACAAAGAGGATCTCTTTTTCGAGTCGGTAAAATACTGCATGGATGAGATGTATGACGAAATCGGCAAAAAACTCGAAAATGTAGGTTACGGAGATTTCGTCGCCGTTCTTTTCGACGCCCACATGGACTACTACCGCGAACATGAAGATACTTACATGCTGGTGGCGAACGCCATTCTTCAGATGCCGCAGAACTCGATCAACTTCTTCCACGAGATGCACAAGGAAAAAATGAAGATCATTCTCGACAAGCTTCAGAGCGGTGTCGAAGCGGGAAAAGTGAAAAATGTCGATCTTGAAGTCCTTGTCAAAATGCTGAACCTTGTTTCGCAGATCTTCTGCCTCACAAAGGACATTTCACCCGAATCGGACGACTATGAGCGGGTCAAGGAGACTTTTGTCAATGTTTTCAATTATGGTTTGTTAAAATAGAGGTTATTATGAAAAAACTGTTGCTTTTGTTATCTGTTTCCCTTTTTCTTTTCACCGCATGCCTTGAAAAGGAGGAGGTCCAGGAAGCTGCTCCTGTTGAAAAGAAACCTGTAGTTGCCACTGTTGAAGCCAAAGAAGAAAGCTACTCCCCCGTTCTTGAATTCGGCGGTTCCTTCAAGCCTTTCAGAGAGGCGAACCTTTCGGCGAGGATGCCCGGAAAGATCAAGAAGATCCACTACCGCGAAGGGGCGACCGTTCCGAAGGGATCTGTCATCGTAACACTTTCAGGAGAGATGGCTGAAGCGGCCGAAGCAGAGCTCGAAGCAGTCGAAAAAGACTACGAAAGAGTCAAAGATCTCGTTGATTCGGGCGTTCTTCCGCAGCAGCAGCTCGATCATCTCGAGGCTAAGCTCAATGCATCGAAGGCCAAAGTCAGAATGACGAAAGAAAATATGGAGATAATCGCTCCTTTTGACGGCATGGTCGCAGAACACATGCTCAGAGAGGGAGAAGAGTTCATGCTCATCAACCCCGGCCTCACTCCCGGTTTCTCACATGCAAACGGGATCATCCGCTTCATGGATCTGAACAAACTTTTCCTTGAGATCCAGGTCGATGAAAAGGAACTTCCGTTAATACAGAAAATAAAGGATATCGAAGTCATCGCCGACGCTTACCCCGACACGAAGATAAAAGGAAAGATATATTCGACCGAGACCTTAGTCTCCGTCATTTCAAGGACCGCAGTCGTAAAAATAGAGATCAACAACGCGAAAAAGCTGATAAAACCCGGTATGTTCGGCAGAGTAAAGATCTCTCTTCCCGAAGTCAAGGCCGTCATGGTCCCGCGTCTTTCGGTAATACGCCAGGCCGGAACGAACCAGTACCGCCTCTTCGTCATCGAAAACAACACCGCCGTTCTTAAAAACATCGAGATCATTGAAGATTTAGGCGAATTCTACGCTGTAAAAGGGATAAGCAGCGGCGAAGCGGTCGTCAGTGCCGGAAAAACAAAACTCAGAGACGGCGTTTCAGTTACGGTCAGCAGTAAGTAGGTGCCGCCATGAGACTCTCACAGATTGCTGTTAAAAAGCCCGTTACGATATCGATGATATTCACGGGCATCCTGATTTTCGGACTACTGGCGTTCTACGCACTTAAACTCGATATCCTGCCTCAGGCCGAATATCCTTCCCTCACAGTCGTCACTGTCCTTCCCGGCGCTTCTTCGGAAGATGTCGAGCAGCAGGTCACGAAACTGCTTGAAAAGCAGCTTGCCGGCGTTCCCAAGATCAAATCGCTGAAGTCCGTTTCGAAGGAAAACGTCAGCTTCATCATGCTTGAATTCAACTTCGGGACCGTCATCGGCGATGCTACAAACGATGTCAGAGACAGGATCGACCCCGTCAAAAAGATCCTTCCTTCCTATGCGTTCGATCCGATGATCCTAAAAGTCGACAGTTCGATGGTGCCTGTCATCATGTACGGTATCACGGCCAAAGAAAGCGAAGCCGGACTGGCAAAGATCATAGACGACCGGATCGAAGGAAGGCTCAAACAGGTAGACGGTATCGGCGGTCTTATCACTTTGGCCGCACCGAAAAGAGAGATCGAAATAGTAGTCGACCCGATAAAGCTCCGTTCAAGCGGGATCTCGGTCGGAACGATCGCGAAACTTCTTGAAACACAGAATATCTCAGTTCCCGGCGGGAGCATAAAAACGGGCGGAATGGATCTTTCAGTGCGCGTTCCGGCTGAATTCGAATCTGTAGAAGAGATCGGCGAGATACAGATCCCTGCCAAAGACGGCAGCATGGTCAGACTTTCCTCTCTTGCAGAGATCAGAGACAGGCTCAAAGATCAGGATCTGTCGGTCCGTGCGAAAGGAAAGACTATGGCAGTCATCATGACCCAGAAGCAGAGCGGCGCGAACACTCTTGAAGTTGCAAGGAACATAAAGGCGGCAATGGAAGAGATCCGTAAAAATGTTCCGAAAGATGTAGTCATCGAAGAACTCAACGACTCTTCGGAAGTCATCGAAATGTCGATCAAAAACCTGGCGACAACGGCAGCTTACGCGATGATCTTCGTCATTCTGGTCATTCTTTTCTTCCTGCGTGAATGGAGAGGCAGCCTCATCATCACGCTGACCATCCCCTTCTCGCTCATCATCGGTCTCATTTTCATGTATGTCTGCGGATATACGATCAACATATTCTCGCTTATGGCTCTTTCGATAACGCTCGGTATGGTCGTCGACAACACGGTCGTCGTCTTCGAGAACATCACGCGGCACATCGAGGAGGGCTCGCGTCCGGCGGAAGCAGCTATTTTCGGCGCAGGAGAGATGACTTCGGCAATTTCTGCTTCGACTCTCACTACTGTCGCCGTTTTCATCCCGCTCGCATTCGTCAGCGGCATCGTCGGACTTCTGTTCAAGCAGCTCGCTTTCGTAGCGTCAGTCACGATCGCAGCATCCCTTCTCGTTTCCCTTTCGCTTGCTCCGATGCTGAGTTCAGTCCTTATGAAGCGTAAGATAAAAGAGAAAAAGCACGGATTTTTGTACAACATTTCGGAAAAACTCTTCGTTTTCGTCGAAGATCTCTACAAATCGCTGCTCGGACTCAACATAAGGTTCAGATGGCTCGTTGTAATCGCAGTCGCCGCAGTATTCTTCTTCACGATCAAGGCAGGGCTCAGCACAGGAACCGACTACATTCCTGAGTTCGATATGGGTGATATAGTTGCAACAGCCGAGCTTGAATCAAGCGTCAATGCCGGACAGACTGCAGAAGTTGCAAAAAAGATCGAAGAAATCGTCAAGAGAAACATCGATGAAAAGGATGTAAGAAGCTACTACACGATAACCGGCCAGACCGACAACGGTCTTCTTTCGATGTTCGGATTCTCCGAAGGCAAAAATATCGCGACGATAATGGTAAAGATAGTCAACCGCAACAAACGAAGCTACCACATCAAGACCGTTGCGGCAAAGATAAGAAAAGAAGTCGAGGAGATCCCTGAGGTCGTTTCGTTCAATATGACGGCGGGTTCGCTGCTCCAGAGCGCGATGCTCGGTTCAAGCAAGCCCATCGAGATCAAGATCAAGGGCAACGACCTCAAAAAACTTGCCGAAACAGGTGACAAACTTCAGAAGATCCTTGAGGCACAGCCTTATCTTCAGGATGTCGAATCGACTGTTGACCGCGGCAAACCAGAGATCACCGTCAAATTCGACAGAGTCAAACTCGCGCGTCTCGGCATCAATGCCGGAATGGCTGCCCTTGCAGTCCGTGAGAGCCTTTACGGCGCCGATTCTGGCGAATACAAGCAGGATAACGACGAATACGACATCATTATCCGTTACGACAAGGAAAAACGCAGCAGGATCAGCGACCTCAGAAACATCATGCTCACTTCGGCAACAGGCGAACTCATTCCGCTCAGCGCTGTCGGCATAATCGAAGAGACTGACGGACCTACGCAGATCCTCCACGAAACGCAGCAGAGGATAGTCTATCTGAAGCTCACTCTCAACGACATTTCGCTCGGTGAAGCAACGAAAAACGTCATGGAGATAATCAAAAACGAAGATATCGATCCCGATGTCTACATCGAGCTCGGAGGTCAGGTCGTCGACCAGCAGTCGACTTTCGGCGACATGAAACTTCTTTTCCTGATAAGCCTTTTCCTGATCTACGCCATCATGGCAAGCCAGTTCGAATCGCTCAGAGACCCGTTCATCATCATGTTCACAGTTCCTCTTTCCGTAATCGGCGTAATCTGGGCATTCATCCTCACCGGGACGACTTTGAGCGCGGTAACGTTCGTCGGAGTCATCATGCTCTTAGGTATCGTCGTCAACAACGGTATCGTTCTCGTTGACTACACGAACCTCCTGCGGGGAAGAGGATACCCGATAGTCGAAGCGATCAAGGAAGGCGGCAGATCGAGACTCCGTCCCGTTTTGATGACGGCAATCACAACGATCATCGGTATGGTACCTATGGCACTCAACAACGGTGCAGGTTCCGAGATCTGGAAGCCGCTCGGCATCACGGTCATCGGCGGACTTACGGTCTCGACTCTCGTAACACTGCTTCTTATTCCGGCGATCTATGCGATAATGCACACAAGAGAGATGATAAAAGAGGCAAAGGCCGCAAAAGCTGCTGCTGAAGCTGAAGGAGGTGCAAAATGAAATTCGTTTATGTAAGCTGCAATATTTCCAAACTCGAACAGACGACCGAAGAGATCAGAAAGCTCGGAATAAAGACTTTTCAGATCGTTGAAAACACGGCCGGTTCCTTCGACCACGGCAATCCGAGAATGAACACTTCGGTATGGCCGGGAACGAACGCCGTCATATTCCTGCAGGTAACGCCGGAAAAATGCAGGGAACTTCTCTCCACTGTCCGCAGGATGAACACGGAGATCGTCAACGAGAACGAACGGATCCTCGCCGCGTCATGGGAATGCGAAGATTATGTCTATTCCGATGAAAAGAAGGAGGAATAAGATGAAAAAGTCAACGATTTTGATATGTTGTTTATTGACCGCACTGATCTTTGATCTGAATGCGGAAGAACTCGGCATCGACGAGATCATCTCGATAGCGATAGAAAACAGCGAAGCCATAAAGGCGGAAGATTCGAAATCGGGCAAGGACGAATATGAGAAAAAAGCCGTTTTCATGCGCTTTTTCCCCACGATCTCGCTTGAAGCAAAACTTCTGAAACTTGAATATTTCCCTGAACCGGACAAACTTTCGGTCGATCTTTCACCTGTAGTCGGCATGCTTGAACAGTCGATAAACGCGACGAGCCCTATTCCGATAGACCTTCCCGACCAGCTTCCTCCGATGGAGATCGACCTCGGCGTTCCGACTCACCAGAGAACGCTCGACCTCACGCTTGTTCAGCCGCTCACTCCGCTCTGGGGGATCTATCAGGGTTACAAGGCACTTGAACTGAAATCGGAGATCACGAAACTCAAATCGGAGCTTACGAAAGACAAGATCAAGCTCGAGATCGTGAAGATCTACAACTCCTACAACATGCTGACGGACATTCTGAAACTCTTGGATGAATCTTTCGAGCAGCTTGAGCGCTACGAGAAAAATGCCGAAAAATTCCATAAAGCGGGCCTCATCGACGAGACAGCGCTCTACAAGATCAAGGTCGAAAGGGCCGCTCTCGAAGTCGAAAAGGAGAAATATCTCGGCAATCAATCGGTCATCAAGGCGGCTTTAGCCATGTTCATGAACCGCGACGAAGAGAGTTTCGAGATCAGATACGACAAGCCGGAATACCGCGAGATCACGAAAAACGAGGATGAGATAATCAAAGCGCAGGAGAGCAACCGCACAGAAATGCTCATGCTCAACAAAAATATCGAGATCCAGGAGCGCCTCAACAAGCAGGCTGTGCAGAAGTTCATCCCGCAGGTGGGACTCACTTTCGGATTCAAGAAAAACTGGGATTCGACACTCATCAACCCCGAAGGAATAATGTTCTTCGGCGCAGTCGCACGCTGGGAATTCGGCTTCGACACAGCGCGTCAGTATTACGAATATCAGGCAGTAAAAGCCTCCTCAGTTTCGACCGAACTTGAAAGCGTAAAACTCAAAAAGGATATGACGCTTCAGGTCAAAAAGCTCATGGCCGACATCAAAGTCCTCGAAAAAGCGCTTGAACAGAACAAAACTCAGATCGAATCTGCCGAGGTCACACGCAAGATCCAGGAAGCCAAATACGAAAAGCAGATGACAACGGAAACCGAGCTTCTCAACGCGCAGCTCATGGTCAAGAAATCAAAAACCGAAGAAATCGCAAACCTTTACAAATACAAAACCGCACTCGACGAACTCGCAATAATCACCGGAAGCGAGCTGTAATATCGTCGCGCCGTAGTTCTTATCGTTATTGCGTGATCAGGTGATCCAGTAATCCCGACGGCGCTGACAAAAATTGTTTTATTCTCATTTTTTCTTTAAAATGCCCGGTCTTTTTTGGAGGTGAAAAATGAACAGAGTCTTTACGGCAATTTTGCTTATTGCGGCGATAGTTTCGCTCGTTTCAACAGTGTTCAGTCTCAAAAAAGTCTCTTCAATGGAAGAGGAGATCGACCGGCTCAAAGCAGAGAAGATAACGCTGCTCTCCGAGCAAGAGGAGTGCCTCACATACAAGGAGCAGTCACTCAAAAAAGAGCTCCTTACCAAGTATCTCGATTCGATCGTCATCCTCCTCAACAAAATCGACGCGGGACACACGCCGACAAAAGAGGAGACGGACAACTTCTACGACAGGACCGACTTTATTGTGCAAAACATAGGCGCAGCCGCAGTTTCGAAAGAAGAGACCGCTCTTGTCCTCACATTCATCGATTCTGCAAAGAAAACTTTTGAAGCAAAGATCAAAGCATCCCCTGAAAAAGATGGGAAGTAATTTTTCTTGAAAAGGATTTCTTAATTATTAGTATACGGTGTTTTTGAGTTTTTTGGAGGAGGATTCTTATGGGCAAATACAGTAACTTGGTTAAAAATGTTGGAACCGACTCAGACAAAATAAAATTCAAGTTTATAAAAGGAAAGTATTCCGGCGGCGAATTTTCGATCCGCGAAGGGCAGAGACTTTCCATCGGCAGAGACATTTCTTCCGACGTTGCTATCGTCGATTCAAAAGTGAGCCGCAGCCATGCTTCGATCACGGCACGCGACGGGAAACTCTTCATCGAAGACCACAACAGCACGAACGGAACTTATGTCAACGGCGAAAAACTGAGTCCTTCGACAGAAACGGAACTCAAGATCGGATCGAATTTCTCAGTCGGTGACTCGACGATACTTGTCGGCGACGAAGCCGTTCCTAACGAAAACGCTCCCGAAGTTTCATTCAAGGAAAACAGTTTCACCAAGGCAAGAAAGGCCCAGGAAAAAACGATCCCTGAAACAAGGATCGAAACACATGGAGAAGACGAGGAAGAGGCATTCACTCTCGACGAATCGCTTCAGGTCATCACTCCCGGTCCGGCTGAGACTCAGACACAGAATGAAAGCGCAAAAGTCAATATCGGCAAACTCAACCTCAAGAGAGCGACAAAATCGGATCTTGAAAAGGACAACCTTGCAAACGCAAACACTTCATCGACCGGCAGTCTTTCGGCAATGGATATCGCAGATCTCCTCAAGATCCTGGCTCAGTCAGCTTCCGCGGGATATCTCAAACTCAATATAACCTCGCCTTTTGCGGAACAGATCGAAGTGACGATCAGCTCGACAGGGATCGTTGCGTGCGAATCGGTCACGAATAAAAACTTTGCTCAGGAAAAGGCTCTCTCCCGCGCACTTCTGGCGCGTGACGGCGAATATTCCTTCAAGATCGACAATGCACCTAAGGAAGAAGCTGCAAACAGACTGCTTGAAGATGTCTTCATGGAGATCTCCAATCAGAAAAACAACCTTACGAGATACAGAAGCATCGTGAACAACGGAAAACTCGAATTCGCCAATCCGATCAAAGGAAAGCTTTCCGACCTTTCAAAGGCAGAGCTCGACACGCTTCAGTCGATGGTAAACTCAAGAGAGATAATAAAATATCTCAATTCATTCCCTGAAAATGACGACTTTATCCTTATGTCGGAAATAGTGAAATACCTTGATCTGGGCATCATTTCCGACGGCAAAAAATTCGATACGCTTTCCGACGACATTCTTGATTTTTAAGAATTGACACTGTCTCAAACAAAAACCGTCTACATCTGGGGAGATCCCCTCGACTTTTCACTTTCTCCGTTTTTTCAGGAACATTGCGCGATCCTTGCCGGGGACCGCATCCTGTACAAAATTTTCAGAGGGAACGCGGAAGAGTTCCTGCGACTTTTGAAAGAAAGCAGGTGTATCGGCGCAAATATCACGATCCCGCATAAAATCGATGCTCTGAGCCTTTGCGACAAGCTGACTGAAGCGGCAAAATGCGCCGGAAGCGTGAATACGATCTTTAAAGAAAACGGCAAGATCTGCGGTGACAACACCGACGGCACAGGCCTCCTGAAATGGCTCGAGATCAAAGGCGCAGAGCTGAAAAAATGTGCGGTCTTAGGCAACGGAGGCAGCGCACGCTCTATTGCGGCGGCACTTTCTGAAGAAAAATGCGATATCACGATATTCGGCAGAACAGAAAAGGGATGGGAAAAAAGTTTCGGCTCATTTCAAGATCTTTCGGAGTGGAAAGACGATATTCTTACGATAAGTACCCTTCCCTTCGAAGTCAAAGGAAAAAGCACAATAAACATCGGATATTGTTACGGAAAGATTTCGACTGACGCAACAATGATGCTTGCTTTTCAGGGCTGGCTCGGCGCACAGAGATGGTTCGGAAGGACACTTTCGGCGGCAGATTTTGCGCGCATCACGCTTCTTCACGCAAAAGCGCAGTCAAATCATGGCTTTATATTAAGTTTGGTGAACAGATATGAGATTTAATCAGTTTTTGGGAAACATCCTTGCATCTGCTCTGGAAAAACAAAGCAGCGGTGACAAATACGATGTGATGCTGAACTCGCTCCTGCGGGAGAAAAGATTGGGAAAGCGGGACAGGATCTGGGTCTCAGACAGGTTTTTCTTTTATTTGAGGCACAAACTTTTTTTCGATGAAGTTTCAAAAAACACCGGTTCTCTCGCAAAAAATATCGCCATGGTCTTTGAAGATGAACCCGACGGGATTTTGGCTGAAAAAATAGAGACCCTGCAGAAAAACGGAACTTACGACAAACTTTTCAACGAATCTTTCCCTGATTTTTTAGCTAATAAGATCAGAAGTTTATATGGCAAAGAGACTTTTCGTTGGTTCAATTCAAAGGCGAAGACCATTCTGCGTACCAATTTGGCAGCGATCTCACGTGACGAACTTTCGGAAAGGCTTGAAAACGAAGGCTTCGCAAACTCGCCGACTCCGCTCTCTCCTGCCGGGATAATTCTTGAGCCGTCAAACAAAAGCCTTAAAAACATTGAGCTTTTTGAAAAAGGATCCTTTGAATTTCAGGACGAATCGAGCCAGCTCGCCTCGCTTTTAGTGAACAAAAACACTAAGACCCTGCTTGAACCGTGTGCAGGCGGCGGCGGGAAATCGCTTTCGATAAGCTCATTTTTCAAAAATGTCGAGATCACGGCAAGCGACACGCGGACGCACCTTTTCAAAGAGATAAAGGAACGTGCAACACGCGCCGGAGCAAACATAAAAACAGCAGCTTTTGACGAGATAGAGACTCAGTTCGACACTGTTTTCATCGACTCCCCGTGCAGCGGAAGCGGCGTTATCAGACGCAATCCCGGCGACAGATGGAGCATAAATGAAAAAATGCTTAAAGAGCTCGATTCCCTGCAATCCGAGCTCATAAGAAAGTTCGCCGCAAAAGTGAAAAAAGGCGGAGAACTCATCTATATCACATGCAGTTTCCTTGAATGCGAAAATGAAAATATCGTAAACGATTTCCTTAATGAAAACAGAAGTTTTTCACTTATTCCGGCAAGAGACAGACTACTTGAGAATCTTGGAGACGGAGAACTTCTTTCCGAAATCACGGAGGGAGATTTCCTCAAAATCGAACCGATGCACGAACGCGACCTCATGTTCGGCGCGGTCATGAAAAGAACTGATTAAAAAAATCAATATTTACAAGATATTTTATTGAGTTTTTTACCAAAACTCTTAAAATATAACGTTTTTTATTTGTCGTCGCAGGAGGTTCCAATGCAAAAACTCCTTCTTTTACTTATCACTCTGATATTTTTGACTGTTTCGTGCGGCAGTTCAAAGAAAACGGAGAACAATGACGCTGATATTCTGCCGGATGAGGATATCGGCAGCATTGACGAACCCGATGACAACGACGAAGAGAATGATAACGATACCGGTTCTAACGTGGAAGATGACGTCGAAATTGATGACACCGAAACCGACGATGCCGAAACTCACGGTCTGCCAAAGTGCAGTCTTCAGGGTAAAGCTCCGTGCTACGATCCTTCATCAGAGCTTGTATGGTCGTCTTTGTCCACTTACATGACACACGACGATGCCGTTATTTACTGCTACAATCTTGAAGAAGGCGGTTTTGCAGACTGGCATTTACCGGATATCGACGAACTCAGAACTCTTGTCAGGAAGTGTACGCCGCTTGAAACAGGCGGCAAATGCAGAATCAGCGAAAAAGAAGAGTGTCTGTCCCGTGAAAATTGTTATGATGAAGATGCCTGCGCTGAGGCATGTTCCGGAAAACAGGACGTAATATTCAGCAAGCTTAACGACAATGTAGAATTGTGGTCAAATTCGAAACGTACTGACAGTACAGACCAGTTTTGGACCATAATGTTCCATATCCCTGAAATATACTATGAATATGACAGCTATAAAATGTATGTCCGCTGCACAAGAAGCGTTCATTCGAGCGGAGAATCCGAGGGGGTGGAAACCAGAACCGCTGAATGCACCGGACTGCCGGAAAATGCGCAGTGGAACACTGTTTCAAGTATTACGCAGACCTGGAGCGGCATTGAATGGGAACCTGATACAGCAGGCGTATTTAATGAAGAAGCGACAACAGAAAACTGCCGTTTCAAATGTATTGACAGTTACTTCTGGATGATCTGGGATATTTTCTACAATCAGGAACGCGGAGAATGTGTGCCGGAGTGCGGCAAAACAAGCGCATCCGTCTGCGTCTACCCGGAAACAAGAATATTTTACGACAAAGATTCCGGAATGTTGTGGTCTGCCCAGACAGATGAATCAGTTTATATCCAAAACAACGGAACAAGGTGGGAAAACGCTGTCGCTTACTGCGAAAACCTCGTTGCAGGCGGATACGACGACTGGCATCTGCCTAATATCGACGAACTCAGAACTTTGGTAAGGAACTGCCCTGGAACAGAAACAGGCGGCGCCTGCAATATAAGCGAAGTCAACGGTGAACTCTCGGATACGGATATCAAGGAGGAATGCGCCGGATGCGCCGCTGACAAAGACTACACCGGCAAATACAGCAGACTGGGAGACAGACAGTTTACTCTCTGGTCTTCGTCTATAGCCGAAAGAACTTACGTTTCTTCCGACCGGTTTATCTGGGGTTTTGATTTTTACCGTGCAGGCCCTAGTATGAGTAATGAAAATTTCGGCGGCGGATTTTATGTCCGCTGCACAAGAAAGGCTGAATAATGAAAAAACTCCTTCTTTTACTTATTGCTCTGATATTTTTAGTCGTTTCGTGCAGCAGCTCGAAAAAAGCGGAAAACGATGACAATGCCGTTCTGCCTGATGAAGATATAACGGATATTGATGAAAATGATGAAGATGCAGAATCTTCCGGCAATGATGCAGATGCCGCTGAAAATCCGTGTGAAAAGATGGCAAATTCCACCGGAGAATATTTTGAATATTATGATTATGACAACGATGCCGAAAAAAAATATAAATGCTTGTGTCTAGAAGACTCTTTTCAATTAAAACCGGGTTGCAGAAAAATAAGTTATGCCAATATCTGCACGGAAGTTAAGAAATGCTATTCTGCATGGGAAGAAATTGAATGCCGTGAGGAGGGCAAAGAGTATTACGGTCAGGATGCCCAGTATGCAAAATTAGGGTATTGCATCAAAAAAGATTTTTCGAGATACAATACTGTCAGAGATGAACCGACTTATTTCGACAATAACCTTAAAATCGCATGGATGAATAAAATTTCAGACGAAGCATATAATTGGTATGACGCTATGGGATACTGCCGGGATCTGAAATACGGCGGTTACGACGACTGGAGAGTCCCGCTTCCCCAGGAACTGCTGCTTGCCTACAATATTCCTGTCAAATCAGGGATTTCTCTGTGGTCGGATCAGCTTCTGGCAAAGGAATACGATTTATACGGCTGGAAGATCGATCCGAACACCATGAAATTCAGCTATGCTCAGAAAACGGAAAAGAACAATGTGCGATGCGTCCGCGGCGAGCCGATAGATGCTGCTTCTTCATTCAAGCCTGTTGACACTTATCTGGCAGTGGATTACAAAAACGGGCTTATGTGGAGCACAGCAAACTTTACCCGAGACAAAATGTGGAACGAAGCCCTTACCGAGTGTGAAAATTCCACGGCATCGGGCTTTAGCGACTGGCGTCTTCCAAACATTCACGAGCTTGCAACACTGCTGAATTTTGAAAAAGACAGTCCCGCTTCGGATTTTCCATATCCTGAAAACATCCCGGTTTATTTCTGGTCATCAACTACTCTGAGATCCAACATAGAGGAATCTCCAGGAGTAACCATTTACGGATCCGGAGAGATAAAAAATCTTTATAAAGGCGGTGTAATTGACAATGAACATAACTTTAACCGCGTCGTCTGCGTCCGAAACGAACTTTGCAGGGAAAATTATTTCTGGAACGGTGAAAAATGCGTTGAATCGCCATGCAGCGGAAATCCGTGCGAAAAAGATGAACATTCCGACGGAGTCTGCCATTTTGAAAATGTAAGCACTTATTCCTGCGGATGCGTTGAGAACTATTTCTGGAATGGCGTTAAATGCGTCAATCCGTGCGACACAGAACCGTGCAAAAACATCAAACATACGAATCAAAAGTGCGAACCGCGTGACGAGAGGCGCTACATCTGCGGCTGCGATGAAGGTTTCTGGTGGTGGGGACAGAATAAAGGCTGCATTGAAAGAAAACCGGATCTGGCGCATATCTGCACCGGGCAGACCAAGTGCTACGACAATGAAAAAGAGATCGAATGTCCTGCAAAAGGAGATGAGTTCTACGGTCAGGACGCACAGTACGCAGATCTCGGCTACTGCGCGCCGCCGAACTACACGGTTGAGAGGAAAATTGAAAACGAACCTGTAGTAATAGACAACTATACCGGGCTCGTCTGGCAGCAGAAAGTCTATCTTCCTGAAACATATATCGGGTGGAGCAGATATAGAAACTACTGCGAAACATTGAATTACGGCGGTTACAACGACTGGAGACTGCCAAGTATTCTGGAATACAGGTCTATCATGAATTTCGGCAGACATCATCCAAATGTCGATCCAAAATATTTTCCTGACACTCCGCCGGAATATTTTGTCACTTCCACTTACACCAGTAACAGTTGCGGAAGCCTTCCGCACGTAACACCAGCGACTTGGGTCCGCCTGATAAATTTTGATCATTTTGAAACCACATCCACCAATGGTTGTTCGGATGATCCTTCTTTCAACCTTCCGGCTCGCTGTGTCCGCGGAAATAAATCATTCGCTGAACGTTCGATGTCGGAGCTCAATGTTTCGGAAAATAAATCACTTTATGTTGACAATAATAACAGCCTTTTGTTGGTAGGTGCTCCAGGAGGGAAGAAATGGACTGAGGCTCTTGATTACTGTGAGAGTCTGACTTTTGCGGGGCTTTCAGACTGGCGTCTTACGAATATCAACGAATCTTCTTTGTTTATGGAAAATTTAAGTAATAGAGATCCTGCCTATTCGTATTACTATTCATCCACAACTGAAGAATACGATCCGACCAGATCAGTACAAGACAAGCTGAAAACAAGCGGCAACTACATGCTCTGCGCTAGGGACAATCCCTGTGAAATAGGAGAACTCTGGGACGGGACCAAGTGCATGAAAAATCCATGTGCCGATCTTCCGTGCAAAGATATTGAGTATTCTGACAAAAAAATATGCACTCCGGTCAGTGAGGATGTCTATTCATGCAGCTGCAACTACTATTACTACTGGAACTTCAACAGTATGAGATGCACTCACAGCTGTGAAGGATATCCATGTCTCAACCGGCCAAACAGCACA
>JAEESW010000037.1 GCA_016290135.1 bacterium
CGAGAAATGCGGGGAGAGCCTAAGAGGAAAACCGAGGATCGAAGTGAAGGAAAACAAAAACTGAGATAAAATATGAAAAAAACATTGAATTTATTAGCTGTTTTGTTGATTTTTCTGCTTTTTTCCTGCTCCTCCTCGCACTCTTCAAACGATTCCGACATTCTGCCTGATTCCGATACCGACGATTCGGAAAACACTATTGATGACGACACCGATTCAGAAGAAGATTTGGATTTTATTGATGATTCTGAAGAAAAGCCTGATGAATATGTCGAACCGGTTTATCCTGATCCAGTCTGCATCTACATTTATCCTGACCAGGAAGACTCAAAACTTTGTTTCGGCCCGGTCAAAACAAAGGTCAAATGCAAGGCAAATCCGAAAGAAAACGAGTATGTTAGTGTGCTTGAATTAAAGAATCCAATCGGTGACTCTGAAGGTCCGATGAATATAAACGACGACTTTGTATTTTTCGTGTTGAATCCAAAAAATTCTGACTTATGTTTTGAAAATCATACTTATTGCCCCAATGTCTATGGATGCAACAGAAAAGATGAATATGTTTATGAAATAGTGGCTTCAAAATTTAGTCATAATTTTTTTGCTGTTGACAACAATGTCATAGTGTTTAATGTCTGGGATGAAACATCTTCTGATTTTAATTATTCCAAGAGTAAAATTTTTACTGTTGATTTAGCCACTATGAAACTATCAGAAATCACTGCTGATTGGGGAGTATATAGTCAAATGGATATTGTATTTCCGTATGTCGCCTTAAAAGACACTTCAGATCGACCAATAATATTTAATTTAGAAACAAACACCTCTATTAAAATTTCCAATTTAATGTGTGAAGTCTCACCGAAAATCGACGGCAAACACCTTGTCTGCCAAGGTCGATATTTTGGAGAAGGATTGTCAAAAGATGAGTTGAGTGAAAGCGCCTGGGTAGTGGATGTGGAAACATTAAAGATTAGCCCGCTAAGTGTTTTTACCTATGAAGGTGTTTTCCCTGGTATTTCCTGTGATTATGCAGTGTTTCACTCAAGCAGAGACACGGTTTACTATGAAAATTTCCTAGAAAAATTCAGCGGAATGGAAATTTACAGTTTAAATCTGAAAACCAAACGCGAGGAAAAATGGACGCCTGAAATAAAAGGGATTTTTGAAGGTAATTTCATCATGCCGAGTTTTGAATACCCGTATTTCGTTTATTTAGCCAACGAGACGGAGCAGACTTCGACAGGAGTTTGTTATGCTTTAAACATTGAAACAGGGGAACTTGTCGAGCTTTGGGAGAAAACAAGTGACCGCCCCATTATCAAAGACAGATATGTATTTGAAGACGGTTACTTCCCTGACAAACTAGCCAAGCTCCCAGATTTGCCGAAACTGCCTAAAAATGCTGACGAACTTTGTGAAGACAACAATCCCTGCACAGACAACAGATATTTTGTAACAGACGGGGAATGTCATTTCATTCCGAACCATGAAAGGTGTGACGATGATGACGACACAACACTTTTTGATGTTTGTGTCGATGGCGAATGCAAAGGATTCGCCGGAACAAGCACAGATGAAGAAATGGTTTTGGTTGAAGCAGGAAAATTCCTTTACTACGGCAAAGAATATGAAGTTGAGAAACCTTTCAAAATGGATGTTTTTGAAGTCACAAACGGCAAATATGCAGAGTGTGTTGAAGCAAAAGCATGTGTCGAGCCTCTTAGAAAGCGTTCTTTAACTGTTCTTGATTACTACGACAATCCATTTTACGAGAATTTTCCTGTGCTCTATATCAATCAGTTCGAAGCACAGAATTACTGCAACTGGCTCGGCAAACGGCTGCCGACCGAATTTGAATGGATGAAGGCAACTTGGGATGGTGAAGAAAGAACATATCTTTGGGGAGAGGAGGAACCAAAATCTGAAACATATCCTGACAGCTTCTATGCCAACACGACTTGGGGATATCCGGGATTTGTCGGCTGGGATGTCGTAGAAGTCGGAACATTTCCAATGGATAAAACTGTTGGCGGTATCATGGATATGTCTGGAAATGTGAGTGAATGGACAACAAGCGAGTGGACAAAGAATCTGTGCGAAACACCGCCGTGCCATGGCAAATTCGGAAGCGATCTAGTTATAACAAAAGGAGGAGGCTATTTCAATGGAGGTCCTGAATTAAAGATCAGAAGACCGAATACGCCTTGGGGTCACTCGTTTTATACTGGGTTTAGATGTGTTAAAGATGTCGATTTGCCATAGTTAACTTTTTTGGAGGTTGTCATGAAAAAGATGATTTTTGTAGACGGCATAGTAGAAGGTGACGAAGTCTGCGACGGCGGTCAGATAGACTGTGCGGAATTAGACGTTTCAGGTCACATCTCTACAAATTCAGGGTTTGTCAGTGGAACTGCTACCTGCAATGCAACCTGCGACGGCTACAACACGAATAATTGCTCCGATGACGGGTGGTAAATGCTCACACTCCACCGCCGCAAGCGGCACCTCCCCTAACTTAGGCGAGGAGTTTATCGATTCCCCCTCCAAAATGGGATTTGCCCTCTGCCGACATCATGGCAAAAATCGAAGAGGAAAAAATACTTACAAAATTCGACGGAAATGAGGCCGTTCGATAAAAAAAGAGAATTTTTTATTGACTTTTCCCAAATTTTGACAATCATTGCCCCGCTTTGTTCTTTGAACATCGAGATAAATCGTGGAAGAGTGGCCGAGTGGTCGAAGGCGGCGGTCTTGAAAACCGTTGACGTTTACGCGTCCGTGGGTTCGAATCCTACCTCTTCCGCCAGATATGCGGAGAGGTGTCCGAGAGGCCGAAGGAGCTCGCCTGCTAAGTGGGTATGGGACTAATAATTCCATCGAGGGTCCGAATCCCTCCCTCTCCGCCACTTTTTTTTGGGCGCCCATAGCCCAATTGGATAGAGCGTTTGGCTACGGACCAAAAGGCTGGAGGTTCGAGTCCTCCTGGGCGCGCCATACCGGTGATGACAAGAGAAACCGAATATATGAAAATTGCGCTTGACCTTGCTGAAAAGGCGAGAGAGATGGGCGAAGTTCCCGTCGGCGCAGTCGTGGTCTTTGAAAACAGAGTGATCGGAAAAGGATTCAACAAACGTGAATCTTCACAGTCGCCCCTTTCCCACGCGGAGATCGAGGCGATATCTGAAGCAGCCGCTTACCTGAAAAGCTGGCGGCTTGAGGATTGCGAGCTTTATGTCACGCTTGAACCCTGCATCATGTGCAGCGGCGCGATAGTTCAGGCACGCATCCCGAAGATTTGTTTCGGCGCGAGAGACCCGAAAGCTGGAGGTGTAAGATCTCTTTACACGCTTTTGGAAGACGAGCGCTTAAATCACAGGGTGGAGGTCGTTGAAGGGATCTTAGCTGAAGAATCGTCTGAACTGCTCTCTTGTTTTTTTAGAGAGATCAGAGAAAAACAGAAAAATTTAAAAAAGCAGCAAGCCCTTGAAAATATTGAATAAAGCGGAGAGATGTCCGAGTGGTCGAAGGAGCCTGACTCGAAATCAGGTGCGCTCTTTACAGGGTGCCTGGGGTTCGAATCCCTATCTCTCCGCCATCTTTTTTCCGGTTCATGGAGAGGTGTCCGAGAGGCCGAAGGAGCACGATTGGAAATTGTGTGTAGGCTTATCCCCTACCGTGGGTTCGAATCCCACCCTCTCCGCCATTGTGGCCGGGGGCCGTACAACAAGCCCCGCAAACCCCGTCAGGTCCGAGAGGAAGCAGCGGTAGCGGATCGTTTGTGTGTTGCGGTTTTTCCGGCCTTCCTTTTATATTTCACTTATTCTATTGATTATTTCTTCGATCTTCTGAATATTTCCGGATCTGAATCTTATCGAGTTTTCTCCCTGGAACGATCCGTCGTATCTCTCTATAAGTTCAAAAAGCGCATTCATGTCCTTCGGAATGAAGGAAGGTCCCAAAGTCATCGAGAACCATTCTTTACCCATTGATATCGCGGCCGCACCGCACTTCATCGCCAGGATCTTTATATGAGTCAGGTCGATCAGATTCTCAGTTTCTTCCGGGATCTTTCCGAACATCTCGACAAGTGTGTCGCGCACCCAGTTGAGTTCATCCTCTGAACGCATGTCGGCGATCTTCCTGTAAAAACCCATCCTCACTTCGGTGTCGGAGATGTAAGTCTCGGGGATATTCGCATTCAAGTCTGTCGAGATCTCGAACTCGTTCTCGATGTGCGGAGTTCCGTTTTTGAGCTCGTCTATCCTGTTTTTCAGCATCTCGAGATACATGTCGTAGCCCACGCCTTTGAGCTTTCCCGACTGGCTTATCCCGAGGATATTGCCGCCTCCGCGGATGTTGAGGTCCTCCATCGCGACATCGTAGCCGTGTCCCAGCTTGTCGAAGCGCTTGATCGTCGAAAGACGGGCATAGGATTCCTGCGTGAGATTGTTCAGATTGGGGACAAAAAGATAAGCTTTCGCCTCGCGGTTCCAGCGCCCCACCCTGCCGCGGAGCTGATAGAGCTGAGCCATTCCGAACATATCGGCGCGGTTGATTATTATCGTGTTGACCAGCGGGATGTCGATCCCCGATTCGATGAGCGAAGTCGCAAGAAGAAGGTCGTAATCGCGGTTTACGAAGGAGACCATCACCTTCTCAAGCCGCTCAGGCTCCATCTGACCGTGCGCGACAGCGATGCGGAGTCCTGGAATGAGCTGGGAGAGCCTCAGTTTTATGTCATCGAGCCCGGCGATGCGGTTGTGGACGAAATAGACCTGGCCGTCACGCGCGAGCTCTGCAAGGATCGCCTCCTTTATGATCTCCTCGCTGTATTCGAGGACAAAAGTCTGGATGTTTTTTCTGTCGCTCGGGGCAGTCTTGATAAAAGAGGATTTTCTTATCCCCAAAAGCGACATCTGAAGCGTCCTCGGGATCGGCGTCGCAGTCATCGAAAGGGTCGCCACATCGCGCTTCATCTCCTTTATCTGTTCTTTGTGGGTGACTCCGAAGCGGTGCTCTTCGTCGATCACCAGAAATCCGAGGTCGCGGAACTTCACATCCTTTCCGAGCAGTCTGTGGGTGCCTACGACAATGTCGACCCTGCCGTTTTCAAGGTCTCTGAGCACCTGATTCTGCTTTGATCTGTCGTAGAGGCGCGAAAGCATTTCGATCCTGACAGGAAGTTTTGCGAAACGCTCCTTGAAAGTCCTCAGATGCTGGAACGCAAGGACTGTCGTCGGAGCAAGCACTGCCGCCTGTCTGCCGTTTGCCACTGCTATCATGCAGCCGCGCATGGCAACTTCGGTCTTTCCGAACCCGACGTCTCCGCAGAGGAGCCTGTCGGTTATCTCCCTGCCTGAAAGATCGTGCTCAAGTTCATTGATGGAACGCGCCTGATCGGGTGTCTCGCGGAAAGGGAAATCTCTCAGGAATTCGCCGTAAAGCGGGGTCTCGATATTCATCGGGGCTGCACTTTCGACACTTCTCTGCGCATAAAGCTCAAGTATCTGAGACGCCACTTTCTCGATCTCGCGTTTTATCTTCGACATCGTCTGCTGCCAAAGCGCGTTGCGGATCGAACTTATCTTCGGAAAGACGCCTTCTTCCCAACGGTAACGGTAGATATAGTGCATATTGTAGACCGGGATGTAGATCCTGTCGTCATCTTCGTAACGCAAAACGAGGCAGTCGGTCCCGTTCATGACGGCAGTCCCCTCGTAAACTCCGATCCCGAATTTGTAATGGACGACCATCTCTCCCGGTTTTATCGAATTAAGTTCAAATATCCTGTTTTCAAAATTTTCTTCAGGCCTTATTTCCTTTCTTTTATTTTTTGAAACGGATAACTTGAATATATCAGACGAAAGAAACGCTGTTTCAAAATCGGGCAGACTTATTATTTCATCGGATGAAAACCACTCTTTTTTATCGACAAGGAAGATATCGCCGTATTTCAAATTAAGCGGGAGCGCATCGATATTGACCATCGGAATATCGTTTTTTTCGCCTATCTCCTTCAGGACATCGATCTCACTGGGTTTCGCAAAAATGACCAAACCGCTGTTTTCTTTGGATAATTTATTAAGAACGAATGCCGGATCGCTTTGCAGTTTCACCGGAACGGCTTTATGAGTCACCTGGAATTTTTTTATCGCTTCGGCGGAAGAAAAAAATGAACTGACCTCAATGTCGAATTCTCCCGGCTCATCCGTAAAACAGCTCTTTATCTCAAACGGAATGAAACGCCCTTCTTCGATCCTTTTTTTCCTTTCCGTATCAATTTTTTTGAAGTCATCCTCTACATAAGTTTCAGCTTTCAGTTTTTCGAAGCGGACAGTTTTTGCCTTGAACCGCGAATAGAGCGTCCCGTCTCCGGCAATGAGCGGAAAAATGTCCCATTTCGGCAGACTTCCCGATGAAACGAGTTCCTCCGTTTCGAGGATCTGCTGCATCGAAAGTCCGGCCCCCTTTTCTTCAAGCACTTTCTGCCAGTCGCTCCTCAAGGTCTCCGGAAACATGAGCTGAGGCACTCTAACCTCATCCAGCGGTCTGCCGTTGCGCTGGTTCGAAAGCCAGAAAAGGGAGATGTTTTCCAGCTCTTCATCAAAAAATTCGAGACGCACGCCTTTTCCTGCGACAAATATCCCGATATCGACGATGTCGCCTCTCACCGCGAATTCACCGGCATCCCGCACGATCTGCACTTTTTTGTATCCGAGTCCGGTGAGCGACCTGACGACCTCGCTGATCCTGTAGTAAGAATTCTTCCTGAAGACAAGTTCCTCGGAATCGTCCGGCAGGAAAAGCCTTCCGCCGAGCGGTGTCGTCACGATGACATCGGGATCCGCGGCCATTTCGGCATACGCTTTCTGTGCGTCTGTCTCTTCACCGCTCCTTTCAAGCAGGAGGAACTGCGGGGCGAACATGAGCGTTTTCAGCCTGAACGCGCTGAGCGCCGAAACAAGAGCCGAAGCATCTCTGAAGTTCGGCATTTCAACTATCAACCTTCCGTATTTATTGAACAAATCGACAGTTATGACCGGAAAAGCATCAGGGGAAGTCTCAATAAATTCAGTCATTTCGCACCTCGAAAAAAAACTGGAGCGCAATTTTAAGGAAAAACCGCGGAAAGACAAGATTATTCCGCCGCCTCAAGATCTTGCCGGTATTACGGGATACCGAAAGCGGCGAGCGATAAGCGGCGGCGGCGGCCTAAAAAATTGAATTTAAAGATATTCTCAATATTATTCCGGGTCATTTTTTGTGAGGATGAGCTTGGATATTTACGGCTGCGGGACGACATTTTCACTTTTGAACAGCGAAAACATGAGAGCGGACTCTCTCGTCTCCTCCATTCTCGGGGTTTCGAGGACGCTGGTCCAGAAAAACATACGCGGAGAGAACCTCTCTGTGAACGGAAAGGTCCTCACAAAGAGCAGTTTTTCCAAGTTTTTGAAAGGCGACGTGATCGAATTCGAAGCGGATGCTCCGGAACAGCTTTCCGCCGAACCGGAAGATATCCCGCTCGATATCGTTTTTGAAAACGGCGACTTCCTCGTCGTCAACAAACCGGCAGGGCTTTTGGTCCATCCGGGGAACGGACATCCGTCGGGAACGCTCCTCAACGGGCTGGTCAACTATCTGGATCTGCAAGACAGATCTAAAGACGACCCGAATTTCAGAGCGGGGCTCGTCCACAGGATCGACAAAGACACATCAGGTCTTCTTGTCGTTGCTAAAAACGAAAAAACACTGACGGAGCTTCAGAAAAAATTCTCCCGGCACGACATCGTGAGAGAATACACCTGCATAGTCTGGGGAAAACTGAAAGAGACAAAAGGAACAGTGGAGACTTTTCACGGCAGGGATCCGAAGAACCGTCTCAGATTCAGCCCTGATGTGCCGAACGGAAGAAAGGCAGTCACCCACTACGAGGTCACAGAGGAATTCCGATATACCTCGATGCTGAAGATCACGCTGGAAACAGGCCGCACCCATCAGATCAGGATGCACATGAACTATCTCGGGCACCCTATCCTGAACGACGAACTTTACGGAGGGCTGCGCAGATCACCGGATCCGGTGCTGAACAAGCTGCTTGCCGCTTCGGGAAGGCAGCTTCTCCATGCAGGGACTTTGGGATTCACTCTTGCAGGAAAGGATTTTCTTTTCACCTCTCCGGTTCCGGAAGACATCAAGGCAGTAAAAGAATATCTCGAAAATATCTCATTCATAGGAGGATAAAATGGCGTCAAGAACAGCACTTATTTTGGAAACGAATCCTGTAATCACAGAAAGATACCTTGAATACACCAACGATTCGAACTGGCGTATAATGCTGAAAGGGACTCTCAACGAATTTCTCGAAAAACTGCAGCATGAACAATTCGACCTCATCGTGGCGGAGGAATCGCTCCTTCCGCAGGCAATAATCCAGATGATGAAGTCTATCGGCATCCCGTTCCTTCTCTCGACGAACACAAAGAATCCGGAGATTGCAACTATGCCCAGGAACTTCAACCGCACAGAACTGCTCACAGTCTTCGACAGACTCGCTCCCGAGACCGCTGAAGAGCAGCATTCTGACGAGGCGCCAAAAGAAGAAAACGCTGCCAAGGAGCTTTTTTCGGATCTTGAAGATGAAGAGGAAACTTTTGAGCTGACTTCCGATGCAGTGATACTCGATCCCGGCAAGGCACAGGATAAGGAACCTGAAACTGAGGATAACGCTGAGGCTGAC
The DNA here is from genome assembly GCA_016290135.1 of bacterium. GTDB lineage: Bacteria > UBP6 > UBA1177 > UBA1177 > UBA1177 > UBA1177. Next base: position 8,744 of record JAEESW010000037.1, read on the forward strand.
ACTCTTTTCAGTGACGAAAAAGCGGGGTCCTCCGGCTTCGATGCGGCGGAGAACGGAAGTGCCGAGGACTTTCTTTTCGGAGACGACAGCGAAGAAGAGATCTCACGACCGGAAACGACTCAGGTGACACCTGCTCCGGCTCAGGAGGAGGCTGCTCCTGAAGAAGAAAAGCCTGAACCCGTCGAAGAGACAAAAGCCGATGAAGAAGAAGGCTCTCATGCACCGGACAGCGGAGATGCAGGATCTTCCGATGACGCGGTAAAAGCGGCCGTAAAGGAATGGCTCGACAAAAATGCAAGAAGTCTGATCAAGGAGATAGTCCTCGAACAGCTCGCATCGCTTTCAGGAAAGAACAATGGTTAAAAGAGTCGTCTCCCTCGACATCGGAATGAAGTTCGTCGGAGTCGCCGCGACCGATCCGACATGGAATTTTCCGGTCATCATCGGGACTTTGAAGAGAAAGGATTCGATAAATGACGATCTGAAAAGACTCGGCGAGATGCTCGATTTCGATATCGCAGCATTTGCAATCGGTCATCCGATACGGAGCAACGGCGAGGAAGGCTCTTTCATGCCAGTAGTCAGAGGATTTGAAAGAAGACTCAGGGAAATTTATGAAAACATCCCCTTTTTCGGAGTGGACGAGTCATTCTCTTCGAAAGAGGCTCTCGAAATAAAGAACGTGACAGCGAAAAACTACCGCGAAAAAAAGCGCTCCGGCGCGATAGATTCAACGGCGGCGGCACTCATACTCGAAAGATTCATGGATTCCGCCGATTTCAAGAAACTTAAGGAAAACTGCATGGAGATCTGAATGGAAAAACTCACTGGAAAAGAGAAAAAATACCTGCGCGGCCTTGCCCACGCACTTAATCCCGTGGTCATCATCGGGCGCAACGGTTACACGGAGCAGGTCGAGGCTCAGATCGACGAGGCTCTTTCCGCACACGAACTCGTCAAGATCAAATTTATCGATTATATCGACGAGAAGAAGGAGATCGCCGCAGGGATAGTCGAAAAACTGAAATGCGAATGCTGCGGCTCGATAGGCCACACATTCATTTTTTTCAGGCAGAATGAGGATCCGGCAAAAAGAAAGATAGAATTTTAATGATTTTTTACCGTTAGCCGCTTGAGCAGATTCCGCTTTCTCATATTCGTTTTTCTGATATTCATGACTTCGGCGCTTTACTGTGCCGACATCGTTGATGAAGTCGTCTGGGATTCCCCGCTCAACTATTCCGACTTCGCAAGGCTCGTAAAGATCAAGGAGGGAGAGCCTCTCTCCATCAAAAAGATCAGGCGGACCGTAAAGCTGCTCTATGCATCGAAAAAGTTTGAAAAGATCGATGTCTCCTACGAAAAGTCGGGCAACGGCAAAGTCAAGATCCTGATAAAGGGCACTCCGCAGCTTATCATCGAGAAAATAAAGATCAGAGGGAACCGCAACCTCACCGACAGGGAACTGAAGCTCGCCTCGGGCATCGGTCTGTACTCGCTCTACTTTGAGGACAACATCGCGAAGATCAGAGAGGAGATCATCTACTACTACCGCGAGAACGGTTATTTTTCGGCCCGTGTGAGCATCGCGACTGAGAAGATCTCTCCGACAGCGATAAAAATGACTATCGACATCAAGGAAGGACCTCAGGAAAAGATAAAAAAATTCATCCTCAAAGGGACTTTCAACAAAACGGAGTTCAAAAAGTTGAAATTCGACCTTGAGGCGGCTTTCAAAGGGCGGCCTTACACCGACAAGAACATTACGGATATAGAATACTTCGTGACGGACCGCTACAAAGACCAGGGTTACCTCGGCATCGCAGTCTCTTCCGAAAAGCGCAGGAACGGCGCAGTCGCGCTCACAGTCACAAAAGGCAGCCATTTCTCGATAAATGTCGAAGGAGCCTACTGGTTCTCGCCCGACACCGTGGAAAAAGTCATAAAAGAGGTCCCGAACTATCACTTCGACACGGCCGGGATTCAGAAAAAGCTCGAAATACTTTATCAGGCCTACGGTTTCCACGATGCCGAAATAAAGGCCGAGATCATCGAAAAAAGCATTTCGGGCGAGGACTTCAGCACGATCCATGTGAAGATAATGGAAAACGAGCGGCGTTTCATCAACGATGTGGTGCTCAACGGCAGCAGCGAGAAGAACCGGAAGATCGTGACTGAGAGACTCTCTGATTTCATCGCCGACAGGATAGACGAGGAGAATTTCCCGCGGATCATGATAAACAGGACGACGACCGGAGGCGGATATATCGATTCTGACGGAAAAAGGGAGCGCACCATCAAAGACAGCCGCAAGGACAAGATCATAAAACCCGATTCTCCGCACGCCATACCGAAAGCCTACCTCGAAGAGATCAGGGAGATGACCGAGAAGATATACCAAAACGGCGGTTATGCCGATGTCGAAGTCGGAAACGTGCAGATCACTGACGAAGACGGCAGACTTTCGCTGAATATCGATGTCACGGAAAACACCCAGTATTTCCTTGCCGGAGTCGAGGCCTCCTCGGGCGATGCAAAGCTCGACAAAGCTATGAAGAAGAAGATAAAACTGCCGAAGCCTGTTCCTTTCAATGAGAGGATCGTTCAGGCTTACCAAAAGAGGATAACTGATTTTCTTACCGGAGAGGGATATATTTTCCATCTTGTGACGCACGAGGAAAGGACTGAAGGCGACAAGGTCTTCCTCTCATTCAACGTTGAGTATCTCTTCAAAGTAAAGATCACCGAAGTCGTCATCGCAGGAAACTACCTGACGACGACCTGGGTCGTGCGCCACATACTGAGGATCGATCCGGGAGACGTTCTCGACGGAGACTCGTTCCAGTACAGCCGCAGGAATATGCTCCAGACCGGTATTTTCCAATCGGTCGACATCGATTTCATAGACCCTGAATTTCCGAATGAAGAAAAGGACCTTGTCGTCACAGTGAGCGAATCGGAGAGATTCAGACTCTCGCCCGGCGTAGGCATAAGCACGGACGAAGGTGTCAGGGCGATAGGTTCCTTCGAGTGGAAGAACATGGCGGGATCGGGTGTTTCCTCAAAAATCAGCCTCAAAGTTTCAAGAAAGATCGAACTTTTTATGAACGACCGCTTCAAAAAATACTACACAGAAGACTTCACAGACTGGCAGCAGACAGAAAGAAAAGTCAATCTCACATTTCTTTTCCAGGACACATACATCCCCAAGATCCCTCTTTCGGCACAGATAGACGCATTCCATGTCCATGACATACGCAGCAACGGCGGACTTCCCTACATGATCGACAAAAACGGTCTCTATCTCAGCGTTTTCCGGCGTTTCAGCAACCGTTACTTCATCTCCACCGGTGTCGAGGTCGCATACCGCTACGAAAAGGACTACGAAGTCGATGAAGGCGGAGATGTCAGCTACGAGATCCTTCAGAGGCTCGTGATCTCGCCTGAGATCAGGGGATACATAGACTTCCGCGATTCCCTTTTCTTCCCGACGAAAGGGTGGAAACTTTCCCTCAGATACCAGAACACCTCTTCCGTCGCCGGTGACACGAACCAGTATTCGCTCTTCGAAGGAGGGCTTGCGGTCTATATCCCGCTCCATTACAGAAGAAATTTCGCAGGCGATATCATATCGACAGACAGGCTGATCTACCACGCTTTCCTTTCTTCCGCCTTCCTCCTTCCGCACTCCGGAGAACTTTCTTCGGACGATGTCCTGAAATTAGGCGGCAACACGACCATGCGCGGATTCTACACGAGCGAGCTGCTTCCCGCGGACATGAAAGGAGAAATGGCTGAAGGCAAATTCTACATGTATATGCGCAACGAACTGCGCATCAAACTCATAACAGACCTTTATCTCATCGGATTCTACGATATCGGCAACCTTTGGGAGGAAGTGTCTAATGTCGGAAAAGGAGAGCTTTTCAGATACGCTTCCGGCGGAGGTCTGCTCTACGCTTCACCGATAGGATCCATAACCATTCAGGCAGGATGCAACCTGAAACCTCATGAAGGAGAAAACACATGGACGATTCATGTATTCCTTTCAACAATGTAAAAACCGCTATCATGCTGATTTCACTGGCATTAATGTCTCTGATCGCATCATGCGGCGGAGAGGATAAAGCCAACTACTGCGCCGGAAAAACGGTTTCAGTGACAGGTCGCGCCGAAGACGATCTATACATCAAAAGCTCTTTCAACAACTGGTCGCTTTCGACCCCGATGACCTACAAGGACGGCTTGTGGAGTGCGGAACTTTTTCTCGCTCCGGGCAGCTATCCCTACATTTTCTTTTCGGCAAAGACATCGAAGGCGTTTCTTGACCCGGCAAATCCGCTCACGATGTTTGACAAGGACATACGCTACAGCAAACTTAAGGTGAAAGACTGCCGCTATCCTGTGATAGAACTCGCAGGGCGGCCTGAGATCTCCGGGAAAAACATCAGATTTCAGATAAAGTTCACCGCCGGGATCTCGGGAAAGGCCCCAGATCTCAAAAAATCTGAGATCCTGCTCGGAAGAGAAAGGGCAGACTATTCTTTCGACAAAAAAACAGGAATGATTTCAATAGATTACGAAGCAAAAGATTTCGGCAAATTCACATGGTTTTTCAGGATTTTCGATACCGACGGATTTGCTGCGGAAGTTCTCACAGTTCCGGTCTGGATCGAGGAAAAGCCTTTTGAATGGCAGGATGCCTTCATGTATCAGCTTATGACCGACCGCTTCAGCAACGGTGACAAAAGCAACGACTCTCCCCTTCCCGGCATCGACGAAAAGGCGAACTGGCAGGGGGGCGACTTTCAGGGGATCATCGACAAAATCGATGACAACTACTTTTCCGACATGGGAGTGAACGTCCTCTGGATAAGTTCTCCTGTCGCAAATACCGAAAATCCCGGCAAGGGAATGGGGGGAGACAGCCGTTACTACGCGGCTTATCACTCATACTGGCCGACAGCTACCGGCTGGACGAACGAACTTCACATCCCCGGGCTTGATTCCCCGATCGAAAAGCACTTCGGAAGCGAGGAAAAACTGCACGAACTCATTCAGAAAGCGCATAAAAAGGGGATCAGGGTGATGTTCGACTTCGTTCCGAACCACGTCCACACCGATTCATACCTCTGGAAGACATACAAAAACCGCGGCTGGTTCAACATGGCTCCAGACGGGCTTCCGGCAAATTCGAGCGGCGGCTACACATGCGGCTGGGAAAGGCCTGTCGACTGCTGGTTCACCGACTATCTGGCAGACATAAACTACCGCAGCGACGAGGCGATGACTGCGGTCATAGACCACCTGATCTGGCTCATTCAGGAATTTGACATCGACGGACTTCGTCTTGATGCGATAAGGCTCATGGAACTCGACTTCACGACGACTCTGAAAACGGCGATACAGCGCAATGTCACGACTACCGGGATCCTTTTCTACATGATCGGAGAGACTTTCACCGGGGATATGGGCTGGGACGAGATCGGCTACTACTTGGGAGAAAACAAACTCGACGGGCAGTTCGACTTCCCGCTCTACCACCACATCGTGCGGACATTCCTGCTTCAGAGCGAGGATTTCAAGACTTTCACGAAATTTCTTGAGACCAATGACTACCGTTATCAGAACGACTTCTACAAAGGTTCGATCATGGGCAATTTCATCGGCAACCACGATGTCGCCCGCGCCCTCAGCCTTGCGAACAAGGATTTTGACGGCGTTTCGTCGCAGGGTGGAGCCGAAGCAGACCAGAAAGTCTGGGAGAACTCTCCTGAACTGCCTGAAGAGGAACTTCCTTTCAAGAAAATGCGCAATGCTCTGACGTTCATGTTCACCCATCCCGGGATCCCGATAATCTATCAGGGCGACGAGTTCGGAATGCCGGGTGCGAACGACCCCGACAACAGAAGGATGGCTCTTTTCGGCGACGATCTGAGCAAAAACCAGAAGAAGAACCTTGCACATACGCAGATTTTAGGCAATTTCCGCAAAGACCACCCCGCCCTCATGCACGGAACGAGGAAAAACCTCGCTGTTTCTGAAAATATCTACGCTTTCGCCATGGTCCAGGGCGAAGACACCGTCATCGCTCTCTTCAACAACGGTGAAGAAGCGGAAAAGATCACGCTCGACTTGTCGGAACTGAAACTGAGCGGCAAGCTCGAAACGCTCTTTTCAGGAGAGGAAATAGAAGCTAAAAACAAAATCGAGATCACGCTCGAACCATTCGGCGCGGAAATGATATACAACGAAAAATAGGAGGAAACATGGATTTCATCGAACTCGCTAAAAAACGTTACTCTGTCAGGAGTTATTCGGACAAAAAAGTGGAATAGGAGACCGGAATGAAAAGATCATCAATTATCGCAGTTTTCGCCCTTTTGTTCTCGCTTCTTCTCTCCTCATGCGGAAAACAGCCGCCGACCCCCGCAACTGAAGCGCAGAAAATGATCGAAATGAAGCAGGAAGCTGAAAAAAAGCTCAACGACGCAGTCAAAGCAGCCGAAGAAAAAGAAAAGAAAGCCCTGGAAGATCTGTAGCTCCGCGTCAGCATACCTTTTCCGTTTTCACAAAAGTCTTTTCTCGTCACGATTGATCAGATCTTCTTTTGCCAACGGAAGATAGCGTAACTTGTAGCTCATTATTTTGCCCTGATACGTGCTCGGACAGCACTAAAAACTTCATCATGGGAAAGACGTTCCGGAGTCTCTTCTGCCTGAATATCCGCAGCATCAAGTTTTGCCTCAATATTTTCGGTAAGGCTTTCGTACATGTCGAGACTCATCACCACCATAGAACCGTAGCCGTTTTTTGTAAGAAAAACAGGCTCTTTCCTTGAAAAAACCAAACTCTCTATGTCAGAGAATTTGTTGCGTAGATCTGAAACTGGGCGAATTTGCATAATTTCCTCCTAAAAAAACAGAAAAATTATCAGTATTCTATCAAAATTTTATCAAAATTCAAGCTTTAGGATGTTATCAGTGCAAAGTTCGCACTTTCAAGCACATAGTTTGAAGCGGGCAATTTATTTTTTGAGGTCACAATGTGACTTCAAAAACGAAGCCGCCTCGCGGCGCACAAAAACAATCTTTTTTGCGCAAGATTTCTGTGAAAAAAGAAGACGAAATTCTTTCAGCAGAAATTTCCGAGAATGAAATTGTTTCTTTCCGCGGAAAAAATTTCAGAATTTCCGTCGTGCAGAAATGTTTCATAAAACAAGAATCTTTGATTTCTGATAAAAAATAAATATACTTTTTCGTTTTTTTGCCTTAATTTATTCGACGTTTTTTGGTGGGCAAGCAGCTTCCTTGATAAAAAGTTGTTTTTTTTTGACACTATTCGATGTGCAAAATGCAAGATTCATGTGGTTATAACCGTTTTGACCAGTGTATGTCAAATGATGCGTTAAAATATAACTATGCAGATTTTACGGACACTTACGGGCGTATCATGCAGTTTAATAAGAATAAACAGGAACCGATCCATCGATGGTATCCTTTTGTTGAAGGTTACTCAAAAGAATTTATTCAATCAATAATAGATGAAAATAAAGAACAAAAAATAGAATGTTGTCTGGAACCATTTTCCGGTAGTGGAACAACCGCTCTTGAATTACAGAATCTTGGAATAAAATGCTACTCATTCGAAATAAATCCTCTCATGTATTTGATTGGCAAAGTGAAACTTGAAACCGAATATACTTATGAACGAGCAAATTATTGGTTTACAAAAATAAAAAACTCAAGGGATAAATTAAATGACACAAACTTGGATTCTTCTGTTTTTCCGACTTTATATCAGTCAGACAAAAGCAAAAAATGGAATTATGACAATGAAGTCGGTCTGGCGGTAAAAAAACTTAAAATCGCAATCGATGCAATAAATGAGGAAATTTATAAAGATTTATTTACGATAGCATTAGCTGCGATATTGCTTGATGTCTCGAACTTATATAGAAACGGAAAATGCCTTTCATATAAAAAAAATTGGACTTCAATAAAGCTGACTAAGGAAGATGTCTTTACAAAATTTGATAAAAAAGTAACAGATGAACTATTGGAAGATATAAAAAATTCATTCAAACCGAATGTAGAATTTTCTCAGAAAAACAAAAGCTTTCTTTTCAATTCAGATTCTCGTTTTGCCATAAATGAAAAAGTCGAAGACAATTCCATCGACTTGGTAATCACTTCGCCTCCGTATCTTAATTCACGTGACTATACAGACACTTATATGCTCGAGCTGAAAACTTTGGGATTTACTAAAGATAATGCTCAGATCCAAAATCTGAGAGAACACACCTTTCGTTCACATGTTCAGATTCATTGGCATGATAATGCTGACATAAAAAATTCACTTCTTAAATCTACTTTAAAGAGATTGGATAAGTCTTCGAAAAATTTCACTTTATGGAACCCTTCCATAATAGATATGATTCGTCTTTATTTTGTAGATATGGATACTCTTTTTAAAGAGTTGTACAAAAAAATGCGAAAAGGCGGGAAGGTTTATTTTAATGTTTCAAACTCTGCATATTTTAATGTGGAGATAAAAACTCTTGATATTTGTGCTTCTATTGCAGAAGATATCGGTTTTTCTGTACAGGAAATCAGAAAAGCCCGTTATTTAAAAACAAGCCCTCAGCAAAAAGAGCATGTTGATAAATTGCTTGAAGGTGTAATCGTTTTGGAGAAAAAGTAGAAAGATGAAAACAAATGAATTCTATTTGCCTATTCTTGATAAGGTTACCATTTATAACTACTCACTTTATAAATGTCCATTTGAAATAGATTTTTCATCTAAATTGAACATTATTTATGGAACAAATGGCGTAGGAAAAAGCACATTGTTAATGATTATTCTGTTCTCAATCATTGGACCGTATAAAGGAACTACTAAAACACAGCTCCGATTGGAAAAACGGCGTGATAGCAGACCTTTATATTATCCAGATTTTTTTAAGGATAGAATGATTACTGTTTCAGAAGAAGCACTTGTTATTTCTGAATTTCATGTTAACAAAAGTGCATACAAGGTTTCTCATTCTTTATATGACGGATCGTTGTTAGAAGTTGTAGTGAATGGAATTCCTCTATCAGGAATAATTGGAAAATATAAGGATTTTGAAAATAAATATTTCAAAAAAACAGATGAAAGTTATAAACAGTATTTGATATATAAATATCAAGAATCTCTAAGTAAAACCACATTGTTGCCAGGAGGAATAAATACTTTAATAAACATGTTGCAAGATGTTATGCTTTTCGATGAAGATAGAAGTTTGACATTCTGGAATGCGGAATTACAGGAAATCATAATCGGCAAATATATTGTTGATTCATCTGTTTATGAAGCGTTTTGTGAGCAAAAATTAAATACTAAAGCCGCTGAAAGTGCCTATAAGAAAGCGAGTGAAACTCATAATTTTATGTTGAAATTTTTACAAAAAGAAAAGGACAGATTAAAAAAAGAAGGACTAGATACTAACAACATGGATTTAACAATAGAGTTAAATACTTTAAAAAATGATATAGAAAAAATAAAGGAAAAAATTTGCGAAGAGCGAAAAAATTATGAAAGAAAAAATTCTGAATTATTGCGGCTTGCAAATAAAGAAGAAAAATTAAAAGAGAAAAACTTAGAGTTAGATGAAAAATGGTATAATAATATTCTTCCCAACAATTACAATAATTATTATAAAAAATTTTCTCATAAAATGCTGTCTGATGTATGCCCTATATGTGGTAATAAGCATATATTTGACATAAAAACAGAGCAATGCATAATGTGTGAAGAAAAATTGCATCTAGAACAAAATGTTGATGTTTTTAAGCTTGATATTGAAAGAAAGGATAATTCAAATGCTCTTACAAAGATAAGAAATGAGATTGATTTATTAAAAAATGATATAAAAAATATAACTGATTCGATATCCTTATTTCGAGAACAAATAAGTAAGAAGCAAGAAAGAATAAATAAAATTCTGGTATATTTAAATCCTGATGATGTGAATTCTGTAGATGAACAACGATTACAACAAGCCCAAAAAGACAGAGATGATAAGTTAAAGATTCTCAATTCTGCAAAATTGAAAGAAAAAAAATTACGAGAAAAGATTGAAGATGGATTAGCAGTAAATTTTGATGTTTTTAGGAAGCTGTTTATACAATACGCGGTATCTTTTTATGGTAATGAAAGTACAATTAATTTAAAACTTCCTCTTTCAGATATTGGAGGAATTGAAGATGATAATATATTAAAGGACTTAATGATAAATTTTGTTTTGAATGACAAAGTGAGAAATGATTATTACATGCTCTCAGAATCGCAGAGAATTTTTACAGACTTTGCTTTTCGTTTTTCAATACTTACAAATTATCACAAACAGTCTTTTTTTATTTGTGAAACTCCTGACAGTACATTGGACATGTTTCATGAGGAAAATGCGGTTAATACATTTGAGGATTATGTCAATAAGGGAAATTCGCTTATTATAACTGCCAACGCACGAAAAAGTAATCTTATATTTAATTTATACAAGGCTTTTTCTGAAAAAGATGTAAATGTTATAGATTTAACAGAAAAATCGGCGTATTCATTAAATAATCATTTTAATTTTTATTCATATTTTCAAGAGGAGAATTAAAAATGGTAGGAAATCCAAAGCTAACAGAAAAGATGTTGGTATTCCTATATTGCCTGTCTCAAGTTAATTCAAAATTTAATATCAATACTTTTAGACGGTATATTTATTTATATTATATGACCAAGGCTTTTTTTGATAACAATGGCACAGATGATGTTGTGATTGCAGTTGAAAAAGGCAATGTTAAAATTCTAAATTTTGATGATGTTTTGAACAATTTTCAATTGATAGATTATATAGAAATCAAAGATAATGAGATTGTAGTCAAACAGAACTTAAAGAATTATGTTGAGACGCTTGTTTCAAATGAAGCTATGCTTTCTCGTATATATAAGCAGGTCAATCCTTTTGTGAATTTACTGAAATCATATGATGATCAGTATATCTTTACAATATTCTTCTCCGAGCCTACCTTTACAAGAGCCACTCAAGGGGCTGAAACAGAAATATCTCCATTAAAAAGTCAATTGTCAAAGTTGTTAATTGAATTTAAGAAAAAAATTACGAATGATAAAATTGATGATTATGATATTCTTTCTCATTGGATGGATTTTATTTTGAAAAATTATTATGAAACTGAAGGAGAAAATTAATATGGCAAATAGTAATGATTTTCTTAATAGTTTTATAAATGAAAATACTGCCGAATACAACATCCTTTATGCATTAAAAGCTCAATGTGGCGAAAAAAACTTCCTTTTACAAATAAAAAATATTTCGGAAATAAAAAATTTATCATCAGACTTTATATCATATCTTGAAACTGCCTATAAGTCTTATGAATTGTCTTTGTTTTCATTAACAGATGATTGTAAATTTGCATCTGAAAGAATTATAAATTCTGATGGTGATGCTGAAAATATAGAATTTTTAATTAATGAAGCTCAAAGAATTTCAAAAGAAAACACAAGCTTTATTCTTGTAAATTGTAATAGCAATATTTTTCTCGTTCATAATGGAAAGATTGATACAGGATTTGGGGGTATTATTGAAAATAAAAACGCTTTAAAACAGCGAAATGAAGAAAAGCTCGATATTAATCATCTTGAAGAAGCATTTGAAAATTATATGTCACATAAAAGATATAATGGATGTTCTTATGTTAAGAGAATTAATGGAATTCCCAAAATTATAGATGATATTACAGAAAGAACATTGCGAAATGATTTATTCTCATACTTAAAGAAAAAAACAAAACTCTTTGTTGTGCCGGAGTTATGCACATCATTATCTCAGGATGAAGAATCTGT
>JAEESW010000038.1 GCA_016290135.1 bacterium
GTGTATCGTCAAAGATTCGGGGCTGCTTCTGCTCGACGAGCCGACGAACCACCTCGATATCGACACGATCGTCTGGCTTGAAGAGTATCTCAAAGAGACGAAAAAAGCGGTCATCATGGTGACGCACGACCGCTATTTTCTCGATGCCGTATGCACTTCGATATACGAGATCGAAGGGTCAGACCTCTTTCACTACAAAGGGTGCTACGACTATTATCTTGAAAAGAAATCGGAATATTTTCACTCACTTGTGGCTAATGAAGAGCGTGTCCGGACGATCCTCAGGCGAGAACTCGCATGGCTGGCGCGCGGGCCGAGGGCAAGAGCCACAAAATCGAAGGACCGCATCGAAAACATTCAGAAAATGATGCAGCGCGAAAAGCCCGAAGAGGAAAAGAACATCGAGCTTGCAGTCCAGGGGAAAAGGATCGGCAAAAAGATCCTGGAAATGAAAGGGATCTCTTTTGACTGGAACGGCGAAACGATAATCAAAGACTTCACTTTTGCATTCAAAAAGGATACGCGGCTCGGGATCGTCGGCAGCAACGGGAGCGGAAAAACGACATTCCTGGACATCCTGACCGGAAGGCTGAAGGCGAAAAGCGGCGAATACGACCTCGGGATAAACACCGAATTTTCATATTTCGACCAGACTTCGCGCGAACTTCCCGACGATATGCGCCTTATCGACTTCGTAAGATCGAAAGGAGAAAACATCACTCTTGCCGACGGCTCAAAGATCTCAGCCTCGCAGATGCTCGAAAAATTCCTCTTTGATCCGTCTCTCCATTACACGAAGATCGAAAAACTTTCAGGCGGTGAAAGAAGAAGGCTCTACCTCGTCGCGGTCCTTATGAACAACCCGAATTTCATCGTTCTCGACGAACCGACGAACGACCTCGACATCAAGACGCTTTCAGTCCTCGAAGACTTCCTCTCGTCATTTGCAGGGCCGCTCGTAGTCGTAAGCCATGACCGCTATTTTTTGGACAGGACTGTCGACACACTGCTTATCTTCAGAGGAAACGGCGTCATCGAAAGTTTTGTCGGAAAGGCAAGCGAATGGATCGAGCAGGAGCGGAAAAGCGCAAGGAGTGAACAGAAAAAAGCGGCAAGACCAAGGGAAGAAGCCGTAAAACCGAGAAACCTGCAGGCCGACGCGCCGAAACTCACCTACTCCCAGCGCATACGGCTCGCAGAACTCGAAAAACTGATCCCTGAGATTGAAAACGAGATCGCGGATATCGAAAAAAAGATGGCGGACTACGAAAAAAACAAGGACAACATGGCGGAACTTTCGGCCAAATATTCTGAACTCAAATCAAAATACGAATCAATGTTCGAAGAATACGCCGAACTCTCGGAAAAGGAATAAGAACGATATTTATCAGACATCAGGCAAAGCCTCTTCCTTCAGGATTGAACATCGAGCGGTTGTAGTACTGTATCGCTTCGGCGATGTGGGCACATTCTATCTGCTCTTTCCCGTCGATATCTGCTATAGTCCGTGCGACTTTGAGGATCCTCGAGTATCCGCGCGTCGAGATACCGAGTTTTTCCATGGCGTTTTTGAGAAGAAGTTCTGCGGCCTCGTCAAGACGGCAGAACCTGTCGATCTCGGAAGCCTGCATCTTCGAGTTCGTAAAAAACGGCGAATCCTTGAAGCGTTCACGCTGGACCGCCCTTGCCTTCTCGACTCTCTCCCTGATCACGGCACTCGTTTCGCCCGTGCTGCGGCTCCGCAGATCGTCAAAAGAGACTGAATTTACAACGATCGAAATATCTATCCTGTCAAGAAGCGGTCCTGAAATCTTCTGCTGATAGCGCTGGACAGCCTGTGTGGAACAGACGCACGGCTTCTTTTTGTCGAAAAGATAACCGCACGGACACGGGTTCATCGATGCGACAAGCATGAAATTGGCAGGATAGCGGATCGTGTGTGTCGCACGGGATATCGAGACATCGCCGTCTTCCATCGGCTGACGCAGCACTTCGAGAGCGTTTCTGCTGAACTCCGGAAGTTCGTCAAGGAAAAGGACTCCGTTGTGCGCAAGACTCACTTCCCCCGGTTTCGGCGGATTTCCGCCTCCGACAAGGGCGATATGCGAACATGAAGAGTGCGGCGAGCGGAAAGGACGTTCGTTTATAAGGCCGTTTCCCTGCATGAGATTGGAGACACTGAAGATCTTCGTAGTTTCAATGCTCTCCTCCCGTTCGAGTTCAGGCAGGATAGTCGGGATACGGCGCGCAAGCATAGTTTTTCCGCTGCCGGGAGAGCCGACCATGAGGATATTGTGTCCGCCCGCAGCTGCGATCTCGATCGCCCTTTTCGCCTGTTCGTGACCTCTAACTTCGGAAAAATCGACGATATACTTTTTCTCTTCCGCTCTCGATTCGGAATGATAAAATTCTTTCGGACCTTCCTTCAGAATGTAAAAGATGTCGTCCAGATTTTTCACAGTAACGACGTTTATTTCTGTTATCGCCGCGGCTTCCCCGCCGTTTTCCTCAGGCACGATTATCCCTTTGAGACCGCATTCTTTCGCAGTTATCGCAAGGCTCAGGACACCTGTTACCGGCTTTATCTCACCATTCAGCGCAAGTTCACCGACTATCATGAAACCGTCGACTTTGTCTGTTTCCATGCTGTATATCGAGGCGATTATCGCAGTCGCTATCGGCAGATCGAAACCAGCCCCTTCCTTTCTGATCCCGGCAGGCGCCAGATTTATCGTGATCCTGTTCTGAGGGAACAAGTGTCCGCTGTTTATTATCGCCGTCCTGACCCGCTCTTTCGATTCTTTCACCGCATTGTCGGGGAGTCCGACTATCGAAAATGCAGGCATACCTTTCGAAATATCTACTTCGACATCGATAACATTGCCGTCTATCCCTGAAACCGAACCGCTTTTCAATATCGTAAACATGATCTTCACCTAAAAAAAGACAAAAAACAAGTGATATTTACACACAAACAGGAATAAGTCAAATTTAAAATAGATTTTTTGATATTTTTATATCAGTTTTCGCTTATCGGATCAACATCGAAAGTTACCGTGACACCGGAAACTTTTTCCATTTTCAATAGATATTTCTTTATTAACGCTGCAACTTTTGCATTTTTCGGAAAACTTAGCGAGATGTTTTTCCTGAAACGGTTCTGGACCTTTGAAAGCATAGGCTCGGCCGGAGGATAGACTGTGATATCTTCAAAAGGACCGCTTTCAATAAAATCGTTGATCTTACCGAAACATTCATCTGCGAATCTATCGGTCTTCTCCTCGTCAGTCCCCGAGATCCTGACAGTTATCATTCTCGTGAACGGCGGGAATCCGAGCTGTTCGCGCCAAGAAAGCTCCTCGCTGATAAAACCTTCGTAGTCATTGCTTTTTATGTAGTTCCAGATGTAGTGGTCGGGATAGATCGTCTCGGCAAAGACGCGCCCTTCGACACCGAATCTTCCGGCGCGGCCTGCGACCTGCGTTATCTGCTGGAAACACTTTTCCGAAGCTCTCGGGTCCCTGAAACCCAAAAGATAATCGGCGAATTTTATTACGACATTTCTTAATTTCGGAAAGTTGTGCCCTTTTGATATCATGACTGTTCCGACGATGAGCTGGAACTTCTCTTCAGAGATCTCTTTCACAGCTTTGTCGAAAAGAGCAGCTGTTCCGAGAGTGTCCTTGTCAAACGAAAGAGCTTTTGTGCCCGGGAAATAGCCTTCGATCGCTTCAAAAAGTTTTTCGATGCCTATCCCTTCAAAGAGAAGTTTTCCTCCGCACTTCACGCATGTTTTAGGACTTACACTGAATCCGCAGTGATGGCAGACAAGTTTCTCCTTCTTTTTGTGGTAGACGAGGGCTGTCTTGCAGTTGGGACACATCACGACTTCATTGCACTCGGCACAGCGTGCGATCGTAGCAAAGCCGCGCCTGTTGAGGAAAAACAGGCTCTGCTCTCCGTTCTTGAGCGAATCTGAGACAATATCGACAAGATCTGAGGGAATGTAGAGATCTCCGCGGTACGGGAAAGTTTCGATCTTCGGAAGAGGCCTGTTGTTCGCCCTCTTTCTGATCATTTCAAGGTGATACTTGCCGCTTGCCGCGTTGAACCACGAATCTCCCGAAGGTGTGGCGCTTCCCATAACGACAGGGATCTTCATCGAGGCCGCCTTCATGACCGCAGCATCTCTCGCGTGATAATACGGCGGCTCGAAATTTTTGTAACTGCCGTCATGCTCTTCATCAATGACGATGAGACCTATATCAAAAAAGGGATAGAGGACTGCCGAGCGCGTTCCTACGATGATCGAAGCAGATTTGTGGATCGCGCAGCAAACAGCAGAGAACCTCTTTTTTTTGGTCACAGAACTGTGGAGGATCACTCCGGGAGCCCCTATCCTTCCGACAAGATGCTGAAGCGTCCTTGTCGTGAGTCCGATCTCCGGCACAAGATAGAGGACCTGCTTTCCTTTTTTTATCACATCACGGCAGAGCTCGGCGAAGACCTCGCTTTTTCCGCTGCCCGTCACGCCGTAGAGCAGAACAGGCTTGAGATCCCGTTTTTTCCAGCGTGCGAGTATCGAATCGACCACAGATCTCTGCTCTGGATTGAGCTCCGTTTCCGGAAGTTTTTCCGCCTTACACAGCACACCGAGATGCTTTTCAGGCGCACTGTCGCCTATCAGTGTATTGTCAGAGCCGATCAGAGGAAGAAATATCTGCTTTAAGAGTTTGTGAAACGGGAACATATAGTAATCGGCAGTCCATTTTAAAAAATCGGTCTCCTTCCTGTCGGCAAAAACAGGGCTTGAACATATCCTGCCCAAGATCGGCTTCACCTTATTCTCATCCAGATCATGCGGAAGTTCATCAGTAAAATCTTCAATAATTCCCCATATTTTCACTCTCACGAGCTCTATTTCGACACAATCGCCCTTCTGACAGTTCAAAAAATCGGGATTTTTGTAAAAAAGCAAGGAGATTCCCGGACGGGGGACTGCAACGACTGCAAATTTTCGAGGATCGGCGCTCACTTCTGCTTATATTCGTCTCTTAAAAAAATCCATTCGCCCTGAAAGACGCCGTTTTTGAAAAACTTGATATTTCCCGGGAAAACGAGCGGGAGAACACTTCTGTGGTAATCTGAAAAAACATAGATCTCGTCTCCGGTCTTAAGCGCCGCCGGACGCATCGATTCTTTCGAAAGTTCAAGGACATTGGCCGTAACGAAGCGTTTTTCCTTCCCTATCGCAAAGACCGCACCGCCGTCGGAATCAGAAACGCTGATCGTCGAGAGTTCCGTGTTTATTCCGGCATCATTAAGCGCTCCGGCTATAGATTTTACCGAAACGGCGAAAGATTCAGGAGAAGTCTTGTCCGCTGTAAAAAAGAAAAGTTTCAGGAAAAGAGGCATATCCGCGAATTTTATCTCCGACTTTTCACCTTTTTCACTCTTCACCAGAATTTTTTTCTCTTTGTCGAATTCAAGCAAAATAGGAGCGTTGTCGCCGTCGATACCTTGAACGGTGATCTTTTTATCAGGGATATAGAGGGTGTCTGCCATTTTCGTTATCATCTCGGAGGGCGAAATCAGAGAGAAAAGTAAAAATGCAAAAATAAATTTCAAAGCACTACCCCGCTGGAACTATCTTGAAAAACGCTCGCGTTCTTCGCGCTCTTCGGCCTCTTTCTTGCATTCGATGCAGAGAGACGCCACCGGACGCAGTTTCAGACGCTCGAAATCAATGTCACAGCCGCACGATTCACAGATGCCGTACTCACCGAGGTCGATCTTGTGAAGCGTTTCGCGGATCTTGTTTATGAGCTTTCTGTCACGGTCTCTCATGCGGAGCTGTCTGTTGCGCTCCTCCATGAAGTTGGCCTGGTCTGCCTCATCTCCGTGAAATGTCTCTGAATCGTTGCGCATGGACTCCATTTCACCCATTTTTTCGCGGTTGCGCTCCTCGATCTCAGCAAGCTCTTTGTTGAGCAGATCCCTGATGTAATTCAACTGTTCAACTGTCAGCATCGTCCCCTCCTACTTTTCTTTAAGAAAAATTTTATTCTCAAGCCTGTCCTTTCCTACAGAACCGGCTTCGATCATCCCTATCTCAAGCGAAGATTCGAACAAGGTCTCGTCACTGTCGGAGATCCCGTAGAGATAAAGCGTGTATTCATGTTCGGTTATATCATAAAGATAGAGATCGGAAAATTTGTTGTCGCATTTCTGCTCGGCGGATATCGTCACTTCTTCGGAGACAAGTGAAGCCACGATCCGCGATACGCCGGCTGCTTCGCACGATTCGATGCTCTTGCTGTCGAATTCCCACGAGACCTTCATGTCCGATACGAGAAGCTGCCGGTAGTTGTCAATACTTATCTTTTTGTTCTGTCCGTGTCCCGAAACGAATTCATCGATCTCATAGACGACACGGCTCTCTCCCGAAAGAGATTTTTTTCTGTAACCGTTGAAACGTGCTGAGTAGAGAGGTTCGGCAGGAACATTTATCACCTCGAACTGCCCCGCCTTGCACGGGATCATAAAATTCCTGAGCTCGCTCTCCTCGCCCCAGATCACAGCATTGACCGGTTCACCTTCCGAAAAGAGGTCGAAACTCATCACTGCAAGATTATACTTTGAGCAGTCGGACGGATTCCAGATGAAGATCATTCCGCCGAGATAAGTCTCCATATCGACTGTGACACTGGTATCTTTCATAACTTCGGCCTTGCTTGCGCCGTAGCTCTGCCACATATTGTCCTTGCTGAGAAGAACGACAGAGATATAGTAGGAATCTTTGTCGACAAGAAGCGTCAGCGGATCGCTCTCACCTTCCCCGCACATGATCTTCTTTTCGACCACTTTGCGCTGCTCGGAATCATAGAGCGTTACAAGAAAATGATCTGCAAGATATGTCTGGCACGTACGCCCTTCGGGAAGCGAGTATGAGATCTTCAGTTCGATATTGTCATTACCTGAACCGGAACAGCCTAAAACGAGCGCCGTGAGCAGCATAAGAAAAATTTTTTTCATTGTGACCTCCTAAAAAAACCGCGATATTATATGGAAAGAACGGTTTATTTCAATAAAAACATTCAATAAATAATCGCCGGAGCGAAAACTCTTTCCGTGACTCATCTTTTTTTTGACTTAGGAGAACTATTTTGATAACTTCCCGCGGTTTTTAGTTTATCAATTTCTCAGGAGGCAACTATGGCTAAATTAATTCAGGTGGTTATTGCGGTTTTGGTTCTTTACGTCGGCTGGTGTGTCGCTCAACCCTTCATTCTCAAGTATAAGGTCACGAAGGCTGTCGAGAACATCGCTCAGTATGCGACGATCCACTCGGAAGAGGAAACGATCAGAGAATTCGACAACAGAGTCAAACAGGATCTTGGCGGCAAAGTCGACACCACTAAAACAATGAAGGACGGTACGAGAGGCGGACTTCACCTTGACAAAGACGAGGACACGAAACAGGTCAAGGCAACTTTCGTATACTTCGATGAAATGAAGATTTTCGGTCAGAAGGTCAAAGATTTTGAATTTAAGATCTACAAAGAAGCTGCACACGTTGACAAAATGTTCTAAGGGAGACTCTATTGAAACGCGAAAGTATAAATGTAAAGAAAGTCCTTCTTAATGAGACCGAGATGTCGAAGATCATCGACAGAATGGTCTACGAAATGATCGAGCACCTCAGCCTGCTCAAAAATGTCGCGATCGTCGGCATCAGGACGAGAGGCGTCGTTCTCGCTGAAAGGCTCATTAAAAAAATAGAGGAAAAGGAAAATGTCAAACTCGCCACAGGCACGATCGACATCGCCCTTTACAGAGACGACTTCTGCAAAGGTCTTTCCTCACCGAAAACCGGGCCGTCGGTACTCAATTTCGACCCGGAAGAATACCACATCATCCTTGTTGACGATGTAATGTACACCGGCAGAACAGTCAGAGCCGCGATCGAAGCGGTCATGGACTACGGCAGACCGAAGTCGATAAAATTCGTATCCCTTATCGACAGAGGTTTGAGAGAACTTCCGATCCACCCCGACATAGTAGGCAAAGTCATCGAGACCTCGCCGGAAGACAAAGTCGCTGTTTTCTTTAAGGAAACCGACGGCGAAGACAAAGTTGTTCTTGGATAAACCGGAGAAAAACAATGAAACATCTTCTTGGAATCGAAAATCTTAACAAAGATCAGATCATGAATATCCTCGAAACGGCTGTCAGTTTCGCGGAGATCAACCAGAGACAGATCAAAAAAGTGCCGACCCTGAAAGGCAAAACGATCATCAATTTCTTCGCAGAGCCTTCGACCAGGACAAGGACTTCGTTTGAAGTCGCAGAAAAACGTCTCAGCGCCGACACTTACAACATCGCGGTTTCAGGCAGCGCGATCCAGAAAGGCGAGACACTTGCCGACACAGCCCTCAACCTTCAGGCAATGGGCCCCGATGCGATGGTCATCAGACACTCCGTTTCGGGAACGCCGCAGCTCCTCACCGAGATCATGGACTGCTCGATAATCAACGCAGGCGACGGATTCCACGAACATCCGACACAGGCTCTGCTTGACGCCTACACGATCTGGCAGAGAAAAGGCGGATTCGAAGGACTCAAAGTTGCGCTTTTGGGCGACATCTACCACAGCAGAGTCGCAAGATCGAACATCTACCTTCTCAACAAAATGGGTGCGCATGTTTCGATTTCCGGTCCCGGAACGATGCTTCCGAAAGAAGTCGAAAAGATGGGCGTGACCGTTGAAAAACTGCCGAAATACGCAGTTCAGGATGCCGACATCGTCATGATGCTCAGAGTCCAGAACGAACGTGCGAGCAACCTGCTCTACCCCGATGTCAGGGAATATTCGAGATACTTCATGCTCACTCCGGAGCTCCTCAAACTCGCGAAGAAAGACGCTCTCGTAATGCATCCGGGACCGGCAAACAGAGGAGTCGAGATCGATGATGTCGTCATGGACGGCGAACAGTCGGTCATCCTTGAGCAGGTATCAAACGGAGTCAATGTCAGAATGGCTGTTCTTTATCTTCTTCTCGGAGGGTCTGAAAAATGAAATTAGTTATAAAAAACGGGACCGTTGTCAATCCGCTTGTCGGAAAAACCGAAAAAACTTCGATAGTTATAGAAAACGGCGTAGTTACTGAAATAACTGCGAAACCCGACACGAAAGACGCTGAAGTCTTCAACGCTGAAGGAATGTTCGTGGCTCCCGGTTTCATCGACATCCATGTCCATTTCAGAGATCCCGGCTTTGAATACAAGGAAGATATCATTTCTGGTCTCGAAGCCGCTGCGGCAGGCGGATTCACCTCTGTCTGCACGATGCCGAACACGAAACCGGCGGCAGACAACGTCGAAACGATCCGCTATATGTATGAAAGAGCTTCGAAAGGAAACGGCGTCAAACTTTATCCGATAGCGGCAGCCACGAAAGGGCTCAAGGGCGAATCGCTTGCTCCGATCGGAGAACTTGCAGAAGGCGGCGCAATAGCTATCAGCGATGACGGCAGACCGATCCAGAACACCGACCTTCTTAAAAGGGTCATGGAATACGCTTCGACTTTCGACATGATGTACGTTTCGCACAGCGAAGATCTCTATCTTTCCGAAACGGCGCAGATGAACGAAGGCTACTACTCGACAGTTTACGGTATGACGGGCTGCCCGGTAGTCGGCGAAGCATCGCAGATCGCCCGCGACTGCATGATGGCTGAATATCTGAAGCTCCCGATCCACATCGCTCACGTCAGCGCGGCTCTTTCAGTCGATGTCATCAAATTCTTCAAAGACCGCGGCGCAAAGATCACGGCTGAGACGGCTCCGCACTACATCACGCTTACCGACGAGGCTCTCGGCGGATTCGACACGAACACCAAGATCAACCCGCCTCTTCGCAGCGAAGCAGACAGGCTTGCTGTCATCAAAGCTCTGAAAGACGGCATAATCGACGCGATCGCAACAGACCATGCGCCTCACCATCAGAGAGAAAAAGAGGTCGAGTTCAACAACGCTCCCTCAGGGATCGTAGGCCTTGAAACGGCTCTTCCGCTCGTCCTCAAACTTTATCACGACAAAGAACTCTCGATCGAAAAAATAGTCGAACTTTTCACCGCAGGTTATAAGATCATGGGAATAAACGGCGGAAAGATCGAAACCGGCGCTCCGGCTGACATCACCGTCTTCGACCCTGACTACCAGTGGACAGTCGACAAAAACATGTTCAAATCGAAAAGCCACAACACTCCTTTCCACGGTTTCCATGTAAAAGGAGCTGTATCGGCTACGATCGTGAACGGAAAGATAATTTATTCCAGAGATTTTTAATGAGTGCCGTAAAGACAAGAATTTACTCATCTTTTGACGATGTCGAATCTGCGGCTCTGCATGATTTCAAAAAGGAATGCTTTTATGTCACAGGGGAAGATGTCAAAAATCACGATTTCTGGCAGCAGTTTTTCAACCTTTTTTTCATCTATCACTTCGATATCGGCGGAAAAATGACTCTCGCCGACAAGCGTGAACTTGAAAAGGCGCGGATCATGCTTTTTTCCCCTTCTCTTTTTTCAAGGCTTAAAGGAGAGGATTTTTTCACGGAAGAGAAGATCAATCTTTCGGAAGACGAGGAAAACAGCCTGACATGGTACCGCGAACGGGATTTCATCCTTTCGTATTTCCACGAAAAAGAGGACGGTGTCCACTTTGTCGAAAGCCGCACCTCGCTGCTCATCCCGCAGAAAGCCGCCTCTTTTTTCAAGAAGCTGAGGACAGTAATGAATGAAAAGCACTATTTTCCGTCAAACAACTATCTCCAGCTTCTCATTGCGATACTCATGCTGAAAAAGGAGCGTTTCGCAAGTTCCAAACTCTACAACCCCTACCAGTTCGAAGAGATAGAAAAACTTCATCTTTACTACAACAAATTCGCTGATTTTATTATTTAAATCACGCATACGGAGGTATTATGCCCGAACTTTACGATGTCGCAGTTATCGGCAGCGGTCCGGCAGGAATGACAGCCGGGATATACGCTTCCCGCGCCATGCTCAAGACACTTATCTTTGAAAAGAATGCTTACGGCGGACTTATGGCTCTCACAGACAAACTTGAGAACTGGCCCGGGGAAAAGTCGATCGCAGGATACGAACTCGCTGAAAAGATGCACGCTCAGGCAGTTGATCTGGGTTGCGAATTTATTTCGGAAGAAGTCAATAAAGTCGAAAAACTCGGTGACGGCAATTTTGCGATAAAGACAAATTCCGGCAAAGAATTTTCGGCAAAGACCGTGATCTACGCTGCCGGTTCTGTTCCGAGAAAAGCTGAAATTCCGGGTGAAAAAGAGTTCACAGGCAACGGAGTCAGCTACTGCGCGGTATGCGACGGAGCCTTTTACAAAGGACTCAAAGTAGCAGTTCTCGGCGGAGGCGACAGCGCCCTCAAAGAAGCCCTCTATCTCACGAAATTTGCCGAAAAAGTGACGATAATCCACCGCAGGGAGGAATTCAGAGCCGAAAAAATAACGCAGAACGAAGTGCGCAGCAACCCCAAGATCGATTTCGTCCTCAATTCGGTCGCTGAAAGGATCGAAGGAAAGGATTTCGTCGAAAAGATCGTCGTCAAAAATGTCAGAACAGGCGAATCTTCAGAGCTGGCAGTTGACGGCGTCTTCGTATTTTTAGGCTACCTTCCCGAAACAAAACCCGTCGAAGATCTTGTCAGACTTGCGGAAAGCGGTCACATCTTGACAGATCCTGAATGCCGCACCTCGACAGAAGGTCTTTTCGCGGCCGGCGACATCAGAGAAAAGCTCGTCCGTCAGGTTTCGACCGCAGTTGGAGACGGCGCGATCGCGGCAGTTGCAGCAGAACACTACATTTCCTCAAAATGATCCAAAGATAAAAAAAGGCGCGACCGAAGCCGCGCCCTGAAATCCGATGCGAAAAGCGCGATAGTATCGCGCCGCAATGGACGAAAATTAAAGGTATTAGTGAGCTTTTCTGAAAGATTCCATGAAGTTAACGAGCGTTTCAACGCTTTCAGGAGAGGTCGAGTTGTAGATGCTGGCTCTGATACCGCCGAGGGTCCTGTAGCCTTTAAGACCGAGCATGCCCTGAGCTTTCGCCGTTTTTACGAACTCTTCTTCAAGTTCCGGAGTCGGAAGGTTGAAGGTTACGTTCATCCACGAACGGTGTTCCGGATTCTGGACATAGCCTCTGTAGAAGCCGTTGGAGTTGTCGATCGCGCCGTAGATCATCTTCTGTTTCTTGTCGTTTCTCTTTTCCATTGCCTCAAGGCCGCCCATCTCGAGCATCCATTTGAAGACAAGGCCGGTGATGTAGATGTTGAAGCAAGGCGGTGTGTTGAACATGCTGCCCTTCTCGATCTGAACTTTGTAGTCGAGAGTCTTCGGAAGCTGGAAGCCTTTCTTGTTGAAGGTTTCTGCCCATGATTTTTTGATAACTACAACTGTAACGCCTGCGGGGCCGACGTTTTTCTGTGCGCCTGCATAGATCATGTCGAATTTCGTTGCGTCGAATTTGTGCGACATGAAACCGCTGGACATATCAGCTACGAGCGGAACGCCCGGGAGAGGTTTCGGATAGTTCTTCTCAAAGAACTGGGTCCCGTAGATCGTGTTGTTCGAGCAGAAGTGAAGGTATTTTGCGTTCGGGTTCATGTTTTCCTGTTTTACTTCGGGAAGAACGTTGTATTTCTTCTCAAGCTCTCTTGTCGAAGCGATGCAGTTAGCCTTTGCTTTCGCCCAGTCAGCCTGGATGCATGCTTCTTCGTAAGCTCTGTGTGCCCAGTTGCCCGAATCGACGTAGTCAGCGCAGTCGCCTTCGTTGAGAACGTTCATCGGGAGCATGATG
Organism: bacterium; assembly: GCA_016290135.1. GTDB lineage: Bacteria > UBP6 > UBA1177 > UBA1177 > UBA1177 > UBA1177. The sequence continues at coordinate 12,894 of JAEESW010000038.1, forward strand.
AACTGATGCGTTGCACCGCCGCCCAGGAAAAGGACAGCGTAGTCGTCACCGAGGCCGAGAAGTTTTTTAAGATCTGCTTCAGCTTCTTCGGTTACAGCGATGAATGCTTTGTCTCTGTGGCTGATCTCCATAACGGAAACGCCCGTGCCTCTGAAATTGAGAAGTTCTGCCTGAGCCTGCTTCAGGACTTCAAGCGGAAGCGCAGCAGGACCTGCGAAAAAGTTGTGAGCTCTGTTTTCCATTTTTTACTCCATAAAATATCGGTTGTTAAATAAGCTCCAAAAAACGGGACTACTACAACCTTTTAAATTGCGGTTGTCAAATTTTTTTATTGGCTGCCGCCTTTTCGCGCGCTACCGACGTTACGGCGTTACGTCGTTTCGTCGTCACGACGATGGCGCGCTGAAAATTTGTTTTTCAGAGGATTTTCTTTAGAATCCCCTGTTTTTTTGGAACGAGGCCGCATTGAAACTGCTCGAACTGGTTTTAGCCATAAATTTTCCGATATTTTTAGGCTGGATCTTCAAACAGCTGAAACTTTTTCCCGACAACGAAGGGGCTGTTCTCAGAAAATTCGTGATAAAGGTCACCGTTCCCTTCCTCATCTTCAGGAATCTCTACAACGCCGACACGCACGAATTCAGCCAGATGCTCCCGATGATCATGTCGCTCTGCCTGATACTTGTTTTTTCCGCGGTCATGGTCCTCTCTCTGCGAGGTTTCTCTTCTTCCGACAAAAAAGTTTCGAACAGTTTCTGCGTCGGAAGTTTCGTCGGCAACTACAGCTATCTCGGCTGGGGCGTCCTTTCATATTTTTACGGGGAAAGCGGATTTACGCGCGGCGTCTTCTTCTCGATGTTCTTCTGGCCGGCAGTCCTTTCCACGGGCTTTGCGATGATATGGTTCCTTTCACGCACCTCATCCGGCAGGGCTTCTAAAGACAAGATAGTCAGAGCGCTCACTTCCAACGCCATTCCCCCTGTCCTTTCCGCGTTTCTGGCAATGGCGATGAATTTTTACGGAATAAAACTTCCTGAATGGCTTGCCAAGAGCATCGGTTCGATAGCGAACATCACTATCCCGGCCATACTTTTCACTGTCGGGCTCTCGCTTTCGTTCGTTCTGAAAAGAGAGACTGTCCGCCCTGTCGTTTCGGGAACACTTTTCCGTACGGTCTTCGGAATGATCGTCGGTATCGCAGTCCTTTCGATCGTATCTTTCTGCTTCAAAAATGTTGATATCACTACGAAAAAAGTGATCCTAATGGAATCTGTGATGCCGAGCGCGGCGACTTCGCCCTTTTTCGCCGATTTTCTCGATTCCGACAAGGAAGTGGTCAGCGGGATAGTCACCTTTTCGACGATTTTTTCGCTTGTAACCCTTCCCTTCTGGTATTTTATGATCGAAAAATGGAGTTCATTGCTATGAGTTTCAAGGAAAAACTCTTTTTCGCTCTCGCGATATCAGGGCTCGCCATCTCCTTTTGCCTTCTTGCGCAGTTTCACTCCAATCCTTTCAGAGTTCCGACTTTCGGCGAGACTCCTGTCTGCTATATTTACGGAAACGCCTACCTTGCGATAATCCTTGCCGCTCTTTTAAAAAGATCGTTTTTCACGCGTCTTTTGGAGACGGCCGGATTCACTGTCGGACTTATGGTTTCAGCTTATTTTCTGTTTGTCTGGATAAGATTCGCCGGACGCACGAGCATTTACCCGGCAGAGATCTTCGGAATAAAAACGATCTATGCGGATTTTCTTCTTTTCGCCCTGCTTCTTGTGCTGCGGATCATAAAAAAACCTTGACCTTGCCTTTTTTCTCAAGTTAAAATCCACCGTTTTTTGATATTTTTCGGAGAAACTCTTTATGAACTGGAGTTACATTATTTTCCACACGCTGGGCGGCTTGGGACTTTTCTTCATGGGTATGAAAGTCATGAGCGAAAGTGTCCAGAAAGCGGCCGGCGACAAACTCAGGAAAATTCTCAAAGTCCTCACTTCGAACCGTTTCGTCGGGGCTTTCGTCGGTTTTCTCATCACTGCGATAATCCAGTCGAGCGGTGCGACGACCGTCATGACGATCGGTTTTGTCAACGCCGGGCTCATGACTGTTCAGCAGGCAATAGGTGTCGGTCTCGGTGCCAGCATCGGAACCACGGTAACGGGCTGGATCGTCACGCTCAATGTTTCGGCTTTCTCTCTGCCGCTCATCGGTATCGGCGTCATGCTGCGTCTCTTCTCTAAAAACAAGTCATGGCAGTATATCGGAGAGCTCATCTACGGCTTCGGTATCCTTTTCCTCGGAATGGAGACTATGAAAAGCGGCTTTGCACCGCTTAAAGAGAGCGAAACTTTCGTCAGGATGTTCCAGAGCATCGACGGTTCGACCTATGCTTCGATCCTCCTCGGCGTTTTAGTCGGTATCATTACTACCTGTATAACCCAGTCGAGCAGCGCTATGGTCGGTATCGTGATCGCACTTGCGAGCCAGGGGCTCATCAACTTCGAAGGTGCGCTCGCAGTCGTTTTAGGAAGCAACATCGGCGCAAGTTCGACCGGTGCTCTCGCTGCTGTAGGAGGCACGGTAAACGCAAAGAGAACAGCTCTGTCGCAGGTCATTTTCAGATGTATCGGAGTTACGCTCTTGCTTCTGGTTTTCCGTCCGTATAAAGACATCGTTGATCTTATGATCCCAGGAACTCCCGATGAGATGCTCACCGTCCACATCGCGATGGGCCACACTGTATTCAACGTAACGACTCTTATCATCTGCATCCCGTTCGTCAGCCAGCTTGCAAAACTTGTCGAGAAAATATTTCCCGACAAAGACAAAGGCAAGATCGAGATGCCGGAAGACCTCGTCAAACTTCAGACGAGCATGTTCAGTACTCCGTCCATCGCCATCATGGAGTGCGAAAAAGAGCTTCTCACGATGTCGGATTATGTCGTCAGGAACCTTGATATGCTTCGCGAGATGTCATTGAAGGATCCGGTCCAGGTCGCAGAGCTTACCGACGAGATATCCAAAAACGAAGACAGGATCGACAAATATCAGTATCAGCTGACCCAGTTCCTCATCGCCCTTTCAGTACGTGCGATCTCTCCGAGAGACGCAAAGATCGTTGCAAGCCGGATCGGTCTGGCGCACAATTTTGAAAAGATCGCCGACTGTGTCGAGCACATGTCGCAGATAATCGACAAACTGAAAAGGAACAACACGACATTTTCTACAGAAGCTATCGAGGTCATAAATCAGATCCTTGATGAGAATATCGCCCACTTCAAGAAATCTGTCACGATCTTCAAAAACGGCGAAGAAGTCCCGATTTATGCCGACGAAGCTCTCGTCATCAGGATCAGGATCAAAAAACTCATAAAAGACGCCAAGATCCAGCATTTCAACAGGATCAAGGAAAAGATCTGCGACGGCAGCGCATCGATCCAGTTCATCGATATCCTCAACAACCTCAACACGATGAGTGCAGAGAACCACAATGTCGCCGAAGTCCTTGCCGGCGAAAAATACTGATCTGAAAAGCAGCTAAAATTTCAATATGACAGAGAGTCCCGCAAGAATATCGGCTGTCGCATTGTCACTTACTTTGACATTTACCGGAGAAACATCCTCGTCGCTTTTCGGGCCCGCATCGACCGAAAAATAACCGCGTATCAAGTGTCCGTAGAAGACCCAGTCGAACCAGAGAGTCGCATATCCGCGCCTTACAATGCCGTCACGGAGCGAAAAAAACGGATAGATGGCGGTCACCTTCATGTTTTTGTCCTGTTTGACGGCCCCTTCGAGCTGATAATATCCGATCTCCCACTTAAATGAAAAAGAGGGGTCAAAATAATGCCTGTGACTGAAGCGTATCGCCTGATGGTTTCTCCCGAACGGATGTCCCAGCGAAAGACCGTGATAGGAAAAGCCTTTGTCGGCATAGAGGTGATGCCTGTAATGCGACAGCGATGTCTTCGTATATTCAAGACGCATGACGTCACGCTCTGTAGCGGCAAATATGCCTGTGACATAAGCTCTTTCCAAAAATTCAAAGAGCAGATACGGCAGCATAAGCTCGACTTTATCTTCGACCTGCCACATTGCTTTGATGTCCGTTCCTGACTCCTGGAAATAGAATTTGAAGACTTTTATCGCCGGATTGAGCTTGTACATCGGGATGTTGAAAGTGAAATCTATCGCAGCATAGCTGTCTGCATCCCATTTGCTGCGCGGGACATTGTCGGAAGCCCCGGCGATCAGATACGGATAATCGGTCAGACTGTAGGATGGTCTTCCTTCTCCGCCGTACATCATGCTGCGGGTCATTCCGAGCTCGAAAAAGCTGAACATTTTCGGAGGTCTGTAAGTAAGTCTCATCGCCAGAAGCTGCGGATTTGACGAGTTTTCGCGCTCTTCGCGGAGCCATCCGTTGAAAAACAGAAGGTTCCAGTCGCCGCCCAGGTGTATCGTCCGCTCGTTCTGGATCTTCACCATGTAGAACGGATCGGCGTTCGATGAGACCAGCATTCCGTATTCGCCCGGCCCGAGACTGACAGTGTCCTTTCCGGCCATTATGGAGAATTTCCACATTTTCAACTTTGCGTAGAAACGCCTGAAATCGACATCGGTCGAAAGTATAGAACTGCCTCTCCTGAAATTGTTCTTTTCTTCAAGTTCCCAGTAGAATGCCCATGAATCAAGAAAAACGGCGTTCCCGCTCTGGCTCATTATCATCGTAGAACCTTTGTCGAACTTCCGTCCGCCGGCACCGGGAATGAAGTTGCCGTCTCTGTTTGAAAAATAGTAGCTCGCCCCTACTTTCGACACGATCTGCCACGAGTTCTTCCAGCGGTCGCTTTTCCTGACACCGTTAAGATACGGCAGGACCGGATAAAGCGATCCCATATTTTTTTCCGTATCGTAAAATCCGCGCGGAAGGATCGAAAACGAGTCCTTTGGAGTCGGATTCTGCATCTCGAAATAGTCGATCGCCGCCCTGTCGTCGGAGTTTATGTGGAGCAGAGGATTGAATCTGCAGCGGTTTTCACCGCCTTCTTTGTGAAAAAGTTCAGGAACAGCAATAAAAGAAAAGTCACAGTTTTCTGCAAAGATCTCACTTGAAAATAAAAGAAAAAGAAGGAGAAAAATAAAAATCATCGACCGTTTCCGTGCTTTGCGGGATCATTTTCGGCCTTTGTGAGATAAACCGCAGATTCTTTGCTTTCTTCGGCAGCGATTTCGCGGACCTGGATATGATGTTTGTCGGAAAAAGCGGAAATAAGGATCTTCATCCCTACCCCGTTGTACCAATCTTTCCGCTCATAACCATTCATCCATACGATCCGCAGGAGTTTGAAATCCTTGTTCGTCGTTATGCGGAGAGGCCTGTGACCGCAAAATGCAACGATCGCGTTCTGCAGATCGTAAGCTAAAGAGATCATCTCTTCTTTACTTCTTTTTTCAGCCATAATTTCCCAATAAAATCAATATTTAAGCGTTTTAGCCTCTGTGTCGAGCTCCGCAACGGCGCCGAGCATGAAAGCCATGTTCTGCTGCCCGTGACCCGCAGGGAAATTGCAGACGACAGGGACCGACTTGTCAAGACCGATCGTTTCGAGCATCGCAAACGGGTTGACGCTCTTTTCAGCCGGCGGTCTGAACTCCCTGTATGTGAAATCACCGAAAACAAGGGCCTTTATCCCTTTGAATTTGCCTGCGAGACGCATTTGCGTAAGAAGTCTGTCGACGCGGTAAGGCACTTCGTTCACCTCTTCGATGAAAAGGATCGAATCCTTGAAATCGGGCTCAAACGGAGTTCCGATCATCGAAACGAGAGTCGTGAGATTGCCGCCTTTGACGACACCTTTCGCCTTGCCGGGATTGAGTGCGCGCATATTTTTGTTGAAGATCGTGAAAGCCCTCTCCTTCCCCTGCAGGAGCTCAAATATCTGCGCCTTCGAGAAACGGTCGATCGAATTCAAAGTCGTGATGTTCGGCCCGTGAACAGTCACGAAACCGCACTTGTCGACAAGCCATGCGTGAAGAGCGGTGACATCGCTGAAACCTATGAAAAGTTTCGGATTCGCCTTTATCTTATCGATGTTTTCCTGAAGTTTTTCGAGCAGTCTGAGTGAGCCGTAACCGCCGCGGGCAGTCCAGACAGCCTCGATCGTTTCAGTCGTGAAAGCGTTTATGAGCGACTCAGCACGAAGTTCATCGCTTCCCGCAAGAAAACCTGCCTTTGCAAAAGCGTTTTTATCGATTACAGGCTTGATCTTGTTCAGCTTCAACTCTGTGACACCTGCATTGAAAACTGTTTTTTCAAACGGCGAAGAAGGCGCGACAACGGCGATCTCACCTCTGAAACTTATCGGTTTCAAATCAAAATAGGAATTACTCATTTCAATCTCCCAAAGTTCAAAATACGGCTGGTAGATTAACAAAATTCTGTGTTTTTCCTATTTTTTTTGTAATTCCGCGCAAATAAATTAAACTTCCGCGTTTTTTGAGAGGCTGAAATGGTCGAAAACAAGGAAAATAAGGAAAATATTCAGGAACAGCCGAAGAGAGACAAGCCCCAGATCGACGACATCAAGGAGATGCGCCGTCTGATGACGCACATAATGAACAATCAGGGCAGTCTGAATTCGGAGATCAAAGATATAAACCGCAAGATCAATACCAAAGAGCAGAATCAGGCGACGCGTTATTTCGTCACTTTCATCATGCTCGGCATCGTCATCATCCTGTCGTTCTTCTTCTACTTCAGGTCGCAGGCGGCAAACTACGCGAACCAGAGCCGCATCCGCGAGGAACACAACAAATACCTTGAAAAAGAGGTCGCAGAGCTCAAAGACAAGATCTTTTCGATGGAAAACAACGATATCAAGGCGTACAACCTCTATCTCGCCCTGAAGGAAGGCGATCCCGACAACGCCTTCAAACTCTACGGAGAATTCAATCTTTCGGCGCTTTCACGGCTTGAAAGAACGATCATTGACAACGAAACGAGCATGATCAAGCAGAAGGCCGCACTGAAAAAATACGATGAGGGGGAAACGCTTTTTAAACGGAAAAGTTACGAAGCGGCCATCGACAGGTTCAAGGAGAGTCTCGACATTTCTTCGACCGGAGACCACATATCCAACCTCTTCTACCTCACAGCACTCTCCTACTACCGCATGAAAGACTACAATAAGGCGGCCATCGCGTTTGAAAGGTTCCTCTTCATCTACACAAAAAAGGACCTTCCCAAAGACCGCTCCGAACTTCTGCTCGGCGTATGCTACGAAAAGATGAACCAGCTTGAAAGAGCTAAAAACTTCTACGAACAGTCGATGCGCGAAAACCGCCACAACAGATTTTTCCCGACGATACGCGACAGGGTCAAAAACATCGAAAAAAAGATGGAAAAAATGAAGGATTCGAATGTCGATTAGCGTCTAAGCTCCGACTATCGCACAGGATTTGTCGCTTTCCCAGACACACACTTTCGAAACTTTGACTTCTTTGTCGAGTGCTGAGATCTTCTCTTCTGCAAGTCTGAATACAAGAATGGCTATATTTTCGGCAGTCGGGTTG
>JAEESW010000060.1 GCA_016290135.1 bacterium
GGCCGACAGCGTCTATGCCGAACAAAACTATGTCACGCTGCCTCATCCTTTCAGAAAAGGCGACATCGTCACCGTCTGCGACAAAAGATTCAAAAACAGAAAACCTGAAATCGGAATAATGTGGTCTCCGAAAGATGACGAGGATTTCTGGAATTTCGACAGACGGGCAAAAACCGACCTCAAAGGTTTTGTCGATTTCACCGATGTTGCGACGACTGTCGATTTTCTCTCGCCCGAAGACGGCTTTTTCAGGCACGGACATCCGAACCCTCTCTGGATCGAATACGCCGAACTTGACGAAGATTCAGCCGAAGCACGCTTTCTCAGAAGTGCGGTAAAACTCCAGAACGGAAACGGCTCTCTCGAAGAAACCGACGAACTCCGCAGTGAATATGTGGCAAGCCGGAAGAAAAAAATCTCAAAAAAATAAAAAATTTTCACCCTTGGGCATTATATGTCCACCCCGGAGTTTATAATCCCTTGCGTAAACTTTTTTCGAAAATTTTGAGAAAAATGTTTTTTTTGACGTTTTACAGTAGTGTTGTTTGTATGTTTTTTTAGGAGGAACTCAATGAGTATTTTCGGAAAATCCAACAATCCTTTAGAGGATTTGACTCGAACAATCATTCAAAAACCACCTTTTTTAAAGAAAAAGCGCAAAAAAGCTTGCGATTTCATTCACACAGTCTCCGATTCTGAGCTGAAAAAAGGCGATGTCATCGGTGTCCACAGGATCGGCGGTATCTACGACCATTACGGCATATACACCGGCCGCGGCAAAATTATCCATTTTTCCAATGAAGGGAGCGATTTCGGCGGTGACATCCGCGTACGCAGAGCAACTCTTTCTCAATTCAAAAACGGTGCCTCGAATGTTTTCGTCGTAGATTTCGAAGCTTACCGCGATTATATCGAAAATCCCAGTTTGTTTGATTTGTTGGAAGAAGGAATCGTGGGAATCGCATTAAGAAAATTGTTTGGCAACGAACTCACCCTCTATTCGCCGGAAGAGACCGTCGAAAGAGCCGAAAGCCAGCTCGGTCGCGAAGGCTACAACATTGTTTTCAACAACTGCGAGCATTTCGCCGTCTGGTGCAAAACCGGAGTCAAAGAATCAAGCCAGGTACAGAGATTTTTTGAGGAAATTGGCGGAACCATCCTTAAGTCGCAAACTCACAGAGTCTGATTTTTTCTTATTTCCTTGGGCACTATATGCCCACCTAAATATGATGAAAAGTTTTGTTTTTGTTGCTGATTTTATTGGTTTGTGCGGGGATTCGGGTATAATGCCGCCGGTTTGGTGTTTTAAACAGGAGGTGATATATGACAACGGTTGTTTTTTTGTTGCAGAAATGTCAGTTTTCGGCGGTTATAGGCGATAAAAGATGCAATTTGCGTGGCGGAGAATCCATGTCTTTTGTAGAATTCGATTCTGAAAAAATTGTCGAATCCTTTGAAAATAGTGACTATTTTCTTCAAGACTGTAAAGGTTGGAACGATGTCCAGCTTTTCATTCTTTATGACAGCGAAAGCGCAGAGTATTTGTTTGATATCATTGATAGTTTCGAACTTAAAAAGAAAGTCGGACAGTGCAAAAACTTCTCTTTCCAGATAAAACTTGAAGAAAAACCGATTGATTTAAACGGCAACATTGCTGCAATTCTTGAGAAGGGCGATTGCGCAGCGGCATCTGAGATTGGAAAACTTAAAAAAGAGATCGACGATTTAAAAAAAGAGATCGACCAAAAAAGTATTGAAAACGAGGAACTAAACCGGAAAATCGTTGAAAAAGATAACGAAATCAGCAGCTTAAAAGAAGAGAACGAAAATTTGAAAAATGAAATCGCTTCGAAAGACAAGGAAATAGAAAAGTGGAAACAATGGTATAATGATTGGGATTGTTTTGCTAAGGCAAATATTATTGATGATCGTGAAAACACAGGCATCATTGAATTAAAAAAGCCTGTAGGCGATATCCATAAAATATATATCTCCAAAAATGAAGTTACTTATTCTGATGCTGACAAACTATTGAAAACTATGAATATGGGTGGTGGAATGCAATGGCGTTTCCCGACAGAAGAAGAGTGTGAGATATTGAAGAAGCTGTATCATATTCCAAAAGTATCATGGCTTGGCCACGCAGCATACAGCCGCTTCTTTAACACTGATTTCTGGCATATTAGTGGCGGGAAAAAGTTCTATAATCTAAATTCAGATTATGAAGGTACAATACAGGAGTCGAGGAACGATTACAAATGGCCTGTTCTCTTTGTTTGTTAGGATCAACGAGGTTAAATCATGACACAAGAATTTATGACTCCTGCACTTAGACAAGATAAAAGATCCCTTGTTGCAAGTGTTCCGACAATAGAAAAGATCGAATTGTCGAAGCGTTATGATCTTTTCAAAGTCGAATCGAAAGATATGGTGCCCGGCAATTCCGACGAGAAGCCGGTGAAGCTCTTCAAAATATGCGAACTTTCGCATGATGAAAAATATCCGCGCCGCGAGGCAATGGAAAATGTGATTTCTTCTTTGGCTCAGAACAATGACGGAGAATTCAATTTTGTATATTTCCTTGACGGCAACAACGATAAAGTGAGTGTTTATCTCGGCATAGCGAATGCAAAGGGAGAAAGTGGAACAAAATCAAAGTTGAATGTCTCAGATTTTTTTGAAGTTCTGGAATCATCTTTCCGCGGAAATTTCACCGGAAGCAATGTGGAAAAACTCAAAACAGATGAAAAAGAAAAAAAGGATATCAGCAGCATAAAACTGCAAAAGAAGGTCGGTTATATTGTCGGTGTTCCGTCGCTTTCAAAGCACGACAAATCGCAGCTTTCGACCGATTTTCAGGGGATAGACCGGCTTATAAACGCGATGCGCGGAACGGAATCCTGGCAGGTAATGCTTGTTTGCGAAGCTGTAAGTTTTGAAAATATCTGCGAATTTAAAAAGCGATTCAACGAAGAATACGACAGGCTTGCTCCGTTGCAGTATGTTGACCAAAATATCGGATTTTCCCATGCGGAAAACAAAGGAAGTTCTGAAACAAGGTCTAGAACAAAAGGAACAAACAGAAGTATTACAGAAAATCACGGAGACAGTAGTGATTCAGAAGGAAAAAGTCGCGGAACTTCAAAATCAACAACAGAATCAAAAACAGAACAAGAAGGCGAAACCATTACTCATTCTAAAAATGCGTCTATAAAATTTGAAAATAAGGAAGTAACAGAAATTATTGAATATTTCAAAAAAGTCCTGACTGAAAGGATAAACACTGCTCTCACAAAAGGTTTTTTCAAAACGGCAATTTATACTTTTGCGTCAGACAAAGTCGAGCTGATGAAGCTCCAGAACAACATAATTTCCATTTTTCAGGGCGATGAATCCTCTTTCTGCTCGCTGCATCCGGTGATTGTTGACGAAACTGACGAAAAACTTGAAGACTTGAAAAAGAAAATTGCGTTCTGCAGGATTCTCGAAAAGGATGCAACTAACAGTGATTCGTTACTTCCTGTAATAAATTCAACACCTTGCATAGAAAACAAACTTTCGTTCGCGACATATCTGACGCCGAAGGAAATTTCGATAGTTGCAGGAATCCCGACAAAAGAAGTCAACGGAATTTCTCTTCGTGAAAGTGTCGAATTCGGCGTGAACATACCTCCGCAGCAGGATGGTCACAAAATCGAACTTGGTTTTGTTCTCGACCGTGGCAGCGAACTGAAACAAAACAAAGTCTGTCTCACGAGATCGGACTTGAACAAACATATTTTTGTCGCAGGTGTCACGGGAGCCGGAAAAACGGTGACATGCCAGAAGATTCTTCTTGAATCAGGATGCCCTTGGTGTGTGATCGAGCCAGCAAAAACGGAATACAGAAAGCTGATAAATAAAGAAAATAAAGAAAATGAAAAAGATGAAAAAATCAGTGTGTTTACACTCGGAAACGAAAACTGTTCGCCTTTCAGGCTCAATCCGTTTGAACTTATGCGCGGTGAGACTGTCGTAGCCCACGCTGACATGCTGAAAGCGGCGTTTACGGCATCATTTTCGATGGAAGCGGCAATGCCGCAGCTTGTCGAAGAGGCTGTTTACAAAGTTTACGAGAAAAAAAGATGGGATCTTGACGATACTGGAGACGAGAAAAAGAGAGATGATACGAATATCAGCGAGATTACCGAGGCTCTGAA
>JAEESW010000009.1 GCA_016290135.1 bacterium
GTATATAAAGGACGGAATCAAGTCAAAGCTTTAATGGAAACTGTGAGATTTTATAAAATGAGAAACCTGATAATTTTAGCAGTTTTATCGTTTATAGCTCTTTTATGCGTTTACATGGATGAGGCATCACGGGCAAACAAAAAAGTGATGTATGTCCTCAGCCACGACAATGGAAAAGAGTCTCTTTTATTTGATGATTTCAGCGAAGCTCTTCCTCCGGTATTCGACAAAGTTTTCACTATGCAGGAAGGTTTGATGCGTGCCATGAAAAACGGGTATTCTGTGGTTGTTACGGAAAAAGGAAAAATTTTGCCGGGCGAATATCTGCGGATAAACGAGTTCAAGGAAGATCTTTCGTCTGTTAAATCGAAAGACAACAAGTGCGGATTTATTAACAGAAGCGGAAAAATCGTCATCCCCTTTGAGTATGAAGATGCAGGAAACTTTTCCGAAGGCTTTGCCCCCGTCAAAAAAGAGGGAAAATGGGGCTATATTTCCAGATCCGGCGAGGTGAGAATACCTTTTGAATTTGATAAAGCCTCCGAGTTTTCAGAAGAATACGCGGTTGTTTCCCAAAACGGGAAAGCTGGATTTATCGATAAAAACGGCGTTTCGCCGACAGGTTTTGTTTTTGATTCGGCAAAGCCTTTCCGATACGGAATCGCCGTCGTAAAAAATGGTGATGAAAACCAAGTCATAAATAAAAAGTGGGAAACGATTTATGTTTCAAACAGTCATGTTTTTCCATTTCATATTGGAGAAAACGTAATCTCTTTGAAACTTTTTAGTTTTCCTCCGCTTGTGAAAAACGGGAAGATAATATTGCGCGAAAACGATGCGGACAGGGTTTTTACTCCGGTTTCTGGATCACTGATACTATTCAAAAAGAACGATAAATACGGTGCGATAGATACTGAAGGCAACATTGTGGTTCCGGCAAAATTTGACAGCCTCAATGAGGTAACAAAAGACAAAAGCTATGTCAAAATTAGGGAAACAAGAGATAAAAAGGCACCTTCAAACAAAGATGTTTCAGTCTATAATGAAAACGGCAAGTACGGACTTAAGGATCAAGAAGCAATTAAAAAAATCGAATCTGCGGATTTTTACAATGTATGCAGTTTTGTTGACGGTTTTGCACATGTCGAAAAAAACGGACATAGTTTTCTTATTGACAAAACAGGAACACCTGTTCTTAACGGTAAAGATTTGAGAAGAGTTGACTGGAAAGATATTTATGCCTGCGGAAGAAGAGGGGACTTCGGATATTGGTGAGAAAATTTGTTCCTGGTGCTGAATATGGTTACGACTCAACAACTTACGAAAAGTGGTAACAAAAAGGATTTGCCCAGCCGGAGGTAGACCCATGGCTAAAATAATTGAGAAAATCAAAAGACGACCGCTGTTTTTTACATATATTTTTCAGTTCAGAAATGCTTGACCACTATACCATGCAAGTGTGCGGGAAAGTGATTCCGGTTAGAAATTCATTGTGATATTTACGATGACTTCTTTGCTGAGTGTCTGAGCTACCGGGCAGGTGTCAGCCGCTTTTTTGAGCATTTCCTTCTGTTTTTCGGTGTAGTCGTTTTTCGGGAAGGTGAAGGCGATGTCGATCTGGCCGATGCGGCGCGGATTTTGTGCCATAGTCTTCTTGATTTCGTATTTCGTGCCGTCAACGTTGAAGTCGTGAGCCTGAGCGGTGATGCCCATGATCGTCATCATGCACGCAGCCAGTGCTCCGCAGACTGTGTCGGTCGGGGAGAAAGCCTCTCCTTTGCCGTGGTTGTCGGTCGGAGCGTCGGTCATAATGGTGTTGTTCGATTTGAGGTGGGTCATTTCGTTGCGGAGCGAACCTTTGTACTCTCCTTTGATGATTACCGGTGCGGTGTTTTCCATTTTTCTCTCCTTTAAGTTAAACAATAAACGGCGGTATTTTAACGGGCGGCTCTGTTTTGGCAAGAAATCGTAGTTTGAAAAATTTTTTGATTTTTGAGTGTTGACTTTGCGAAAACCGTTCTTATATAAGAGTGCGTTTTGGATGTTGCTTGATTGAAGATCTTAATGATTTCAGGCAGTTGGCTTTTGGAGGAGTTATGACTGAGGAAGAAAAAAGATTCAGCGAAGAATTGAGAGACAATGGCGGAGCGATCGAAATCGACGAAAATCTCGCCGACGGCGGAAGCGATCTTCAGGCACTCGCTGACGAACTTGGCGGTGAAACCGAAAAGGCGAAGAAAAAACACTTCTTCAACAAGTTCGGCGGCAAGGAAAAAGACCATAAGCTCGTGAAAGAACTCGAGGAAAAGGTCGCAAAAGTTGAGGAACAGCTTAAGTTGAAGGACGATAAAATCGCAGAACTTGAAAGCAGTGTAAAATCGCTCGTTGCGGAGAACAGAAACCAGAAAACGAGGATCGAAAACGAATTCCGCTCCAAAATCAAATTCGCTGTCGAGGATTTCTTTAAGGATTTCATAACTGTAAAGGATGATTTCGACAAGGCGATGGAGTTCGCTCCAAAAGGTGAGGAAGCCGAAAAAGATCCTTTCATCCAGGGGATCATACACCTCGGCGCGAAATTCGAGAGCGTATGCGGAAAGCACGGGCTCCAGTGCATCAGCAGCATAGGAGAGAAGTTCGATCCTGCGATCCATCAGGCTATGAGTATGATAAACGTTGACGGAAAAGAGGCGAACGAGATCGTTGCTGAGTATGTAAAGTGCTACAAACTGCACGACAGAGTGATCAGACCGGCGATGGTCGTCGTTGCAAGCGGTATGCCCGCGACAAAACCGGAAGAGCCGAAAGCTGAAGAACAGGTCGAAGCAGAGGAAGATAAAGTCGAAGAGCAGCCGGAAACAAACGCCGAAAATGTTTCTGAAACTGCTGAAAATAATGAAGAAAACGGTAATTGTTAACATTATAATTTGGAGGAAATCATGGGAAAAGTTATCGGTATTGACCTTGGTACGACCAACAGCTGCGTAAGTATCATGGAAGGCGGAGAGCCTAAGGTCATCGCAAATTCGGAAGGTTCAAGGACCACTCCGAGTATCGTAGCATTCACAGACAAAGGCGAGAGACTGGTCGGTCAGCTTGCAAAAAGACAGTCGATCACGAACCCGCAGAGAACTCTTTACTCAATCAAAAGACTTATCGGAAGAAAGTACGAGGCTGCCGAAGTCATGAAGATGAAATCAGTCGTTCCGTTTCAGATCATCAAGGCTGCAAACGGCGATGCGTGGGTAAAGATCGAAGACAAAGAGTACAGCCCGCAGCAGATCTCTGCTATGGTACTCAGCAAAATGAAAGAGACCGCTGAAGAATACCTGGGCGAGAAGGTAACTGATGCAGTCATCACGGTTCCTGCTTACTTCAACGACTCTCAGAGACAGGCAACGAAAGACGCCGGCAAGATCGCAGGACTCAACGTCCTCCGTATCATAAACGAGCCTACTGCTGCAGCGCTTGCCTACGGCGTTGACAACAAAGGAAAGGATATGAAGATCGCGGTTTACGATCTCGGCGGCGGAACATTCGATATCTCTATCCTTGAGCTCGGCGACGGCGTTTTCGAAGTTCTTTCGACGAACGGCGATACATTCCTGGGCGGCGAAGACTTCGACCAGAGGATCATCGAGTTCCTTGTAAACGAGTTCAAGAAAGACCAGGGAATCGACCTTTCGAACGACCCGATGGCGCTTCAGAGACTCAAAGAAGCTGCGGAAAAAGCAAAACACGAGCTTTCTTCGACGATGGAAACAAACATCAACCTTCCGTTCATCACGGCTGACGCAACGGGTCCGAAACACCTCAACATCACGATGTCGAGAGCTAAACTCGAAAGCCTTGTAGAAGACCTTGCGAGAAAGACTCTTGAACCGTGCAGAAAGGTCCTTGCAGACGCGAAACTTACTGTAAACGATATCGATGAAGTCATCATGGTCGGCGGTATGACGCGTATGCCGATAGTCCAGAGACTCGTAAAAGAGTTCTTCCAGAAAGAGCTTCACAAAGGTGTAAACCCTGATGAAGTCGTTGCTATAGGTGCTGCGATCCAGGGCGGCGTTCTGAAAGGCGATGTAAAGGATATCCTCCTTCTCGATGTAACCCCGCTTTCACTCGGAATCGAGACTCTGGGCGGTGTCTTCACGAAACTTATCCCGAGAAACACCACGATCCCGACCAAGAAGACCGAGATCTTCTCGACCGCGGTCGACAACCAGCCTGGCGTTCAGATCAGAGTCTTCCAGGGCGAAAGAACTATTGCCAACGAGAACAAGCTTCTGGGCGAATTCGAACTTAAGGACATTCCGCCGGCTCCGAGAGGTGTTCCGAAAATCGAAGTAAGTTTCGATATCGATGCCAACGGTATTCTTAACGTAAGTGCGAAAGATCTGGGCACGAACAAAGAGAACAAGATCGTCATCAAGGCTGGAAGCGGTCTTAGCGATGAAGAGATCGAGAGAATGGTCAACGAAGCCGAGAAGAACAAAGAGGAAGATGAGAAGAGAAAGAAACTCATCGAGACCAAGAACAACGCGGAACAGCTGATCTACACGACCGAAAAATCGCTCAAAGAATACGGCGACAAAGTTTCGGCTGACGATAAAGCCGCGATCGAAACGAAACTTCAGGAACTTCGTGATGCTGCCGCTACCGATGACGCAACCAGGATCGAAACCGCTATAAACGAGCTCAATCAGGCAGCATACAAACTTGCAGAAGTCATTTACAAATCGGCTTCGGCAAACGGTCAGAATCCGATGGACGGAATGGGCGGCACAGGCGGAACAGGTGATCCGAATCCGGGTGAATATAACCCGAACAAAAACGATGACGATGTCGTCGACGCCGACTTTACCGAAAAGAAATAATACCGGAGGCGCTTTTTTTAAGGCCGGGCTCATGCCCGGCTCTCTTTTTATAACGGGATCTACGGAGTTTTAACGTTATGGCTGGCAAGCAGGATTATTATGAATTGCTCGGTGTGGCAAAGACCGCGGCACCAGAGGAGATCAAGAAAGCATACAAAAAAATGGCGATGAAGTATCATCCCGACAGAAATCCCGGCGATAAAGAGGCAGAGGAAAAGTTCAAAAAGGTGAATGAGGCTTACGAAGTCTTGTCAAACCCCGAAAAACGCCAGATCTACGACCAGTACGGTGAGGACGGGCTTAAAGGCAGTTTCGGTGCGGGAGCTGAGGGAGCTGATTTCTCCGAAATGTTCAAAAACGCAGGTTTCGGCGGCGGCTTCAGCAATCTGGGCGATATTTTCGACAGTATGTTCGGCGGCGGAGGAAGAGGCCGCGCGAGGAACATGCCGCAGCAGGGAACTGATCTGATCACGAAGATAATCGTTACGTTCAAGGAGTCCTATACCGGAACTTCAAAAGAAATCTCGTTCAACCGCTCTTCGTCATGCCAGTTCTGCAACGGAACGGGCGCAGAGTCGGGAAGTTCGCGCAAAGCGTGCCCGACCTGTAAAGGAAGCGGTCAGGTCAGAAGCGGAAACGGCTTCTTCTCGATCTCTCAGACTTGTCCGACATGTCACGGAGAAGGGTCTATTATCGAAAAACCGTGTACTCACTGCCACGGAACAGGATTCCTCAAAGAGACCAAGAAAGTCGAAGTCAAAGTTCCGGCCGGCATTGCCGACGGTATGCAGATCCGCGTTGCCGGAGAGGGAAACTCAGGGCTCAACGGCGGACCGAGAGGCGATGTGTACGTCGAGGTCAGGGTCAAGAGCGATGAACTTTTCCTGCGTGAAGGGAACGATATTTATGTCGAGATCCCGATAACTTACTCGCAGGCTGCACTCGGGGATAAGATCGAAGTCCCGACGATGGACGGAACTGTCGAGATGACTCTGCCGGCGGGAACTCAGCCCAACACGAAAATGCGGCTCAAAGACAAAGGTTTCCCCGATGTCCACGGCCGCGGCAAGGGCGTTCTTTATGTCATTTTCAAACTCGAAGTGCCGAGGAACCTTTCCGACGGACACAAAGAGGCGATCATGAAGCTCAAAGAGTTCGAAAAAGAGATCAAGGAGCGGCCGACTTTGAAGGATTATCTTGAAAAAATCAAAAAATGGTTCGGTAAATAGTTCTCTTTTTCCGGGCTGTCGTGCTTGTAAGGAGCGCAGTCAGGTCTTTGCTTTATTAGAATATCATATAAATTTTCTTTAAAAACTTGCGGATTTCACTGTTTTATGGTAAAGGGCGGCGGCTTTTTTTAACAACTCTCAGGAGGTTTTTCATGTCAGGCCACAATAAGTGGAGCACGATCAAGCACAAAAAAGGTGCTGCAGATGCAAAAAGAGGCAAAATTTTTACGAAACTCATCAAAGAAATCACGATAGCTGCGAAAGGCGGCGGCGGAGACCCTGACGGTAACCCGCGTCTTAAAACCGCCATCCAGTCGGCGAAAGCGGCTAACATGCCTCTCGACAATATCACCCGTGCGATCAAAAAAGGAACCGGTGAACTTGAAGGTTCGAGCTACGAAGAGGCAACATACGAGGGATACGGTCCGGGCGGAGTTGCGGTCATGGTCGACTGCCTTACCGACAACAAGAACAGAACTGTTTCCGAGATCAGAAGGATCTTCACGAAAGCCGGCGGCAATATGGGCAACAACGGCTGCGTAAACTGGATGTTCAGCCAGAAAGGCCAGATCATCATCCCGAAAGAGGGCGTTGACGAGGAAAAACTTATGGAAGACGCTCTTGAAGCCGGTGCTGAAGATGTCATCGACAACGACGAAGTTTGGGAAGTAAGGACAGAGATGGGCGATGTTTATGCCGTTTCCGGCGCGCTCACCGAAAAGGGATACCAGTTCGAAGAAGCGAAGATCGCACGTATCCCGCAGAATTTCGTAAAAGTCGAAGGTAAAGTCGCTGAGCAGGTCCTCAAGCTCATGGAAGCATTCGATGACAGCGACGATGTTCAGGATGTCTATGCGAACTACGACATAGATTTCAGCCAGCTGCCAGAGGAAGAATAGTCTATCTTGGATAAACAAGGCTACATCATTTTAGGGATCGACCCCGGCAGCATCAAAACGGGTTACGGCCTGATAAATGCTGCCGGGCGTTCTTTTTTTCACATTGACAATGGTCTCATAATGCCGCCTAAAGGGCTCGATTTCAAAGAGAGGATCGGCTTCATCTTCCGCGGCGTATGCGACATTATGGACGAATTCAAGCCGAATGTGGTCGCTTTGGAAGACGTTTTCATCGCGAAAAACGCTCAGAGCGCACTGAAACTCGGTCATGTCAGAGGAGCCGTCATGAGTGCCGCCGCGATCCACGGACTTCCCCTTTTCGAATATACTCCGACAAGGGTAAAACAATCGGTCACAGGCAACGGCAGAGCGGAAAAATTCCAGATCCAGGAGATGATAAAGATCCTTCTCAGGCTCAAGGAAGCTCCTTACGAAGACGCTGCAGACGCACTTGCAATAGCAATAACTCATGCATTTACGGTGTAAAAATGATAGGTTATCTTAAAGGAACAGTCGTTGCAAACGAAGACCGCGAACTTACGGTCCTCACCGAAGGCGGTGTCGGATACGTTGTCGGCGTAACTCCGACTTTGACTGTCAAATATCCGGAAGGAGAGACAGTTTCGCTTTTCGTCCAGACTTTCGTCAGGGAAGACGCGATAGACCTTTACGGATTCGAGAGGAACGAGGAAAAACACCTTTTCAACATGCTGTGCGAAGTGAACAAGATCGGACCGAAAACAGCACTTTCGATCCTTGCGGCGGCTCCGATCGAAGAGATCGTTTCGGCGATACTTTCCGGCAACGCACAGTTCTTCAAGAAAATAAGCGGAGTCGGTGCGAAAACTGCCGAGAAGATCATCATCGATCTGAAAGACAAGGCCGATAAATT
Source organism: bacterium (assembly GCA_016290135.1). Classification (GTDB taxonomy): domain Bacteria; phylum UBP6; class UBA1177; order UBA1177; family UBA1177; genus UBA1177. The sequence goes on from JAEESW010000009.1 coordinate 7,898, forward strand.
CTCTGCAATTGCTGCCGGTTCTTCGGAAACGGCAAAGGTCGTTTCGACCGACAAGCAGATACGTGAAGCTGCTGACGCGCTTGCCGCTCTGGGCTTCAACCCGCTTCAGATCAGGCATGCAATGGCAAAAATAGAGGATAAGGAATCGAAGAGAGCTGAAGAAATCATCAGAGAGGCTCTCAAAGTTATCAGAAACCTCTGATCAGGTGAATGTCATGAACGAAGAAAGATTGCTCAATTCGCAGGAACTTCCCGAAGATTCGTCGCTTGAAGGCGGGCTCAGACCTAAGAATCTAAGCGGCTACATCGGACAGAAAGCTGTCGTTGACAACGTGAAAATATTTATCGAAGCAGCAAAAAAGAACGGGCGTCCGCTTGATCACCTCCTTCTCGCAGGTCCTCCCGGACTCGGCAAAACCACTCTCAGCCAGATAATTGCCAATGAAATGGGGGTCGATATGTTCTCGACTTCAGGTCCTGTCATTGAGAAAAAGGGAGACCTTGCCGGTCTGCTCACTCCTTTGCAGGAAGGCGATGTCCTCTTTATCGACGAGATCCACCGCCTGAATCCGGCTGTTGAAGAGAGTCTTTACCCAGCCATGGAGGATTTCCGCTTCGATATCATGCTCGGACAGGGCGAGAATGCTAAAAGCGTGCCTCTTCCGCTGCAGCCGTTCACGCTTATCGGCGCGACAACAAAGACAGGCCTTCTTTCAAGCCCGCTGCGCGACAGATTCCAGATAGTTTTCAGAATGGATTATTACAATGTCGAAGACCTTGAAACTATCGTCAAGCGCTCGGCAAAAGTTTTGGGTATAACAATTGATGATGCCGGAGCCCACGAAATAGCAAGACGTTCGCGCGGAACTCCGCGAATCGCGAACAGGATCCTGAAGCGGGTCCGCGATTTCGCCCTTGTCAAAGGAAACGGAGACATCGACATCGCCATCGCGAGATATGCTCTCAACCAGATGGAAATCGACGAGGACGGTCTTGACCAGATGGACAGGACGATCCTTATGACGATAATCGAGTCTTTCCGCGGAGGACCTGTAGGAATCGAAGCGATCGCGGCAAGTGTCAGCGAGGAGAGACGCACTCTTGAGGATGTTTACGAACCTTACCTCATCAAATCCGGTTTTATCGCAAGGACCGCGAAAGGAAGAATGGTCACGAAAAAGACTTTGGACAAGTTCGGAATCAAGGCGAACGAAATACAGGGAGACCTTTTTTGAGGAAATTTTACGAAGAGCTTAAAAAGATAGAGGATTTTTCCTCTTTCGACCGAAGCAGACTCCTTGAATACATCCACAGACAGAAGTTCGAAGCAACGGCTCTGTGCGCTCTGGGCCCCACTTTCTGGGTAGAGCTCGACTATGTTGCAGGACTTGCGAGATCAGTTTTTTCCGGCATTACCGATGAAAAGAAAAGTTTCTTTATTCAAAGCGTCATGCCGCTCATGCAGGAAAAGATCGCTCCGATAAAGAAAATAGAAAAAGCTCTCCCTGAAAGCGAATTCTTCTATCTCAAAAAGGATCTGAAAACATTCGAGGATATTTTTTCGCACGCTTCGAATCTGATGAACAAAAGGCTTGACTATTTTATGCCCTATCCGCTGTTTCTTCATGCGATGAATTCGATGACGGTGCTTTATCCGCTGCGTGAAAAGTCGTGTGATGCCGGGACGGTGGCGAGAAGAAACTACGACATTCTGCTCGCGCGCTATCTTGCAGGCGATTTTTCCGCTCAGCTGGTCGATATAATCGATTATCTCATCTGGGTCCAGGCGGTCTCTTCCAAAGCTCTCGACAACGACAGGGCACTTTTCAGGAACCAGATCGTAAAGCGGCTTTTTAATTTTATAGATACTGAATCCGATTTTTCAAACGGGAATGAATATTCGGCAAAAAGCTTTGTCTTCGAACTGCACGAGGTGCTGACCGATATCAGCATTAAAGGGCGCGTCAAAGAGCTTTACAGCAAGATCCTTGATTCCGAGGTGAGTGTCGGAGAGTGTCTCAGAACGATAGTTTCGATATTTTTGGATCCGCAGTCTGTCGCAGGTCAGGCCAACGCCTTGAGGGATCTGATGATAGCTGCCGATCTCGCTTCGTCTGTTGTAAAGCACATTAAAGAGGGCAACAACAGAGGCCTTTATGAAGACATCGCGCTTTCAAAAGCGTTGAAACCTTATTTTATGCAGGTCTCGCGCCACATGCTCGGTTTAAGCGAAGATATGGAGATGTACAGGCTGTTCGAGATCATGTTTTATCTTGAGGAGACTGCTCCTTCTTTCATAATGCACGAAGACATCGTGACACTGCTTGAAAACTCGACGGAAAAATTTGAAAACCACAAAACTGCTATGTCAAAGACTCTTGACAGGACTCTTGATCCTGAGGCTGCCGAACTTTTCAAGGCCAAGATGAAGCAGGTCTATGCCGGAAAACTTTAATTGTTTTCATTGTTATCATGAGGTGGAACTATGGATAAACGCTGGAATCTCGATGTCCTTTACACAGGTTTCGATTCGCCGGAATTTACAGGTGACTGCAAAAAACTCGATTCGAAGAACGAAGAATACGAAAGATTTGCAGGAGATCTCTCCAAAAGCGGCGATGTTGCAGAAACTCTGAAAAAATATGTCGCGCTCAGATCCGAAATTACTGCGCTGACGGAAAAGCTTTTCTGTTTCGCAAATCTCTCCTTCTGCGCTGACACAAACAACGCAAAAGCCAATTCATACATCGAAGCGGCAACGGTGAAGCAGAACAGGACGACGCTCACCGACATCAAATTCATAAAATGGCTCTCTTCGAGCGGTTTTGATCCGAAAACTCTGCGCGGAACAGCTCTCGAAGACTGCATTTTCCACTTTGAAGAACTCATCGCAAAAGGGCGGCACATTCTTGACGACCAGACTGAACAGATCATTTCCGATCTCAAGATCACCGGTTCTTATGCGTGGATGAACCTTCATAATGTCCTTGTCGGCTCTCTCACAGGAGAGATCGCCGACTCAGACGGAAAAAGCGTGACGAAACCGATCTCACAGATCCGCGCCCTTGCATATTCCGAAAACGCGGAAAGGAGAAAAAGGGCCTATGAATCGGAGATGAAGGCGTACCGGAAGGTCGAAAAGTCCGTTGCAGCCTGTATAAACGCTATAAAAGGCGAGTCGATAACTTTGGCGAAAATGCGCGGTTACACTTCACCGCTTGAGATGGTCCTCGCCAAAAACAGAATGGAAAAGAGCATCATCGACACGATGTTCACGGCGATAAGAGAATATCTCCCGTGTTTCAGAGCCTACTATAAGAAGAAAGCGGAAATGCTGGGACACAGCGGTCCGCTTCCTTTTTATGACCTTTTCGCGCCTGTTGCAGAAGGAGTTCAATCGAATTTTACTTACGAAGAGGCTGCGGATTTCATAGTCGAGAAATTTTCGACTTTCAGCAGAAAACTCGGTGAATTCGCAAGAAATGCGTTCGACAACAGCTGGATAGACGCTGAGATCAGGGAAGGAAAGGTCGGCGGAGCTTTCTGCGAGAATCTTTTTGCGGTTTCTCAAAGCAGGATCCTCGCCAATTTCGACGGCTCATACAACGATGTCACAACGATAGCCCATGAACTCGGTCATGCGTTCCACGGGCACTGCCTTGACGGCAACGTGATACTGAACACCGAATATCCTTCTCCGCTTGCCGAAACTGCCTCTATTTTCTGCGAAACTATAATCAACAAAGCGGCGCTCAAAGAGGCTGATAAGGAGACGGCCCTTGCGATCCTCGAAGCTGATATCTCTGCGGCGGGACAGGTCATAGTCGATATTTACAGCCGTTATCTTTTTGAAACCGCGCTCTTCAAAGCACGCGAATCGGCTCCGCTTTCAGCTGAAGAACTCTGCAAAGAAATGACCAGAGCGCAGATCGCATCCTACGGCGACGGGCTTGATGAAAATGTTCTTCATCCCTACCTCTGGCTCATCAAGCCGCACTACTACAATCCTGACTGGAATTTCTACAACTTCCCCTATGCTTTCGGGCTCCTTTTCGCAAAAGGGCTTTACGCAAAGTACACAGAAACGGGAAGCAGTTTTGTAGAAAAGTATGAATTCCTTCTTTCCGAAACCGGCAAACGGAGCGTGACCGACGTTGCAAAAATAGTTGACGTTGACCTGAACGACATAAACTTCTGGAAAAATTCTCTCGAGATCATCAAAGAGGACATCTCGAAATTTCTCGATCTATGAACAGGAAACTGAAAACAATCATTGCCGCGGCATTTTTTCTCGCTGTTTCTGCTGCTGCGGCCGTTCACGCTGTTGAAAAAATCTCAAAAGGAAAGATCGACGGATTTTCATCGCGGGCCACAGAGCTCGTAAAGGCGAAATACGGCATAGATACAGAACTTTCCGGGCTTGACATCGCGTTTTTCCCGCCGCGGATATTCCTCAAAAAAGCGGTTTTCTCGCACAGCGGAAGGGAACTCGCAGTCCTTGAAGAATGTGTCTTGAAAGATATCGGGACGATACTCTTTTCAAGTGAAAAAAAATTGAATGCAGCCTGTCTGAAAAGCAGGATCCATGCTGACAAAGCGCTTTCGATGCACCTTCCTTCAGATCCGGAAGAAAAGAAAAACGCTCAGGATAAAGGGCGCGCAGATCACGCTCTTTCGCTGCATTTCACAACTGACGCAGAATTTATTTTCGGCGGCATTACGCAGAATTTCACGACTGATCTCACCCTTTCACGTTCCGGCGGAAAGGCATTCTTCAAAGAGCCGGAATCTTTGGGCGGCGGAAAGGCGGAAGTGCTTTTTTCATTAAAAGAAAGGAATGCTTCAGTCCGTTTCGACGGAATAGACCTTGAAGATTTCCGCGAAATAATAAAAAACAGGACATCTTTTGAAATATCGGCAGGAAAGATCAGTGCGTTTGCCGAAATAAAGAGCGAAAACGGGAAGATCCGCCTGAAAAACGATATGACTATCCGTGATCTCGCTTTTTTTCATCCGCTGATCGACTCGCTGCCGTTCACGCTGCCTCTCTTCAGATTCAAAGGAGATATTGCTTTCGACAAAAATGAAAGATCAGCCGGAACGAAGGATGCGGAGGTCTCGCTCGGAGGGATAAATGCAAAACTTTCGGCGTTTTACAGCAAAAACCGCAAGGAGTTTTCTATAAAGACCGAATCGGCGAAGCTAAACAAACTCGAAACTCTGATCCACGACGCGGCTTTTGAGGGATATCTCTTCGGCGGGACACTCGAACTTCTGGCGGAATATTCGCAGGAAGGGGAAGATCCGCCTGTTTTCTCAGTCGTAGGAAACCTTATTGATCCGAAACAGCTTTCGGAGCGCATGGACTATCTCAAACGGCCTTTCGAATATATCTGGACCAATGAGAACGGCTCGGAGAGAAAGATATTCGTCGGCGAGCGCAACTACGATTTCACGCCGATATCGCTCATTCCGGACCACCTGATCTGGGCTGTCGTAGTTTCGGAAGATGCAGGATTTTTTGTCCACAAAGGAGTCGATTTCCAGGAACTCGACGCTGCGGTGAAGGACAACATCAAAAAACACAAGCTGCGCGGCGGCTCAACGATAACCCAGCAGCTTGCGAAAAACCTCTTTTTGAACAGAGACAAAACGCTCATGCGCAAATTCCGGGAAGTCCTCCTTGCCATAGAACTCGACGCAACCCTTTCAAAAGAGCGCCTTCTTGAAATTTATTTCAACATCATCGAATGGGCACCCGGCATCTTCGGGATCTCGCAGGCTTCTTACTATTATTTCGGCAAAGAACCTTTCCAGCTCACCCCGCTCGAATCGGCCTACCTCGCCTCAGTCATTCCAGGACCCGCGAAATACCACTACATGTTCCTCTCGAAAAACGTGACAGAAAACTGGTACAAAAGCCTTTACAGGAGCCTGAGCATCATGAACGAGACAGGTCCTCTCTCGACTAATGACTACTTTGACGCACTGCAGCAGACGATAGTTTTCAGGGAAGCGGAAGAAGATTAAAGATTTCTCAGTGCGTCAACGAGTTCGGTTTTTGATTTCGTGGTGTCGTCGACCTGTTTGATGATCTTTGCGGGGACTCCTGCGACTACGCAGCGGGGCGGCACGTCTTTGGTGACTACCGATCCTGCGGCGACTACTGAATCTTCGCCGACATGGACTCCTTCGAGGATGACGGCGTTGGCTCCGATCATGACTCCGTCGCCGACGACTACCGGTGTCGCGCTCGGAGGCTCTATTACTCCCGCAAGGACTGTTCCTGCGCCGATGTGGCAGTTTCTGCCGACTATCGCGCGGCCGCCGATCACGGAATTCATGTCGATCATCGTTCCTTCGCCGATGACTGCTCCGATATTGATGACGGCGCCCATCATTATGACGCACTTGTCGCCTATCTCGGTCATTTCGCGGATGACTGCGCCGGGCTCGATCCTCGCATTGATCTTTGTGAGGTCTGCAAGCGGTATCGCCGAATTTCTGCGGTCGTTCTCAAAGCGGGTCATCTTCACTTCGGGATGTTTTTCGACAAACGGCACTATCTTTTCGTATTCGTCATAAACTTCAATAAAATCAATGCCTTTATAGACTTCAGCAAAAGAAGAGAAGTCGCATTTTTCGATATCGCCTTTGAAAAGCGCACGGACAGGTGTTTTTTTCTTCGATTCGCTGATGAGTTTTATGATCTCGTATGCGTCCATTACTGCTCCATTATTTTTCTGCCCATAAATCTCAGTTTCCAGACGCCGAAAAGCGCCTCTTTGAATATTTTTCCGCTCATTTTGCTGACTCCTTCGGTCCTGTCGGGGAAAACTATCGGGAGTTCGAACACTTTTCCGCCGCAGATCTTCGTTCTGAAAGCCATTTCTATCTGAAAACCAAAGCCTGAAAGGACGAGCGGAGCCGATATCACTTTTTCGAGAAGTTTCGCGTTCCAGCATTTGAATCCGGCGGTGACGTCATTGACACCGAGACCGAGTATCGTGCTTGCGTAGAAGCTGCCTCCCCTTGAAATTATGCGGCGGCCTAAGCCCCAGTTTTCAGTTCCTCCGCCTTTTGTGTAGCGCGAACCGACGACGACGGTATAGCCTTCATCCGATTTTTTTACCATTTCGGGAAGATATTCGGGCTTGTGTGAAAAGTCAGCATCCATCTGGATTATCTTCTCATACCCTTTTTCGATAAGGGTGCTGAAGCCGTCGAGATACGCCGCGCCGAGCCCTTCCTTGTTACGCCGGACTTTCAGAAGCACGAAAGGATTTTCCTTCATCATCTCTCTGACGATATCAGCAGTTCCGTCGGGCGAATTGTCGTCGACGATCAGTATATCCGCTTCGGGAAGCTGCGCGTGAACTGCCTTGATTATGGCCGTGATATTCTCTTTTTCGTTGTAAGTCGGGATACATACTGCAATTCTGCTCATTTCCACCTCCGCAAAAACAAAAAGTCTGATATTTTAAAGAAAAACTGAGGAAAAACAAGATTCTTTTCCGCCGTCTTTCCTTGAGTTTCTGCGAATCATCGGGAATCCTGAATCCCTGGTGTCTGCGGCAGTTCACCAATGTAATATAATTTTATATCTTTTTTACTTGTAATATTTGATATTTTTGCTAAAAGTGATCGGTTTTTTGTATAAAAAGAGGTTCTATGAAAGAAAAAAAGATAAAATTCATCTTCACGGGCGGCGGTAGCGGCGGTCATGTCAGCCCGGCTCTTGCAGTTGCGTCCGAACTCAAAAAAGTTCTCCCTGAAGCGGAGATAACCTACATCGGTGTCAAAAACAAAGCGGAAGCGCACATGGTCCCGAAAGTCGGGATTCCGCTTAAATTCGTGAAGAGCGCGCCTCTTCCGCAGGGAAAATCGCCTGTTAAGCTGCTGAAATTCGCAACGACTATGTTTTTCGGGCTTTCAAAAGCGGCTCTGATCCTGCTCAAAACAAGGCCTGCCGCTGTTTTTGCAACCGGCGGATTTGTAAGCGCCCCGACAGTTTTTGCCGCGTGGATCCTGCGCAAGGCGACCTTCGGACTTTTCAAGACGAAGATAATGATCCACGAGTCGAATACCGATCTCGGCAAAATGAACAAAGCCGCTGCAAAGGCTGCCGACAAAGTTGCGGTGTCGTTCTCCGAAACGATGAGGCATCTGCCGAAAAACAAAGGCTTTTTCTCTGGTTATCCGGTCAGAAGTTCGATCGCTCCGGAAGAAAGAAGCATCGCGAGAAAAGAGCTCGGTATCCCTGACAGCGCATTCGTGATATTCGCTTTCGGAGGCTCGCAGGGATCGCGCACCATAAACCGTGTCCTTGCAAATTCTGCAAAGAAACTTCTTGAAGATCCTGACACTTACATAATCCACGGAGCCGGGAGACCTTTCGGAAAAACCTACGAATACCACGGTTTCAACGATGTTTCCGAGATCCTCAAAAAGCAGAATTTGGGCGAAGCTGAAAAAAGATACCTTCTCCGCGATTTCATTGACAACATGGGGCTTTACTACGCTGCCTCTGATCTCCTTGTCATCAGGGCGGGAGCTGGTTCGATCGTTGAAGTGTGCCGTCAGGGCAAACCTTCCGTCATAATCCCGATAAGCAACATCGGGAACGATCACCAAATTGGTAACGCACGCTTTATCGAGCGTGCCGGGGCGGCAGCCGTTATATATGAGAGGACCGATCCTCTGAACGGGGTCGACATTGCGTTTGCCGATGCCGCGGAGTTCTGCGAAACAGTTTCGAGACTTAGGAACGACAGGCTTAAACTTGCCGAAATGTCGGAAGCGGCAAAGAACATTTTCCCGGGAAATCCGTCAGAAATAATCGTAAAAAATCTTCTCCATCTCTGTCGTCTCGGCGAAAAACCGGCTGAAGTAAAAGGGACCGAGTTTATGAACGACCGTGTTCTGGGGCTCAATTCGACAAGCCTTGAAAAATTCCTGCAAAAGACGAAGACCGGTGCTGAAAAACCGCTTGAAGCGGATGAAGTGAAGCTCATAAAAAACAAGATCGACATGCTTTTCTCGTCGCACAATCCAGTCATCAAGGCACGTGCCTGCCGGTCTTCGGGCATTCTGGGTTATTCTGAAGTCATCCCGCTCATAATCAGGTATGCGGCGGACAAAAACAGCGCGCCGTTCCTCAGCCGCGATGCTTTTTCGGCTTTGAAGCAGCTCTCGCTTGTCTGTGACACTGATAAGCGCGGAGATCTATGCGGCGCGATACTTTCAGGACTTGAAAACTCATACTATGAAACACGTTTCTCTGCTGAAAGATGCATCCCTGCTTTTGCCGGGCACTTCGGAATAAGCGACAAAGAACGCGAAAAATTCATGGATCTGCTCTTTAAGAACATGTCGGATCACTGCTTTGAAGTTAGAGCCGATGCCGTTCTTGCGGCGGCTCAGATCTCGACCGACACCGAAAAACTGCTCGGACGCTTTTCGAAACTTTACTTCGATGCTGTCTGGAAAGTCAGGATGGCGATACTTCAGGCTTTTGAGATCCTCATCAAGAGAGGCGTCCTCGACAAGAGCACAGCTGCATCGGAAATCGATAAGATACTTATCACAAGCAACGGATACACGACTGAATACGAGCTCAAAAAAGAGTATAATTCCGTCATGGAACTTATTTCACAGGAGAAAAAATCATGATATACGCGATCTTCAAATCGGTTTTCGGGGCCGGCGGCGGATTCGCAGTTTTCAAATACCTCTCATCGAGAACTCTGATCGCATTCGTAACGGCGTTTTTCCTTTCTCTGATCATCGGCAGACCGCTCATCAATGCGCTTTACAGACACGGTTTCCGCTCGTTTGAAAGAAGCTACGGCGAGATAAATTCGCAGAAAAAAACGGGGACTCCGATGCTGGGCGGTATACTGATCTTCATCACCGGGATAGGCAGTGCGCTGCTCTGGTGCGACCTCGCCAATCCGTTTATCTGGGCGCTGCTTGCGAGTGCAGTGTGGTTTGCCCTTTTCGGAGCGATAGATGACTACAAAAAGATCAAAGGGCGTGATGCCGACGAAGGGCTTTCCCGCTTTGCGAAATACATGATCCAGATACTTTTCGGCGTTCTGCTCGCGGTCTTTGTCCTTACACCTGCGATATCTCCGCTCCCGGCTGAAGTTGCAAACTCTTTTCAGATCCCGTTTTTCAAAGGATTCATCTTCAGTTCGACTGTTCTCACGGCGCTTTGGATAGTTTTCATCATCGTTTACTCTGCAAACGCGGTCAATTTTGCCGACGGCATGGACGGGCTCACGATAGTTCCTTCGGTCTTTGTCTTTATAGTTCTCGGCGTTTTTGCCTACATCATCGGCAACAAGATCCAGGCGCAGCACCTGCTTTACGAATATATCCCTGGAAGCGGTGAGATCGCGGTCTTCTGCGGCGCAATAGTCGGTGCGGGGATCGGATTTTTGTGGTTCAACTCGCATCCGGCTGAAGTTTTCATGGGCGACATGGGGAGCCTTTTCCTCGGCGGGACTATGGGAACGGCGGCGGTCCTCATCAGGCAGGAAGTGATTTTCATAATCGCGGGAGCGATCTTTGTAATTGAGATAACCTCGACTTTCGTTCAGGAAAATATCGGTTTCAAAATGCACAGACGTATTCTTTACCGTGCGCCGCTGCATCACCATTACCAGCATCAGGGAATGGCGGAGGCGAAGATCGTAACAAGGTTCTGGATCGTAAGCGCCATCATGGCGGCATTGGCACTTATCACCATTAAATTCAGGTAGTTATGTCAAAAAAACAGGAAATGTATTTCAACGGGGAAGACTGCCGCTTCTGCAACGGGATGTGCTGCCGCTATGTTACGATCGACATCGAAAAAGAACCTCGCTCCGAAGACCGTTTCGACGAGATAATCTGGTGGCTTTTCAACCCGAACATAAAGGTCTTGAAAAACGGACATATCTGGTCGATCCTCGTCATGGGAAAGTGCGAAAACCTCAACGGATCGGACAAATGCGCGATCTACGAAGCACGCCCCGACCTCTGCCGCGAATATCCGCCTGAAGAGGAGGGCTGTCACTTTGACGATATCAAAAGGCTCGAAGGGACTATATTTAACACTGCAGAGGAACTTCTTACATATCTGGCTGTTGACCGCAGAAAAGAGTGGGCAAAGAAACGGCTGGAAAATATGAGAAAGGCAAAAAATCTCGAGGTGTAGAAAAAGATCGATTTTGTTTGACCAAAACAAATCAAAATGTAAAATCAACCGCTTTTGAAGTTCATTCCGAGTTTGTTTTTTTAATAATTTTTTCAGAAAGGAGAAAATCATGGCAAAGTATCGTATCGCTTGGCTGCCGGGTGACGGCGTCGGCAAAGAGGTTATGGAAGCTGCAAAGATCGTTTTCGACGGTCTCAAACTTGACGCGGAATACATCCACGGCGATATCGGCTGGGAATTCTGGTGCAAAGAGGGCGATCCGCTTCCTAAAAGAACGACCGATATGATGAAGACTACCGATGCGGCTCTTTTCGGCGCGATCACTTCGAAACCGCAGAAAGAGGCTAAGAACGAGCTCATTCCGGAACTCAGAGACAAAGGTCTCACATATTTTTCTCCGATAGTCAGACTCCGCCAGGAATTCGACCTTTACTGCAACGAAAGACCGAACATCGCGATCCCGGGCAACCCGCTCAACCTCAACGGAAAGGAAGACATCAACATCACAGTCTTCAGAGAGAACACGGAAGGCAGCTATGCCGGTGTTGAATACGGTCCTGTAAGCGACGAGCTCAAAGCGGCTCTTGCAAAGGATTCGCCGAAAATGAAGTTCTTCATGGATACTCCGGGAGAAGACCTTGCGATCTCGACAAGAATAATCACGAGAAAGGGTGCTGAGAGGATCATACGCGCAGCATTCGAACACGCAAGAAAATTCGGAAAGAAGAAAGTTACGCTTGTTGAAAAACCGAACGTTCTCAGAAAGACCGGCGGACTCATGGTCGAAGTTTTCGAGAAGATCGCAGCTGAATATCCTGAGATCACAGCTTGGTTCGACAACGTTGACGCGATCGGAATGTGGCTTGTAAAATGCCCCGAAAAATACGAAGTCCTCGTTGCTGAGAACCTTTTCGGCGACATCATCAGCGACCTCTGCAGCCAGCTTGTAGGCGGCCTCGGCTTCGCTCACAGCGGAAACATCGGGAGCAACTACGCTGTTTTCGAGCCTGTTCACGGCAGCGCACCGAAATACACCGGCATGTACAAGGTAAACCCGATGGCAACTATTCTTGCAGGAAAAATGCTCTGCAACTACCTTGGCGAGCACGAAATGGCTGAAAGGATCCAGAAAGGCGTCGAGCTTACAGTCAAAGAGCGCAAAGTTGTAACCTACGACCTTGGCGGAACGGCAAAAACGCTCGAAGTTGCTGAAGAAATCCTTAAAAACGCACTTAAGTAAAAAATCATTTTTTAATAAAAAATCATGTCCGAAAAATCGCTTTATCTCACCAAAATCCAGCTTCGAGAGGAGCTCAAAAGATGCCTCAACTGCAAAACCCAGCCCTGCATGACTGCGTGCCCGGTAAGCTGCAATCCGCGTGAGTTCATCCAGTATTCAAAGGCTGAGGAGTGGGACGAGGCAGTGGCGGCTATCACGCGTGTCAACCCGATGGGACAGACCTGCGGCCTCATCTGCCCTGACAAATTCTGCATGAAAGCCTGCACACGTTCCGGAATCGACTTCCCGGTCAACATTCCGAGAGTCCAGGCGACGATCCTGCACAATTTCAGGGTCGATCATCCCGAAAAAGTCTCGCTTCCGCACAACGGGCACACTGTTGCCATCGTCGGAGCGGGGCCTGCCGGGCTTGCGGCGACTGCGCTTCTTGTCAAAAACGGTTTCAAAGTTACGATCTATGAAGGTCGTCACGAAATCGGCGGCGCGCTTTGCATGATCCCCGAAAACAGGCTTCCGCACGAAGTAATTGAGCGCGATTACGAGTTTATCAGCAACAACGATCTGGTTACGCTGAAACTCAACGCGAAGGTGAGCCACACAGTCGAGCTTCTCAACCGTTTCGACGCCGTTATCGTCTCTACCGGCGAGCCGAACTGCCTTGAACTCAAGATCCCGGGAGAAGAACTCAGCGTTTCATACACCGATTTTCTCTACCATCCCGAAGATTTCCAGACGAACGGTCATGTCGCGGTCATCGGAGGCGGAAACGTCGCGGCAGACTGCGCTGCAACAGCAATGAGAAACGGCGCGGCATCGGTCGAAATGTTCGTCAGACGCCGCATTTCGGACATGCGCATATCGAAAGCGGAATACCTTGACCTCGTCAATCATAAAATCGACCTCTGCGGCATGACAAGCCCCGAAAAAATAGAAAAAATCGGGAACAAACTCTGTCTCACCGTGAGACGCAACTTCTTTGACGGCGAAAAATGGGTCCCGCTTGAAAATTCGTCAGTCTCGCTTCCTTACTTTGACCTCATTATCCGCGCAGTCGGAAGCCGCTCCGACACGAAGAGCGACGACAACGCGAAACTAGTATACGCAGGCGACTGCAAAACAGGCGGTTCCACGATCGTCGAAGCAATTTCATCAGGCCGCAAGGCAGCTCAGGAAATCATCAGGCTGTTTGAAGAATAGTCCGTTTTTGTCAACTTATTTGCAAGTCATAATGTCAAGAATGACCTGATCGGTCTTCTCCATTCCTTCTGAAGCGACAGTCGCAAGATTTTTGATGGTTTTTTCGATGTCGCGCTCGATTATTCCATCGGTTTCGGAGATCTCGATGTTTTCGATCGCTAAAAGTGCGCTTTGAAGTGCCGCGTTGATCGTAGTTGAAACTTTGAGTGCGCATCCCGCCTTAGCGCCGTCGCATATCATGCCGGAGATGTTTCCTATCATGTTTTTGATTGCGTAGTTTATCTGCGGAAGTCCGCCGTCCATGAGATATACCATGCCGCATGCAGCGCCTGTGGAAGCCGTTACTGTGCCGCAGAGGGCCGAAAGTTTCGACATGAATTCTTTGAGGTGTATCGCGATCAGGTTGCCGAGATAAAGCGCGCGGATGAGTTTTTCCTCGCTTGAACCGAGCCTTTCTGCAGTCGCGACTATCGGCATCATTACGGTTATTCCCTGGTTTCCGCTGCCTGAATTGCTCATGACGGGAAGCGTGCAGCCTGCCATTCTCGCATCACTTGCCGCAGCAGTGAGAGCCATCGCGTAGTTTGCAAGATCGTCGCACAAAATCCCTTTTTTGACGTTGAGGCGCAGAGTTTTGCCGACACGGAGCCCGTAGTCGCCGCTAAGACCTTCAAGGGCTATCCTTTTGTTCATTTCGGCACCCTCAAGAACATAACGGATCTTGTCTAAAGGCACTTTGTTGATGAAATTCCAGATCCCTTCGACAGTCATGTGGTGCTCCTCTGTCTTTTTGCTCTCCTCCTTGTCGAACGAAAGTGCGCTGCACGATTTTTGCGAAACGATTTTTCCGTTGAGTTCGGTGAGGACTATGTTTGTGTGGCTTCCGCAGATAATCGTCCTTGCACAGTTTTTGCCGCTGAAGCACGCCGCTTCGATGTAGAGTTTGTCGACCTGCTCCTTGAGCGTGATCGAGATCTTTCCGTCTTTCACCATCTTTTTGGCTTCTTCGATCTCTTCGGGAGTGACGCCGCTCAGCACTTCAAGTTCTTTTGTGGGATCTCCGCCTGTGATACCCAGCGCAGCCGCGATCGGAAGGCCGACCATGCCTGTTCCCGGGATGCCGACGCCGAGGCCGTTTTTCATGATGTTTCCGCTGAGAGCGATCTCCGCTCTTTTGATATGTCCGCCAAGAAGTTTCGTCGAAGTCGCCGCAGCGAGCGCCACCGCGATAGGTTCGGTGCAGCCGAGTGCCGGAACGACCTCGCTGTTGAAAGCGTTGATGTAAAGCTGGTAATCCATCTCTTCCTCTTTTCTATTTTCAACTACCTTAAAATCGGTGAAAACGCGGTATTCGTAAGCCTTGAGCTGTATGAAAAAGCCGTGCTCGAAGATATCTCCGGTGCTGATCGTGTATTCCTTGCCTGAGATCAGCTCTTTGAACTGCAGATAAGTCCCTTTTTCATTTCTGAGTCCGAGTGCAAAATCGAGATTTATCCGTTTAAGTTCATTGCTTCCTTTGTCGAGCCATGCACAGCTCTGCTTGATCCAGCCTGATGTTTCGGCAAATTTGTTGTGGTAGAAAACAAGCACTTTGCTCTCTCCCCAGCCGTTCGAATATGCGAAAACGTTTTCATCGACCGAGCCGTCGGATCTGTAGAAATCGTAGAAGTGGAAGTCATCGACGTGGGCAAAAAGGCGGCGCAGATGCAGAAGCGGGAAAATTTCGCGCTCGTGCCGCTCTACAAGTGCCTGATTGACGGTCTCGTTTTTGTAGGCGCGTCGGTATTCCATGCCGTATTTTTCGGAAAATCCTTCGATCTGGCCGTGTCCGAACATCGGAAGTCCCGGCATCGTTATCATAAGAAGGGTGACTCCGAAATATTTGTCGTTGTCTCCGAACTGCGCGACAGCCGTCTCCTCATCGGGATTGTTGAGGAAGTTGACGTATCTTTCGAGAATGTGCGGGTCGAATTCGAGAACGCTTTTTACAGACTGTCTGTATTTCGCGTTTTCCTCGTTTTTCATAAAGTTCATGAATGCGCTGTTGTAGACGCGGTGCATTCCCAAAGTCCGCACGAAATAGCCTTCCATAAGCCAGAAAGCCTCGGCCAAAAGCAGCGTTTCGGGTGCATCGAGAGCGACTCTGTCAACGACTTCGCGCCAGAATTCCTTCGGAAAAAACTTGTTGAATTCTTCGGTCGTAAGTCCGTGTTCGGCGCGTGATGCAATGTCTCCGCCGCTTCCCGGTTCGGGGAACCAGAGCCTGTGATAGTGCCTTTTTGCAAGCGTCATCGCTGCATCGAACCTGATCACCGGGAAGTTTTTCGCGATTTTTATGATCGTCTGAATCACCTGTTCCCTGACATCGGCACGCATATAGTTGAGCTGCGCCGTATCGTTCCACGGCATGCAGGTCCCGTCGTTTCCGTGATAGATGTAGTCGGTTTTTCCTGTCCTGAAATCGACCCGTTTGAAAGTTACCGCCGCATCGCTTTTCGAATAGTAGTGGTCTTCGATATAAATCCCGATATTCGGGTCGCTCGAAAGGTTTTCGCCGTTATATGTGTAGGCAGGGAAGGGCGGCTCGTCCGCCGAAATGAACCATTCTGGATGCTCCGAGATCCACTTTGAATCGATCGCCGTGTGGTTGGGGACCATGTCGCTCGCAAGTCTGATCCCGTGTCTCCACGCCCTTTCGCGGAGATTCTGCATCGCCGCTTCGCCGCCGAGTTCAGAGGCTATTTCGTAGTCGTAAAGCGAATACGCACTTGCCGCAGCTTCCGGGTTTCCCATTATCTGCTTGATTCGTTTCGATGCTTTGCTGCGCTCCCACAAACCGATCAGCCAGAGTGCCGTAAAGCCGCGTCTGGACAGGGTTTCAAGCTCTTCGTCGGGGATCCTGTCAAGAGTATGGATGTCGGCCGAATACTGCTTTGAAAGCTGGTCGAGCCATACGAAAACATTTTTCGCGATCATCACGACGCGCGGCATCCAGAACGAATCTTCCGAAAAATTCTCGTTTTCAGGGTCGCCTTCGCCCCAGCCGGCAAGAGCATCTTTTGTCAGTGCCGGAAAATCGCCGCCTCCGCCCGTCCCGAAGACAGGTTTTGTCTCCTCTTTTATGATATCGGCAGAAAGAAGGAGCATTTTCGAAAAACGCGCCGAGATCTTTACTCCCCAGTTTTTGCGGATAAATTCAAGCTGCCCCGCAAGAGAATCAGGACTTGCCTTGAAAGGCGCGCGCAGAAGGTCGAGAACTGAAATCTTTTCGCCGCCGAGACCGATCTTCGGACTGCTTTCGAAAAAGTTTTCGGCTATATCGAAAAATTTTCCGTAAGCAGGATTTTTTTCAAGAACCTCATCTCCGAAAAGTTCGTCAAATTCGGCAAAAGCCGGATTTTCATTGGCGATTTTTAGCAGGATAAGCTCTTCGAGTTCTGTCAGTTTATTCTGAATTCCGTCCGTTGAAGCGGCAAAAAACTCGGCTGCGCTCATTCCGCCTGTCATCGTCTGCTGAGTCGGAAATTCCTTGATAAAATCGATGATCAAAGCCTTTGTAGTGTCGCTACCGAGCTCATGCTCAGCCTTTTCAAACAGTTTTTTTAAGAAATCGGGAAAAATTTCAGTCCTGTAAAGATGAAAAATGAAGTGCCCGATCTCGTCGATAAGCCCCATTGCATAAAGATTTCCCGGAGTTATGTGCTTCCCGTTTTTTTCCGCGGCATACTGCAAATTAAGTTTGTGCGCGAAATCCTTCGCAGCTGCAAAATCGGCGAAAACAACATTCCCCGAAATCGAAAAAAGTTCTTTTGAAAGCTGGAAACGCTCTCTGGAAGCGCGTTTTACGTGAAAATGATTCGTATGCATGTCTATATAGTCAATGGTTGTCAGTCTTATGAAAGTGCCTTCTTTACAAGTCCGCTTGCGGTCTTTCCGTCAAACTGACCGTCATATTTTTTCTTGAGTTCCGCCATGACAGCGCCCATCTGACGCGGCGATTTGTCGGGAAGAGTTGCAACGATCTCTTCAATAACTTTCGCAAGTTCTTCTTCAGAAAGCTGCTTCGGAAGAAGCGATTCAAGTATCTCTTTTTCGCGGAGAGTTTCTGTTTTGTCCTTGCCCATTTCGTCCATCAGAGTAAGAGTTTCGTTCACGTTTTTGAGGAATTTCTTGATCATCGCGATAGTTTCTGCATCGGTCGTTTCGCGGTTTCCGTCGTTTTTACCGACCATTACAGCCTCTGCGACTAAAGTCGAAAGGAGATTTCCTTTGACCGTATCTTTCTCAAGTTTCGCTTTCATCATCATTTTTCTAAGTTCGCCAAGCAGCATTTTGACCTCCCTGTTTAAAACCAATTAAAAAAGAACGAAAAAGTATAGTTGCAACTTTTTTGATGTCAAAAATAGAGCCGCTGTGGCATTAAGTTATTTCGTGATTTTATCCGCCGAAATGAAGCCGTAAGCGTCAGTGGCGCTGAAGACCGCTTTTTTGATCGCTTCGCTTACGACTTCTGCCGCGATAATTCCGACGAGATCCGTGTCCGCGCTGACGTTTCCGACTGAAAGAGCGTAAATAGAGTCGCCGTCAGCCGATGTATGGACAGGATTTATCGACCTTGCGTAACCGTCCTGGGCCATTCCCGCGATTTTGCAGAGTTTCGCTTTCGGAAAAGCGGCGTTTGTGATGACGATTCCAAGCGTTGTATTGCCCGCGAACTTGTTTTCTTTCGGAATTATGCTCTTTTTCATGTATTCGGAAGTGCTGCGAAGCCCGGTTTTATCCTCGGTGAGAAGCCCTGCGATCTGTTTTCCCGTTTTGTGATCGAAGATGTCGCCCAGAGCGTTCAGTGCGACAACGGCACCTATCTGAAGGTCTCCTATCTGCACTGCATAGCTTCCGATGCCCGTTTTCATGCAATAGTCCATGCCGAGGATCTTTCCGACAGTCGCCCCGCATCCTGCTCCGTAGTTGCCGTCACGGTAGTTTGGATCGTCAAGCGCGATTTTTGCCGCCTCGTAACCCATTACGCTATCAGGCCGCGTGAAAGTGTCTCCGACAGTGAGATCGAACAAATCGGACTGCACCACGAGAGGCACTTTTGTGACTGAAACATCGAAACCGATCCCTCTCTCCTCGAGAAGTTTCATAACTCCGTCTGCCGCGCCGAGCCCGAAAGCGCTACCGCCACCAAGAACGACAGCTTGGATCTCTTCAGCCGCCATGAGAGGATTGAGAAGCTGGCTTTCACGCGCCGCAGGGCCGCCTCCGCGGATATCGATACCGGCGTGCATCCCTGTTTCGCTCACAAAAACAGTGCAGCCGGTCGCCGCTTTTTCGTTCTCGACCTGACCGATTTTTATCCCTTTGATCTCAGTTACAGATATTTCTTTCATTTAAGCCTCCTTTTTGTTCTTCAGCTCGTTTCTGACTTTTTCCAGATCGCTGCAGGAAAGCAGAGGCATAAGATCGTCTATCTCTTCTATGCTTTTATCCCACCATTTGAACTCAAGCAGCAGTTCAGTCAGCTCGTCGTCAAAGCGTTTTTTTACGACCCGGCACGGGTTGCCCACTGCAACAGTGTAAGGCGGAATATCAGAAGCCACTACCGAATTCGCCCCGATAATTGCTCCGTCACCGATATGAACACCGGGCATAACCGTTACATTCTGGCCGATCCAGACATCATTTCCAACGACAGTGTCGCCTTTGAGCGGCAGTTCTTCTGTTACCGGCGCAAGCGCGTTCCCCCATTTTCCGCCCATTATGTAAAACGGATAAGTCGTCACGCAGCCCATTCTGTGATTGGCGCCGTTCATCACGAACTCGACACCCTTTGCTATGGCACAGAACTTGCCGATGATCAGTTTGTCGCCGATAAAACCGTAGTGATGCGTAACATGTTTTTCGAACTGCTCTGCACCGTTCACGTCGTCGTAATAAGTGAAATCACCGACAATGATATTCGGATTTTTCACAACATTCTTGATATAGCAGAGACTTGGAATCTTCGGATTCGGAAAAGCCTCGTCAGGACTGGGTGTTTGTCTGTTTGCCATGTTTTTCTCCTGCTACTTTGTATTTTTGCCGCAAGTCCATTTACTTGAACAACTCCGAATGTGTCCCCGCACGATAAAGGACAAGAACAAGAACCTCATTTTGGATTTCGTATATCAAAAGCCAGTCAGGTTCGATGTGGCATTCACGTGTCCCTTTGTAGTTGCCAGAAAGTTCGTGGTCACGGTATTTCGCATCAAGTGTGCCGCCTTCGGCAAGAATATTCACGACTTCGAAGAGTTTATCCAAATTCCTGTTCTGTTTTTTCGCCAGTTTCAGATCTTTCTTGAACTGGTTCGTGAATTTGACTTCGTATTTCATGCTTCCAATGCCGCTCTCAGTTCATCCATGCTGGAATAGCCTTTAACGCTGCTGTCGGCTGCGATGCGTCTGCCTTCCTCGATAGCGGCTGCTGTAACATCGTTCGGTTCGTTCAGCTTCAGCGCGAACGGGATCCCGTGTTCACGGATTGTTGTCCGCAGAAACATATTGATTGCGGTTGTCATGTTAAGTCCGAGTTCGGAAAAAATCCTGTCAGCTTCTTCCTTTACGGCTTTGTCAGTCCTGATGTTTAAATTTGTTGCAGTCATTTTTTACCTCCGTTTTTCGGTTAGAATATACACAGTATTCGTTTATTGTCAACACAATAGCTCTATTTTGTCATAGAAAAATGACTTTTCATCCAACTGCTCTGTTTTTCGTCCGATTCTGGCTCAATTTGGACGAAAAATTTAAGCCGCTGTCGCGTTGGCGGTTCAGATAGTCAGTTAGCCAGATCGTCTGCTTTGCATATCAATATACAATATTTGCTTAATATCTTGAATTTATTGACGTTTTGTGCTCGGAGTACTCGTTTGATATATAGCCGGCAATCTTCCTGATATTGTCATAGCTACCACCTTGTGCGGATTGCAAATAAATTGACCAACCAACAACAATACTTTGATTATATTCTCCAAAATATGCTGAGAAATTTTTTTTCCCATCATTAACAGGCTGTTCAATATATTGGAATTTTAGCTGTTCTTGAATTTTCGAAAAAGCAGTTTTTCCATTCAAAAATATAAATTTAAATTTTTTATATGAAAGCAATTTCTTTAAAAAAGGAAGTCCTGTTTGAAGCAATAAAGACCTCGAATGATCAGTAAGATCAGCCCATTTGGGAGTAGTTGCCCATTGAACCAAATCCAAAGCAACAACACTTCCTTCATAATATGAAAGATTTGCATCAAATGCTCGCAAAAACGTTTCCATTTTATCAAACCAAAGTTTATATGGTTTTTTATCAAAATACCCTTCACATTCTTTTAGAACCTTTTCTGCATCATCTTCAGAAAGTTTATCTTCATCTTTTTTCCCTAATTTTTTTCGATAACAAAGTCGAGACCTATCGTTTTCTAACAAATTATTTTTTGCATCATAAAATTCTCTGTCACTTGGATTTAAAGATATTGTGCAAGCTGTAGCCTGTTCCAAATTGCCAAAAAAAGGAATCGGTGTAGTACCTTTTGTTATTTGAAGAGTAGTGTCAATAGGCATCATTATAAGTTCCAAAATCTTACGTTTAAACTCTGCATCCATATTTTTCTCCTTATTTCATTATTTTATTTTCAACCACCGTTTTTCGTCCAATTTTGCCGATTTTTGGACGAAAATCAACCGCTTTGGACGAAAAAACCGTTTTAACCATCTAAAAGTCCAGCAAATAAAGTCGTTTTTCGGGAAATGACGTGGTTGAAATTCTGGAATTTTGTGAAAAATTAGTCAAAAACAGCCGGAATTTTGTGAAAACTTCACACGATATCCGCCGGTGTGCAGCGGCTGACACTGATGAGGTCTTTGGGCGAAAGCTCGACCTGAAAGCCGACTTTTCCTGCGCTGACATAGATTTTTTCGAGATTTTCCGCGGTTATGTGCAGGAATGTCGGGAACTGTTTTTTCATTCCGATCGGCGAGCAGCCGCCGTGGACATAGCCGGTGAGCTGAAGAAGCTCCTTCTGTTTTATCATTTCGATCGATTTTTCGCCTGATGCTTTTGCCGCTTTCTTAAGGTCAAGCTCGGCGTGGACGGGGATCACAAAAACATAGTGCTGGCCGCTTTTTCCCTGGGTGACGAGCGTTTTGAAAACATTGGACGTGTCTTCGCCTAAGATCGCGGCGATCTGAACGCCTGTCAAAGTGGCGTCGGGCTCGTATTCATGCGCGGTGTAAGCGATTTTTTTGCTCTCCAGAACACGCATGACATTGGTTTTTTCGGGCTTTTTCATTTGGCAACTCATTTTTTAACAAAATCACAAAAAGCACGAAATTATAGGAAAATCGCATGGAAAGGCAACGATAGTTTTCTTTTGACCATGTTGAGCAAAGCGAAACATCTTTTGGCTCCTATTTAAAATTTTTCCGATTTCGGGAAAAATTCTCAATAGCATTTAGAAAATTTCCAAAATAAGAAAAAATTCTCAATAGTGTTGCGAATTTTTCTGAAATGAGTAAAATTTCTCAACAGGTTCTTTTCCGAAGGAGTTCGAGCATGATAAAAAGAGAGAAATATCTCGCTGAAATCCGTGGTTTTTACGACAGTGACCTTATAAAAATCATCACTGGTGTCAGACGATGCGGCAAGTCGGTAATTCTGGAACAAATTATGGAAGAAATCAGGCTCCGTTCTGATAATGTGGTCTATCTCGACTTCGACGACAGGGCGGTGACATCATCGATCGAAAGCTGGAAAGATATCGTTGATTATGTAAATTCGCGCAAAAAGGCAGGGCTTTGTTATGTTTTTCTTGACGAAATTCAGGAAATCACAGACTGGGCGCTTGCATGCCGCTCTCTAAGACGGGAAAACTGTTCGGTATTTATCACAGGTTCAAATTCAAAACTTCTTTCAAAGGAGTTCACAAGCGAACTTTCCGGAAGATATGTCGCCTTCAGAATCCGTCCGTTTGTCTACAAAGAACTTTCCGAATATGCAGAAGAACTCAAAAAAGAGTTTACGGTTACCGACTACCTTGTCTGGGGCGGCTTTCCGAAAAGGTTCGAACTTAACGGAACCGCCGAAACGAGGAGGTATGTTTCTGAACTTGACGAGACGATAGTTTCAAACGACATCATCAACCGCTACGGCATAAGAAAATCGGTCGAATTTAAAAAGTTCGTGAACTTCATGCTGATTTCAAATGCGCGGATCTACTCGGCAAAATCAATCTCGAACTATATGAAAAGCTGCGGCATAGACTGCACTTCGAACACCGTTCAGAAATGGATAAGCTACTTGTCTGCCGCTTATATCATTGATGAAATCCCGCGCTATTCCAAAAAGGCGAAAAAAGAGCTTGAACAAAGCAAAAAAATCTACAACTGTGACGTTTCTCTTAATTCGATACGGTGCAGGGACAACCGCTTCGACTTGACGCACAATCTTGAAAATATCGTCTACAACGAGCTTGTTTTTATGGGCTATACTCTCTCTGTTTTTGACAACGGCGGAAAGGAAATTGATTTTATCGCCGAAAAGGAAAATCAAAGATACTACATTCAGGTTGCATACAGCATTGCCGAGGAAAAAACTTACGAACGTGAACTCGGTGCGTTCGATTCCCTGACGCAAAGGGACAGGAAAATTATTGTCACGAACGACGACATTGACTATTCCACCAGCAATATCGACCACTTGAAACTCAAAGACTTCCTTTTGATGAATGATTTGGAGAGGAAGTAAAGAGCTGATTTTGCGGCCTGTTTAAGGATATAAAGGATAAGATGGACTAGAGAATGGTTTGTTACTTGGACAGTTTAGATAATTTGAGGACCAGATTCAGAACAGGTTAAGTCCGGAAGTCTCTTATTTATCATTTTTTACAGTTTTCAGCAGCAGCAGATGAGTTGTAACACCGACAAGAACCAGAGCGAGGAATATCCGTATGTAAAAAAGTTTGTCCGGGTCGATATCTTTCATAGCAAAGAAGAAGGAGTAGCCGATCCCGAGCCATAATACCGCGAGACTCTGTATTTTATGGCGGAGCAGCATCCCCTTCTTTTCCTTGTAATTCCGGATATATTCACCGAAAAGTCTGTGGTTGAGAAGCCATTTGTGGAATCTTTCCGAAGAACCTGCAAAGCACCATGCGGCAAGAAGAAGGAACGGAACAGTCGGGATCAGCGGAAGAAACATCCCTATCGTACCTAATGTCACGGCAACAAAACCGACTGCTATCAAAATATGTTTTTTCAACTTCTCCTCCTGCCCCGCCACATTTACTATTGCAGAACGCAAAGTCAAATCAGCGGGAAAAAATGTAGTCAGTGTTTCCCTATTATCAATACTTTTTTAGTTTTTGCGGCAAAAATCAGGTGGATCTGCATAGTTTCAAAGTGCGTATCTGCTTTTTATTCTTGACAAAAAGACTTTCCTGCCTACAATCCCCGCGCTTCATGTTGTTTTAACAAATCAGAAGTATGAAAGGTGGTGAAAACCATGCGTAGACAGAAAATCATCGCTCCTTTGGAAGTGTATGTATCCGACGATCTCGAGAAGGCGATAAAGATCCTCAAGAAAAAAATGGCTCTCGAAGGTCTTTACAAAGAAATCAAAAAACGCCGTCACTACGAGCCGCCGTCAGTCCGTAACCGTCTGAAAAAGGAAGAAGCGGAGAGAAGACGCAGAAAAAACATGAAGAAAAAAAGAGGTTAATCTCCTTTTTTTTGGTTGAAGCCGCCCGAAAGGGCGGTTTTTTTTTATCTTGAAGATCACAAAAAATCAGAAATTCTTAGGCAGGATCAAGTTCGGAACTAATTTTCCTCGGCTATCGGAAGGAATCCGCGACCGTAGATCTGGTTCGTGTCAAAGACCGAGATGAAAGCGTCTTTGTCGGTGTCTTTGACGAAATCCTGAAGCGCCGAAAGTTCGCGGCGGCTGAGTGCGGTGTAGATGACTTTCTTGTCTTCATGGCCGTACATTCCCTGAGCGAAGAAGAACGTGCCGCCTCTTCTGAGTTTATGAAGAATGAATTCACTGATCTCCTCGTGTTTTGAGGATACTACGAAAACTGCCTTTCTGTTGCTTCCGCCGAGAAGGACCGCGTCAAGCACTTTGCCGGTGAGGTAGATCGTGATGAGGGCGTAAAGGGCGAGCGAAAAGTCTTTGAAAGCGATGACACCGACAGAAACGATCGCCGAATCGATGAATATAAGCAGCTGTCCGACTGAGATCTTCGTATATTTGTTGATTATCTGTGCGATGATGTCGCTGCCGCCGGTCGTTGCCTTTGCCCTGAAAATAAGCGCAAGCCCGACACCGATCAAAACTCCGGCGACCAGACTTGCAAGGATCGGATCCTGGACCGGCGAGGCGAGGAACTCTTCTCCTTCGGCAAGATCTTTCGGGCGGAACCATCCGAGATTTTCTATCAGTTTCGACTGAAAATCGATGAAAAATGAAGTCGCGATCGTGCCTACGAATGTCTTTACGCCGAATCTCGGCCCCAGAATGTACATGCCGAGCGCGAAAAGCGGGATGTTGAACATAAGTCCGACCGTTCCTGTGGGAAATCCGAAAACGTGGTGGATGACGATCGCGATGCCGTAAACACCGCCCGGGACGATCTTGTGCGGATCTGCGAAAAACGAGTATCCTGAAGCCATGATCATTGAACCTAAAACTATGAGGAAGTAGGATTTGAACCATCTCGCCGAGTAAAGTTTGTCGGTGAAAAAGCGTTCTTTAGAAAGAATAGACATAGATTTTCTCCATTTGCAAAAAACACAAAAAACAAAAGCGGCGGCAATATACGGAAAATTGATAAAAAGGCAAGTTTTTTTTAATATTTTTAAACAAATAGGCTCCTTGACAAATGGTTTTTTGATATTAGATTCGCGATGTTTCAACGGTCGTTGTTTTTCTTGGAGTTTTTTATGGTTTTTGAAGGAAAAAATCTTCTGCTTTACGCTGTCGGCGGTTCAGACGGGACTGAAAAAGACAAGTTTTTTGCTGATCTCGAATCGGCTTTGAAAGGGGGGATCACCTGCTTCCAGCTTAGGGAAAAGCATCTCTCTTCTGACGAATTCCTTGCCGAAGCCAAAGAAGTGAAGAAACTCTGCGAAAAGTATTCCGTGCCGCTTATCATAAACGACAATGTGGAAATAGCACTCGAAAGCGGAGCCGACGGAGTCCACGTCGGGCAGGATGACGGAGATGTCGCGGAAGTCCGCAGAATGGTGGGAAACAGGCTCATCGTCGGAGTTTCCGCGCACAATGTCGAAGAGGCTCTTCTTGCCGAAAAAAACGGTGCAGACTACCTTGGAAGCGGAGCAGTCTTCGGAAGTGCGACAAAATCGAATGTTCACGTTCTTCCGCTTGAAACACTCAAAAACATCACCGCCGCAGTCAAGATCCCTGTCGTTGCGATAGGCGGCATCAACGAAAACAACATGATGCAGCTTGAAGGAACAGGCATCGACGGAGTCGCTCTTGTGAGCGCGGTTTTCGGCGCAAGCGATATCGAAAATAAGTGCAGGATGCTGAAAAAGTTGGCGGAAAAGGTTGTGAAAGGATAGGCGAGTTGCCACTTATCTTACACATCTGACATACATCTCAGTCTTATTGTATTTATAGTTACGAGACAATATACCATAACCAAAAATCACACCCCACGCCATGTCATCGTATTCTGGCAAACATGTGGTTGAAGACCAAAACATTGCATATTCCCCGGGCATATCTGGAAAGTCTGAATAGGGTTCTTCCGATTTGTTGTAATTTAATAGCGAAATCAGTTCATTTTTGTTTGGCAAACGCCAGTCATTATGATTCGCATAATTTTCATCATTCAAACCTTGGCAATAGGATAGAGCCTCTCCCCAGCTTATTCCGTCACCGACATATTCTTTTTGCCACATCAATCCTGTTGTTGAATCAATGACCACATTCTTGCCGTTTTCCGTTGTTTCTTGAAAAGAGCCTTCGGAAAAACCGTCTCCACGAACGCATAATACTTCATAGGCATTTGTTTTCGGCAGACCGTTCCAAACCCATCCTTCAAAAGGACCAAAGTAATAAGCACATTCTGAGTCGTATTCTTTTGATGTCCATAAAATCTCCGTATATGAGGGATCAGAGATATTTACTTTATGCTGCATTTTAAATACTGAGTTTAACCAGTCTTTCGTTACAATTGTTAAAAGTTCAGTCGGGGAAGGAAGATGCCAGTCAGAATATCCGGCATAATTCGAATTGTTCAGTGCAAGGCATTCATTGCCGGCTTCTTCCCAAGTATATTTATTAGCTAAAGGCTCTTGAAGCCATATTAATCCGGTATTGTTATCCACAACAATGCTGTTTCCTGAAACTGTCTGAACAGAGAAACTCTGCAGTATGCATATCCCCTGCTCGGCGTATTGAGCATCCTGACCATAGAAATCATCATCTTTATCCGGACAGTCGATTACTTCCCCATAATTGTAACATTTGTCAATACCGGTGCAAAGATTGCCTATTGACAGAAAATTTCCATTAGGGTTTGATTTACAAATATAACCATTCCAGCTATATCCTAAGTCACACTTGCAGGAAAAATTTTCACCTAAAACAATGCAGACACCAGTGGAATTGGTAACATCTAAACAAGGATTCGGCTCGCATGGATCTGTTGGCTGAGCGTTGATGTCATCAGACTCAGTATCACTCTCTTTGCTTGGCAGTGTGTCAGTATCATTGTCTCTTTCAATTGTATCATCATCGGATTCCGTATCATCAATTTCTTCATCTGTTGTTTCATGCTCGACATTAACGATATCTTCGTCTGTAATTTCGGATTGAGGAAGCCTTTCGCCAGTTTTTTTATCACTTCCGCAAGCTACAAAGATAATAAGTGCTGAAACAAGAAAAATCAGATGAAATTTTTTCATGATTTTCTCCTGAAAAAATCAAAAAAGCTGAAAATTATAAGAAAATCAGTGGATAAAGCAAGAGTTTGATTCATTTTCGAACAAGCAATTTTGAGAGTTTTCCAATATTTGACAAACTCTTTTTTAACGCTACATTCCCATTGTTTCTGGTTTTTTGACTGTTTCGTCTTTTTGCAGGGGAGCGTGCTGAGGCAGGCTGAGAGGAAGTTAGGCTTTGACCCTTTGACCTGATGCGGGTAATGCCGCCGTAGGGAGTCTTTTTGGAATCTTTTTGTCGGCTTTCAGACGCTTTAATGCAGGAAACAAACAAGTGAGTTGCGGCGCACCGGGGGCACCACTCTGCGTCGCGTAATAAAAATAGTGCTGAAAAAAGGAGGAATTATGAAAACAGCATTATCAATCGCTGGCAGTGACTGCAGCGGAGGCGCCGGGATTCAGGCCGATCTCAAAACGATGACCATGAACGGGGTTTACGCAATGAGCGCGATAACGGCTCTCACGGCGCAGAACACCACCGGCGTGACGGGGATCTCGGAAGTAACTCCGGATTTTCTCAAACAACAGATTGACGCAGTGTTTACGGACATTTTTCCCGATGCCGTAAAAATCGGAATGGTCTCTTCAACTGGCCTAATCAAAGTGATCGCAGAAAGGCTCCGCTTCCACGGTGCGAAAAACATCGTAGTCGACCCTGTCATGGTCGCGACAAGCGGTTCCGCGCTTCTTAAAAACGATGCGGTCGAAGCTCTTGAAACCGAGCTCTTAAGCATTGCGACAGTCGCCACACCCAATATCCCGGAGGCAGAAATTCTTTCGGGAATGCCGGTTAAAAACGAAGCCGACATGATCAAAGCGGCTCACGCGATCCACGAAAAATTCGGCTGCGCAGTTCTTCTCAAGGGCGGCCACAGCGTAAACGACGCTAACGACCTTCTTGTTTCCGAAAAAGGGGAAAAGTGGTTCATGGGCAAACGGATCGACAACCCAAACACCCACGGGACCGGCTGCACTCTTTCTTCCGCGATCGCGGCTAATCTGGCGAAAGGTTTTGACCTTGAGACCTCGATCCAGAGGGCAAAAGATTACATTTCGGGCGCACTTGCGGCCATGCTCGATCTCGGCAGAGGACGAGGACCTATGCAGCACAATTTCAATCTGACGGGCGAATTCGCGAAGGAGGCGTAAATGGAAGAAAAAAGAACGAGTTTGCTTGAAAACAGCTTTATCTGGTTCGGCGCGGCTGTATCTATTGCCGAAATTCTCACCGGTACTTACTTCGCGCCGCTTGGCTTCAAAAACGGATTCCTAGCGATAATTTTAGGTCACATCATAGGCTGCGCGATGCTCTTTCTTGCAGGCGTAGTCGGCGGAAAAGTGAGACTCAGCGCGATGGATTCAGTCAAAATGAGTTTCGGCGAAAAAGGCGGAATACTCTTTGCCGTTCTCAACATAATGCAGCTTCTGGGCTGGACCGGAATAATGATCTATGACGGTGCCCTTTCGGCAAACGGCCTCGTTTCGGCTGGAAACTGGGTGTGGGCACTCGTCATCGGCGTTCTCATTGTCCTCTGGGTAATGTTCGGGATCGTCAATGTCACCAAAATCAATAGCGTGGCAGTCACTGCGCTTCTTGTTCTCACCGTGATTTTAAGTGTTAAGATCTTTACCGGCGAAGGTGCGGCGGTATCGGCTGAAGATGCGATGAGTTTCGGCGCGGCGGTCGAACTTTCGGCTGCGATGCCCCTTTCGTGGCTGCCGCTTATCAGCGACTACACGAGCAAGGCTGAAAAACCGGTCATTGCCTCGGCAGTCAGTTCCGTCATCTACGGCATCGTGAGCTGCTGGATGTACACGATCGGCATGGGAGCCGCGATATTCACGGGAGAGAGCGACCTCGCCCAGATAATGATCAAAGCAGGGCTCGGCGCAGGGCTTGTGATCATCATCTTTTCGACAGTCACGACGACATTTCTGGACGCGTATTCGGCAGGAATTTCGGCAGAATCGGTTTCAACTAAGCTCAAATCCAAGGCAGTCGCAGTCGCTGCGGCGCTTCTCGGAACTATCGGTGCGATACTTTTCAACATGGATGACATCACCGATTTCCTCTACCTCATCGGCTCGGTTTTCGCCCCGATGACGGCTGTCCTCATCGCCGATTTCTTTATCCTGAAGCACCGCAACATCGAAAAAGCATTCGTCTGGACGAATCTCATCGTCTGGGTCATCGGTTTCGTGCTTTACCGCTACCTCATGACAGTCGATTTCATTCTCGGAAACACCCTTCCAGATATGCTCATAACGATGGTTATCTGCGTTGTTGCGAATAAAATAGCCGGAAAAAAGGCGGCCTGAAATCGAACCGCCTGTCCGGGTGGTTTGCAAATCTTTTATATCCACTTTGTGTATGATAACTTTTTTCTATATCTATTTTGTCAAAAAATATTTCTAAAAACTTTGGAATTTTTTTTAATGTGCTATAATAAAATGCTTTTGTTGGAGTTTAAAATGAAGAATTTGATTTTTACAGCACTCTTTTTTGCCACTTTTTTCCTTTCGGCGCAGATGGTGGTCGAAAGTCCTGAGACCGATGCGCTGCTTGCGACGCAGATGCTTCTCATAAACGAACTCGCGGTCGACAGCAGAAGCACGGAGGCTGAACATTTTTTCGAGTATCTGGCGCAGTTCGCCGAAGTCATTTCCGCGATAAAGAAGAGAGGAGAGGAGGCCGCCGGACTTCTTGCAATAGGTGAGAAACTCAAAAACAGAAGTGCGGAAGAGTGGCTTCGTGAAGTCGAGAACGGGTTAAGGGGGACTTTTCCCGATATCGGCGAAATGGAAATCGGATCGGATGCAGGTGGCGCAAGGAGGGGAAAGTATGCTGACTATGTCGCTGCATGGAGCGGAAGAACAGGAGAGTATCACGACAGACTGCTTGAAAATTACGGCGGACAGATGATGTTCCCGGAACTTTTTCCGGCTGTCGCAGAGTCGGACAAAGATTTTATACACGGCGAAAGTGCGCAGAAGATCGTCCATAAAGCGTGGCTTGGATCCGGGATGGAGTATGAAATGAAGAACGATGCCGTGCGTGAAAGGATGTTCAGACACTATTATGAGGAATATGTAAAAAGCGCGAAGGAAAACAACAACATCGAGGCGCTTGGGCTTGCGAATCTGATGCAGGCATCCTACATTTCCGCGGAAACGCTGGAGCATATCCGGAAAAATCTTGATCTCAAAGTGATGAGGGAGCAGTTCGACCGCGATTCATCAGATTCGTACCTTCGATCTGTCAAAAAGGATCAGGAAGAGGACGGAGTGAAGAAAAAGCGTGAAAAAAGCATCTTCGGGCTTTGAAGAAGGAGGGTGAGGTGTTCGCGGCTGTACTGTTTTTCATGCTTTTTTCTTCCGTTGACACGGCTTCGGCGGAACTTATCGACAGGGAGTATTCGCGCATTATAGAAGAGGCTGTGAAAAAATATCCCTACATTTCGGCAAAAGGGGTGAAAACAACGATAGACACTGCGCTCGTCAAAGCCCTCATCTACTGCGAATCACGCGGGGATACTGATGCAAAGAGCAGGGCGGGGGCTTACGGACTCACACAGATCATGCCTGCTACCGCAAAACTTCTCGGGTGTGACTACAGGACTTTGAATGTGCCTGAAAACGCCGTCGGGTGCTCTGTCAAGTTCCTGGCGGCGCTTCTTACATACAATAAGGGAGATCTGGTGAAGACTCTGTCGGGTTACAACGGCGGGACTTATTCGACTGAGACGGATCCGACCGAAAAGAGCGGGAAACTGGCGGGAAAAATTTACGAAAACCCTGAAACAAAACGCTATGTCGTGTCTGTTTTAGAAATGTTCGGCTTCTTTAAAGAATTCGCAAAAGCTAAAAAATGCAAATAAAATCAGTGTCTTATTCCAGTTATGCGAAAAAATGTTGACATCGCTGAAAGATTTGATTATAAAGCGCGGCAATTTTCTTGTTCATGTGTGGGCTCGTAGCTCAGCGGGAGAGCACTGCTTTGACGTAGCAGGGGTCACTGGTTCAATCCCAGTCGGGCCTACCATGTTTCTTTTGAGGTTGATATGTTTGAAGTAATACTTCCCGACGGGAATGAAATCAAATCTGAAATTTCTGAAAATTGGTTATCGTTCATAAAGCGCCAGATAGGTGAAGGGCTTGCGAAGGCGGCTGTCGCTGTTTCAATAAATGATAAACTCGTTGATGTCACGGCAGAAGTCGAATCCGGCAGGATGTCTGTCATCACCGCAAAAAGCGAAGAAGGGCTTGCGATCATCCGTCACTCTGCTTCACACATCATGGCTGATGCGGTCCAGCAGCTTTATCCTGGCACGAAAGTCACGATCGGTCCTTCGATAGAGAACGGTTTTTATTACGATTTTGATTCGCCGCACCGCTTTTCGGTCGATGATTTCGAGGCGATCGAAAAGAAAATGGCCGAGATAATAAAGGCGAAACATCCGTTTGAAAGAAAAGTCGTTTCAAAGGATGAAGCGGTAAAACTCTTCACCGAAAAGGGCGAGAATTTCAAAGTCGAGATCATTGAAGATCTTGGCGAGCCGGTCGTTTCGCTTTACTACGACGGCGATTTCGTCGATCTCTGCCGCGGTCCTCATGTCCCGAACACAGGTTTTGTAAAGGCTTACAAACTTATGTCGGTCGCGGGTGCATACTGGCGCGGTGATGAAAACAGAGAGATGCTCCAGAGGATCTACGCTACGGCGTTCAGGACCAAAGAGGAGCTTGATGAATATCTCAAAATGCTCGAAGAGGCAAAAGAGAGAGATCACAGAAAAATAGGTGCTGATCTTGATCTTTTCACGTTTTCCGAAAATGTCGGCGGCGGGCTTTGTCTTTGGACTCCTAACGGCGGCATAGTCAGAACGGTCATCGAAAACTTCTGGAGAAAACAGCACGTTCGCCACGGATACAACATTGTTTTCACTCCGCATATCGGAAGAAGCCTTCTTTGGGAGACAAGCGGACATTTGAGTTTCTATAAGGACGGGATGTATAATCCGATGGATATAGACGGCGAAGACTATTATGTAAAGCCGATGAACTGCCCGTTCCATGTAATGCTCTACAAAAGAAAAAAATGGAGTTATCGCGAATTTCCGTTCAGATGGGCTGAGCTCGGCACTGTTTACAGATATGAAAAATCGGGAACTCTCAACGGTCTGAAACGTGTCCGCGGGTTCACACAGGACGATGCGCACCTTTTCTGCAGGCTCGACCAACTTGAGTCCGAGATCGATCGGGTCCTCAATTTTGCGCTTTTCATGCTGAGAAATTTCGGATTCGAGAAATTCAAAGTTTTCCTCAGCACCCGTCCGAAAGAGTATGTCGGTGAGTTGGAAGTTTGGAATAAGGCTGAAGACGCGTTGAAGAAAGTTCTTGACGCTTCAGGTCTTCCGTGGGAGATCCAGGAAGGCGACGGCGCGTTTTACGGCCCGAAGATCGATGTGAACGTCACCGATTCGATAGGCAGACTTTGGCAGCTTTCCACGGTTCAGGTCGATTTCAACCTGCCGGAAAGATTCGATATTGCATACACCGGCGAAGACGGTCAGGAACATCGTCCGATCATGCTCCACAGGGCATTGCTCGGTTCGATCGAACGCTTCTTCGGTGTTCTTATCGAACACTTCAAAGGTGCTTTCCCGACATGGCTCGCTCCGGTTCAGGTCGCTGTTCTTCCGGTTTCGGAAAAGCATATCGGAACAGCCGAAAAATTGGTTTCCAGATTCGCTGAATCCGGGATCAGAATAAAACTTGACGACAGAAACGAAAAAGTTGGCTATAAGATTCGCGAATGGTCTGTTCAGAAAGTTCCTTACATCGTTGTAATAGGCGACAACGAAGCCGATCTCAAGACTGTCACGGTCAGAAAGAGAGGCGGAGATCAGGAAACTTTTGCAACGGAAGATTTCTTGGCTAAGTTAAACTCGGAAAATTATAACGGAGTTTACTATTGATGAAGCCTGCTAAGCCGGAATCAGGCAATTCGGCACAGCCTGCACCTGCTGGTCTCGTAAATGAGACTATCAAAGCCTCTTCAATGAGGGTGATTGCCCCGACAGGCGAAGTGCTGGGTGTTCTTGCAAGAAGGGACGCTTTGGAAAAAGCGAGAGAATTTGGGCTGGATCTCGTCTGTGTTTCCCCAAACACGGATCCTGTAGTCTGCAAGATAATGGATTTCGGAAAGCATCTTTACAAGTTAAAGAAAAAGGCTAAAAAAGCTAAGGCAAATCAGGTCGTTATCGAAATTAAAGAACTTAAGATCCGTCCGAACACCGACACGCATGACCTTATGACGAAAATCCGTCAGGCGAAGAAGTTCCTTGAGGACGGAAACAAGGTCAAATTCACTGTTTTTTTCAGAGGCAGAGAGATCATGTTCGCTGAAAAAGCGTTGGAAAACCTTAATGTTATCGTTAAGGAACTTGGTGGAGAAGACCAGCTTGCGATCGAATTGGATAGTGTTGTTAAAAATAAAAAAATGACAATGTTGGTAGCGCAGAAAAATTAAGGAGAATTTGTTATGCCGAAAATGAAAACTAATAGAGCTGCAGCGAAAAGAGTTAAATCGAACGGCAGCGGTAAAATGAAAAGATGGCATCCTTTCAAAAGCCACATCCTTACGAAGAAAACCCGTAAGAGAAAAAGAGATCTGAGAAAGGGCGCATATATCGAAACATGCGATATCCCGCAGATGAAGAAACTTCTTCCGTATCTTTAATAGGAGTTAGAAATGAGAGTAAAAAGAGGATTTAAAGCCAATAGAAGAAGAGCTACGATACTCAGAGCCGCAAAAGGCAACTATATGGCAAGATCGAGAAGATACAGAGTTGCCAAGGAAACTGTTGAAAGAGGATGGGCTTACGCGTTTGCTCACAGAAAACTCAAAAAGAGAGATTTCAGAAAACTCTGGATCACGAGAATCAATTCAGCTGTCAGAGAAAGAGGACTTTCCTACTCAAAATTCATGGATATGATCCACAAGGCAAATATCGACATCGACAGAAAAGTTCTTGCATATCTTGCAGTCGAAGATCCGAAAGCTTTCGACAGAATTATTGAAGAAGCCAAAGGCGCGAACTAATTATTGGGGGAAAATATGAGTGTAACAAAAGTTGAACTTGCAGACCTTGTTTACGAGCAGATGAAAATTGACAAGAAAGATGCTTCTGAACTTGTCGATATGTTCTTTGAAGAACTGAAAGATACTCTCGCAAAAGAGGGCGAGATCCAACTCAGCGGTTTCGGCAAATTCTCCGTAAAAGAAAAGAAAGAGAGAAGAGGCCGCAATCCTCAGACGAAAAAACCCTTGACGATCAGCAAAAGAAAAGTTGCGACTTTCCATCACAGCCAGGTGCTGAAAGACAGGCTTAACAATAAGTAGCTGTTCCAATAAGGTCGGGATGTAGCGCAGTCTGGGTAGCGTACCTGAATGGGGTTCAGGTGGTCGCTGGTTCAAATCCAGTCATCCCGACCATTTTTTGTATAATGACGAAAAAGATTTTTCTTACAAACGATGACGGGATTTATGCCGCAGGTCTGTCGGCTTTGGAAATTTCGGCATCGAAGAGAAGTCTGTCTTGCTTTGTTTCCGCACCGCTCAATGAACAGAGCGGCGCAGGACATTCGATAACCTTGGGGGAACCGCTCAGGGTTTCAAAATTTGCCGAAAATCGTTTTGCAGTCCACGGAACTCCGACAGACGCAGTATATATCGGCATCAATGCTTTGATGGGTGAAAAACCGCTGTTTGCGATTTCAGGGATCAACAAAGGCGGAAATTTAGGTGATGACATCACTTATTCCGGAACCGTTTCGGCGGCGATGGAGACCTTTTATCACGGGATAACATCTTTCGCGGTCTCTCTTTACATCACTGATTTCGCAGCGTTCAAAAACGAGACTTTTGCGTTATGCGCAGACTTCCTTTTTGACGAAATTATTCCTGAAATAGAGAGAGTTATAGGAAAATCTGAACTTTACGGAACTCCACGGCTTTTCAATATCAACATTCCTGAAACTATCGCAAATTCCGGAAAAGTCCCAATAAAATGGGCGCTTTTCGGCAAAAGGCTTTACGGAGGGGATGTTGTGAAACGAGTCGATCCGCGCGGCAAGGAATACTACTGGATCGGCGGAGACCAGCTTAGTTTCGCCGATATCGCCGGAAGTGACTGTCTCGAGATCCAGCGCGGCAGCGCGACGATAACTCCGGTCTCGCTCGATTTTACTGATTATGAAATTCTTAACAAAATCAAGGTGTGATATGGAAAAACTTACTTTTAAAAAGGCGGTCATGGCCACTCCCGGACCGAATTCATGGAAAGAGGCGATACTTCTTGCGATAACCGGGCTCTGCATGGGAGCCGCGAATGTTATTCCCGGTGTTTCAGGCGGCACGATCGCGCTTATTGCCGGAATTTACCAGAAACTGCTCGCTGCGATCAAATCTTTTGACGCTGAATGCGTGAAAAAACTTCTTTCTTTTGATATCAAAGGAGCCGTTGCTCATCTTCACACCCGCTTTCTTGCAGTCCTTTTCTTCGGTGTCGCCGTTGCGATAGTTACACTCGCGCACATCATGAAATTTTTGCTCAACGAGTGTCCGGAGCCGACTTACAGCCTTTTTTACGGTCTTATCGCTGCATCGATCTATGTCGTCGGAAAGACGATAAAATGGCGTATTCCCGAGGTGATCTCCATATTCGCAGGAACTGTTGCGGCATATTTCCTGGTCGGACTCATCCCGGTCGAGACTCCGAACGGTCTCTGGTTCATCTTTCTCTGCGGAGTTTTGAGCATCTGCGCGATGATACTGCCCGGCATAAGCGGCGCATTCATCCTTCTTGTCCTCAAAAAATATGAATATATCATCGAGGCTGTGAAAAATCCGTTCAGCACGGAGAGCATGCTTGTGATTGTCGTTTTCTGTCTCGGCTGCGGTGCGGGACTTATCGGATTTTCGCGGTTTTTCAACTGGCTTCTTACAAAATGGCATTCCGTGACGCTTGCGTTCCTTACTGGTCTTATGGCCGGTTCTCTGCGCAGCATCTGGCCTTGGAAAGGGGAGAAGATTGTTGAGATCATAGGTGGAAAAGAACATGTGGTTTCTCAGGCAAATGTTTTTCCATCCGAATTCGGAGGCTATTTCTTCCTCTGCATCGCGCTTATGATCGTCGGCGTCGTTTCGATCGTAGTTCTTGACAGAATTTCAGAAAAACATGGATAATTATTAAACTTTTTAGCTGGAGATAACTTTGAGGGAACACTCTTTCATAACAAACTACCTAAATAATCCTTACGCTTCCGTGCTCTCGGTTTCGGGCAACACCAAAGTCATCACGGCGCTTTCGCTCGACTTCAAAGTTCCTCCCCATGTTAAAAGCGGCGGCTGGCTCACTGCCGAGTATTCTCTTCTTCCGGGCTCGACAAATGTCAGAAGTGTCCGTGAAAGGACCAAAATTTCAGGCAGGACTGCCGAGATCCAGCGTCTGATAGGGCGTTCTCTCAGGATGGCGGTCGATCTCGAAAAGATCCCCGGCATCACGATGCTTATCGACTGCGATGTGCTGGAAGCTGACGGCGGGACGCGCACCGCTTCGGTAAACGGCGGTATGCTTGCTGTGGCGCTTGCATGCAGAAAACTGGTCGAAGAAGGCCTTGTTCCCGAGGATCCTCTCAAGAATTGGATCGGAGCTATAAGCGGCGGTGTTATCGACGGCGAAGTCGTGATCGATCTGGACTACGAAAAGGATTCGCGGGCAGATACCGATTTTAATTTTGTTTTTTCTGAAAACGGCAATATAATCGAACTTCAGGGGACCGCTGAAAGAGTTCCTCTTGATGATGCCAAGTTCTTTGAATTGTTGAATAAATCACGTAAAAGCGTGATGGAGATCATAGCAGAAATGAAATCAATGGCAGGATTTACAAAATGATAATTGTTGTAAAAAAAGGGACAAAAGAAGAATTTATTGACAATATAAAGGAAACGCTGCTTGCAAACGGCATGACGTTTTATGTCCTGCAAGGTTCGAGCTATGTGCTGATCCCGGTGGCCGGAGATCTTACAACTTCGGATATGGGACGTTTTAAGTCCTTGAAGGGTGTCGAGCGCATAATCAACATTTCGAAACCATACTTCATGGCTTCGAAAAATTATCGGGAAAAGAGCGTGGTCGATTTGGGCGACGGGGTCAGGATTGGAGAAAATTTCACAATGATATCAGGCCCTTGCAGCGTGGAAAGCGCAGACTCGCTTGATAAGATCGCGGCCTTTATTTCAGCTCTCGGCGTAAAGGTCCTGCGAGGCGGGACATTTAAAATGAGGACTTCGCCTTACTCTTTCCAGGGGCTTGGTGAAAACGGCGTCAAGATCCTGAATGAAACGGCAAAAAGGTATAATATGAAGGCGATTTCGGAAATAGTCGATGTCAGACATATCGATCTTTTTGAGCAGTATATCGATATCATTCAGGTGGGGGCGAGAAACATGATGAATTTCGCCCTTCTTAAAGAATTGGGCAAGTGCAGCAAGCCGATCCTGCTCAAGCGCTCTGCAAACGCCACGATCGAAGAGTTTCTCTCAAGTGCCGAATACATAATGGCGGAAGGTAATGAAAACATAATTCTGTGTGAGCGGGGGATCACTTCTTTCGATGATTCTACCCGCAGTCTCGTGAATATTGCTGCGATCCCGATAATCAAGGAACAGACGCATCTTCCGGTGATCCTTGACCCGTCCCACAGTGTCGGCAGTTTCAAGCATATCCCCGAAGTTTCAGAAGCGGCTGTCGTTCTTGGTGCCGACGGTCTTATCGTTGAAACGCACTACAATCCGACGAATGCCCTTTCCGACGGATATCAGTCCCTTAATTTCAATCATTTTGAGTCAATGTATAAAAAGATACTCAAACTCTGCGAATTTAAAAAGGAAGAACTGTAAAAGTTTATAAATCCCCGTAATTGTTGGAGGTTTAACATGAAAAAAATCTTAGTGGCTTGTCTGGCTGCTGTTTTTATGCTCGTTGCGTGCAGCAAAGAAAAGGCGGCAGAGGCAAAAAACGCGGAAAGTCCTGAAAACAAAGAGAAAAAGGAGATGATCCAACCTGTGAAGGAGGAAAAAGAGATGAGTATTTACGATTTTACGGTGAAAGACAGAAAAGGAAACGATGTCCCGATGGCGAATTTCAAGGGTAAGGTGCTGCTTATCGTGAACACGGCTACCGGATGCGGTTTTACTCCGCAGTATGAAGGATTGGAAAAACTTTGGGGTGAATATCATGCTAAAGGTCTGGAAATACTGGATTTTCCGTGTGACCAATTTGGTCATCAGGCTCCGGGAACGGACGATGAGATCCATCAGTTCTGCCAGGCTAAGTTCAACACGAGCTTTGACAACTTCAAGAAGATCGAAGTAAACGGCGAAAATGCGGAACCGCTCTACAAATACCTCAAAAGTCAGAAGAGTTTCGCGGGTTTTACAGGTGAAAAAGCTGAATTTATGGCCGGCTTTATCGCAAAACAGGATCCCGACTACAAAAACAATGCCGAGATCAAATGGAATTTCACGAAATTTCTCGTAAACCGCGATGGCGTTGTGGTCGAGCGTTTTGAATCGACAGTTGAACCTGCCGAGCTCGCGGATAAGATCAATAGTCTGCTGTAAAGCGGATCCTCTTCGCCGGTCTTGAAATTGTAGCTCGGTCTGATGATCGAGTCTATCCTTAATTTTTGCAACTACCAAGTTTAGGAAAGATAAACCTGCAGTCGGGTGGCCGCCCGCGCTCCGGCAAGGCAAAAAAAAGAGGGCCCGAAAGGCCCCCTTTAAAAGTAGATCCGCTGTGTTCCGGCTATGAAGCCATCATGATGCCGCCGACGAGAGCGAAAAGCGCGAACGACTCAACGATACCGGGAGCCGCGAAGCTCATACCGAAAACGGAAGGTTTCTTTGAAACTGCAAGGATCGCGCTGGAGCAAGCTTTGCCCTGGAAAATTGCGCTGACCATGAATGCGAGGCCGCAAGCGAGACCGATTCCGAAGATAGCGAAATCGTTTTCTGCTTTGAGTGCACCCTGAAGGATGATCATGAGAGCGAAGCCGTAGATCGACTGAGACGCAGGCATTGCGGAAAGTGCTACGAATTTTGCGTGGCCTTCTTCAACTTTTGCCATTGCGCCGTGAGAAGTCATACCTGCAAGACCGCAGCCGATCGAGCTGCCGATTGCTGCAAGACCGAGGCAGAGAGCCGGGCCGAAATTCTGGAAATTTTCAAAAATCATTTTTTTCTCCCTGAAAAAAGTTATTAATCGTTGCCTTTAGCATTTGTCATTAAATTCTTAAACGGCACGAACTTTCTGCCGCTGCCGTCAAAACACCATCTGTACCATTCGAGGAAATTGAGTCTGAGCCCGTGGATGACGCCACCCATGAGGCAGAGCGCGATGTTGAGCAGATGCCCGAAGATCGCAATTATCGGAGCGAAAACGTAGCCTGCAGCGCCGAAATCAAGGACCTGACCTGCCAGGTTGTTGAAGGTCTGCGCGAGCAGCGCACCGGACAGACCGAGCGCGAAAAGTCTGATATAGCTCAGTATGTCGCTGAAGAACTGAACTCCGTTGTAAAGCCCGAAGAATGAGGCGTAAAGCATCTTGAACGGGTTGAAAGTCTTTGCCTGAATCGCATAGAGAACGACTAAAATTCCGGCAAAGATCTCAAGCGAAAGAAGCCCGTTCGCGCTTATCGCAGCAGGGTCAGCCGCATTGAAAACGGTGCTTCCGCCTTTGTCGAAGGCATACCAGAAGAAGAATGACCAGATGCCGCCGATCCACGAAAGGTTGATGAGCGGTGAGATGAAATCCTTCTCGTCTTTCGCCGCACGGAGACCTCTCAAAATAAGTGAAAGGCAGATGTGGACCATACCGATGAGCACCGAAAGCTGCATCATGAATTTCGTCGTGTCGGGATTTGTCTTGTCGATCTTGATGAAATCCATGTTCTTGCAGAAGGTGATGAGCGGTGCCTCGAACGCTTTCGGGAACCAGCCGAAGAATGCGCCTGTGAGTATGCCGTAGACTGCCGTAGCTCCCGTGAGAACGAGCGAAAGGTTGATGAAGCGTTTCATCGCCGCGCCCGGATTTTTGAGCTTTATCTTGAGGAAAAGCATGAAAACGAAAAGGAGGAGTCCGTAGCCGCCGTCGCCCACGATCATCGCAAAGAAAAGTGTGAACGAGAAGAATACCCACGAACTCGGATCCCAGTCGGTGTATGCCGGCGTGTCGTAGATGTTGACGAGGTCGCGTCCCATTTCATCGACCGCCTTTTTCGAGTCGATGAGTGTCGGGATCGTTTCGTCCTTTTCAGGTTCGATCTCGATTATCGCCGCACATTCGTTTTCGAATGTCTTTTTCAGATTGGCCATTTCCGATTTCGGGCACCATGCCTGAAGAAGGAAGACTTTGTCGTCGAATTCGCTGACTGTCCCTTTTGCGGCGCGGTTGAAGCTGATCCTGTCGAGTTCGGCAAGATAGTTGTCGTAAAGCTCCTTTCTTTTCGCCGAAATGTCGAAGATAGCCGATTCGGTGCCGTTCTTCCTTTCTTTGAGTTCGCCGATCTTTTTCTTCAGCGAGGAAAGGTCTTCGTCAAGCACGATCTCGGAGCATTTTCTGAGTGTCAGACGCTCTTTCGCACAAGTCAGGAAGATCTCTTTCGCAGAATCGGAATAAACTTTGAAAACCGCGAGCGCACCTTCGAAATTTATCTCGTCTGCACCTTTTTTCGTGGTCTCCCAAACTTGTATCCTGATCCTGCCTTTCTCTTCGATTGAGCGGATCTCTTCAAGCGAGAAATCGCCTAAAGTTTCGATAGTTTTCAGCTTGTTTCCGAGAAGAGAAAGTTCGTCGCGCATCTTTTTGCAGGATGCGTCAAGCTCGATTATCTTGTTTGCCAGATCGGCTGCCGGAAGGTTGACGTCGCCGTGCCTGCGGTTCTCGTTTTCCTTCATAGCGGCATATTTGTCGGCAAGTTTCAGCGCGGAAAGAGCGGTATCGGCATTCGCAGTCGTTACGAAACGCCCGTCGGTCCTGAACTCTTTGCCTTTGTAGGGCATGACTTCGACGACTCCTGCCTTCTGCAGCGTTTTTATGATAGAATCTTTCTTTTTCTGCGGGCCGACCAGCAGAAGTTTTTGCATTTTACTTATCATTTACACCGCCTCCGCGAACTTTTCGTCCTTTCTCTTGAGTTTGTCTTTCGCGATTTTGGCGTTGCAGATCGCAGCTATCTCCTGATCGCCGAGGAAAATGGAGATCTTTTTGATGTTTTCCTTGCACTCCGGGATCTTCCTCTTTTCGAAAAGGTTGACCTTGATGCTCGTCTGGCGCAGCTCTTCCGAAAGGATGTCGAAACGCTCGTGAACGATTTTCAGCTTTTCCCTTTCGGCAACGAGTGCCCGAAGTTCTTCGAAGGCTTTGTCAAGCCAGACCGGACTAGCGAAAAATGAGTATTCGAACGGCTTGAACCTGACATCCTTGAAGACTCTGACATCTACTCCGGCGATATTTTCGGTTTCGGTCAGGACTTCTTCGACTGCAACGAGCTGATATATGTTCAGAGTGAGTTTCTGGCTCAGCATCGCCGCCCATTTTGCGACGAAATCCCTCCTTTGTGCGATCTCAGCTTCGACTGCGGCCGCCATGTTGCGGGAGTTTTCGACTTCCGCCTGAAGCTGCTGCTTTTTCAGCTGGAGCGTGGGAAGGTATTTGCTGAGCTGCGCCAGAAGGTTCTTCTGAGTTTTCAGCTCTGTTTTGTTCAGTTTTATTACTGCCATTTACTTATCCCATTTACCATATTTCTCAATCCAAGCGTTTTTAAGACCTGTTTCGTTCCTGTCAAAGCACTGAGCGAGGATCGTCCAGCCGAGGTCGAGCTGTTCCTCGATGTCGAGGTTGACCTGGAGGTCCATCATCTTCTTCTCGAATGTTTCTGCGTAAGCGAGAAGTTTCTTGTCCCAGCCTGAAAGTCTGAAACCCATCGACTCTCTGTCACGCGCCTTTTTTGCATCGGCGTAAAGCCTGATCATCGCGTTTGCAAGGTCGCCGTGGTCTTCTCTCGTGACTTTTCCCATGACCTGCTGTTTAAGACGGCTGAGCGAGCCGAACGGGTCGATCCTTCCGCCGTGCAGATAGAACTGACCTTCGGTGATGTATCCCGTGTTGTCGGGAACCGGGTGCGTTACGTCGTTTCCGGGCATCGTCGTGACCGCGATGATCGTGATCGAGCCGGAACCTTCGATATCGACCGCCTTTTCGTATCTCGAAGCGAGGTCGGAGTAGAGCGAACCCGGATAACCACGGTTCGAAGGAACCATATCCATGGAGATCGAGATTTCCTTCAGCGAGTCGCTGAAAGAAGTCATATCGGTAAGAAGAACGAGGACGTTTTTGTCCTTGATAGCGAACTGTTCCGCAGCAGCAAGTGCCATGTCGGGAACGAGGACGCACTCAACGACCGGGTCGGAAGCGAGGTGGATGAACATCGAAGTCTTTTCCATAGCTCCCGTTCTCGTGAAGTAGTCCTTGAAGAACTGGTAGTCGTCGAATTTAAGTCCCATGCCGCCGAGGATGATGATGTCGGCGTCTGTCTGGCTCGCGATTCGTGCGAGAAGTTCGTTGTAAGGCTCGCCGGAGATCGAGAAAATAGGGATCTTCTGGCTGATGACGAGCGCGTTGAACATGTCGATCATCGGGATGTTCGTTCTGACGAATCTCTTCGGAACGATCCTTCTTGACGGGTTGAACGAAGGTCCGCCGATATCGACTTTTTCAGCCATGATCTCGGGACCGTTGTCGATCGGTTCGCCGCTGCCGTTGAAGACTCTTCCGAGCATGCTTTCGCCGCAGTTTACCTGCATCGGTTTGCTGAGGAAGCGGATCTGGTCGCCCGTGCCGACGCCTTTCGTTCCGGCGAAGATCTGAAGGCTGACTCTGTCGCCGTTGAAGCCGATGACCTGACCCAGAGTCGATCTTCCGTCATTCATTTTTATCTGCGCAAGTTCGCCCAGCATTACGCCTTCAGCCTTTACCTGAGCGATACTTCCTTTGATCCTTTCGATTCGGTTGTATGTCTTTACCATGTTATTCTCCCTCGATCATGTTGAGTATTTCCTGCTTCTTTTCACCGTAGATCGAAGCTTCGCGCGGCAGGTAGTTGAGCTGGATTATCTTGTCGGTGAGGTCAAGGAAGTAGTTTCTCGCCTTTTCCCTGTCGTTGAACTTGAAGTTCTTGTCGAGGACTTTCGAGATGATGCCCAGCTGTTCGTTCTGCCTGTCCATGCTCGTCGCCGTGTCGACCTTGTCGTAAGCGTTCTGCTGCAGGTAAACCGCATCGTAGAACTCGCCTTTAAGGTAGGTCACCATATCGTCGATGCTGATACCTTCCTCGCCGACGACCGACATCTTTTTGCCGATATCGTCGCTTTCGATGATCATTTTCTGAGCTTTTTCGATGATCTTTATCCTTTCCTTCATCTTGTCGTCGCCGTGTGCCGCGAATCTCTCGCCGTATTTCGACCAGCTGATGAGAGGATCGATCGCCGGGAATCTTCTTGCATCGGATCTCTGTCTGCTAAGACCTAAGAAGCATCCGACGACTGCAAGAGTCGAAAGGGTTACGGGCTCTTCAAAGTTACCGCCTGCGGGGCTTACCGATCCGCCGATCGTGAGCGAACCTTGCTCGCCGTTGTAAAGCTTGATGACGCCGGCTCTTTCATAAAGTTCCGAAATTCTGGAAGCGAGGTAAGCCGGGAATGCTTCTTCGCCCGGGATCTCCTCAAGTCTTCCCGACATTTCGCGGAGAGCCTGAGCCCATCTCGAAGTCGAGTCTGCGAGAAGAAGGCAGTCGATACCCATCTGTCTGTAGTATTCAGCGATCGCAACGCCCATATATATCGAGCTTTCACGTGCCGCAACAGGCATTGACGACG
Source organism: bacterium (assembly GCA_016290135.1). Classification (GTDB taxonomy): domain Bacteria; phylum UBP6; class UBA1177; order UBA1177; family UBA1177; genus UBA1177. The sequence goes on from JAEESW010000009.1 coordinate 52,532, forward strand.
TGTTGCAGATGATGCAGGTCCTGTCCATAAGCTTCTTTCCCGTCTGCGGGTCGTCAAGGTGCGGGAATTCACGAAGAATTTCAACGACTTCACCTGCACGTTCGCCGCATGCAACGATGATTACTATCTGAGTCGTCGCATACTTTGAGATCTGGTGCTGAAGGACTGTTTTGCCTGCGCCGAAAGGTCCGGGAGTGCAGAACGTTCCGCCTTTAGCGACAGGAAAAGGACCGTCGATGATGCGCTGCGAAGTGACGAGCTGTTCGGTCGGAAGAAGTCTTTCGCCGAAACGGAGCGCGAATTTCGCAGGCCACATATTTATCATGTTGACCGAGCGGATGTTTCCTTTTTCGTCTTCGATCTTCGCTATCTCCTGCTCGACCGTGTATTCGCCGGGAGCCGCTATCGATTTGACGATACCTTTACCGATGAAGTTGAAGGGAACCATGATCTGGTGCTTGATGTTCTCTTCGGGGACCCAGCCCAAAAAGTGCGCTCTGTAGACGACATCGCCCACTTTAGCCGTTGGATTCCACTGCCATTTGATGTTGCGGGGAAGCGGAGGAAGATAGATGCCTCTTTTGAGGAAGTATCCCGCAGCTTCTGCAATATCTTCAAGCGGATTCTGAAGACCGTCGAAGACTCTCTTCAAAAGTCCCGGTCCGAGTTCGACGGAGAGAAGTTCTTTCTCGAAAACGACCTCGTCGCCGTATCTGATGCCGTCGGTAGGCTCGAAGATCTGGACTTTCGCTTCGTTTCCGTTGATCTCGATGACCTCGCCTTTGAGCGACTGTCCGCCGGTCTTGACGAAAACAACTTCGTTCTGACGGATCGTTCCGTCAAATCTTACGGTGACAAGGTTTCCCTGCGCCGCAATGATTATCCCTTTGGTTTTTTCATCCATTTGCAAGTCTCCTATCAGTAATTTCCATTGATTATGTTTTCCAAAATCTTCATTCCGGCTTCGTCGCTCTGAGTCATCCAGCGGTCTTTCATCTGGAAACCGATGATGTATCCGTAGATGATGTGGTCGGCGAAAGGCTTTTCCTGACCAACTTCTTCAAGAAGGTTGAAGCGTATCCTGTCGAGTTCTTTCTCAACTTCGTCAGGAGTCTTCTCCTTGTCAAAAAGTGCAGCAATTTCTGTGACTTCCGGGAAATAGCCTTTAAGACCGAGGTCTGCGTTGTTCCTGTTTTCAAGGATGAGTTTTACCGCGTCGCTGTCGCCTTTTAAGTGCTTGTCGAGATCTGTGCCGTTTTTCAGCATTCTGAGAGCCGAAACAACGGTGTAAACCGTCATCATGTTAGTGCCGTAGCGTGCGAGGAACGGGTTCTTGTTCGCGGACATCCAGGTGTAGTAGCCGGTGTAAAGCTCTTCGATTTTCGCGTTTCTCTCTTCGTTCGTCTTCGCCGACTCAAAGAAATCCTCAATAAATTCGGGATATTCGTCAGGAATGTTGTGTCTCGGGTCATCGACGAAAAGTTCAAGCTCTTCAGGAGCAGTTATGCCGGCGCGGAAAAAATCGGTTCCTATCCCTTCTTCAGCGGCAAGCCTTGATTTGACGATGAGCTCGATATTTCTGATGTCATCGAGAAGAAGGATAGAGCGGATCCCCTCGCGCAGAGGCTCGAGCTGCATGTCGAATTCCTCAAGCAGGTCGGCCAGAGAGCACGGGATGTCGCCGTCCCAGGTGAGCTGGGGGAGAGCCGCGATCGTGTAGTGATTAAACTTCATGCTTAATCACCCCGCTATTTTGAAAACAGTGCTTTTCTAAGTTCGGGTCTGATGTATTCTGTAAGCAGTTCAATGACCGACTCGTCGGTGAAATCGTAGCGGAGCGCCCCGTTTGTCTCGACCACTGCGAATCCTGACGGAAGCGTCTCGTCGCTGAGTCTGATCCCTTTTGCGCCGAGGGAGCTGATCTGACCGTTGACATAAGAAGCGAGCTTTTCTTTGAGCGCAGCCGGAAGTTCGACCGAAAAAGAGCCTTTGTCGGCATATATTTTAAGGAACTCCGAAACGAACTCTTTGATGAGCGCTTCGCTTTTCATAGCCTCTTTTACAGGAGCTGCGACAGCTGCCGTGAGAACCTCTTTTTCAAGAACGAGTTTGAGCTTGTCAACAGACTGTTTAGCTGCGATTTTCAGAGCCGATTCGGTGTTGTGCTTCATCGTTTCAGCCTCTTTTTTCGCGTTTTCGATTATCGTTTCAGCCTCTTTTTTAGCATCGGCGATGATTTTTGCAGATTCATTTTTCGCCTCGGAAATAATGGTCGCCTTTTCCTGCTCTGCAGGCTCGAGAACGGAAGATTTGAGGAAATCGGTGATATCCTTGATCTTGCTGTCGGTAACATTGAGTTTCGTGTTTTGAGCTTCGCCCATTTTAACCTCCAAAAAATGTGTTCAAAAACATTGCAACAGCGGCTATCTTAGCGGAGGGGGTATAAAAGTCAAAATAAAAAATGGGGCTGAAATTATTAAATAAAATCAGTAAGTCAAAGACTCTTTCTGTAGATTTTGACGATGTCTTCCTTCGAAAGCGGTTTGAAAGTTCCGACTCTGGTATTCTTCAGTGCCGATTCCGCCATTTCTTCGAATTTGGAATCGTCTATGCCGATCTCCGAAAGTTTCTGCGGAAGTCCGAGTGATTTAAGGAAATCAGCAGTCTTTTCAATGGCTTGCAGTGCTGCAGACATGTCGTCCGTTTCGGTCGTGTTCCATACGTTTCTGCCGTATGCCGCGAATTTGTAGCAGTTGTCCGCGTCGAGAACGTGTCTCATCCAGTTCGGAGTGAGGATCGCGAGTCCTACGCCGTGGGTGATGTCGTATTTTGCGCTGAGTTCGTGTTCGATCATGTGAGTCGCCCAGTCTCCCTCCTTGCCGAGTTCGAGAAGATCGTTCAGAGCGACCGTTCCCGCCCACATGATGTTGGCTCTCGCCTCGTAGTTTTCAGGCTCTTTGAGGACGATCGGAGCGTTTTCGATGAGTGTTTTGAGGACCGCTTCCGACATGTGGTCCTGCAGAGCGGCGTCGGGATAGCTGAAATACTGCTCGAAAACGTGGCTCGCTATGTCTGCAATACCTGCAGCGGTCTGTTCTTTCGGCACCGAGAAAGTGTATGCAGGGTCGAGTATGCTGAATCTGGGTTTCAGCCTTATGCTTCCCATCGGGAGCTTTTCCTGAGTTTTTTCGTTGGTCAGCACGCAGCCGCCGTTCATTTCGCTTCCGGTCGCCGCCAGAGTGAGGATCGCGCAGATCGGAAGCGCTTTTTTGACGCTCGCCTTTCTGATGAAGAAATCCCACGGATCGCCGTTGTGGTATCTTGCCGCAGCTATCGCCTTGCTGCAGTCGATGACGCTTCCTGCCCCGGCCGCGACGATAAAATCGACATCGTTTTCACGGCAGAGTTCCGCCCCTTTCGCGACGCTCGTTATCCTGGGATTCGGATCGATGCCCGGAAGTTCGGTGACTTTGATCGAGTTTTCGGCAAGCTGCGAGATTATCCTGTCATAAAGCCCGCTTCGCTTGATGCTCCCTTTCCCGTAGACTAAAAGCACGGATTTGACATTATCTTTGACCAGTCTTTTTCCCAGAATTTCGATCTGGTCTTTGCCGAAAAATATTTCTGTCGGCATGTTGAGACGAAAATTGTTCATCTTTGGTCCTCATGAATAAAAGAATGTATTTGGGATCTTATGAGATAAAATGAAAATTTAGAATTCACCGGTTTTGTTGACGCTGTAGCCCTGGTCTTCTTTCCAGCCCTTGAGTTTTTTGAGTTCCTTTACAGCTTCGTTCTTCGCATCATCGACCGATTTCGCGCTGAAAGCGAAAACAAAACTGTTCCTGAGAACTCCGTCTACCCAGTAAGCAGTCTGCAGGACAGCGAAGAAACCCTGGTTCAAAGCCGTTGACGCGCCGACCTTGACATTCGAGTGCCCCTGCTGCTTGAGCTGCTGTATCGCGCTGTTTTTTGCCTTTGTCACATTTTTGCCGTCTTCAAACGAGAAAGTCCAGGTCACAGAATTGTTGTCCTTGTCGAGAGCTTCGGCAAACGCCGCCGCACCGAAAACAGGAAAGGTGAAAACAAAAAGAAATGCTGCGAGGAAAAGCGATGCTTTCATGACATTCTCCTAAAATTATAATTTCTCCAAAAGCTCTTTCGCCTTTTTGTAGCGTTTGCTTTCGGGATCTACCGAGTTGATGATCTTCTGAAGAAGTTTTTTCGCTTCTTCCGGATCGGAATCTTCCATAGCCTTTGCTTCCATGTAGAGTCTCTTTGCTTCGTCTTCGCTCATGGTCGCTTTTTTCTTTGCCGGTTTGGGCTCAGCCTTTTTCTCGGCTTTCTTGGGTTCTTCCTTCTTCGGCTCAGCCTTGGGCTCTTCTTTCTTGGGCTCTTCCTTCTTCGGCTCAGCCTTGGGTTCTTCTTTCTTCGGTTCAGCCTTCTTGTCAGCTTTCTTGGGCTCTTCCTTCTTCGGTTCAGCCTTCTTGTCAGCCTTCTTCGGCTCATCTTTCTTGGTCTCTTCCTTTTTCGGCTCTTCCTTTACTTCATTCTGCTGCGGTTCTTCCTTTTTCGGTGCGGAAAGAAGAAGGTTCTGCGCATCTTTGTAGAAGATCGAGTTTTCGGGGATCGATCTCAGAAGTTCCTCACCTTCAGGATTTTTCTGAGCGAGCTTCGACTTGCCGTTTTCGAAAGTGATCTGGTTGGTCTTTTCTCTGCCGATAAGGACAGCCTGCTCGTTGAGCCACGATTTGTACGGATTGTCGCCGGAGGTCTTTTCGTTTGCCGCAAGGACAGCCTTTTCCGCGTTCTTGAGGTCTTTCGCCGCGATCATTTTTTCTATCGCAGCTTTATCCTGCTCTCCGAAAGCTGCTTTGACTTCGGTGGCAGTCTTGACCGGCTGGTTGTTCTGGTTGTCGAAAAGCATAAAGTATGCAACACCGCCGATACCGATGAGAAGGATTATGATGATCGCGATGATGATGCCTGTCGAAGATCCTTTCTTTGCCGGTTCTTCATCTTCGATGTCGTAAGCGGGCTGGAGCGTCTGTTTCGTAACTCTCTGCGCCTGCTGTTTCGGCTTAAGGTCAGGATTGAGTATCTCGAACTTTATCTGGCGTGCGCCGGCCGAAATGATGTCTCCGTCAGAAAGAGTGGCGGACGTGATCTTCGTACCGTTGACCTTCGTGCCGTTTCCGCTGCCCATGTCGGATATTACGAAACGGTCGTCGTCCTTCGTGATCTTGAAGTGTTTTCTTGAGACCGAACTGTCGCTGATGACGAAATCGTTGTCGAGGCTTCTTCCGGCGATGATCTCATCTTTCGTGATCTCGATGTTTTTGCCGGTGTCCTTGCCGTCGACGATCGTAAGTTTTGCGTCTGCGGGGTGGCCTGAAAGAGCCGACAGATCGATGATCGCGGTCTTTTCGGAAGCCATCTCCTCATCGTCTTCGTCGTCAAGGTATTTTGATGAGATCGAGGAAATAGGCGGAGGAGTCGGGATCGAATCGGATTTCTTGCCGAGAGCTTCCTTTCTTGCCTTTTCAGCCTTGATCTTTTCAGCAAGTTTTTTCAGGTATTCCTTGTCGATTGTGGGTTTTGCATTGTTCTGATTGTTTTCGTCCATTTTTTTTCTCCTGAAATTGAACAACTAAACAAAAAATACCGTGCTCCTTACCTTAAAAAGGGTAAAAAGTCAAATAATGCGCATCACTTTGTCACGGACACCGGAAATGTTCCTTCGGAAAGGCTCTTTCATTTTTTTCGGGGCTCTGTTCCCGGTGTTTTTTCATGTTTCGCCGAAAATTTGATTTGCTCTTCTCTTTCTGTAAAATATTCCGCTCTTTTGGAGAGGTTTTATGTTTTACAGGAGAGAAAAATGAGAAAAAACATTGTTTTTATGATGTTGTTCGTTCTTTTTGTTTTTGCGGGATGCGGTTCCGTCTCCCTTTTTGAGAAAGGCAATGCCGCAAGAGAAACGGACAAAGTCAAGGCACGCGGTTTCTATGAGGAATCATGCGAGAAGGAAAACAATTTCGAAGCCTGCCACAATGCGGCTATGCTCTGGCAGAAAGGCGACGGGATATGCGAAGAGAACACCAAGGCCCGCGAGCTTTTCAAAAAAGCGTGCGACGGCAGGTTCGACGAGTCCTGCTTTATCCTTGCCGATATGTGGGCCAACGGAAAAGGCGGTGTCTACAAAGATACCGATTCCGCTTTCAACCTTTATAAAGAGACTTGTGAACGCGGTCTCGGAAAGGCATGCAGAGGCGTAGGCCAGATCTATGCGAAAGGCGGCGGTTCGATCGCGAAAAGTATCGATAAGGCGAAAGAATACTTCGCTCTCGCCTGCGAAAAGGGCGATATGAAGACCTGCGTCGATCTCGGTCAGACATGGTCTAAAAAATTCGAAGAGGCTGAAGGCTACGAAAAGACAGTCACTTTCTGGGGGAAAGCGTGTGACGGCGGAATGCTTGATGTCTGCGAGAAACTTGCTGACATGATAGTCGCGACGAAGGAAAAGGAAGAAAAGGTCCCGCTTTCAAAAGGATACTACGAAAAAGCGTGTGATGGCGGTTCGAAAGAGGCCTGCTACAAACTTGCACGCGCCATGGTCGACAATGTCGAAGGTTCGGACGGCGAGGCTCAGGTCTACTATAAAAAGGCTTGCGATGCGGATCACGCTGAGTCGTGCTACTACATCGGTGTTTACCTCAGCGAGGCTTACGGAGAGACTGTCGAACTTGAAAAACTCAAGGAGATGCACTCTTACTACGACAAATCCTGCAAAAAAGGTTTCGAGGCTTCATGCTCAAGCGCAAACTCACTTCAGGCTTCGATAGAAGAACAGGAAGAGGTGCTCCGCAAGCAGGAGGAAGAGAGAAAACTTGCTGAGGAAGAGGCACGCAAAGAGGCTGAGAGACTGGCGGCCGAAGAGGCTGAAAGGGAAAGACTCGAGCGCGAGAAAGCTGAAGAAGAGGAAAGACGCGCCGAAGAAGAGTTCAAAAGAAAACAGAAAGAAGAGGAAGAGGAGCTGAAGAGACAGCGCAGAGAGGCTGAAAGAGAAGCCGCTGAAGCAGCTGCGAAAGAAGAAGAGGAAGAAGAGGAGGAGGAAGAGGAAGAAGAAGAGCCCGCTCCGAAGAAAAGCAAAAAGAAAGCTCCGGAACCTGAGGAAGATGAAGAAGAGATAGAGGAAGAAGAAGAGGAGGAGGAAGAGGAAGAAGAAGAGCCTGCTCCGAAGAAAAAATCGAAAAAGAAAAGCGCCGAAGAAGAACTTGACGACCTTTTCGACGAATGATCAGAAAAATTCGATAGATTCCAGATAAGATCCTGAAAATCCGTGTCGAGACGCCGTGTTATGACGTCTCAAAAAACATGATCCCCGTAAATGATACGCGCCGGGTCACGTCTCTACGTGTTCAGAACCAGTCCTTTTTCTTGAAATACCAGACGACAAGTCCCGAGAATATTATTGAAATTATAACGAAAACGGCAAACGGATAATACGATTTTACTTCGCCGCCGGGAAGCTGGATGTTCATGCCGTATATCGAGGCGAACATGACGGGAACCGTGAGGACGATGGTGATGATGGTGAGAAGTTTCATTATGTTGTTCAGTTTGTTCGAGATGATCGAGCTGAACGCCGTCATCATCTCGCTCACGATGTTGTTGTAGATGGATGACATTTCGATCGCCTGTTTCGTTTCTATCACGATGTCGTCGATCTTGTCGTCGTTTTCTTCGGTCTCGGGGACGATACCGATTTTTCTGAGTTTCATCGCCATAAATTCGTTTGATTTCAAAGCTGTGGTGAAGTAGACAAGGCTTTTTTCAAGGTTCAGAAGTTTTGCAAGGTCCTCGTTTTTACTTGTTTCCTGGATCTTTTTCTGGACGATCGTGATGATGTTGCTTATCTGTTTGAGGTAAAGCAGGAAAAACTGTGTCGTATCGTAGAGGATGGAGAGGGTGAAATCGTCCTTTGCGAGGCTCCCGAGATATTTTTTCCGCATCCCTTCGACCATTTTCGTAACGAGTTCCGTCGCCATGTTGCTGACAAGAAGGATCGTGTTTTCGGTAAAGATTATGCCGAGCGGAACTGTCCCGTACATTTCGTCTTCGTCGGTAGAGTCGTAGTAGGGGATCTTCACGATGACGAGTTTGTTGTTGTCCTCCTCTTCTATTCGTGCCCTTTCATCCATATCGAGAGCATATTCGAAAAAGTCCGCGGGGATCTTCAGCTCTTTGCAGAGAAAGTCGATCTCTTCCTGACCGGGGTCGGTCACCGTTATCAGTGTGCCTTTGTCTAACTTGTTGATCTGTTTGAGTTTTTTTGCAAAAGGCTTGTAGACCCGGATGCTTTCGTGAATGTTGCCTTCGCGGTCTCGGATAATGCCCGGGATGTTGCCGAAAAGAGCTTCCTGCGCCTGCCTCGACTCCTTGTCGATCTCTTCGATGAGTTCGTGGATCTCGTTTTTTTTCTCTTCGTCAAGATTCGAAAGGATCTGCGCGTGGACGTTTTCAGGCAGTTCGTAGAGCAGTTCTGCGAGTTGTCTGCTCGACATCTGCGAGGTCAGCTGGTTTTTGACTTCGTCTTCAAATTCCGTGAATATATCGGCCACAATCTCTTCATCGATAAACGAGAATATCTGAATAATCTCGGGAATTTCCAGTGCTTCAAAAAAGTTCGCGACAACATCGGGAGGGTTCGACTCGGCAAAATCTTTGATATCCTCAAAGAGACCGTCTTCCAGCATCTCCCTGATTTCTTTGACGAGCAGTGTATTTTTCATGATTTCCTCCCGTCGGACGCGGGAGGGAAGGGTGAAGGCTAATCTCTCCGGCTACCGACTAAAAAATTTGTCACGTGACTGAAAGGATCTTCCATTTTACCCTCAAAAAATAAACCGCGGTATTATAGAGAAAAATGTGATTTTTGCAAGAAAAAAACAGCGCAATGTCAGCGCAAAGCGATAATGTCCGGTGTGTGCAAAGTTAAAATGGCCGGTTTTCTTATACCACTATACTTTTTTGGAGGATTTTTTTTGTCCAGAAATGCTTGACCATTATACAAAGCGTGGCTTCAGACTTTTCTGAAAACGGCAGTCCTGTCGGTTCCGGAGTAATCTTTTATTATGCTTTCGAGTTCGAGTCCGCTCCATTTTTTGTCCAGGAACTGCGAACCTTCAAAGCCGAGTTCTGTGATGAAATATCCGTTCGGTTTCAGGAATTCGGGGACGCATGCTAAAATTTTTTCGGTTGTTTCAAAGCCTGTTTTCCCGCCGAAAAAAGCGTTTTCAGGCTCGAATCTGAGCTCTTTGACGACAAAATCGTCCATGTCGCGTTCAGAAAGATAGGGCGGATTGGCTGTTATGATGCTGAATTTTCCCGAAATTTTCGAGAAAAGGTCGCTCTGCACAAAGACGGTGTCAGATGCCGGAAAAAGGCGTGCAGCATTGATTTTTGCGACTTCAAGGGCTTTTTCAGAGATGTCGGAAAGTGTCAGTCTGCAGCCGGTCGCCCGTTTTATGCTGAGTCCGATGCAGCCGCTTCCGCAGCAGATGTCGAGAACTTCCGCTTGAGTGCTGTTTTTCAGAAGTCCAACGGCGGCTTCAACGATGAATTCGCTCTCGGGACGCGGTATGAGAACGCGTCCGTCAACAAAAAAAGTGTCTTCAAAGAATTCCTTTTCGTTCGTAATGTAGGCGACAGGCTCGAAAGAAGCCCTCCTCGCAACGAATGACATGAAAAGCTCTTCCGCACCGCTCCCTGCCTCATCGTTGTATTTTGTGAAAATGCCGAAACGGTCGGTCCCGAGCGCCTTTGCAAGCAGGATCTCTGCATCGAGCCTCGGTGTTTCGGATATCTCTTTCAACCTTTTTTCGGCATCGCCGGCAAGTTCGCGCACTTTCATTCTGTCACCACCGCTATTTTCCGGCGATCTTTATTATTGCGTCGTATATGAACCACGCGACGTCAGCTGCAAAGAGAGGGTTTTCTATGCAGGCCCGGTCTTCAGGCGACGATATGTAGGCGATCTCGAGCAGAAGCCCGGGGACCGTCGTGTCGTCAAAGAGCCCGAAGTTGTATTTCTGCGAGAACATGTTGAAAGGAAGCCGCCATGTCGTGTGCAGGTTCGCTTTAAAATAAAGGTCGCGGAAGATCGAGCCGTAGTTGAACGAACGGTTGACTTTGTCGTAGAAAAGTGCGGTGGAAGCAGAGTCTTTGCTCACGAAATCAGGCGGGTAGTATATCTCGAAACCTCTGTTCGTAGTGAGGACCTTCTGGCTGTTGAAATGAAGCGAGATAAACAAGTCGGGCTGATGCTGCTCGATAAATTCGACCCTCTCTTTTATCGGCATGGAGACATCGTCCGTTCTGGTGAAGAGTATCTCGACGCCGGGAACGGGATGCTTCCTGAAAAAAGCCCGTATTTTTGCCGCGAGCGCAAGGGTAAGCTCTTTTTCGGAAATGTCGCCCGAAATCGCGCCTGTGTTGGTTCCTCCGTGCCCCGGATCAATGACGACTTTAAATTTTTTCTCTGCGGAAAGAGGGAGAAAAGAGAGAAAAACAAGGATTAAAAGGATCTTTTTTGCAGTATTGAAAGACATTATTTTTTGCGCTTGAAGGATGCAGAGAAGGTTTCGAAATCTTCTATGGAAGCAAAATTCAGAGTGACAGAAACACCGCGTTTTTTCGGCTTGAGAACGACTTTCGCATGTGTCCCTGAAGCTATCTCGGCCGCTTTTTTGCGCCACATCTCCGGCTGTTCAGGCTTTTTTGCCTTTTTAGGCGCGGCCTTTTTTGATGCAGCCTTTTCGACCTGACGTGCGGTAAGCTTCTCGTTCATGATCCTGTCGAGAAGGAGCAGCTGCTTGTCGTGTTCGAGGGATGCCAGAGGACGCACCTGACCGGCGGAAAGTTCCCCGCAGCGGACAAGATCCTTTACTTTTTCGCAGAGATTGAGGAGACGCATACAGTTGCTCACCTCGCTGCGGCTTTTGCCCACTTTTTTGCTGATCTCCTCCTGCGTATAGCCGAAGCGTTCTTTCAGTTCATCGTATGCTTCAGCGATTTCTATCGGATTCAGGTCTTCTCTCTGGAGATTTTCGATAAGTGAGACCTGATATTCCTCGTCGCCCTTGAAAACTGTCACCGGAACCTGGGAGAGACCTGCCATCTGCGCCGCGCGGAAACGCCGTTCTCCTGCTACGATGCGGTAGAAGTCACCTTCCTTCTTTACAAGTATCGGTTGTATTATTCCGTATTGTCTGATCGATTCGGCGAGTTCGGCGAGTCTTTTTTCATCGAAGCGCTTTCTAGGCTGCTCTTCGTTCGGTTTTATCGACGAAAGCGGGAGCGTTACAGGATCTACGGGCAGAAGACTGCTCATGCCTCTGCCTTCCATGATTTTTCCGCCTATTTTTTTTTGAAGCATTGATTCCTCCATGAAAATTCAAGCTGAAAAATTTTAATGAAACAACTTTGTCTGTCAAGTCTCTTCCGCGGGGCAAGACCGCTCAGGAAATAATCAGGGTGTTTGAGGGATAGTTCGGAGATTTATTCGTCGCTTTCCCAGATTACGCACTTCAGTTCTGCGTTGTCCCACATATATCCGTATTTGCAGCTGCATGAGTAACCGGGTTCGTCTCCTTCTGCAGGAATGCAGATGCCGGTAGAGTTTTCCGCGGTCATGCACACGCTTTGGCGGCATTTGTCCTCGATGCACTTTTCTCCGTTCCATATTTTACCGTCCGTGCACGGATTATCCGTTACGCAGACGATATATGTCTCCGGGTAGTAGTCTTTGCTCCAGTCGTGTGATCCGAAAGCCATGCCGGTATTTACAAGCTGGCTTGTGGAGGAGATGCCAAAACGGGTATAGCGTCCTTCTAGACTGATGCCGCGCAGTTCGTTTATGTTGGCGAGTCTCCAGTTTGAAAGGCCAAGAGCGGTCAGATCTTCGCAGTACTTGAGAAAATCGGCCCAGACTACCTGATTTTCATGATCCGGAATAATCTTCGTCCAGAGCAGTCCCATTACCGAGTCACCGTAAAAAGTCTCTTCTTCCGAATTTATCTCGACCATGTGGCGCGGTTCGTCCTCGTATTTTTCGCCGCGGACGCAACGGACAGCCGATGTCCGCATCCACTCTTCACCGGAATAAGAGTCTCTCAGGGTGAATTCACCAAGGTAAGCGTCTTCGAAGTTCACCGTGTAAACGTTGCCTTCGGACAGAAACGATGACGACCAGAACATTTCAGCCGGAGTGTCCGGAAAATATTTCGCGTTGACGAGCGGAAGAGCGTCAAAATCGAGGATCGTTTTAAGTTCGTCGAATGTCGGAAGGCGCCAGTCGCTGTAGCCGCCGTAATCCAGGTCGCCGCAGTAACGGCTGCTTATGCTCCATGACAGGTATTTGACGGGGTCGATTTTGCCCTGCCAGTCAAGATTTGTGTTGAAATCGTGGACGACCGGTTCGTTTTCGACCGAATCATCGATTTTATAATTTTTCGGGACACAGGTCCCGAGTGCGGCATAATGCGCATCCTGGCCGTAGTAATCCTCTCCCTCGGCAGGACATTTTATCTTTCTTCCAAAATCGTAGCAGTGTGTCTGGCCTGTGCAGAGATTCGCGATTTTGGGCCTCTTTTCAAGGCACCCTTTGTTCTTTCCCCACCAGTAGTAGTTTTTCTCGCAGCCGCAGATATACGATGTCGCGCTGATCGTTCTGCATTCTTTTGTCGCGTGTTCGTGTTTCGCGCATGGATCTTCGCTGCATAAATCTACGCATTTTTCACCGTTCCATGCCCAGCCTTCGGTGCATCCGCAGTAGTAAGTCTCGAAGTCGTCCGTTCCGCAGGAGCCGTCGGAATGCTCGATTTTTTTGCACGGGTTGGTGTCGCACGGCGAATTAGCGCATTTCTCTCCTGTCCACCAGTATCCTTCTTTGCAGGGTTCGTTTCTGATGCAGAAAGCCCGCGCGACAATGTTGCTGTATTGCTGTCTTGTCATGTTTACAGTCCTGCCGCTGCGGAAATCAATACCGTATGCCGGAAGGGACGAGATGCTTTCATTCGTCGACGACGACCAGAAATAGGAGATGAAATTAAGAGCTGTGGAGTCGACCGGAAAGTCTGAAAACTGAGCTATTTTGTAGTTCGCAAGCGAAACAAGCTCGTTTATGTTGGGAAGTCTCCAGTCGTAGAATCCGGCATAGTCCGAGTGCTCGCAGAAAACCATCGAATCGCTCCATTCGAAACCTTTGCTGAAGTTTTTCTGCCAGATGATCCCGGTTTTCATATCACGCACTATCTCAGCGTTGTTCAATTCAATGGTCTGGAAACGGAAAAGCAGAGGAAGCGGTTCGTTCCCTTCGATAGGATCGCCCCGCACGCAGCGGACCGAGGCTGTCAGATCCTTGTTTCTCAGTTCTATGCTCTGGCTGCTGTTGAGGCTCCATACGTAAGTCGGGTCGCCTTCAAGCACGCCGGATGACCACAAATAGACCTCGTCACGCAGTCTGGGAGGAAGCATGAGCAGCTCTTCAGGTATAGGAAGCCGCCAGTCGTCTCTACCACCGTATTTGAGATTTTCGCAATAGTTGACGGCATTTTCCCAAGTGGTCGAGTTTTTTACGATTTTCGTCCAGCCGATATGCAGGTTGTTGTCGAGGGTCGTTATTTCATCGTCATAATACACTTTGCTGGAAAAATTCTGTTCAAGGCAGTAACCCTCTCTCGAATAATACGGATCCTGACCTGAAAGGTTGCCTGCGTCGGCGCATTGATGAATGTAGTTGTACCAGTCGTAGCAGTATTCCTGGCCTGTGCAGATATTGGCGGAAGTTATTTTTTTGCATCCCAAGTGTCCCCAGAAGTAACCTTCGGCGCATCCGCACTCGAAAGTGTCATCTTTGTAGCGGATCGTTCCGTCGGTATTGGCGAAATTCTCGCACGGACTGTCTGTTTCCGGTTCAGGTTCCCAGCCATAACCTTTGTCGTTGCTGCCGTAGTTTTCATCCCCATCGATCAAAACATACTCGTCTTCCTCGTCGTTTTCCTCCTCATCGTAATCGGGAATATCCTCATCCGGCAGAATATCGGCATCGTTTTCCGCTTTTTTCGAGCTGCTGCACGAAACGACTAAAAATATCAGAGCAATAAGTAAAAGAAGGAGTTTTTTCATGAGTTCCTCCTGAGACGACAAATAAAAAACGTTATATTTTAGGAATTTTGAAAATAAATTCAACTCAAAAAATGCTCCTTAAAAATGTTGCATATTGACTGAAAATGGTCATTAAAAATGTAGATACTATCAAAAGATGGTCATTAAAAATGTGGATGATGGCAGAAAAACGTTGTGAAATCAACGTGTTGGTGTTTTTATCTAAATTCAGCTTTTATGATGACTAAAAAAACCCAGAAAAGAAGACTGGCTCGAAAATGTTCCTCTTTATGGAATATCTGCGGTGATGAAAGGAATTTAATCCTCTTCAGGATCTTTTTCGCAGTCAAAGTATGCCCAGTGATAGCCTTCCTCACAGTCACAACCGAACATATTGCTGCCTGTCTGATAGCACTCGCCTGTTGTATGTTCTATATATTCGCATCTGTTTGGCTCACAAACGGGGGCACATTGAAAACCGTCCCACAGGTAACCGTCATCGCAGATACTGACACAGGAATCGCTCCAATCCCATTCGTATCCTTCTTCACATTCGCATGAATACCAGCCGAGATCACCCGGATAGCATCCTCCGGTTGAATGTTCTACGTTTTCACAATGGTTGGGGATACAACCGTTTACGCAGCCGATTTGTCTGTCAACCCAGTAATAGGGTTCATCGCAACCGCAGTAATAGCTATACTCCTGAATATTGTCCGGGTAAGTCGGCAGCTCTTTATGTATTGTGCAGACTCCATTGGAATGTTCATAGTTTTCGCATGGATTGGGTTCACATGGCGTGACACATTTTTCCTGCCAGAAATTCCAGAAAGCACCTTCCGCCTCGTTACAACCGCAAGTAAAGGAATCTTCTTCAAGCCTTGATTTAAAATCCAGCTCGCATCCTCCGGTTGAATACGGCATTACCTCGCATGGATCTGGGTCGCAAAGATCAACGCACTCTGTTCCTGTCCATGCAAGTCCTTTTTCACACGGAGCATCTGCCACGCACAATACGATAATATTGTCCTGACTGCTGTTTTTTGGTTCTGCTGAAATACTTGAACCATATTTGAATATCCATGATCCGGACGGATCTTCGGCGTATGTAGTCGATGACCAGTAGGAAGAATTTCCTCCGCCGATATGAAACAGAAAAAACATTAGTTCGTGTATGTTCGGAAGTCTCCAGTTTGAAATTCCGGCTAAAGTCAGGTCATTGCAGTACTTCAAAGCCTCTTCCCAAGTTGGTGCATACGGACGGAGTCCTCCCATGAAAATTTCGGATTTTTTGTTTTCTCGTGAATTGTAGTTGATGTAATAGATTTCCGGACCGCCGTAATCCGACAGGATTTCTACTTTCCAGAATGAATCGCTGCCTCTGACGCAGCGCAAATAAATTTTGTCGTTGAAATCCGAGGTCGTGCGTGTCGCTCCCTTTGAGAAATTGATGATCCACATATACCGGTCGTCCGCCGATAAAGCTATAAAATTCGCTGACGGTGTTTTCGGAAAATAATCTGTGTCTATTGCCGGATTGTATCTGCTCCAGTCAACAATTGAAAAAAGTTCCTTGACTGTCGGTGCTCTCCAGTCATCATGCCCGCCGTAATTCAGGTTTTTGCAGTAATCGGAAGCCTCCGTAAAACTTCCGATTTTGAAAAAGCTCTGCGACCATTCAAGTCCGGTAACTTTGTCAATGACGACCGGCTCGTTTCCGATAGATTTATTAACAGAAAACATGCGCGGAACACATTTCCCTAGTTTTGCGAAGTTCGCATCCTGACCGTAAAAATCTTTATCCTTTTTGGGACAGTTTATCTCCTTTTCGCTGTCGTAACACTTAGTCTCTCCGGTACAGATATTGACGAAAAAAGGTCCGGAGCTGCCGTCTTCATCTTCTTTGTTTTCATCAATATCCGTCACATCTTCATCAGGCAGAACGTCAGCATCGTTTTCCGATTTTTTCGAGCCGCTGCACGAAACGACTAAAAATATCAGCGTGATAAAGAAAAGAAGGAGTTTTTTCATGAGGATCTCCTGCGACAATAAATAAAAAACAGTGTATTTTAGGAAATTCGGAAAAAATTCAACATGAACAAATCCTGTATGCTTTCGTGAAGATAACTGAAATTTTTGCGTAAAGTCGCCAAAATTTCGAATAGGAACTTGCTAGGTTTGCAGTGTGAAAAAAACTATTGGTAAATCTCGGAAAACGACGGTTTTCATTAACATATTGAAATTACAGCTGAAATATCGCGGGCTTAACGGTTTTCCAATAAATTTCTCCGGTTTCACCAGACCCCGGGATCGCATTT
>JAEESW010000061.1 GCA_016290135.1 bacterium
CTCTCCTTTTAAAACATAATCTTTCTGCCACACGAGCCCTGTCGCCGTATCGGTAACGACTTTGTCCCCGTTCAAAGTTGAGACTTCAAAAACCGGTTTCTGGAATTTTTCTCCGCGTACGCACCTTACAGCGTTCTTCAGGTTCTTGGAACTTAAATATGGTGTTCCTTCCGAGCCTCCCATAACGTTGTTGCTGAAAGCCCATGCTTTCTCATCATCATACGAATCGGAAGACCATAAATACGAATATGAAAACGAAAATCCCTGAAAATATATCTGGTGAAGAGGGTAACCGTCCGACTCACTTTTATCGTATATTGAAAAAAATTCATGCATCGTCGGAAGGCGCCAGTCACTTTTCCCTGCATAAGTCAGATTTTCGCAGAAATCAGCAGCCTCTTCCCATGTTTTGCCTTCGAAAAATTTCTGAGCCCATTCAAGATTTGTGTTTCTGACAAGAACAGTCGGTTCCTCCGGGAATTTGCTGTTTATTGCAAAATCATGCGGAGCACAGGCACCGGCATCCGCATACTGCGCGTCCTGCCCGTAAAAATCACCGCCGGAAGCGGGACATTCTATTTTTTCACTGTTGTTGGAACATTTATATACTCCGGTGCAGATGTTTCCGAAAGCAGGTTTTTCAGCTGTGCAGCCGCGTTTTTCGCCCCACCAGTAATAACCTTCCTCGCATCCGCAGGTATAGTTGTAAGCACCGATCGGAAAACATTCTTCTGTTGAGTGCGGCATATTTTTACATGGTTCTGAATCACAAAGATTGACGCATTCACTTCCGTTCCAGAAATAAGTTTCGGCACATTTGAAACAGCAGTCCTCAGTGCACTTTGTTTCAGGATCATGCCATGTCGCTGAGGTCGAAGGGAACCAGTTTTCACCGTCTTCCGTCATCTGCGTGATGCTCGAGGCAATGTTCCAGACTGCATGTTCCGGCAGACCGGTGCATTCCGCTGTTCTTGAATCCAGACATTTTCGTTTAACGTGACTCCAACTGTAATTTTCAAGACATTCGCAGTGATATCCGTAATATCCTGTTTCTTCGTAGACACATACACCTGTCGAATTTTCTACATCTTCGCAAGGTTTTTCTGCACAATGCCCGCGTCTTTCAGGCAGAATAAGATCAAAATCTTCACCGGGCTCTGTGTCGCTGTCTTCTTCATCTTCTACAGGTTCATCATCATCAATCAGCTCTTCCTCATTTATAACATCCTCGTCTCCGTCCGGCACAACCGCCGCGGAATCATCGTCAACAGGCGCTTTTGAACCGCCGCCGCACGAAATAAAAAGGAAAATCAGCATGATGGAGAAAAGAGTTTTCATGATTGACCTCTTATTCAAAATTTCCGACACAGATAACGGCATATCCCCTATCTGTTTTTCCGACATATTCCAAATTCCCGTTCAGGCTGACCATGGCGGCGTTGCCTGTCGATGATGTCGAGGACCAGCAGTCTGTCCAAATATCGTAAAACTCGATCGGAGCGGCCTCACCGAAGTTTACAAGCGAAACAAGTTCGTTTTTGTTGGGAAGTCTCCACCCTGTCTTTCCTGCGTAAGTGAGGTTCATGCAGTATGAAAGGGCTTCCTCCCATTCATCGGCGGAGTGATCTCTCAAAGTCCAGGCAAGTCCGGTGGATGAATCTTTCGCGATTTTGTCGTTGCCTACGGTCGAAACCTCAAGGCGTGCTTTCGGAAGTTTTTTGCCTCTGACACACATCACGAAATAGATATCGTCTTTTGAAGGATAGCTGTAGACCCAGCCGTCACTGTAAAAGTTGATGATCTTGACGTCGTCCGTCCAGAAACTCCGTCCGGGATGAACACCGGGAATATCGGTAAAATAAGTCTGATCCAGCATGGGATAATCGTAAGCCTCGTCAACTATCGTCATCATTTCATGCGGTGCCGGAAGACGCCAGTCGCTCTTTCCGCCGTATTCAAGAGAATCGCAGTAAGCATAGGCTTCGTTCCACGGGAGTACCTTCTGCGGATATGTCTGCTGCCACTCAAGTTTCGTGTTGTTGTCAACTATGATATTCTGATCCGCGGCCGTTTTTATAGAGTAATCATGCTGAGCACATTTGCCCATAGAAGCGTAAAACGCGTCCTGCCCCGCGAAAGGCTTTGACTTCGAGCCGGAGCACTCTATCTCTTCTTCGGTACTGTAGCATTTATCCAGTCCTGTGCAGATGCTTCCGACAGTTCTGACGTTCGTAGCGAAAGTGTCGCACTTACCGTTTTCCCACGTGTAGCCTTCAACGCAACCGCAGTAGTAAAGATCTGCGTTCACGGCGGTGCAGTTTTTGTCGGAATTCACGATTTTTGAGCACGGATCGGCGTCGCACGGGTTAACGCATTTGCTGCCGTTCCAGAAAAATCCTTCAAGACACTGGCATTCATACGCCGATTCCGTTTTCGGAACACAGACTCCTGTCGAGTTTTCAACTTCGCATGAAGCGGAACCGCACGGATCGTCGAGACATTCCAGGCCGCGCAGGAACTTGCCGGCGGGACAGACATCGGAGCGGACGCAATAAAGCGGAAAATCATAATACTGGATATACTTCGGATCCATGTATTTCGAAGCGGGAGAGATCGTTCCGTCACTGAAATCAGCCGAGCATGCCAGATAGCTCTCCTTTCCGAAAATATCCACTGTATCATGGATCTTGAAACCGTTGTTTGTTCCTGAAAAAACGATCGAGTCTTTTGACGAAATCTCCATCCCCGGATAATCGGAGGCGGGTGTTGACTTTTCGTAGTTCATGAGCGAGAGCAGCTCGTTTCTAAGCGGCAGCCTCCAGTCGCTGTATCCCGCATAGACAAGATGCTCGCATTTATAAAGGGCGTTCTCCCACCGCACTTTTCCTTCCATGCTCTTCTGCCACATAATTCCTGTCGTCAATTCAGTCACGACTTTGTCGCCGTTTATCTCGGAGACCTCAAATTCAGGACCGGGCAGTTTTTCGCCGCGGACACATATCGCCGTATGCATACACCCTGACATATCCGAGCTCTTTCTGACCATATTTTCGTGTAAATTGATTTTGAACCCTTTATCGGATGTCCAAAACATGGTTTCGTCATGGAGATAGTCGAACTCCAACTCCTTGAAATACCTGAAGAAGATCATGTTGTAATCGTACTGGTATTTGTTGCTTACTACTATCGACATCAGTTCATGAACAGAAGGAAGCCGCCAGTCGTCGTATCCGGCATAGACGAGTTCTTCGCAGTGGGAATCAGCCTCTTCCCAGCTGAAATTCGCTTCCTCGATATTCTTCTGCCACATAAGTCCGGTGTTTCTGTTTATGATGAGAGGTTCTTCCGCATTCGAGTTATCGAGAGTAATGTCGAGCGGAGAGCAGACGCCGAGTTTTGCGTAGTGCGCCTCCTGACCGAAGAAGTCTGCGTCGGGATCGGTCGGGCACTCTATTTCGTAGTAATCGTCATAGCACTCGTTCTGCCCTGCGCAGATATTTCCCAAAGCGGGTTTCCGCGCTATGCAGCCGAGTCTTTCGCCCCACCAGTAGTAGCCTTCCTCGCAGCCGCAGGTATAAAGCGCCGCTCCGACAGAGGAACACACGCCGTCAGAATGAGGAACATCCTTGCACGGTTCGGCATCACAGAGGTTGACACAGTCTTCCCCGTTCCAGAAGTAAGTTTTTTTGCAGCGGAAATAACAGGATGATTCATACGGGATCCTCCAGCTGTACTTTCCGACAGCATCCGGCCACCAACCCTCGTCACTTCCTCTCCACTGCTGCGTTATGCTTGATTTATCCAAGACCCAGTATCCGTGCTCAGGAAGCCCCGTGCACTCTTCCGTTCTGGTTTTGCCGGTACAGTATCTCTTACCGTCCCATTCATAATTTTCTTTACATTCGCAGGAATATTTGCCGTTTGCTTCGACCCTGCATATCCCTGTCGAACCGCCCATTCCCATTGCCGTGCAAGGGTTGGGATCGCACGGATCCGAATCGGCATCCTCATCGTTTTCAGGTTTGTCCGAAT
>JAEESW010000062.1 GCA_016290135.1 bacterium
TCAGCGATAAAAAACATACGCTGAAAGGACTCAACCCCTGTGGAGATGTTAAGATACATGAAATAATAAATGCTCCAAGGGATTGCTGCCGTCCTATGCCGCGTTATCGGGAAGAGTTTATCAATATTACAAATGAGCATGGTAAACAGGACCGTTTATTACTTCTACACATAGAGCCTAGTATTGACCAAGTAATTCGTACATACAATGATAGGACATATCTGAGGATTGGCGATAAGTCCAAAGAAATGTTGGGAGAGAATCTCCGAAATCTGGAATATGCAAAAGGAACCAGACATTTTGAAGATGAGATAAATCAGAACGCAACGATTGAAGATCTGGATCAAGAATTGATCAAAGCCTATAAGGAGCGAATAGGAGCTGGAAGCATTGATACGCATCAGGTGCTTGCTGCCAGAGGTTTCATACAGAAAAGAGACAGAACTGAATACCTGACAAATGCTGCGGTATTGCTTTTTGCAAAAAACATCATGCGGTTTAATATGAACTGCCGTATAAGGTTTATCCGGATTGATGGTCGTGAGATGCAGGTCGGAGCAAACTATAATGTCGTAAAGGATAAGAGCATTGATGAGCCTATTTTAAGATTGGTCGATGCTGCAAAGGCTTTTATTACAGATCAGCTTCGCGTGTTTACTAAGCAGGAGCATGGCAGTGGCAAATTTGTCGAGAGCCCTGAATACCCTGAATTTCCTTGGTTCGAGGGTATCATCAATGCTGTTGCACATCGTGACTACGCTGCATCAGGGCAGTTCATTAAAGTCAGTATGTATGATGACAGACTGGAAATTGAGAGTCCTGGACGCTTTCCGAATATTGTGACGGCTGACAATATTTCATATACACGATTCTCTCGGAACAAGACGATAGCAAGGGTTATGACTGAGTTTGAATGGGTCAGAGAACTAAACGAAGGCGTTAAAAAAATTTATTCGGATATGGCTGAAGCAGGTCTGCCGGCGCCGGAATATATTGAAACTCCAAACACGGTAAAGCTTATTTTGAGGAACAATATTGATGAACGGATGGCCTACAGGAATAAAGCATCAGGTGAAGCTATAAATGAAGCTATAAATGATGCTTTAAATGAAGATGAAAAAAGTATTGTTGAAATAATAAGAATTGAACCGTCAGTTAGTCAAAAAGTATTGTCCGATAAAACAGGTTTTTCCAGATCAAAAGTTCAAAGAATAATGAAAAAGCTTATAAATAATCAAGTGATTTACCATGACGGAGCAAAGAAGAATGGAATTTGGAGAGTAATTGGAAAGTAATTGGAGGTTCCTATGAAAAAGGTTTTCATTTTTCTACTTGTTTTCGCTGTATGTTTTCTGCTTGGATGCGGCAACAAAAAATCAGATGAGAAAGAATCGGTTAAGAACGATACAGATCCTGAAATTTTTGATGATGAAAGAAGTGATGATCCGGATAATGATCCTGAAAATCCTGAAAATGGTGAAACCTCAGAACCGGATGATGATCCGGAAAATTCGGAATATCCTGATTCTTCTTGTTGTGACTGCAACCAGCAGGCACATTATTACGGCTCGGTTTCGTCCGATAGTGACGAAAACTTTTTTGACCAGTGTGTTCAGGAAGCGGCAAACTCGCCGCATTGCTATCAGGGACATTCTGAATTTGATGCAGAAGAACTTTTTGAAAATCTGCGTAAAGTGACCCTTGTTTTTAAAAAGGAATGCCGCCAGCAGCCTTTCGGTCCTGTTTTATGTCCTGATTTTATTCCTGATTCAATAAGTCTTTCGGGTGCTCAGCTGACAGGGTGTATTATCGATGATTATGAATACGGCGAATACTATTGTAACTGGCATTGTCCCTATTTCTATTTTTCTATTGATGATGAAAGGTTTAAAACAGTTTCTTTTTCTCAGGATTTTTATTTTTCCGGTTATCCTTTTTATTATGAAGGAAGTTTCGGGATCAAAGATTCGGAAACAGGCGAATCTTTTCATGCTGTTCATACTGACTATTGCGATGATAAAACCTGGTGCGGTGCAGTTCTTGATTCTTGGACAGAAGGACAGAGATATCCGACATCATTTCCGTTCAAAATTGTAATTGACGGAGTGCCGGAAGAAGAGGATGTGGAACGTCCTGGGAGGCAGTGCGAAGATTCTGAAGGAAAAATATACAACGACGGTGAAAGAAGAAGCTCTAAGTGTAAGCAATTTTACTGTGAAGACGGCAAATGGTATGAGGACGATATATTGTGTCATGACTCTACCTGCCATAACGGAACGAAGGCAAAATGGCTTTGCAACGACAATAAAACGGAAGTCGACTGGTGTGACTGTGTCGGTGAAGAAGGTGCTTTTTTCGGCTTGTGGAAATGCAAATCCAGAGCTGATTTGTATTGTCCTGAATAGATTCTGACAGGAGCCTGGAATGAAGAAAAAATTAGTGTTTTTTCTTATATTTTTTTCATTTTTTCTTTTTGCCGATGACTTGAACGAGTCTTTCGCGGCTGCGGTTCAGGCTGGAAATGTAAAAACGGCCTCGGAAGTGTTTGCGAAAGGTGCCGACATCAATTTTGTGGACGAGGACTGGCCTCTTTTTGTGACCGCTGTCACTTCGGGCGATGTCGCGATGACCGAATTCTTTATAAAAAACGGTGTCAACCTTGAGCTCAAAGGGCCTGACGGAAAAACGGCTCTTCTGCACGCTATTTCGCTGAAAAACAAGAAGATTGTCGATATGCTGCTTGCTGCCGGAGCCGAGATAAAAACGGAAGATGCAGCCGGAAAGGACACTTTGATGTATGCCGCGGAAGCAAACAACGCCGAACTGATGAACAAACTGCTTAGACTGGGCTTTGACGAAAAGAAAAAATCGAAGGCCGGAAAGACTGCACTTGATTACGCGATCGACGCAAGAGCGCAGGAAACATACAGGATCCTGAGCAAAAAGAACACGCTTCCGATGGATTTCATAAACGCGGTGGAGAAGGGCGACGCGAAAGCTGTAAAAACCCTGATCTCGGAAGGAGCGGATGTCAAAACAAAAGATAAAAACGGCAAGGCGGCAATAGTTATCGCGGTCGAAAAAGGTTATGCCGAAGTTCTGAAACTTATTCTTGAAAACGGCGCTGACCCGAACGGGCACTATTTCAAAAATCCGAAAGCAAATCTGTTTGTTTTGTCCATGCACAATTCGCATTTTGATGTCGCGCTCGCTCTTTTACAGTCTGGAGCGAAGGCCGATTTCAACCACAAATTCCAAAGCGGAAAAACGGCGCTCATGCTGGCTGTCGAATCGGGAAAGCAGGAGCTCGCGACATATCTTATGCTTAAGCCGTTCAACCCTGACGCATGTGACGATTTCGGCAACTCCGCTCTGATGTATGCCGTAAAGCAGAACCTCTTTTCCGTTGTGAAGAAACTTCTTGAGCTCGGTGCCGATCCGACACTCAGACAGGTCGACGGAAAAACTGCGCTTGATATTGCAAAATCTCAAAATAATCAGTCACTTATGCGAATTCTTTCCGAAGCTGAAAAGAAGTGGCAGTAAATTTTTGCAAGCTATAAGAGGGAAAATATGAGAGTAATAATTGTCGGAGCCAGCAAGGTCGGGTTTGCGCTTGCCAGGCATATCACCCAAGAGGGTTATGATCTTGTGGTTATTGACCGCTCTCCCGAGAAGATCGACGCTATTACCGATGCATTCGACTGCAACGGCTATGTCGGCAACGGGTGCTGTTCAGAGCTACTCAAAAAGTGCGGCGTCGATTCGGCTTCAGTGTTTGTAGCGGTAACGAAGGACGACGAAACAAACATTCTGTGCTGCAGCGCGGCTAAGAAACTTGGAGTAAAGCGCACGATAGCGGCTGTCCGAGGGCCTGAATACGAAAAAGAGATGAGCTTCCTGACTAATGAACTCGGGGTCGATCTCCTCATAAATCCTGA
>JAEESW010000063.1 GCA_016290135.1 bacterium
AATCTTGAGATCGTCAGAAGGATAATCGCACAGCAGCAACAGCAGCAGGAGCAGCAGCAAAACGAAAAACAGGAAAACCAGGATAAACAAGAAGATCAGGAACAGCAGGATCAGAACGAACAGAATCAGGAAGATCAGGAAAAACAGGAAGATAAAGAACAGAACGAGCAGAATGAAACTCCTGACGATGAACAGAATGAGGAGCAAAATCAGCAGTCTCAGGAACAGAATGATGAAAATAACGAAGGAAACGACGAAGATCAGAATTCCGGCATGAACGATGAAGATAACGAAACTCAGGACGAGGAAAACCGGAGCTCTGCTGCCGAAGAACAGGACGACGAGCAGCAAAACGACGACAGACCGAAGGAAAGCTCAGTTCTGAAGCAGTTCAAGCAGCGGAAAAATTTGCAAATCTCTCCTTTCATGCTAAAGAAGGAACAAAAGTCGGATAGTGATCAGACTTGGTGATTTTTGAGGGAAACTTGAGCAATTTCATTATAAAAAAAATATTCTTTACGGCATTGATTTTATTGCCGTTTTTCGCTTTTGCACAGTCTATCACGCTTTCGACTGACAGCGAGATAGTCCAGACCGACGCTCTTTTCGGATTCGTTCTCACGGCGGAAGGTTCGTTCGATTCGATCGAAGAGCCCGATTTCGCCAATTTTACGGTCGAAAACCGCTCGCAGTCGCAGTCGAATTCGATAAGCATAATCAACGGAAAGTTCGAGAAAAAGAGCTCAATCACTTACTCTTATGCTCTGCGTGCCGAAAAGGCGGGTGTCTTTGAGATAGGTCCCGCATCGCTCAAAGTGAAAGGAAAAACGATAAAATCGAACAAAGTCACGATCACGGTGACGGGGCAGGGAGGCAGCAGCGCTCCGGCAAATTCCAACAGTGCTCAGAATGTGCCTCAAAACGAAGCGGAATCAGATGCAACGGATGAAAATTATTATGAAAAACGTGCAAATTCCTTGATGAGTCCGCTGAGCGAATGGGAAAAGAAAACGCCGGATTATTTTATCAGAACTGTCGTAAATCCGCCAAGCGGTCTTTACGCGGGAGAGCCGCTCACAGTCACTTACTATCTTTTTATAAAACCGAATTCGATCAGCGACATCAACCCATACAAATTTCCGGTCTTTGACAATTGCTGGAAAGATGAAAAGGGTGAGACACGGCTTAATTTCAAGAGGCTG
The DNA here is from genome assembly GCA_016290135.1 of bacterium. GTDB lineage: Bacteria > UBP6 > UBA1177 > UBA1177 > UBA1177 > UBA1177. Next base: position 1,203 of record JAEESW010000063.1, read on the forward strand.
AGCATCGACGGCAAGGTCTATGACTATGCGCCGATAAAGACCTACATTCTCATCCCGGACGGGACTACCGACACGGTGGAAGGGACACAGATGATAATGGATGTCATCATCGGTTCGTTTTTCTCGACAAGAAAAGTGACGATCTCTTCTGTCGGCGTAAAAGTTCCGCTCAAGCCGATGCCTGAAAAAGAGGCTCACAAAAACGGCGTTTACGGCGATTTTCAGATTTTGACCGACAAAGGAAGCCTTACACTTGATAAAGATAACATGCTGGAAACGCTAACTTTTTCAATTAAAGGCTGCGGCAACTTCCAGGATGTCGGGATCGAACTTGAAAAAGATCCGATGCTCAAGATCTTTTCTCCCGAAATAAATTCTTCCGTTTCTGTTACGCCGAAAGGCTACTGCGGAGTCAAAACCTACAAGTTTATGGTGAAAGGGCTCAGACGCGGCGAAACGGTGCTGAAAGTTAGACCGTTTGAATTTTTCAGCAGGGATAACGGCTGGCAGAAGCCCGAGATCCCCGATATAAAAGTCTCCGTCAAAGATGTGCAGGGCGTTGAAGAAGAGGAAAAGACTTCGGTCGCTCATTCCTTCGAGCTTTTGAAGGAACTTCCGGCTGATCTGAAAAAATACGAGATAACACCTCTCACGGAAAAGAGCTGGTTCAGAGTGGCGCTGGCTCTTCCTTTCATAATGATCTTTGTTTCGTTCATGATCCGCATCGCAAAAAATATCAGGACGAGGCGTGACGGTTCCAGAAACGCAAAAATGGGAAAATGGAAGGATAAGATTCAAAGATCCAATGATTATGCTGAGTTGCTCAACAGTTTCTACGGTGCGCTGGAGGAACTTTACAACATCAGGCTCAAAGGCGAAAGACTCAATACTTTGAAGCAGAAATATGAGGGCAAAATTGACAATATAACCGATTTTGTAAGGAAAATCGAAGAGATATCGTATTCTGGAATGTCGAATGCCGACATCTCGGAATTGAAAAACGAGGCGATAAAGCTCCTTGATCCGAGAGGTCTCAAAAAATGATGAAAAAAATGATTCCGGTTTTTATGCTTTTTTTCTCTCTTCAGCTTTTTGCCGAAGACGGATTTTCTCTTTACATAAAAAAGGATTATCAGGGGGCATACAACGCTTTCTATCAGAATTTTGCAGGACATCTGGATGATCCGCTTTATTCCTACAATCTGGGGGTAACTTCGGAGGCGTTGGGCAGAAAAGGGGAGGCGCTCTATTTTTATCTGCAGTCGCTTCAGAATGCTCCGGATTTTCCCGAAGCTAAAAACAACCTCGACATCGTGGTCTCGGAGCTCGGGGTAACGATACCGAAAGTGCTGACGACACCTGTTTTTGCGCTTGACTGGCTGCTCATACTCTTTTTTGTTTCGCTTTACGCGTTTGCGCTGTTTATCGTCATGATCTGCTTCAAGAGCGACTGGCGCCTGAAGATCATGCTTCTTCCGGTTTTTCTGATCATGTGCGTCAGTGCATCGCTCTACTACATGAATTACAACGGGAATCTTAAAGAGAACTGGGCTGTCGCAGTAAAAGGCGAAGTGCTTCGAAGCGGCCCCGACTCATCACTCGGCGAAATAGGCAAAGTCAAAGAAGGGGAAATAATGACTATCGTTTCGTCAAGCGGCCAGTGGTATAAAGTCAAAAGTTTTCAGGACAACGTCGAAGGTTGGGTCGGACCAGGCTCGATCCGTGCAGTTAAGAGAGGAGCTTTATGATGAAGAAAATATTGTTCATTGTTGTCTGTTTCGCGAATATCCTGCTTTTTTCATGCAGCAAAACTCCGGTGATACGAACCACCGAATCCGATGCGGACAAAGTTTATCAGGAAGGCCTGTTCTATCTTGAAAACGGGGATCTGACCAATGCCGAAAACAGGTTCATGAAAGTCATTTCTGATTTCAGCTACAGTAAATATGAGCCTTTTGCGACTGTCGCGCTCGGCAAGACATACTACAAAAAAGAAGAGTATATGTCGGCGATAACGGTTTTCGATACGTTTTTAAAGCGCCATCCCAACCATGAGTCTGCGCCTGAGGCTCTTCTTTACAAGGCTCACAGCTATCTTGCGCAGAAACCTTCGGACTTTTTCATTCTGCCGAATCCAGCCGAACGCGATATCACGGTGGTCGAAAAAGCTGTCGATGTCTACAAAGAATATCTGGAGACTTATCCCGAAGACAAAAACCGGGAAGAAGGGGAGAAAAAACTTGAGGAGGCTGAAGGGATCCTTATCGAAAAAGATCTCAGAATTGCCGAATTCTATGCAAAGAGAAAAAAGTGCGCAGGGGTGTTCCTGAGACTTCAGCACATTGAAAACACCTTTAAAATCACGACCGAAAAAAATCTGAAAAGGATCAATGAACTTAATGAAAAATGTCCTCCGAAATCAAAAGAGGAATACTTCAAAATAGAGAGCGGAGAGGAAAATAAGGAACCTGAAAGTGAAGAGGGAGATGATGAAGACGCTAAATAGGCTCGCCGCGTTTTTCTTTGCCGCATTTGCATCAGCGCTTCTTTTGCAAGGCTGTTCCGTGCCGGAAGATGAAAAGAAGGATATCATTAAGATCCTTGAGATACGTGAAGAGCTTTCAAACACCGGTCAGACAAACAAACTGGCGCTTCTTCTGACAGACGGCTTTCCGGCCAGGAAAGAGTATCTGGATCAACTGAAATACAGAAATTTTTATCTTACCGAATATGAATAT
>JAEESW010000010.1 GCA_016290135.1 bacterium
GTTGACTTCAGAGAAGAAACGATGTCAATCGGCTCGGCATTGCCGAAAACACAGAAAGAAAAAAGTAAAATGCTAAAAAATACTAAGTTTTTCATATTATCCTCCTAATACCAATATGGATCAACTTTCGTTTGCGGGAAGCCAGATTGCTGAAATTTCTCATATGTCGTCGAATCGTATCTGTATTCAGAAAATTCTCTCACCAATATCCGAAATCTCCTCTTCTTCCGCAGGCATAAACATCACGCCAGTCAACTCTTCTAAGCCATTTCCCGCGAAGAACAATGTTGCCAGACTTGTTAATGTATAAAATATTTCCGCTTTGCTCGACACGTGCCAAACCGTCAACGAAACCGCATGTTCTGCCATAAACAGAAATTTTCGAAGAGTTGTCGTTTTCTTCTTCGACAGGATCTTTACCGACAGGTGCTTCTACAGAAATCGCGCCATTTTCATCCAAAACAACTTTTTTTCCTGCTTTTTGAACAATTATTTTGCCGTCACGAACCCCAAGAATCATATTGATATCGGAAACAACGACCTCTTTTTTGAGATCAGCACTTATTATTTTAAGCGTATCTCCTTCCAATGCGATAATTTTCCCGCTGTCAAGCACTCTGATATCATAATATTCAGGTTTTATTTTCAGAACATACTCGCCGCTTTTATTCATCAGGCCTTTTTTCGAACCTTCTCTGACTAACAAATATCCGTTGTTTAAAATACTTACCCTATCGAATTTTGCCGGAGCAACAATATTTCCGTCACTGTCTATTGCACCGAATTTTCTGTTCTTTTCAAACACAAGCAGAGAGTTCTCAAATTCTGGATAAACTCTGTCGGCATCGTCTTTGCTCATTATCACCCTATCATTTTTCACAAGCGGAGGGAAAATAAGTCCATCAGCATAGACATTGTCCCCAATGGGCGACAGCACCGTCAAGCTTTTTGAAACATAAATAGTTTCCCACTTTTTATTTATGACATGGTTTTCATCACCATTTTTTACGACGGTGACTCCGTATCGGAAAGGTTTTCCTGAATCAAAAACAAAACCTGTCGGAGAGACACCGTTTTTATCGACAAATCCAGCTTTCCCGTTTTTGGAAACAACCGCGTATTCTTCTGAAAAATCGGAGGCTTTATCAAATTCAAAAGGTATTTTCACCTCGCCGGATTTGGAAATATAGCCCCATTTCCCCTCTTTCTTGACGGGGGCGAAGCCTTCAGAAAAGTTTCCTACATCTTCATCCTCTAAAGGGATGACGACTTTTCCGCTTCTGTCGATAAATCCCCACTTGCTGTCTTTTGATTTAACCGATGAAAGATCTTCTTTAAACTCTTTTATGCGCAGATATTCGCCAGGAAGAATCTTTCCCTTTTCAGTGACTATCACCGAATACCCGTTTTTCAAAGCACGCATCAAACCGTCCTGCATGGTAAAAACTTTGTCGAATACCGGGGGAAGAGCTTCGCTGAAATCATCAAATAAAAGAGACTCTTTTCCATTGTCGTGGCTGAGGACATACAACACTTTTTTATTTGCCCGTGATGCTTCATCCATGTAAACGCATAAAAGAGCTATAAACGATAAAACTGCTAAAATTATCAGGTTTCTCATTTTATAAAATCTCACAGTTTCCATTAAAGCTTTGACTTGATTCCGTCCTTTATATACTCGATTTCTTCTTCCTTGTGCCTTTCGATCTCACCGCTCCAGAAAGCTTTGTAATCTTCATTGAGATAATACATCTTATCTTCCACTCTAACAACAACAAAACATCCTTGATTCAAACTTCTATATGTTTTAGTCCAACCGCCTCGCGATATCAATTTACCGGATCTTTTGTCATAATATTCACGGACATATTTTTCGTTGACCCTTTTTTCGTTGGATTTCAACTGAATTTCCGGACAAGGATTTTTAAAAATCCTCTGATTAAAATCAAAGCTCATTTTTTTATCTCTCCTCTCCTCTTTGCAAGGTTCGCCGAAGCAAAAATTTTTAGAAAAGACAAAATGTTTCTTCAAATCTTCGTTAAAAACGAAGGTCTTACCATCGAGATCGAAAATTCCAGACTCTCTATCGTCAAAAGAAGCGATCCCAATGATGTTCTTGTCGAGATAAGCCATATGTTTTATAACATCTTCATCTTCAAATCCGGCAATTTCAATTCCGTCCAAATTGTAAATGAAAAAAGTCTTATCTAAACCGAAAAAATCATTACAGACCTGTTCCCTGTTTCCCTTTACCCAAACAATATTTGTTACACCCTCTCTGCATACCGGAAGCATATAAACACTGGAATTATTCAATGTTTTTACCTGTTTGCCGTTTTTAACAAAAATAATATTTCCGTCATTTTCAAATAGTCTGACATCGTTGCAGTTTTCCACAAGCTCATCGTTGGAAACACTGTTTGAGCTTACTTTCTGACTGGAATAATCGGTATAAAATGAAAATCCTTTTCTAGCCTTGATCGTTACCAGGCCTTTGCCGAGAACAAACGCATTATGATCATTCCAGGAGCGGGATTCTTTTAGAACAAGATTATCGTAAACACGCCTGAACATTACAGTTTTTTCCAGAGAATTTTCTGAATTTCTTTCGGAATATCGATTATTGTCTTTATCGATATAGAATTTTTCTGCGTTGTCGCCATGAATTTCCGCAGCTGCCAAACCGTTATAAAAAAATCCGGCATAATCGAGATAAAAATCAATCACAACCTTGCCTGACTTATCGATATAACCGTATTTTCCGTCTTTTTCGACTCGCGCCAAACCTTCGCTGAATTCAAGTGCAGAATCGTAAATCGGTTTAATGACAACATTTCCGCAGCCGTCAATAAAACCGGTTTTGCCGTTTTCTCTTATCAAAAAACGTAAACTGGTTTTTTCTTTGTTTTTTGAACACTTTTCAATTTCAGCTTTTGTCATCATGGACACGGGTTCTGATGTTGTTTCAGCACAAAGAAAAAACGGCAGAAATAAAAGCAAAATCAAGTATTTCATCACCAGTCTCCGAGTGTTCTACTTCATTTTACATCAAAAATATTTCCGAAATGCAGACATCGTCCGATTTTTCGCCTTTTACAGTTGATTTTATTATGATTTTTATCCAGCATCCGACAGGTAAAGGAACACCTACGCGATCAAGATCAAGTATCGGCTGGTTTACTTCCTTGATAGGATCTTTATAGATTTTGTCACTCCACACAGGAATATCGGGTTTAAAATTTTTCTTGGACTCTTCTTTTAAAATTTTTGCATATTCATTGCATGACGACAAACACGAGTCTTTGTTTTCGCATCTTGTTGTAACATCAAATTCCGTCACTTTTCCGTTGGCATCGTATGCAGATTTGTTTTTCAGGTAACCGTTCATAACCGATATGTATCCGACTACCGGCATCGGATCAAGTGAGATTTCAACAAACTCTTCCTTGTCACTTCTCTTAAAGCACCAGGCTGTTGAAAGATCTCCGTCAAACAGCTTCCTTGCATCGTATCCTTTGAGTGATGATGAAACTTTGACCTGTGTATTTGAGCCGAACATATTATTGAAACCTTTGCGGTTTTTCTTGAAATAATCGAACATTTCGGAATTTGTAATGTCATATTCAATTAAAAGCGACGGATTCTTGCCGAAATCAAAGTTTTTGCCTGAATATTTGTAGATTTTGTCTTTTTCATTGAAAACTGCAGGTGAGATTTTAACGATTTTCCCGCCGATAAAATCAACTTCCTGAGCATCAATCACTATTTCTATTTCGTCTGCTTTTCCCATTCCGAAATACTGTGCAGGAGAAAAGTCGTACTGCAAAATCCGGCCCCCCAACACAGGAATCGGGTCGCTGCTATAAAGACTATGATAAGCATAAGCATTAACCTTGTATTTGACCGTAACTTTTGTTTCACGGTTTTGTGCAAACTGTATTTTAGTTACATACCAACTTTTTATAAAATTTTCGGTTAGGTATTCAGGTATGATCGGGTGACATGATTTCTCGTTCGGATTACAGTTATAGAATTTTTCCATAATATGGTCAGGATATGCCTCGGTACCATTTACCGAAATCGAAAAAGCTGTTATGTCAGTACGCAGCGGATCCTGCCTGTCATCGAAAAGACTGACTTCAAAATCTATGGGAAAAGCAAAATCAATGATTTCGTTTTTTCCTTTGTTGAAATAGGTGTAATTGACCTCAATATCAGCAGAAACGCCGTTTATTTTTATAAAAAGACTCTCTTTTTTGATTTCAATATTCGCTTTTTCCAATGCAACCAGATTGCCCGTCGATTTTAGAGAAGACAAAATGTCAATCGGCTCGGCATTGCCGAAAACGCAGAAAGAAAAAAGAAAAATTATTGAAAATATTATGTTTTTCATCCTTACCTCCTCCTAATACCAATACGGATCAACGTTTGGTTGAATATGTCCTGATTGTTGCCACTAAACTCAATCCTGTCTCAAGGCTTCAGCAGGGCTCAGTTTTGCCGCCTTTCTGCCCGGATAGACCGCCGCAATCACAGTCAAAACCAGCGATCCCGCTATCGCCAGAACAAAAGTCAGAGGCGACATATCGACCGGGATCCTTTCGATGTAGTAGACATCCTGCGCCACTTTTACCGGCATATCGCTTAAAATGAGGCAGAGGACCGTTCCCGCTATTCCGCCGAGCAGAGTGCCGAAAAAGCCGATTATGAGCCCGTCAAGCATGAAGATCTTCATTACCGATTTTGCCGGATATCCTGCGGCGCGAAGTATCGCGATCTCCTCTTTTTTGCCCATGACGAGCATGATGAGCGCCGAAACGATGTTGAAGGATGCGACGAGCGCGATGAATCCGATGATCAGGAACCAGACTATCTTCTCCATTTCGAGCGCCGAAAAAAGAGGCTTGTTCATATCTCTCCAGTTTTTGACGACGATACCGTCTCCAAGATCGGACTTGATCGCCTTTTCCGCCTCGTCTATCCGATTCATATCTTTGAGTTTTATCCCGAGATAGTCGATGCTTTCACCGGCAGAAAAGAAGTTCTGCGCATTTTCAAGCGTGATGTAGGCATAGTTGAAATCGTATTCGTAAAGAGAGCTGAAAAATATCGCCGCGACCTGAAAAGTCTTTATCTGCGTTTTCGGTCCGGCAATGCCCATTTCACCGGTCGGAGAGATGATCTTCACTTTGTCGCCGATGCCTATCCCATAGTATTTTGCGAGCTCGACTCCGATCGCGATTCCCGGAAAGTTTTCGGGCTCTATGTCACCTTTTTTTCCGGTAAACTCCTGGACCGATCTGCGCTTTTCAATTATCTCCGGGCATTTGTCAGGACTTACGATGCAATTCATTGAACCGGTAGTTATCTGCTGCGGGAAAAGCATGGCGTTTCCGACAGTCGCCGGATCGATGCCGTTGATAACGAGCCCGTTGAGTTCGTCGCTCACCGAAATTATGACATCCCTTGAAATGACGGGGGTAACGCCCGCGATCTCAGGATCTGCCGCAAGTTTCGCCATTTTCGGCGAGTAATCCTCCAGCTTTCCGCTTTCAGTCGTCACCAAAGCGTGAGTCTTTGCTCCAAGGACAGTCGCCCGCATCTTGTTCTGCAGACCGTCCATTATCGACTGCACAGCGATAAGCGCCGCGACACCGATAGCGATACCGAGGACACATATCAGAGTTATGACGCTCAGGAAACGCGTCCTGCGCGAATTCCAGAGATAACGCAACCCTATGAACGACTCAGCCTTCAACTGATTCCCCCTCTTTTTCAGGCTCGTCTCCCCTTTCGGCGCAGGCAAAATTCATCGTTGCATGCACTACGAAAACCGGGAAGAGGAACGCTGTGAATATCGTATTGACGACCGGAATGAACGATATCAGAGTCGGCAGAAGCGCCGTTTTGAGTGTCAGCGCGGGGTGAAAAACAAGCCATTTTGCCTTTGCTGCAAGCGTCCAGCGCCTCCTCGAAGTGACGAAATCGAATATCAGGAGCGCGTTCATGAAAAAACATACGACGAGCGCCGTGATCTGCCCGAGAACAGGGATAAAACCTATAAAAAACGCAACGGCACCGAGAGCAAAAACACCGGCACTTATCTTCAAAGCCTGTTTCACATCCTCGATCACTCCCTCAAGCGAAAACTCGGCATCGTCCTGCGGCTTTCCGAAGTAGATATCCTCGGCGATCATCGAAATAAAGGAGTAAAGCGGCGAAACAAGCGCATAGGCGATAACGAAAGAGAGGTAGAAAAGAAGCACGTTCACCACGATCTTGAAAAGGAACGCTCCGCAGATCTTCAAAACGCGGTAGAGCTGGGAGAACAGCTCGTCGGTCGCAGGAGCGATCTCGAAAAAATCGAGAGTCTTCACTGTGAAAAAAGAGGATATCTGATGATAGAAAAAGAGCGAAAGCAGAAGCATCGCAAGAATCACTCCGATAGATGCGAAAAAGAGTTTCCCGCTCTTCACGATCGCTTTGAAAGCCTGTAACACCGAAACGCCGCTCTTCATTTCTGAAGAAGTTTTCTTAACAAATTCGACAGCCTGCTCTTTCTTCGTCTTTTGGAGTTCCTCTTCTTTCTTCTCTTCCTCAAACTCCGGACGCGGCGCGGCAAACGGCTTTTTCGGTTTTGCCATTTCAGGCTTTTTGTGCGGAGCGTGGAGCTCTTTAATCAGTTTTTCAGTCGATTCTTCCGATGCTGATTTCACGTTCGTTTTCTCCAATACCAAATTTTATTTCGATCCTTATAAGCGGGCGGTGCGCTTCCCAGCACTCTTTGAACATATCCGCCCATTCAACGATCGTAATCGAATTCTCTGCTTTAAGATACTCTGGAAAATCGGCGATATAAAGCTCGTCAGAGTTAGAGACCCTGTAAAAATCCCAATGATAAATATCGAATTTTCCTGAATATTTTTTCATTATTACAAAAGTAGGGCTCGCGACTTTCTTTCGGTCGACATTCAGCGCCTCGCACAGAGCGCCGGTAAAAAAAGTCTTTCCGGCACCGAGATCTCCGTCAAAAACGATGAGTTCGCCGCCGTGAAGTTCAGAAGCCAGTTTTTCGGCAAGAGCTATGGTCTCAGCCTCGCTTTTTATAAAAAAAGTTTCTCTCTTTTCAAGCATTTTATCTCTCTGTCAAAGCTATCATTTCAACCAGTTTTTCAATATCGTGCGTAGCCGCGCTGAAGCGTTTTTCAAGTTCGATACCTGCAGCTCTGTGCCTTACGACTGCGTTCACTGAACCTTCAAAAAGCCCGAGCAGAGCAGCCTCACGGGCGATGATCCCTGTCAGAGCGTCTCCGCTTCCGCCGAAAGCAAGAGCCTTAGCCCCTGCAGGAACTATCACAGTCTTTTCGCTGTTTCTCACGAAAGTCGCATGACTTTTCGCAACGAGGACATGATCTTTTTCAAGCGGAAATCTTTCGACAAGGCTTATCCACGGTTCTTCCTTTTCTGCCTTGAGAAATCGCCGGATCTCGCCCTGATGCGGCGTGAAAACGACTTTTTTATTCTTGAGCAACTCAACGACTTCCTTGTTTTCGGGCATGATGTCGAACATTCCGGCATCGACCACGAAAGTTCCTTCAAAATCCTTGAAAACCGCAAAATCAAAAGGGATTTCCGAAAGCCCGGGACCGATTACAACGGCAGAAAACTTATGAAGTTCTTCCGCAATTTTTCCGTTTTCGATGAGCATGAGTCCCGGCATCCTCCCCGCGATCGAAGGAAGGAACTCCTTTTTGAAAGCGGCCGTCACAAGCCCGCCGCCGCATGACAGGAACGCTCTCGCCGAAATTATCGAAGCGCCCAGTTTCTCGACATCACCGCCGATGACGAGCAAATGTCCGTTTCTGTTTTTGAAGCCGTCAACAGGAATTTCGGTATTGATGACAGATGGATCTTCCTCGACGAAATATTTGCTTTCAGGTTTTTCGGCCTGAGTCGCCGAAATACGGCCGAGAACGATTTTTCCGCTTCTTTCCGCACCGCTTCCTGCAAAAAGACCTGTTTTGCTGATCCCCATCGTAACGGTGAGATCAGCTTTGACGGCTTCGCCCAAGACCGCGCCCGTATCGCAGTCAAGCCCTGTCGGGACATCAACCGAAACTACGAATTTTTTGTCAGCCGGATACGAATTGATGAATTCTACAGATTCTTTTATCTTTCCTGAAATTTCGCTTTTGAGCCCCGTTCCGAGCATTGCGTCGACGAAAAGAACTTTGCCGGAAACATCTTTAAGATCAACGATTTGAACTTTTTCAGGCACCATCAGGCGGTTCATCCATGCAGAATTTTCAGGAATTTTGTCCGCCTCTTTGAATTCAGCCGCCTCAACTAAAAAAAGAGGGATCTCCGGCACTCTGTCGGCCAGTATGCGAAGCAGCGCGAACCCGTCTCCTCCGTTGCCTCCCCGACCCGAAAAGACCACAATTTTTTCAGGAGACCGGCAGTCGAGCACCTTCTTAATTTCGAGAAAAAGTGAAAAAGCGGCGTTCTCCATCAGGATCATAGAAGGGATCCCCGCTTCCATCGCCTTTTTGTCGAAAGCCCTTGAATCCGCCGTTTTTCCTGCTGCAACTCTCATATCCGCCTCCCGAAAAATGCGCATTACATTATTAAATTTAGCGGATCTTTCAAGAAATTTGTGTCGCCTTAATATTGCCTTACTCCGCTTTTAGTGTAAAATCATTCGTTTTTTTGATTAATGGAGCTGAGAATGAAAAGATTTTTCGTGATTTTCATATTGACCGCGATTTTTTCAGTTTCAGGCTGCTGGAACAACGCCTATCCGAAACCGGAAGCATTTGATGATACAGATGATCCTGCAGAATCGTTTTCAGACAATGATGCCATCAATGACACGGACAACAATACCATTTCAGACGAGGATGCCGTCAATGACACGGACAACAATACCATTTCAGACGAGGATATTTTTATTGTTCTTTGTGAAAACAATCCCTGTATCGGTATAGAACATTCGACTGAAGAATGCTTTGCGGGCAACGGCAGTTACAGGTGCGGCTGTGAAGGAGAGTATTTCTGGTATGACTCTGCGTGCATTCTCGATCCGTGCGACATGAATAAATGCGGAGAAATCGAGGATTCCGCAGGAGAATGTATTCCTAAAGGTCACGACTATATCTGCAAATGCGAAGATGATTTCTTCTGGTACGAAAGCACGAATACTTCCACCTGCATTCTCTCTTCGTGTAGAGGAAATCCGTGCAACGGAAAAGAAAATTCTTCAGGAGAATGTCTTCCGTTAACTTCAGACAAATACGAATGCAAGTGCATTGAAAACTATTATTGGAACGAAAATGCCTGCATTCCAAGCCCGTGCAAGAGTGATTCATGCAGTAAAATAGAAAATGCAACCGGTGAATGTATAGTCATAAATCCGAATCAATATTCATGCAGCTGCAAAAACGGATATTTCTGGAATGGCGAAGAATGCGCTTCCATGCCTGAATGCAGCAAAAAAAGCGGAAATCCATGCAAAGACTCTTCAACAGGACTTATCTGGTCATCCATGCAGCATACTTCCCTCTATAACGCCTCATGCAAAAATGAAGGAGGATTCTATGACTGGCATGTTCCTTCAATAGGCGAGCTCCGAAGCCTGATTGTCGGATGTCCGGGAACAATGCCCGGAGGTTCATGCGGAGTTGACACACAATGCACGAATTCAGACTGCTATACCGAAGGCTGTCAATCCTGCGATTATAGCAGCGACGGCAGATACAGCAAACTCGGAGACACAGAATTGCTTCTTTCATTTTCAATGGATGAAGAAACCTATTTATGGATTGCGGCGTTCAGTTCAGGCGGCATAGGACGAACTCAATGTCCAGCGTTTCTTAACATTGAAGTCAACTATAACTGCGAACCGGAGTCTAAATTCCGCTGCGCAAGATGCGAAGAAGGTTATCTCTGGGAGAATGACAAATGCGTAAAGAGCCCGTGCACTCAAAAAAGCTGCGATATTCCTCATTCCGATCCCGGGTGGTGTGTTCCGGAAAGTGGAACAACTTTCAGATGCAAATGTAAAAAAGACTATGTCTGGAACGGATCCGAGTGTATTCTCAACCCTTGCTTTTACAAGCCGTGCAAAGAGATACCGCATGCCGATCCCGACATGTGCTATTACAATAACGAAATGACATTCCAGTGCCAATGCGACAAAAACTATATATGGAACGGATCGGCGTGTGCTCCCAGCAAATGTCTTGAAGAGCCATGCAAAGATATTCCTCATGCATACAATATCTGCACACCTTTAGGAGAGGACAAATACTTCTGTGCATGCATAGAAAGCTTTGAATGGGGTGCTGAAAGTTATGCATGGGACGGCGAAAAGTGTGTTTCGCCGTGCGACAGCAAGCCGTGTGAAATTCCCAATTCCGACGGAATATGTGATGTCCAGACTGCCGAAATTTATATCTGCGGATGCAAATATCCCTACTACTGGGACAAAAATTCAAGAAAGTGCGTGAACCTTTGCGACGACAATCCATGCAGCAAAGACGAGCATTCCACCGGCCAATGTTATTCAAAATACGGTCCCGATTACACATGTGAGTGCATCGGGAACTATTCATGGGGCGCATCAAGTAAAAAATGTCTTCCCAATTAATAGAAAAGCCATTAACAAAAACATTTTTCCGAATTGATTCTCAATCTAAAAATTGACTTTCCAAAATTTCTGAGTATGCTGTCGCGGTTTTTTGGTTTAGGTCATTTTTTAAGGAGATTGTTATGAAAAGAACATACCAGCCGAGCAAGATCTCGAGAAAAAGAACTCACGGCTTCAGAAAAAGAATGAGAACCGCTGACGGCAGAAACGTCATCAAAGCACGCAGAAAAAAAGGCAGAAAGCTTCTTTCGGTTGCTATATTTGAAAAGTAGTCGGCGAAAATCTATTGGTTTTTTCTTTTTCCAAACAGGATAAAATCAGAAAAGGTCATGATTACTCGAGGCTGAAAGCCGAGGGTAGCGTTTTCAAGACTAAACTGCTGGTCTTCAATTTTATGGAATCCGATAAAATGAGACTCGGTCTTATCGTCACGAAAAAAGTCGGGGATTCCGTCACGAGAAACAGAACAAAAAGGTGGATACGCGAAGTTTTCAGGCTCAACAGGGCAGCTTTTTCGCGTCCGGTCGATCTTGTCATAATTCCGAGAAGAAGCGAACTCAGTTTTGATGAGATCAAGCGCGATTTCCTCTATTTTGCGGAGAAATTCAATGGCAAAGTTTCTGATATTTCTCGTAAATCTTTATAAGAGATTCCTTTCGCCGTATCTCGGCGGACAGTGCAGGTTCTATCCGACCTGCTCGACCTACATGATCCAGGCAATCGAGAAATACGGCGCTTTCAAAGGCTTAGCTCTGGGGATCTGGCGGATCCTTCGCTGCAACCCTTTAAACAAAAACTGCGGTTACGACCCTGTAAAATAGGAGAGTGAAATGAACAAGAATTTCATACTTGCAATGGTCCTTTCGGTCGCTGTAATGTTCATCTGGAGCGAGTTTTTCGCCCCGAAACCGGATCCTGAAGCTGTAAAAAAGCAGCAGGAAGCGGCTGAACAGGCTGAAAAAACGGCTGACGGCGCGCCTAAAAACATAATCGTCACCGAAAAACCTGCTGCAAACGCGGGTGTCACAACAGCACAGCTCTCTGCCGACAAGACCAACCCCGAAAAGACTGGCAGCATCAAAAACGACGCGTTGGAACTCACCTTCTCCACTTTTGGCGGCAAAGTGACAAAATCGCTCATCACCGAAGAGAGATACAAGTCGAAGGAAGTCGATCTCTCGGTCGGTCTCGCTCAGGGCGCGTATTTTCCGGCAATGAGCTCGGTTTTCGGCGCAGAACCCGCTTACGAGCTCGCAGCACAGAGTGCCGATTCAGTAACGTTCATCTATGAAAACCAGGGCGTTACCGAGCAGAAAACGATAACTTTAAAGGATAATTTCAATATCGCAGTCACAAAAACGATAATCAACAACGGCGAAAATGCGGTAGAGTGGACTCCGGCGGTCTCATTCGACTCGCAGTTCGAAAACTCCGACATCCTTTCTTCCTACAACAAAAAGTTCAAGATCGTCGCTCAGAATGCAGACGGAAAATTCGACGAACTCGAAGACAGCGGCGACATCAATGACTTTTTCGAAGCAGGAAACCTCGTAAACTGGATAGGAGTCAACTACGGATACTTCATTTTTGCCGTCATCTCGCCTGAAAACAAGCTTCATGCGGCAGCTGAGATCGATTCCAAGAAAAACCTTTCGAGATTTACCGCAACGGCTGAAAAAATCATCGTTAATCCGGGCGAAAGCGCAACTAAAGAATTTTCGCTATATTACGGCACGAAAGAGCGCGAGATCCTGAAAGAGAAAGAACTCGGGCTTGAAAAGACGATAACTTTCGGCTGGACTTCGTTTTTGGCTGAGCCGCTTCTTCTGGCGCTCAACTTCTTCTACGGCTTCCTCGGAAACTACGGTCTTGCGATAATCCTTCTCACGATAGTCGTAAAACTCCTTCTGTGGCCGCTTTCGAATGCAAGCTACAAGTCGATGAACAAAATGAAGGCACTGCAGCCCAAGATCAAAGAGCTGCAGGAAAAATACAAGGATGACAAGGAGACGCTGAACAAAGAAACGATGCTTCTTTACCAGAAAGAGAACATCAATCCGCTCGGCGGCTGCCTTCCGATGTTCATCCAGATGCCCGTTTACATCGCGCTTTACTACATGATCCAGAACGCGGTCGAGCTTTTCAACGCGCCGTTCCTTCCCTTCTGGCTCACCGACCTTTCAGAAAAAGACCCGTACTACATAATCCCGATCTCACTCGGCGTCATGATGCTCCTGCAGACCAAATTCACGCCGCAGACCGCCGACAACAAGCAGGCGAAGATCATGATGTACACCATGCCGATAGTTTTCACGTGGATCTCACTCATGCTTCCGAGCGGAATGACCCTTTACTGGTTCGTCAACACACTCCTCGGAATCGCGCAGCAGTTCTACATCAACAAAAAATACAAGAACGCGTAAGCTTTTGTAAAAATCTTTTACATTTTATTTTTTTGATCCCTAAAACTTAAAGATTTTTGCCTTTTTCCACTCTTTTTTCCGTTTTAAGCCCTTTTTTAGCCAGTGGCACGACTTTTGCTTAATCTCCCCGCCTTTCGTTTTTTTTAAGTGTGATTATTGACCTTATATTTTTTTGGAGGAATTAAAATGACAGCAAGAGAAATCAAGCCCGCAGACGGCAAAATGTTGGTTTTCTTCGTAGGTATGGGAGCAATCACTTCCACAGTTCTTACCGGTATTTTCAACATCAGAAAAGGGCTTCACAAACCGATCGGCTCACTCACTCAGATGGGACACATCAGACTTGGCAAAAGAACGGAAAACCGTTCTCCGCTCATCAAAGAATTCGTTCCGCTTGCAGACATCAACGACCTTGAATTCGCAGGCTGGGATATTTTCACCGACAATATGTACGAATCGGCTAAACACGCTGCAGTAGTACGCTCGGAAGACCTTGAACCGGTCAAAGAAGAAATGCTCGCGATCAAACCGATGAAGGCTGTTTTCAACCACGAATGGGTAAAGAAACTTGACGGCCCGAACGTAAAGACCGGCAAAAACTACATGGAACTCGCTCATCAGCTCATGGACGACATCAAAAACACGATGAAGGAAAAAGGCTGCAGCAGAGCTGTTATGGTCTGGAACGCATCCACCGAAGCTTACCACAAACCGTGCGAGATCCACAACACGCTCGCTGATTTCGAAAAGGCTATGGAAGACGGTTTCCATCCTGAAGTTGCTCCGAGCCAGGTCTACGCTTATGCAGCACTCAGCATGGGCCTTCCCTACATCAACGGTTCGCCGAACTGCACAGTTGACAACAGAGCGATCCAGGAACTTGCAAACAAGATGAAGATGCCTATCGCAGGAAAAGACTGGAAGACCGGTCAGACCCTGATGAAGACGATAATCGGACCCGGACTCAAACTCAGAATGCTCGGCCTCAACGGCTGGTTCTCGACCAACATCCTCGGAAACCGCGACGGCGAAGTTCTTGACGATCCGGCTAACTTCAAGAGCAAAGAGGTTTCGAAACTTTCCGTTCTCGACACCATTCTTGACGCTAAAAACTATCCGGAACTTTACGGCAACTACTACCACAAAGTCCGCATCAACTACTATCCGCCGAGAGGAGACGAAAAGGAAGCATGGGACAACATCGATATTTTCGGTTGGCTCAATATGCCGATGCAGATCAAAGTAAACTTCCTCTGCAGAGACTCCATCCTTGCAGCTCCGGTCGTTCTTGACACGCTTCTCTTCATCGACCTTGCAAGAAGAGCAGGAATGTACGGTATCCAGGAATGGATGAGCTTCTACTTCAAGTCCCCGATGGTTGCAGAAGGTCTCTATCCGGAACACGATGTATTCATTCAGCACACCAAACTGAAAAACACTCTCAGATACATGATGGGCGAAGAACTTATCACGCATCTCGGCAACGAATACTACGATTACTCGAAAGAAGACTAGTTTTTTAAAACACTTCTATTTTTCAAAACGGGGGCTCAGGCTCCCGTTTTTTTTGCTAAAAATTTCAAAAAAAAATACGAAAAGCACTTGCTTTATTTTTATTTTTGCCTATAATACCGCGGTTTTTTTAAAGTTGACAAAAACAAGTCAGAAAGAATGGGTTTATATTTTAACGTTTTAATGGAGAAAAAGATGAAAAAAACATGTCTGATTTTTGTAGTTTTTGCAGCAATGCTCCTCACAGTAGCTTGCGACGGCAACACTAAACTTGAAGATCTTATTGACACTGATGCAACCGACAGCGAAGCTGTTGACACGGATGCAGATACCGATGCTGACACCGTTGCTGACACGGATGCAGACACCGACGCTGATACCGATGCTGACACCGTTGCAGACACCGATGCTGACACCGTTGCAGACACCGATGCTGATACCGTTGCTGACACCGTTGCAGACACCGATGCTGACACCGACGCAGACACGGATGCAGACACCGATGCAGACACCGATGCTGACACCGACGCAGACACCGACACTGACACCGATGCTGATACCGTTGCTGACACCGACGCTGACACGGATGCTGACACGGATGCTGACACCGATGCTGACACGGACGCAGACACCGATGCTGACACCGATGCTGACACCGACGCAGACACGGACGCAGACACCGAACCGCAAGATCCGTGCAACCCGAACCAGTGCCTCACCCTTGAAAATTCGGACGGTGCATGCACTGTCGAAGGCACCTCATATTCCTGCGGATGCAACGAAGGATATCTGTGGTATGAAGGCGAATGCGGAAAAGTCGTAACCCAGAGCTTCTGCGCGACACTCGCACAGATTCTCGGATTTGAAGGAACTCTCGGAGAGCTTGTTGAAGCTGTATGCCACTGCTTCTCGGCTGACCAGTGCGTGATCGAAGTAGAGATAGAAGTCGAACTTTAATTCCGTTTTCCCTGTCGTTTCCTCTTGCTTCATTCTTGACATAAAATTTTTTGCCTGTAATCCTAAGCCGGACTGACCCTTTCAGGAGGCTGCTATGGAACACGAAGAAAAAAAATACACTCAGGGTGAAGAATTTCTCAATGCTTTCAGTCATGCATTCGGCGCGCTTTTAGCCATTTATGCAATGGTCATGCTCCCTTTCAAGTCATCGACATCCATCCAGACAGCGACGACGGCAATCTACAGCGCAATGCTTTTCGTTTCGTTCCAGGCATCGACATGCTATCACGCAATGACTAACGAAACAGCAAAAAAAGTATTCCGCAGGATCGACCACAGCGCGATCTACCTTTTGATCGCAGGGACTTACACTCCGGTGCTGATGCTGGTGCTTGATGCACCCTACTCCGTCATTTTTTTAGTCATGATCTGGTATCTGGCACTCACGGGGATCGTTTTTTCGTGCCTTACTCTCAAATTCAAGCGTCTTTCAACAGGACTTTACGTTTTAATGGGCTGGCTTTCGGTATTCATGCTCTACTCACTGTGGGTAAAAGGGCTCCACACCACGATGATCTACCTGATCTCCGGCGGTCTCGTCTATACCGCAGGCAGCTATTTTTACCTTTCGAAGCGTAAATTTTTCCACGGGATCTGGCACTTTTTCGTCCTTTTCGGCGCGATCCTGCACTATCTCGCGATAGAATCGCTGCTGTGATTCGAAATTCGCCTTGCAGACCTGCTCAAATCCTTGATTTTTCGATAAGTTTTTGTATAAAACCCGCGCTTTGTCTGCAGGAGGTCTTATGAGCAGAAAACTTGAGACTTTGGAAGCACAGTATAACTCGAACCCGACTCTGCCGAATCTCATCGAATATCTTGAAGAGTGCAAGCGTGAGTCGCAGTGGGAAAAGATCATCGAAGTCACCTCTATCCGAAGCGGATCGGAAACACCTGAAGTCCACTTCTACCGCGGAACAGCACTCATAAATCTCGGCAAAAAGAAAGAGGGTGTGAAAGAACTCCGCGCCGTTATTGCGGCAAATCCGAACCACTTCGCAGCCAAAAAGGAACTTGAAAAATATGCCGAAGACGACGATGTCAAGACTGCCGACGAGGTCCAGGGAAAGAAGGTCCGCGACATCGTTATCGTCAAGCCGGCACTTGAGACGAACGAGCATTACAACAGGCTGAAACTGAGGAATTTTTGTATCGTTGCAGCCGCTGTTGCAATAGCAATCACTGCTCTTTACTTCGCTTTGAAGGAAAATCCGGCAAAAAAATACGAAGAGATGCTTGAAGATCCGCTTGCGAGCTTCACTTCGCTCTCTTTTCAGGACTATTCCGCGACTGTGCGCGAACTCAAGCTTGCAGATATCCGCGAAGGAATGGGCGACAATATAAAAAAGTCGATTTTGTGGACTTACTCCCTCGGGATTTTGGATTTCCACATCACTCCCGACTTTGAAGAGAGCGACATTCCGCAGTTCAGGATCTATTCGACTCTCGTTTCGGACAAAGGAAAAGAGCTGACGCAGCTTGTCGATTCGATAGAAAACCGTGTTCCTCCGGTCGACAGCGAGTATTTCCACAAGCTTGACTTTGAATATCCTGCGACAAAGCAGAAAATAGCTTCAATAGAGCTTGACATCCCGGAAAAGATCGAAAGATCGAACCTCAGGAACGCGTTTTACACCGCGCTCATGCTTTTCAGGCAGGATAAATTTCAGGAGGCTGCCGGCCTAAACAACAAAATTCTCGAGGCCTTTCCGCACTATGAACTTTCGCAGAAATTAAAGGTGATGATCAGTTCCAAAGCTGCTGTCGCGGAAGGAAAAGAGCCTGAAGACGCAGCGCACAGCACCGCGCTCCTCGACAACTGGAAGAACCTGAGCCAGGAAAGATACTTTTTCGGCGAAGCGAAGATCCTGCTCGGAGAGGCGATGAAAGATGAAAAAGTGCTCGTCGACGGTTTCTATTCAGTCTGTCCGGGAAGAACTTTCTGCCGGGACATCGCCCGCAGTTTCATCAAAACGAATCCGAACGAAGCCTACAGAATGGCGCTTTACATGAAGGAAAAGAAGGATTCGGCGCGTGACGGAGAAGATATAAAACTTGTCCTTGAAGCGAGCCTCGCAAACAGCGACTACAGCAACTGCTACTTCGCATACCATGAGCTCCAGCAGTTCTTTCCCGAGAGCGTCGACAGCGGAATTTTTGCCGCCGGCGCACTCTGCAGCGAGAAGAACGGCTATTTTGAAGAGGCTGTCGCCGCTTACGAAGAGATCAACGAAAAGGAAAAGAACGAAGATACGACGGCAAAGATCCTCAGCATGAAATACCGTCTTACCAACGAGGAACTTTATCTGAACCAGCTTAAAGGACTTGTTGACAAGAATCCCGAAAATTTAGGTATGCTCTACGCATTTTTCGATGTCCTTTCGCACAAGAACGACATACCTGAAGTTATAAAACTGCTTGAAAGGATCTACGCTCTCGAAACGCCCGAAAACAAGATGAACGTGATAAACGAATTCCTGAAGTTCGGCGCGGTATATCAGGCTGTCAAAACGCTGGAAAAGCTCGGCACGAAGGAAGCGAGAGCGAAACTCAACGAGATCTACAACAGATATATGCTTTTCGACAAGGCCGACTCCTATCTTGAACTCGGCAAAAACAACGACCCGCTCTGGATTGCTCTGCGCGAGCAGATCAAAATGAAGGATGCGGGAGAGCTCGAAATAGTTTCAAAAGAGACCGACAAACTCATGGGGACGCTGCAGCACTGCGAACCCGCCCTGCTCTATCTCAAAGCCGAGATATACAGAAGTCAGGGCGACAAACAGCGCACTTTCGCAACTATCGATGCCATGCTCGAGTGCAACAGATTTTATCTTCCGGCACTCGCTTTCGCCTCGGAAATCACTTATTATCAGGGCGATCTCACAAAGGCGAAAAACGGGCTCAACTACATTCTGGAAAACGAAAAATTTCTCTCCCCCGGCGAGCTTATCATGCACAACTACCTGATTTTACTCAATGCCGAGATCATGGTCAACGAAGGGCAGGAAAACAGGATCATTGCATATATGCAGAAAAATCTCGACAAAAAGCAGCCGTTCGGGCAGCGCGAAGTCGAGATCATTACCGACATAACGGAAAAGCTCAAAGATTCCAAGCAGAAGGCTTTAAGAAAGTTCATGCTCAAAAATTATAAATTTTCAGTTCCTTTCAACGAAAGGTGATTTGGAGGTATCATGCTTTACGAACACAAGAAAATAGAGCCTAAGTGGCAGAAAAAGTGGAGAGAATCAGGAATTTTTGAATACAAAGGCGCGGCAGATCCGCGTCCGAAATACTATATGCTTGAAATGTTCCCCTACCCGTCGGGCAGACTTCACATGGGACACGTCAGAAACTATTCGATAGGCGATGTCGTCGCACGTTACTACTTCCGCAAAGGGTTCAACGTCCTTCACCCGATAGGCTGGGATTCTTTCGGACTTCCCGCTGAGAACGCGGCGATCGAAAACAAGATCCCGCCGGCAAAATGGACTTACGCGAACATCGACAACATGCGCGAACGCTTTCACCAGCTCGGTTTCAGCTACGACTGGAGCCGCGAAACTGCGACATGCAGGCCGGAATACTACCGCTGGGAGCAGAAATTCTTCATCGAGATGTTCAACCGCGGACTTGTCTACAAAAAGAACAGCGAGGTCAACTGGTGCCCGAAATGCAACACCGTCCTTGCCAACGAGCAGGTCGAGAACGGCATCTGCTGGCGTCACGGCTGCCAGGTCGAAAAACGCAAGATCGAGCAGTGGTACTTCAAGATCACCGACTATGCACAGGAACTTCTCGACTGTCTGGACGAGCTCAAAGGCTGGCCCGACAACGTAAAAGAGATGCAGAGGAACTGGATCGGAAGGAGCGTTGGTACCTACATCGACTTCAAATTCGCCGACAGCGATGAAACGGCAACTGTATTTACGACCCGTCCCGACACGCTCATGGGCGTCACCTTCGTCAGCATGGCGGTCGAGCACGAGTTTACGGCAAAATTTCTGGAGGATGCCCCCAACCGCGCCGAAATGCAGGCATTTATCGACGAGGTCAAACGTCTGCACCTTGAGACACGCGATGAAAACTACGAAAAGAAAGGCTTTTTCACCGGAAAATATCTGATCCATCCGCTCACCGGCGAGAAAGTTCCGCTCTACTTCGCGAACTTCGTCCTTGCAGGCTACGGAACCGGGATCGTAATGGCGGTTCCGGCTCACGACCAGCGCGATTTCGACTTCGCAAAAAAGTATGACCTTCCGGTAAAAGTTGTCATCAAACCGAAAGACAGAGACCTTGAACTGCCGCTTACCGAGGCTTACACCGAGCCCGGCGTCCTTGTAAACAGCGGCATGTTCGACGGGACCGACTCGATCGAAGCGAAAAAAGTGATCAGCGACCACGTCATCAAGTCGGGATGCGGCAGGATCGGCATCAACTACAGACTTCGCGACTGGGGCATCAGCCGCCAGAGATACTGGGGAACGCCGATACCGATGATAAACTGCCCGAAATGCGGCACGGTTCCCGAAAAGATCGAGAATCTTCCCGTCAGACTTCCCGAAAACGTCGAATTTACAGGCGTTACGAGCCCGCTCAAGGACATGCCCGAATTTTACGAGACGACATGCCCTGTCTGCGGCGGCAAGGCGACAAGAGAGACCGACACGATGGATACCTTCGTCGAAAGTTCGTGGTATCACATGAGATACTGCGATCCGAAGAGCTCTGACGTTCCCTTCTCACGCAAGGAAGTCGACCACGCGATGCCGGTCGACCAGTATATCGGCGGAGTCGAACACGCCGTAATGCACCTTCTCTACACGAGATTTTTCACAAAAATACTCGCAGATTTAGGTTATGTCGGATTCCGCGAGCCGGTTAGGAACCTTCTTACCCAGGGAATGGTCTGCATGGAATCTTATTCCAATGATTCAGGATACTTATATCCTGATGAAGTTTACAAGAAAGACGGATCATACTACACTATTTCGGATGATTCGCCGGTAAACGTCGGCAGAGTCGAAAAAATGAGCAAATCGAAGAAAAACGTCGTCGATCCGCTCGTCCTCATCGACAAATACGGCGCAGACACGGCAAGACTTTTCGTCCTCTTCGCAGCTCCGCCCGAGAAAGACCTCGAATGGTCGGAAGAAGGCGTCGAAGGCTGCAGCAGATTCCTCTCCAGGATCTGGAACATCGTCACCGCGAATGAAGAGATCATCAGGAACTTCACTGACCCCGAAAACGTTGAGGGAGCCGGCAAGGAACTCTGGTCAAAGACCCACGAGACGATCAAAAAAGTCGGAGACGAGATCGAAAGATTCCACTTCAACACCGCTATCAGCGCAGTCATGGAACTCGTCAACGCGGCATACAAACTGAAACCTGTTGCAGATATTGAAAAAGCGGTCCTCGCTCAGGCGCTCCGCTCGATAATCCTTCTTCTCAACCCGTTCGCGCCGCACATCACCGAAGAACTCGCAGAGATCTGCGGAATGAAGGAGATCGCAGAAACACCGTTCCCGACCGTCGATGAAAAAGCACTGGTCAAGGACGAGATCTTGGTCGTAGTCCAGGTAAACGGCAAGCTCCGCGACAAAATGAACTTCCCCGCGAACATCACTGCAGCCGAAGTCGAAGCGGCGGTCAGGGCGAAAGACTACTCGAAGTTCCTCAAATCGGGCGAGATCAAAAAAGTCGTCTACATCCCCGGCAAACTCGTGAACGTGGTCGGGTGATTCCATATCGGCCGCACATTTCCGCAAAACTTCCGATTTACCTTCCGTTTTCCTTGCATTGAATATTTTTTTTACTATAAACAACTGATTTTTTGTTTTCTTATAAATTTAAGAGAGGGTGTTATGAACAAGACTCCGTTATTTGAAAGACACGTAGCAATGGGCGCTACAATGGCTGAATTCGGCGGTTGGGACATGCCGCTGTGGTATAAAACCGGTCAGACTGCCGAACACAAGGCGACTCGTGAAAACTGCGGCCTTTTCGACATCTGCCACATGGGTGAATACATCATCACCGGAAAAGATTCTTTCGCTTTCTGGCAGAAAATGCTCACCAACGATGTAAGAACAATCGAAGACGGTCAGGCTCAGTACAACTTCATGCTCAACGAAAAAGGCTGCGTCATCGACGACTGCATCGTTTACCGCTTCAACGAAGAAAAGTGGATGCTCGTTGTCAACGCTGGAACTCAGGACAGCGACTTCGAATGGCTCAAAAAGAACGCGCTTCCCGACATGAAACTTGAAAATATCAGCGCACAGACATGCAAACTCGACCTTCAGGGTCCGAATGCGCCGAAACTTATCGCAGATATCGCAGGAAGAGAGGCTATCG
This sequence comes from bacterium, assembly GCA_016290135.1. Taxonomy (GTDB): domain Bacteria; phylum UBP6; class UBA1177; order UBA1177; family UBA1177; genus UBA1177. Next base: position 21,961 of record JAEESW010000010.1, read on the forward strand.
AAGGACTTAAATTCTTCCGCTTCGTCGACAATGTTGACCTTGACGGCATCAAAGTCCTTCTCAGCAGAACAGGTTACACCGGCGAGATCGGTTTCGAGATCTACTGCGACATCAAAGAAACTGTAAAACTTTGGGATCTCCTTCTTGCGAGAGGAGAAAAATACGGGATCATGCCGGCAGGACTCGGTGCAAGAGACACTCTGAGACTTGAAGCCGGTCTTCCGCTCTCGGGTCACGAAGTACGTCCTGACGTAGTTGCAGCGGGAACTCCGTGGGAATTCGCGATCAGCTACGAGCACGATTTCATCGGCAAAGAGCCGCTTATGGCTGCAAAAGGAACGATCTTCGCTTACGCGATCACTGTCGAAGGCAAGAGAAAACCCGGCGACCACTCGAAAGTCCTCTACAAAGGCGAAGAGATCGGCGTTCTCACTTCCGAGATCATGGCAGTTTCGCTCGGAATGGTTCCAGCAGGATTCATCAGAGTCAACAAGGAACTCGCTCTTGACGAAGAGATCGAACTTTTGAACGAGAAAGGCAAGACTTTCAAGGCTTTCGTCAAGGCAAATCCGCTTGTAAAGGGCACTTCCAGAAAGAAAATGGCTTCAATGTTATAACTTTTTAATAACTTTTTTGAGGAGAAAATCATGGCAAACTACAATGTTCCTTCCGAACTCAGGTACTCGGAAACTCACGAATGGGTAAAGGATCTCGGCAACAAAAGATACCGCCTCGGTATCTCTGATTTCGCAGCTCAGCATGCCGGCGACATCACCTACGTCGAACTTCCGGAAACAGAGACCGTTATCGACAAAGACGGCGTTGACTGCACGATCGAGACTGTAAAAAGCTCCGAAGACATCTGCAACCAGATCTCCGGAACCATCGTTGCTGTAAACGATATGCTTGAAGACAGCCCGGAAACAGTAAGCAGTGACTGCTACGGCGACGGCTGGCTCTACGAAGTCGAAGCTGAAAGCGACGAGGATTTCAACTCGCTTATGACGGCTGAAGAATACGAAGAATTCCTTGCAACTCAGGAAGACTAAGCGTTCCAAAGGATTTTTGATTCGGGGGAGCGTTTTTCGTTCCCCTTTTTTTATTAAAAACTTGAGAGGTAAAAAATGAGATACCTTCCGATAACGGATAAAGAAAGAAAAGAGATGCTCGACAAGATCGGCGTAAAGTCGGTCGACGATCTTTTTTCTCCGCTTCCGCAGAACGTTCTCCTCAAAAAAGAGCTGAACATCCCCTCTGCAAAAAGCGAGCCCGAACTTGAAAAGATGATGGCTGAGCTCGGCAGCGAAAACTGCGGCGCAAACATGCTTTCATTCCTGGGCGGCGGCTGCTACAAACACCACTGTCCCGCTCTCGTCGACCAGATGATCTCGAGAAGCGAATTCTACACTTCCTACACTCCCTATCAGCCCGAAGTAAGCCAGGGAACCCTGCAGGCTATATTTGAGTTCCAGACAATGATCGCGAACCTTTTCAAAATGGATGTCGCGAACGCTTCGATGTATGACGGCGCTACCGCTTCGGCAGAAGCAGTCCTCATGTCGCACAAGATCCAGACGAAGAGACACAAAGTCCTCATAGCTTCAACGGTAAATCCGCAGTACATCCAGACGATCAGGACCTACACAGGCTTTGTAGTAGATTCGATCGAACTTCTTGAAATGGACGGTGCTACGGGCTGCGTTGCAGAAAAGGAACTGGCAAAGATCGACGAAGACACGATCTGCGTAGTCTTCCAGTATCCGAACTACTTCGGCATGATCGAAAACATCCGCAAGATCTCCGAAGTCACCCACGAAAAGGGCGCATTGCTCATTCCGGTGATCACCGAAACGACCGCTCTCGGTATCCTCGCTGCTCCCGGCGACATCGACGCTGATATCGCAGTCGGCGACGGTCAGGCTCTCGGTATTCCGGTAAACTTCGGCGGCCCCGGCGTAGGTCTTTTCACCTGCAAGGAAAAATATATGAGAAAGATGCCCGGCAGACTTATCGGCCAGACTGTCGACAAGAACGGCAACCGCTGCTTCGTCCTCACCCTCTCGGCACGTGAACAGCACATCAAACGCGAAAAAGCGACATCGAACATCTGCTCCAATCAGGGACTTATGGCGACGGCTGCTTCGATCTACCTCGCTACGATGGGCAAACAGGGCATGAAGGAAGTCGCTCTCATGAACCTCAAGCGCGCTGACTACCTCAAGAACAAGATCGAGAAGGAGACTCCGTGCAAAGTCGCTTTCAAAGGAAGCAACTACAACGAATTCACGATCCTCACTCCGGGATGTGCATGCCATGTTCTCAAAGCTCTTGCGGAGAAAGGGATCCTCGGCGGAATCCACGCGAAAAAATACTACCCCGAACTTGAGAACGCGGTCATCGTCAACACGACGGAGATCCACAGCTACGAAGAGCTTGACAAGTTCGTTGCGGCACTCAAGGAAGTTACAGGAGGTGCAAAATGAGTTACCCCGGAATGAAAGACCTCAAACTTAAAGAATCGGTCATTTTTGAAAGAAGCCGCGAAGGAAGACGCGGTTATTCGCTTCCCGAAGAAGACCTTAAAGGCGCTGAGAACATCCTTCCGGCAGAGCTCCGCAGAGACGATCTCGACCTTCCGGAACTCAGCGAAGTCGACGTAGTACGCCACTACACCAGACTTTCGACATACAACTACAGCCTTGACCACGGTTTCTATCCGCTCGGCAGCTGCACGATGAAGTACAACCCGAAGATCAACGAGAAACTTGTCCGCAACCCGCAGTTCACGGAACTTCACCCCGAAACTCCGGCTCCTTACGCACAGGGAACGCTCAAGATCATGTTCGAGATGCAGAGAATGCTCGCTGAGATCGGCGGCTTTGCAGCATGCACGCTCAATCCGGCAGCAGGCGCACACGGCGAATACACCGGAATCGGCATCATCAGAAGCTACTTCGACAAGATGGGCGACAAGAAACGCAAAAAAATAATCATCCCCGACAGCGCGCACGGCACCAACCCCGCAAGTTGCGCACTCAACGGATTTGAAGTCGTAGTCCTTCAGAGCGACGAGCACGGAAAGGTAAACCTTGACACGCTCAGATCGCTCCTCACAGACGAAGTTGCCGGCATCATGCTCACCAACCCGAACACGCTCGGCGTTTTCGAGAGCGACATCCTCGCGATCACGAAAATGGTCCACGACGCAGGCGGCCTTGTTTACGGCGACGGTGCAAACATGAACGCACTTCTCGGTGTCGCAAGACCGGGTGACATGGGTATCGACGTCCTTCACTACAACCTGCACAAGACTTTCTCGACTCCTCACGGCGGCGGCGGCCCGGGAGCAGGCCCAGTCGGTGTATGCGAAAAACTCGTTGAATTCCTTCCGAACCCATTCGTAGTCCTCAAGGACGGTCTTTACACCTTCAACGATTCCGACAATTCGATGGGAAGAGTCCGCTCATTCTACGGAAACATGGGCGTAACGCTCAAAGCGTTCATCTATATCCTTGAATACGGCAAGGAACACCTCGGCGAGACCGCGAAAAACGCAGTTCTCAACGCGAACTACATCAAAGCGTGCCTTCGTGACTACTATCACCTCAAATACAAATCAGACACCCTTCACGAAGTCGTTTTCGACGATTCCGAGATGCCGAACCACATCACGACGATGGATATCGCGAAAGCTCTCATCGACCGCGGCTACCATCCGCCGACAGTCTACTTCCCGCTCATCGTTCACGGCGCACTCATGATAGAGCCCACCGAAAGCGAAAGCAAAGAGACTCTTGACGAGTTCATCGAAGCGATGATCGACATCGCCGAGACCGCGAAGACCAACCCCGAAAACATCCTCAACGCTCCGCTCAACACCGCTGTCAGCCGCCCGGATGAAACCCTGGCAGCAAGAAAACCGGTGCTCAAATGGACCAGAGGGGAATAGTCTAAGATCTGAAAATCAACAACAATTTCAATAAATTAAATCTTAAAAGCCAAGAACTTTCTTTCTGTAATTGTGCAGATTAAAACTGCACAATTTTATTTTATGATCTACAGTTTCTTTGCCCGCTCCGCAAAAATGCGGTAATTCGTGTCATCGAACGGCGGGCAGTATACCGCGAATTCGATCATCCTGAAGGCGTGTTCATACTCTTTTGCGAGTGAAAGCATTACATCGGCGACTACAGCCGGGCTGTTTCTGAAGGCTCCGCAGCCGAAAGCTCCAAGAACAAGCACATCGACTTTATTCTGCACAGCGACATCAAAAATCCTACGGTCGCGTTTTCTGTGAACGCTGGCAAGTTCATCATCAGAAAGCAGCAGTCTTTCTCTTCCGTCGCCATTGTTGTAACGGTTGAGCGGATTTTCGCGGAGATTCGGCGCGGCGCAGGTGATCACGTCGCAGTTGAACCAGCCGCTTTCCGCCATGCGCTCCGGAGTTGACGAATCTGTTTTGAAGACAACGATATCAGGCGTGTAAAGAATATCGTCGTTGTGGATCGGCGGCTTGTAGAACCGCTTCCAGTTTTCGTCAGTATCAAGCGTAAAATAAAGCGTGGAAACACGGCACAAAGACTCTTCCTGCGCACTGGAGCCGTTCACCACTCCGCCGCCCGGATTCGATGCGGAAGCAAAATTGAGCACGCACACCTTATCGCCTTTTCCAGTGTAGGCAGAAGCTGCTTCAAAGGTGCGTTTTTTGCTCACGATGATCTGCGCGGGCGTTTCAAAGCGTTTGACGAGACTTCCCTCCGGCACCGGATCGTTCTCAGCGATGAATATTTGCGATCTCAGGCTTGCGGCGACTGCTTCCTGCAGACGTTTCGTGTTCTGCACAAGGTCCACGGTGTCTTCAAAAACGGATATATTTTTTGGATTCGCCATATTTTCCCCTCCGAAAAAAAAGTTCTAAAAATTGTAGCCTGATTTGAAATTCGGTCAACAGCACCTCCGATTTAAAACATGACAAAAAGAGAAAAAACATGTAAAGATTCCCGCTGTTCATCGGAGGGATGATGGATATCGAAATTTTTACGGACAAAGAGGCGGAAAGCAGAATACCCCTTGTCGTTTTGAACACGATCAAAAATGAAGGGGCAAAAATATTTGAGAGATGTCTTGAACTCGGGTGCAGGAACTTCACTTTGGCCGCGATCTCAGATCTTGACTGGAACCATGATCTTTCTCCGTGGGAGACACCGGACTTAAGGAAAAACAGATACGGTTTCGGCGGAGCGGACAAATATTTGGAGCGTCTTACCGGAGATATCTTGCCGGGGATCCTTTCAGAACTGCCGGAACAGCCTGAATACACCGCGATCGCAGGATACTCTCTGGCTGGACTTTTTGCTCTTTACGCGGCATACAAGACCGATATTTTCAGCCGTATCGCAACTATTTCAGGATCGCTCTGGTTTCCTGGTTTCATCGAATTCGCCGAAACGCACGATTTTGTAAAAACGCCTGATCTTATCTACCTTTCACTTGGAGAGAGCGAAGCAAGGACACGAGACAGAGCGCTTGTTTCCGTGCGCAAAAATACCGAAAGACTTGCAGATCTGTACAACTCGAAAGGGATTCCCTCACTTTTCGAACTGAATCCCGGCAATCATTTCACAGAGACAGTCGGGCGCACTGCAAAAGGGATAAAAAGAATAATTGACACCGTGTCAAAATAGAGATCTCCCGCCGCGCATAGTCCGCATCGAATTGAAAATCGCGAGCACCGTCACTCCGACATCGCTGAATACCGCTTCCCACATATTCGCGACACCCAGCGCGCCGAGTATAAGGACAAGGAATTTCACGCTCAGGGCAAAAACTATGTTTTCTCTGACTATCCTCATCGTTTTTCTTGAGATCCGGATGAGCAGCGGAATCTTCCTGATATCATCATCCATGAGAACTACATCGGCAGCCTCTATCGCCGCATCAGAGCCCAGACTTCCCATCGCGATACCGACATCGGCGCGCATGAGGACGGGAGCATCGTTGATCCCGTCTCCGACAAAAGCGACTTTTCCGTTGTTTTCAGCTGCGATCAGCCTCTCTACCTCAGAAACTTTGTCAACAGGGAGGAGCTGCGCGTGAAATTCGCTGATACCGAGAGTTTTCGAGACCTCCTCCGCATTCTTTGCACTGTCCCCGGTCAGCATCACCGTTTTTCCGATGCCGAGCAGCTTCATTTCGGCAATTGATCCTTTCGCCTCATTTTTCACTTCGTCAGAGATCACGATATATCCTGCAAAAACGCCGCCGATAGCGACATAAACTATCGTTCCGCCGGTGTTCGCGGGGGAAAAAGCGACACCGTTTTCACTCAAAAAACGTCCGTTTCCGGCAAGCACGATTTTACCTCTGAAGATCGCACTGACACCGCGCCCGGCCGTTTCTCCTGCACTGCCGGCACTTTCAGTCTCGAACGGTTTTCCGCAGGCAGCTGCTATCGACTGCGCTATCGGGTGAGTAGAAAGACTTTCGGCACAGGCTGCAGCCTCAAGAAGCTCCTCTGGCGAGATTTTTGCGTTTTCATCAGGCACTATGCCGGTAACTTTGAATCTTCCTTCCGTCAGAGTTCCTGTTTTGTCGAAAACGACTGTCCTGACTTGCGAAACCGCCTCGAGATGACTGCTTCCCTTAACAAGTATCCCATGTTTCGAGGCCGCGCCTATCCCGCCGAAAAATCCGAGCGGTACCGAGATCACAAGGGCGCAAGGACACGAAACGATAAGAAAGATGCAGGCGCGCCGGATCCAGTCGGCATAGTCACAGCCGAGCAGAAGAGGCGGAACGAGCGCAAGAAGGAGCGCACTGATAGTGACTACCGGGGTATAGACTCTTGCAAAACGGGTGATGAAGTTTTCAAGCCTCGCCTTTTTTGAACTCGCGTTTTCAACGAGCTCAAGAATTTTCGCGACTGTGGAATCCTCATACTTTTTGGAGACTTTCACCTTCAGGATACCGTCTCCGTTGACGCATCCGCTTATGACATCATCGCCGGCAGACACCCTGCGCGGAAGCGATTCTCCGGTAAGAGCCGCCGTATCGACGAACGAACCGCCTTCCGTGACTGTTCCGTCAAGCGGGATCTTTTCGCCAGCCCTTACCACGATGGTATCCCCGACATTGACATCTTCAGGATCGACCCGCTCTATTCCTGCGGCAGTTTCAAGATTTGCATATTCAGGAGCAATGCTCATCATTTCGGCAATAGAAGCCCTTGATCTCCCGACAGCGTAACTTTGGAAAAACTCACCGATCTGGTAGAAAAGCATGACAGCCGTAGCTTCGGAATATTCACCTGTCGCAAACGCCGCTACAGTCGCCACAGTCATAAGAAAACTTTCGTCAAAAGCGTTCCCGCGGACAATATTGAGGAGCGCCTTTTTCAGCACATTGTGTCCGATCACGATATACGGAACGAAGTAGAGCACAGGTCTTAGGCGGCAGTCGCCGATGAACCCCAGCTTTTCGCAGAGAAAGACCGCGGCAAAAAGAAAAACTGTGACCGCGATTTCGCCGATATTTCTTTTTTGCTTCGCGCTCATAGCTATTCCGCAAAGATGGCAGCTTCCGGCTCTATTTTTCTCGCAACAGAAACTGCAGCCTTCAAGATCTCGTCAAATTTCTCCTCATCGGCAACGATCGTCAGTTTCTGAGCGATAAAATTGAGAGTTGCCTCCTGAACGCCGTCGATCTTACGGACGGCATCTTCGATCTTTGCAGCGCAGTTCGCGCAGTCCACTTCACATCTGAATTTCTTTTTCATGACATTCTCCATTAAAATTATTCTCGAATATGTTCAAAACCTATTTTTATTATTGTTTCCACATGGTCGTCGGCAAGCGAATAAAACGCCACCTGCCCTTCCTTCCTGTATTTCACAAGGTTTGAAAGGCGCAGAGACTTAAGCTGGTGCGACACCGCCGATTTCGTAATACCCAGAAAGACCGCGAGATCGCAGACACACATCTCGTGGATCGAAAGGGCATGCAGCAGCCTCATCCGTGAAGGATCTCCGAACATTTTGAAAAGATTCGCCATGCTCACATACTCTTCCATCGGCGGAACTTCCTTTTTCACCGCCTTGACTATCTCCTCGTGGATGACATCGCAATCGCAACAAGCTCTTTCTTCCATAGCACCCTCCAAAATTTCAATAGTTGAACAACCATTCAACTAAAAAAGATTTATACTACAGTTTTTGCAGATGTCAAGAGGTTATCATTCAAAAAAAGTGGAAATTGGAAAGGGGGGCTAATTTTCGCGTTTAAATTCGGCTCTTCTGTTCTGGAACCACGCTTCTTCGGTCGAAGCGGTGTCTACAGGAAATTCTTCGCCGTAGGAGACGATCTTTATCCTTGCCGCATCGATACCGGCCTGGATAAGTTTGTTTTTGACTTCCATAGCCCTCTTTTCACCGAGCGAGAGGTTGTAGTCGTTGCTTCCGCGCTCATCGGCATGACCTTCGATCCTGACGACTCTTTCAGGGAAATTCATCATCCACTGCGCCATGAGATCGATCTTCGGAAGGTCTTCTTCGAGGACGGCATATTGGTTGTATTCGAAGTGGACTACCTGGAAATCCATTTCGGGGTTTTTAGGATCAAAAGAGGGATCCGCACCATCATTTGAAGAAGTGTCCTCCTCTTTGATAGCGCCGTCATCTTCACCGGCTCCCTTTTTGTCCTTTTCAGTCATGCACTCGTCAGGATGGTCGCGGTAGTATTTCGCAATAGCGTCGCTCTTCTCTTTTACTGCTTTGAAAAGTTCCTTCGCTTTGTCGTAATTTTTGTTGTTGATCTCTTCCCTTGCCTGTCTCAGAAGCTCTTCGGCCGCCAGATAGTTCTCACGATCGCAGTCTTTCCCTGCTTCAGCATCTGCAAAAGCCTTCTCGGCAAGTTCCCTTTCATCCTTGGGCGGATTGCCCGCACATGAGCAAAGCACTGTAAAAACAAATACGGCAACTACGCAAAAATTGAAAATCTGTTTCATATCGCACCTCTCTTAATTAGTTTCCGCCGGAGACCACGAAGGCATGAGCACCTCGCCTTCACCAGAATATACCGCGATCTGCTTCGTTCCGCTCACATTGGAAAGGAAAAGTTTGCTTTTTCCGCTTCTGTTTGAGGAAAAACCGATCACTTTGCTGTCGGGAGAAAATGTCGGAGACTCGTTCTTCCCCTGATTCTGCGTGATCCTGCTTATCTGTCTCGATGCCAGATCTATGATGAAAAGATCGAACTGATACTTCTCATCGCGGCCGCTGAAGGCAACTTTTCTGCCGTCAGGGCTGTATTCCGGATCCTGGTTGTAGTTTCCCTGCTCGGTGAGCCTTTCGACCTTGTTGAGATCGGAAAGATCCATCTTGTAGACCTGCGGATTTCCTGATCTGCTGGAGACAAAAACGATCTCTTTGCCGTCAGGACTTACGCTCGGAGCTGTATCGGTCTCGGAATTGACAGTGAGCCTCTTCAGCTCGTTGGTGGTGGTATCGAGCGCATAGATCTCGGAGTTCCCGTCTTTGGAAAGGCAGAGAGCTATCGTTTTGTTGTCAGGGTAGGCACTTGCCGAAACGTTGAGGCCGTCATAAGCCGAAACAGTCTTTATCTGCGACGTTTTGAGATCGTAGGAGTAAAGATTGGGATTGTTTTTTTCATGGCTCGTAAAAAAGATCTTATGTCCGTCAGCCGACCATTCCGGAAGAAGGATCGTTTTTGACGTGGAATAGAGTTCCTTTCTGCCGGAGCCGTCGAAATTCGTGACGACAAGGCTGTATTTTTCACCTTTTTTCTCGACGAATGCGATCTTCGAGAACATGAAATTCATCTCTTCGCCGGTGAGCAGCTTTATCACCTCAGCGACAAAGCGGTAAGCCGATTTCCTGGCAAGAGCAGCCTTTGCGCTGTATTTTTTCTGAATGAGCGCTTTTCCTTTCGCGACATCAAAAAAAGCGAGTTCGAGCTCGATATCCTCTTTACCTTTTATCGTTCCTTTGATAAGGCCGTTGGCGCCGACATCAAGCCATGACTTGAAGTTGACAGCCTTGAATGCGGTCTCCGGCTTTTCGAGGAAGGACTTTTTATCGAGAACTCTGAAATAGCCTGTGATATCAAGCACTTTCTCGACAGCAGAAGTAATTTCCTCTGCATGCGCGCCGTCAGCACCGTCAAGGACCGCAAGCGGGGAAACAGCCATGTTGTACTCGGCAACAGCACCGTCTTTTACCTCTACCTGAAGCTGGGCAAAAAGATCAAAACAAGCAAAAATCACCATGGCAAGGGTGATCAATCTGAAGTGAACGGACATTCAAAACCCTCCTTTAAAACAAGTTTCTTCAAATTCTTATCGTCAGGCAATGGAAGCTTTCCCGTTTTCTGGACGGCTTCGATCACCGAACTGTCGTAGACCGGATTTCCCGATGAAGATTTGATCTTTATATCGTAGACTTCACCGCTGAAAGTTATTTTAAAATAAATTTTGGTCATAAGATTTTTGCGCTCGTCAGCCGAGATTATGCTCGGGATGTTCCAATTCTCCTTTATCTTTTTACTGACCTGACGGGCGTACATATTTGCCTTAAGAGCAAGAGCGGGATCTGTGACATCGCCGTCCTCTACTCCGTCTTTGGCGCCTTCCTTGCTCTCTTCGGCACGGGCATCACGCTTTATCCTTTCCATAACGTCGCCCGAAAGAAGTTCGTCAAGGGATGAAGGCTTTTTCTTCTCCTCCTTTTTGGGAGGCTCGTCTTTCTTCGGCTTTTCGGCCTTTTTCGGCTCTTCCTTCGGTTTCAGCGAGTTTGCCTTTCCGTCAGGCTTCTGTTTGACCTCTGCCTTCTCCTCCTTTCTCGGTTCCGTTTTTGCGTCTTTTTTCTCCGATTTCGGCGCAGGTTTCGGCTGGGTTATACGCGGCAGCAGTTTTTTGTCGCGCTCTTCTCCCAGCTTCACAAGTTTAGCCTGAACGACCTCGAACTCTATCTTGCGGCTTTCAGCGAACCAAAGACCGCTTGCGAAGAAAATAAGGACAAGGATATGCAGCGCAAGAGACCCGGCTGAGCATCCGAGAAATGCTTTCCGGCTCATCCCGCCGGAATTCTTCCCGAAGATAAAAGATCCGTTCCGGACATTGCCCACCATGCCGCCTACTCCTTCTCCAAAGGTTCAGTCACAAGATTGATGTTGTTGATGCCGGCTTTTTTCATTATAGCCATGATCCTGACGACGTAACCGTATGAAAGATCGCGGCTCGCATGGAGATAGATCTCCTTTTTTTCCTGAAGAAAAGCATTCGTTTTGAGTTTCACTTCAAGGTCTTTGAGCGGGACTTCTATCGGTGGCTTCGCATCGCTGACAAATATCTTGTTGTCCGCTTCTGTCCTGCCGCTGAAGACCCTGACGATGAACTTGTCCTTCGGGCTTTCTATGGGTATCGTCTCAGTCTGCGGCAGATCGAGGTCAACGCCCTGTTCGATGAGCGGAGCCGCAACCATGAAGATTATCAGCAGCGTAAAGACGATATCGACCATCGGAGTGATGTTCATCTCCGCGCGGACATTTCTTTTCCTTGGTTCTTCCATTCCGTAATTAGCCATCAGACGTTGCTCCTTTTGATCTGATTAAGGAAATCGGCTGAAATATTCATCGCTTCATTCTCGAATTTCTGAAGACGTGCGTTGAAGTAGTTGAAAGCGACCGATGCCGGAATCGCGGCGATAAGTCCGAACGCAGTCGTTACAAGCGCGTCGGAAAGATGCGGTGCGATCGAACCGAGCGTCGCGCTGCCCGTTTTTCCTATTTCCTGAAATGCGTTCATAATGCCGTAAACCGTTCCGAAAAGACCGATAAACGGAGATGCCGTTGCAGTAGTTGCCAGAAACGAAAGTCCGTTTTCGAGAAGCTGAATCCTTACGTGGGTTTCGCGTCTCATCGCCCTGTCGACGTTTGCCGCAAGCTCGTCGACCTTCCCGCCGATAAGAACAATACCTTTGTCTTCCCAGCTTTCCTTCGTCTCTTTAAACTCGGCGTAACCCGCCGCAAATACCGATGCGATCGGAGATTTCACCAAAGTCGCAGTTTTTGCGGAGACATCCTGGAGGTCTTTGTTTTTCCAGAAAATATCGACGAATTTTGCCGTTTCTATCGTAGCGAGCCTGTACTGAATGAACTTCGTGACGATTATCGCCAGCGAGATCACGCTTGCCAGAATAAGGACCAGAAGCATGATATTTACAAGCAGCGAAGAGTTTTTCATCGTTTCGGCAATATTAAGACCGGACGTGAGCGAATTTGCCGCGAAATTAAGATTGATGACCATCAAAGCCTCCGTATAAATTAAAATTCAAACATCAGTTACGATTCAAAAACATCGGTATGTATCTCGCGAAATCGTTGAATATCGCAAAAACCATAAGCGCGCAGAGCAGAAAGAGCCCTACCATCAGCGCCTTTTCCTTTATTTTCTGCGGGATAGTCCGCCTGAAAATCCCTTCAAGCCCGTACATAACAACGTATCCGCCGTCAAGAACCGGAATCGGGAACAGGTTTATAAGCCCGAGATTTATGCTTATCATCGCCATAATCGCCAGGAAATAACGCACTCCGGCATCGGCTGCACGTTTCGAAATGTCGAAAATCATTATCGGCCCGCCCAGCCCTTTTGTCGAGATCTTTCCGCTTATCATATAGGCCAGACCTTTGAAAGTCATAGTTATCGCACCCGTAAACTCTTTTGCGGCATACCTGAAAGGGAAAGTCAGAAGACCGTTCCGTCTTGCGTAAACTTCAGGGATCAGAGGATCGTAGTCAAATTTCGCACCCCAGTTCATCCTTTTGTCACGCATCCCCGTCATATCGTTTTCCTTCTCGTCAAAAGAAGCAGTAAATTCGATATCAAGCGGCTCTTTGTCCCTGACGAGCGAGATCTTCACGCTGTCGCCTTCCCTGAGTCTGCCCATAATCGAATAGAACTGAAAAGGGGCAGTCACTTCAGCACCGTTGACAGCAGTTATGAAGTCACCTTTTCTCACCCCGACCTTTTCGGAATAGCTTTCTTTTTCAACAGAGGCGATAACGAGTCCTCCGTAAGCGATATCGGGCTTTTCCGTCATATCCTGCGGAAACACGGTCTCGACCTCTTTCCCGTCGCGCAGAACAGTCATTCTGCTGAAAGGTCTTTTGATCTTTTCCGTGAGTTCATAATATCTCCCGATCTTTTCTCCGTCGACAGAAAGAACGACATCTCCGCTTTCAAGCCCGGGGAAATCTTTGAGCAGAAATATTTTCGGCTCGCGCGGAGCACGAACGACACCGAGTTCGCAGCGCACCTGCTCGTCACCGAAAGGATCGGTAACAGTCCCGGTCTTCGGAGCGACATCGTATTTTTTCACCTCTTTCGTAAAAGCCTTTTCGACTTCAACGACTACATTCCCGCATTTTCCCGAATCCACTGCCGGAGCAAGGATCGAAGGGATATCGTCCCAGACAGCCACATCTTCACCGTTTATCTTCGTTATCCTGTCGCCGTCGGAAATCCCGGCTGCGTAAGCCGCTCCGTCGGGAGAGACGAACTCAAGGACTGAAGCGACGCCATCGAACATGAAGAAAGAAACGAGCATGAGGACAAGAAATGCGAAAACGAGGTTGAAGACCGGACCCGCGCATACGATCAGCACTTTCTGCCACCATTTTTTGCTGCTGAAAGCAAGCGGCAGATCTTTTTCCTCGACTTCATTTTCCTCAGAAGTCGTCTCACCGAGCATTTTCACATAACCGCCGAGCGGGATCATCGAGATCCTGTATTCGGTATCGCCCGATTTTTTCTTTAAAAGCGGCTTGCCGAAGCCGATCGAAAAGACATCGACCCTCACGCCGCAAAGACGCGCCACGATAAAGTGACCGAACTCATGAACAAGAACGACTATTCCGAGAAGCAGGACGCCAAACAAATATCTGTACATTTTAAAAATCCGCAAAAAACACAAAACATGGGATTATAAACATAAAAATGAATAAGAAAAGAGATAAATGCATATATTTTTATATTTTTTTATATTTCTTTATCCATCTTTATTGCACAAACTGCAGCATATAAACAGACAACTGCTGAAAAAAATTCCTGATATTGAAAAAAAATTACAGAAAATCTGAGAAAAAATCAGATCGGATTACTTCTTTGCCGGTTTTTCCGGTCTCGGCCATCCAAGGAACTCTTCGGTATCTTCGTCCATAAGTTCCGGATACTTCGTGATGAAAGTGTCTTTCCACTCTTTGAGCGGGAATCTTCCTTCCTTGACGAACATCGTGATGTACATAAGCCTGTCATTCATCGTTATGACCTGATAACGCTGAACGAGCTGATCGAGAAGTGCAAGGAGCATTCCGTCGTTGAGGTTTTTAGCACCTGTGTCGACACATTTTTCAGCCGCTCTCTTGATCCATCCGTTTACCATCTCTTTGTTGATGTTCTCGACCTTTTTGATCCTGATCATAGCTTCGATCCAGGCTTTGTGGTCGCCTTTCTGCTCAGCCTCATCCCAATATTTCTGATAAAAACTTTCAGCGATCTTCTCATCGACCTGTTTGTTGAGTTCGGTAAGTTCCTGATCGTTAGGATACTGTCCTCTCAAAGTGACGAGTTTCGCCTTTGCCTGCTGATATTCGCCTTTTTCGACAAGTTCTTTAACGGAAGCTCTTTCATCAACAGTTTTTTTCTCGCCGCATGAAACTGCCGTAAAAGCAAAAAACATCGCAAGAACCATCATAATAACAACCGATTTTCTCATGAAATCCTCCAATCTTTCCTTAGCGGAAAAGTAAAAAATAAAAAAAACGGGGACTTGCGTCCCCTAAATCTTAGAACTCTGCACCAGCCTGAAGAACGATGGTCGTAAAACCGTAATCTTTCGTTTTACCGTCGCCGTTGATATCCTTTTTATCAACCTTGCTCTGCGGCTGCATAAGGAAAGTAAGACCCGCCATACCGCGGATACCTGCGAGCTCTTTTGTGAAGAAGTTCGCAGTGATACCGATCCTCATGATCATCGAGTTGCTCCTGAAGTTGGTGTAGTCAAGGTAACCGCCGTTGCCGTCAAGGTATACGCCCTGAACGAGGTCATATCTGAAAGCGATCCCGACTTTGTCGATCCACTCGTGGTTGAAGTGATATGCGTAACCGGGAGTGAGCGAAAGAAGCATCGAAGTGGTGTTCTTTCTCGATGTTCCCCTTATCATCTTCATCATGTTGTAGTCGAAAGTGATCGGCATTTCGAAGCCGTATGCCGAAACATTGAGGTGGACACCTATACCGATATGGTCAAGTTTTCTTACATAGTAATCGTTTCTGTACTGGAATGCGAAAGCGGCTTTAACATAGTCTTTGAAGCCGTATCCGATCCTTCCGTAAAGACCCATAGTCTTGTCTGAATCCCAGAATTCGCTTGCATTTGCGCCTGTTCCGAGAGAAAGACCGATGAAAAGATTGTGATCCTTTTTGATTATGCCGTTGTAACCGAGAGCAAGACCTGCATCTGTCTCAGGAAGGAAACCTTCGACTACTGCAAGGCTTCTGGTGAGGAACGGAGTCGTGAAGCCCATTCCGAGGTTCTGCCAGGTGTCGACAAGACCGTATTCGGGGATCAGTTTACCTGCTTTGATGAAAACATCGAAGAATTTAACGCCGCCGTAAACTTCATAAAGAGCGTTTGCAGCACCGTTCTGGACCGAATGATGGTTTACTTTCGCAAGCGGGTTTGCGCCGTTTTCGATGAACGCATAGTTGGTTCTGACATTGAGCGTTCCCTTTGCGATGACATGTTTGCCCTGATATTCAAGACCGATGATACCTTCGTCAAGACTTCCGAACATCGTGCTCAGACTTGAAGGTTTCGTTCCCTGACCGTTCCATCTTTTATAAGAACCGAAGACCGTAAATCCGCCTTTTACAAGAAGGATCGGTTTGATACCTTTGAAAGATTTGCCTGCATCGGCCTTATCTTCTTTTACCGGAGCTGCGGCTTCTTCGACTTCGGCTTCCTCGGACTCTTCCCTATCTTCTTTTTTGGAAGGTTTCTCGTCCTCTTCAGGATCGCCCATGAGATCTTTCATGGCAGCTTCGCTTTCGGACTGCTCCTGAGATTTTTTCTTCTTTGCCGGAGCTTCCTCTTCTTCCTCTTCCCCTTCCTCGACTTCAGCCTCTTCGCCGTCTTCCTCAAAATCTCCGCCGAAGTCATCATCGAAATCGTCTGCCGCCGCTACGAACGGGACGACAAAAAGAACTGCGATAAGCAGTGTAAACATTTTCTTGAACATCAAATCCTCCTAAAAAGTCAAACTATTGCAAAACAATCAAAAAAATCGAAAAGAGAGTAGTAAAAGAACATTTAAATTCAAGTTTTTTCGGTGTTCCATGCGCAAATTCTCCGTCTGCACAAAAAAAACCATTAAAATCAGCGGGTCACAAGCTCAGAAAGCTCGCGTTTCAAAGCCTCTTCATCGCCTGGAGTGTATCCGCTGTGGCGCGAAACAACAGTCCCGTTTTTGTCAATGACCATCATATACGGGACCGAATCGCCGCCCGGAATGATCGAACTTACGGTGTTTCCGCTCGGATCGACAAGTATCGGAAACGGGAGAGCCGCTTCAGCCGCAAATTCGTTGACTTTGTCGATCATCTCCTCTGTGTCGGTCGAGATCCCGACAAATTCGACCGAAGCCGAAAACTCGGGATAGATCTCTGCAAGTTTTTTGAGTTCCTGCTTGCAAGGCTCGCACCAAGTAGCCCAGAAGGCCGCGACAAGATGCTTTTTTCCGCGGATCTCTTCGAACGAGAAAGTCCCGCCGTCCACCTTTTCAAGAGTTATCGAAAAACCGCCGTTCCCCTGCACTCCGGTCTGTGCAGCAGGCTCTTCCGGCTTTGATGACGCGCTCCCGCATGAAACAAGGAACAGCGCCGCAAATATAAAAACAACGATACTTCTCATGGCTTAAAGCTCTTCAAGAAGCAGTTCGATCTCGTCACAGGTGCCTTTCACCATATTTTCGCCCCAACCTTCGCCGTATTCTACGAGCTCCATCGTCGAAGCATCGATGAACATCCATGTCGGATATGCGCCGCCCATAGGACTGCTGAAGAATTTGCGGAGCACTTTCTGTTCTTCCTTTCTAAGATATCCGTACAGTTCAAATTTTGCGGTATCCGGATATTCCGAAAGGAAAAGGTATTTATAATTCGATAGTTTTTCAGGTTCGAGCTCAGGCTGAGGACCGTCAAGCAGACCGTTGAAAACAAGGAGGATCTTAAGTCCCTGCTCGCGGTATTCCGGCTTGTTGATCTCAAGAAGGTCTTCTTTAAGGATCTGACACGGCGGGCAGTCGTAAGTCGTGAAAATGAGCCAGATCAGCTTGCTTTCCGGATTGTTGGTTTTATACCATTCCGCAAGTTTGTGCTTGACATCAAGATCGTCATAGATGGTGATGTTCTGGGCAATATCGCCGATCTCATTCGATTTCGTAGTAACTTCGGGATATTGAAGATCTTCAGGATCAGCCGGGACCTGCGGCTCTGAGTCTGCAGGATCAGCGTCGGTGATTTCGGAATCTGCGGTTTCTTCGTCTGTCACTTCTGAATCGGGATGTTCATCTGTATCACCGGTTTCCTTCTCACCTGATCCGGAAGAACCGCCGCATGAAACAAAGAACAGCATCGCACATACAACTGCGACTGAGGCCATAAATTTTTTCATAAAAATCTCCATTATTAAGGTTCAACTTTGACCAAGATTACCGTTATATTGTCCTTTCCGCCGTTGGCGTTCGCCATATCGACGAGCTGCTTCGTCATTTCGTTTAACGGGATCCCGCTTGCAAGGACGGCTTCCATGTCTTTGTCCGGCACCATGTCCGAAAGTCCGTCGGAGCAGAGGAGATAGATCTCGCCTGCCCGTGCCGAGCGTTTCTGGATGTCGACCAGGACATTGTCCTTCATTCCGAGGGCTCGCATGATGACGTTTTTGTGCGGGAAAGTCTTTGCCTGTTCTTTTGTGATCTGCCCCGCCTTGATGTATTCGTTGACAAGCGAGTGGTCTTCCGAGACCTGCATAAGCTCGCCATCGTAGAAGCAGTAGCAGCGGCTGTCACCGACATGCGCGACATACAGATCGTCGCCGCCGTCAGGAGCTATTATAGAAACGACTGTCGTTCCCATTCCGCTGCATGCCGCGTCCTCGGAGGACTGCTTGAAGATCCGCTTGTTGGCGAACTTTATCCCTACCATGAGCTTGTTCGCGTCAAGCGCGAGCGTCGGATCGAGCTTGTAAGGCCACGTCATGTCGTCATCTTCTTCGGAAGCGTGGAAAAATTCGGCTATCGTGTCGATAGCTATCTTTGACGCGACTTCACCGGCATTGTGACCGCCCATTCCGTCGGCGACGACAAAAACCCCTTCTTTTTCAAGAATGACATAGCTGTCTTCGTTGAGTTCCCTTTTCATACCGGGATGCGTTTTTGCAGCACTCTTATAATGCATTTTTCACTCCGTAACTAAATCCAGCAAAGGCCCTGTTTCGACTACGAGTTTGCCCGACGACGAATACATATCGCCGTCCAAAGTATATCTGAACGATTTTTCTCCGTTTATAAAGAAGCGACTCCCCACCGTGTCATCAACGACATCAGGCGGAACCGAGCGGCCGAGCCAGACGCGTGCGACCTGAGGCACGATCCTCGCCTTGTCGCGGAAAGCCAGCATCTGGGCTTTTTTCGGATCGACCTTAGCTCTGAAAGTGAGATCCATCCCGAGACCTACCGACGGAAGCGTCGTGATGAGAAAAGCGAGATAAGGCGCCCTGCCGAACGAAAAACCGTCGGCATTGAGCTCCTGCCACGTCGGTTTGAAGAACTCCGCAGCAAGTTTCCCGTGGACGAGCATCGAACCGGCCATCGCCAGCACCGATTTCGCCGCGACAAGCGGAGACGGATTGCTGCTTCTGTGGTAAAGATCCATGAAAGTGCAGACTGCGCCGCTTCCGAAAATGAATCCGTAACGCTCGTTCACTTTAAGAAGCGAGATCTGACGGCAGTTGAGCTCCCTCTCTTTGTAAGCCCTGACGACGCGCTTGAAGATCGAAACTGTGTTGCCTCTGAGCTTGAGGTTCGTGGCGGTCATGTTCATCGTCCCGCCTTTGAGGATCGCGATCTTCGGCAGTTTTTCGCCGCCATAGATCTTCATCATCGAAGTGAGAGCGACATGGACCGTTCCGTCGCCGCCGTTTATCGCAATGACATCGACTTTCTTCTGCTTGAAATGCTCCATCGCCGCGTCCATTTTCTCGAATGAATCCGGCAGTCTGACAAGATCTTTGTCGGGAGCGCACTCGATCAGTTTCTGCAGCCTGTCAGGATGCTTTCTGTTCTTTTTTGAATATGGATTTGAAACGAGACCGATCCCCGACATAAAAACACCTCAAAACAATAAACAAGGGATTATAGTGTCAATGATTTTTTTGTCAACGCCGCCACGCCGCCGTCGAGATTTCGAAATATTGATATATCGGCAAGAAATGCTGCTGCTAATAATTTTTTGCCTTTTCCTTTCCGTCGACGACTCTGAAAGCGCCTTCAGCAAGCGCTGCAAGCTCGTCTTCGCCCGGATAGACGAAGAATTCAGCCATCCAGCCGGTGTATTCCTTGAGGTCTTCGACGAATTTCTTGAAGTACGCGCATCCGCCGGTGACGATGATGCCGTCGACCTTTCCTTTCAGAGCCGCGGCATAGGCACCTATCTCTTTCGCGACCTGATATTCAAAAGCATCGAAAACTTTGAGAGTTTCGGGGTCGCCTGCTTTGACGCGGTCTTCGATGTCGCGGAAGTCTTCAGTCCCGATGTATGCCTTGAAACCGCTTTCACGCGAAAAAATGCGGATGACTTCCTCTTTCGGCATCGAATAGCACATGTTGATTATTCCGATGAGCGGCATCGCGCCAGCCCTGTTCATGCTGAAAGGTCCCATTCCGAGAAGTCCGTCGTTTACGTCCACCACTTTGCCCCCTTCGAGTGCCGCGATCGAGATTCCTCCGCCCAAATGAGCTACGACATAGTTCGCTTTGTAGAAATCCTTTCCCTGCTTTTCGGCGATCTTTCTTGCTACGGCCTTGATGTTGAGTGCGTGGACGCGGCAGATCCTCGTGATCCCCGGAAGTCCGCTGAGACGCGCCTTGTCCCACATGTTGTCGGTCGTTACCGGGTCAACGATGTAGCTCTCCTTGAGGCCGAAATCCTTCGCAAGTCTGTCTGCGATTATTCCGCCGAGATTCGAAGCGTGGTTTGCGAATCTGCAGCTGTTGAGGTCATCCAGAAGCGCCTGATTGACAAGGTATGTGCCGCCTTCGAGCGGTTTTACAGGGCCGCCTCTGCCGACAGATGCAACGACCTGAAAGCCTTTTTCGGCGACGACTTTGTCAACTGCTTTTTTTATCATCGAATACCTGAAATCGAACTGCTCCGAAACGAGTTTGAACTTTGCGAGCTCTTCCTGCGGATGTCTCACAGTTTCCTCGTAAAGCGAGCCTTCGCGGCTGAAAACGGCGAATTTTGTTGAAGTTGAACCTGGATTTACAACGATTGCGACTTCTGTTTTTGTCATTTTTCTCTCCATATTAAATTGCGAATTTTACGTCGGGATGAGCTTTCAAAGCCTCGTAAAGAGCGTGCATCTTCTCTTTGTTTTCGACATAGACCGGAACGGTGTAGGATGTGTATTTTCCGGCGGAACTTTTGTTTTCGGTCACCTTTCCTCTGAGCGGGATCTCTGTTTTTGCAAGGATATCCATCAGATCCGCGACATTTCTGCCGGCTTCCTCTTTTGAATGCATGACCACTTTCAAATGGATCAGGACAGGATATTTTACTTCGTGCTGCGCTGTCATGGCCTAACTGTGAGCGTTTACGGTGATACCGAGAACGAGCGAATTGATCTTCGCCCTTGCATCGTCGGCACGCGAACTCAGAAGAACGGGAACTTTAGCTCCGACGATGACATGCCCTGTCTGAGCGCCGCCCCAGTAGTGGACGAGCTTGCCGAGAACGTTTCCGCTTTCGATGTTCGGGAAAATGAGGATGTCGGCGCATCCCGCCATGACGGAATTGATCCCTTTGACCTTTGCAGCGTATTCCGAAATCACGTTGTCGATCGCATACGGACCTTCGAGGTATGCGTCGATGTCGTCGAGCCCGCCTTCAGCCTTCATTCTTTGGATCTCCGCCGCGTCAACAGTCGACTGGATCTTCGGGGAAACAGTTTCGATCGCCGAAATGTATGCGACTTTCGGTTTTTCAAAGCCGAGCTTGTGGAAAACCTGGACTGCGCCGCGGGTCATCTCGATCTTCTGCTCAAGAGTCGGAAGCGGGATTATGCCGCCGTCCATAAGGCCGACGAGACGCTTGCCCTCGCCTTTTGAAAGCGGATCTTCGTAAATGAGGATGTCGCTGACGACTGCAGCCGCCTTGAGCCCGTTTTCCTTTCTGAAAACGGCTTTCATTATCTGTGCGGTCTCGACGCTTCCTTTGAGAAGGATATTGACTCTGCCGTCAGCAGCGTAATCGGCAGCTCTCGAGCAGCTTTCAACGTTGTCTGCACACGGAACGATCTCGACTTTCCCTTCAAGAACAGTCCCTTCGATGAGGTGATTTATCTTTTCTGCGTTTCCGAAAAGGACAGGAATTGCCAGATTTTCGGTGACCATGTCTATTGCCGCTTCGACTGCTACCGGTTTGTCGGCACCGACAACTGCAACGACCTGCTTCTTTTCCATTTTCTTAACAAAATCGATCATTTCATCAAAACTTCTGAACATTTTTCTCTCCTAAAAATAAAAACAACAATCAAAAATCGGCGCATAGTTGCATTTTAAAGGAGTTAAATCAAGAAAATTAGATGAAGCCTGTCGATCTCAGAATGTTTCGTAGAAATATGTCCTTACTTCCTTCGTGCTCTCCCCGGCATACTCTTTTGTGGCGGAAACCAGCTCGCCATCCTCATCGTACTCAAAATCCATACTGTAGTTTCCGTTGAGTTTTTCATGCACAAGGTTTCCGTTTTCGTCGTATTCGTAAGTCGCCGCTTTGTTGGTGTGTTTGTTCCAGATTTTCTTTACCACGTTTGTGTCACCGTAATATTCGTAAAAAGAATTGTTTTTTCTTACCAATCTCCCTTTTGAATCGTATTCCGCCGAATAGCTGACTTTCATGGAGCTTGCATCGGGGGCTTCATTGTTCCAGCTGGAACCCGAACGCGTTTCGACAAGCCTGTCATTATCATCATAGGAATAAATTTCTATTTTCTTCTGTGAAGTTGTTACAAGCGCTTCAGGGTCGTCAAAATCCCTGGATTTCTCATATTGTCTCATTTCCGCCAGCTTTCCCGTCGGAGTATATTTGTAGTAAGTCTCTTCTATTATCAGCACATCTTTCCACATAGGTTCACCGAAAAAATCATCGTCAAAGT
Organism: bacterium; assembly: GCA_016290135.1. Lineage (GTDB taxonomy): Bacteria > UBP6 > UBA1177 > UBA1177 > UBA1177 > UBA1177. Next base: position 44,462 of record JAEESW010000010.1, read on the forward strand.
AGGGAACGGACTCCGCTTCCTCGTGTTCACGGCTCATCCTGGTCACACGGCCGAGTTCATCGTGTTCGTAGGTATAGTTAAAATTTTTGTAACAGCTGTTACCCGTGCCGGCATTCGGATCGCAGACAGCTTCATGCTTTATTTCGCAGCTGTTGTCGTAATAGGTTTTTTCTGTTATTTCTTCAGCCTCGCCGGTAGTCGAGAGTTGTCTGTATTCGGTTTCGCACCCTTTTTTATCGTAAATCCTTTCCACAGACACGTAATACGGTCCTGTGTTACTGGCGCTCGACTCCTCTGAACTCTCGCGTTTCCGTTTCAGAGAACCGTCAGAATAATACTCCCACTCATCATCCAGACGCACTGCGTTTTTTGAATCGGTCGTCGTTTTTATCCTCACCGGACGCATTTTTTCATCGTAGGAATACTCTTTTTCGTATTCTATGTTGTGCCAGTACCATCTGGTCGAGTCGAAATCCATGAAAAACGCGTACCGGTCGTGGTAGCTTTTGACCGGAAGCCCGTCGGAATAATCGTATTTCACTCTCTCTTTCGATGTCATGTCCATCGGTGCGAAATAATCGGGAATAACGCCTTTGCCATAGACTGCGACACTGTTGCCGTTTTCATCGAACTCTTTACTGATAAACGAGCGTTCCCATTTTGACACTTTTCCGTTGTCGTCATAGAAATATTCGATCTTTTCCTGTATATCGAGCTCTTCCGAAAGAGGCTTCCCCTCTGGCGACACGCTCTCCGAAACAGCGAAATCGTTGGAAAAATATTCCGCGTTTTCATCGGAAAAATCACGGAAGAACGGAAACGCCACATCGATCGCACTCCTTCTTATCTTCTGCTTGACTCTCCCCAAATTGTCGTAAGTATAGCGCACGCATCCGGTTTCTTTTCCCTCGGCCGATTTTCCGATACACATTTTTTTGACGTCTCCGTCATCGTTTAATTCGTAAGAAAATCTCTGGCAGTCACCTTTGAGCTCGCCGTCCGGTTTTCTGGGGCAGCTCCATTTGACGTTACCGTTCTTATCGTATTCATAGGAACGGTTTTTCGTTACGCTTGCCGGATTTTCAGGGTAGTATTTGCTCTCGAATTTAATGCGGCACTGTTTATCGTAGTAGCGGTCTATCTGATATGTGTAGGTACCGTAGGAATTAGTCACCTCGACTGTCTCTTTGGTCAGACGTTTTATCCCTGAACATTCCTGAGTCATGGAGAAATTATCGACGTAGAGTTCTTCCACTTCAACATCGGCATCGGTTTTTTCGACATCATCCGGCTCGATCTCATCGCTATCCGCATCTTCTGAATCGGTTCCTTCATCCGGAACGGCATTTTCATCGTCTGTCACGGCAGAGGTTTCATCCGAGTCAATGTCGGCGTCAGGAACAGTGTCCGAATCGTTCCTGGATTTTGACGACGAACAGGCAACAAAACCCAGAATCGAAAAAATAATCAAAAATTCAAACACCCTACGCATTGGCTCCTCCATGACAAAGAAAACATAAGATTTTAAAGAAAAACCACAGAAAAGCAAATTGAGGTAAAAAACTGCCCTGTGTCGGTATTATCGGTATTATCGTTCTTATCGATTCGCGCCGTCGGTATAACGTTATAACGAAATAACGGGATAACGATCCTGATTTCGGCGCGTCGAACTTAATCGAATAGAACGATTCCAATCGATGAAAACGACAAAAACTGTTGGGGGAAGAAAAAAGATGGCGCGGTCGACGGGACTCGAACCCGTGGCCTCCGGCGTGACAGGCCGGCGTTATAACCGACTTAACTACGACCGCGTCTCGATTGTGAAAGAATGGTAGGCGCTGCAGGGTTCGAACCTGCGACCACCGGCTTGTAAGGCCGATGCTCTCCCAGCTGAGCTAAGCGCCCATCAGCGGCAGGTAATATAGCCAGAATCGTTTTGAAGTCAAATAAAAAATGATTTTTTTTGGAATAAGATGCTAATTATTTGAATTTATTTGAAAAAATCAGACAAATCAAGCGGCGGAAGCTCGCCTTTTTTTTCTACCAGATAAGCTCTTGTCTTTTCAAGAGCCGCACTGACATCTTCCGGAAGACCGGAAGTACAGAAAGCCTCGATCTCATCACGCAGAGCGTTGTATTTTTTCGCCAGCAGTTCCCATTCGAAGGCACTTTTGCACAGCATGATCCGAACGTCGATGTCGCTGAGCGATTTCATAAGGATCTTAATATCTTGAAGCATCTTCGCCCCCGCTTAGCCCTTCGATTTCTTCCAGTTTTCGAAAGTCGGGATATCAAACGCCGAAATGTAATAATTCGTCAGATATTCCTTGAACTTATCGGAATCGGAAAGAACTTTGAAACCGTATTTTTTGTCGATGTATTTGACCGCTTCCATGTATATCTTGTCGAAATTGGCCCTTCCGACGCGCATCTTAGCCTTGTCGATCTCGAGACTTACGAAAGTTTTGTAGGATTTGTACATCTCGTCGTTTTCCATCCCTTCGACATGCTTTCCCGGGATATCCTCCTCGCGCTGAGTCTCTTCCTCGGGCTCCTTCTTCGGTTCAGCCTTTGCCTGCTGCTTCGGAGCAGGTCTTGCAGGCTGCTTTTTAGCCGGCCTTTCGGGCTGTTTCGCTGCCGGTTTAGCCGTGCTGAGCTTTACCATCGTCTCTTCGTCGAACGGAACATAGAGGACGAAAGTCTTCTGAGTCTCGGTAAGCTGTTCGATAAGCATGAGTCCGTAAGCCGCAAGATTGCTGCCAAGCTCCTCAAATTCTGATGTCGTCATGTAGTCGAGCCCGATCCTGCGTTTCAGAGTGCCGCCCCAGTAGCCGTAATTCTTTCTCTGCTCAAGTGCAAAGCAGTAAAGTTTCACAAAGCACGCATACTCCTCAAGCGGGAGCATTTTTATAAGTTCCGCCAGATCTTTCGGGATCATGACGCCCTCTTGGTTCTTCTTGTATGAAACTCTGACAAATTCAAGGTTGTTCGCTATCGGATAGATCTCTTTTCTGCGCGGTCTTTCGCGGACTTCTTCAGCCTTTTCGGCTTCTTTGGCAGGCTCAGGCTGGACTTTTTCCTCTTTTACTACAGGAGTTTCCGGGACTTTAGGCTGCTGCTCGACCTTTGTTTCAGCCGGTTTCTGCACATTTTCGGCTTCAGGCTGTTTCGGCGCCTCTTTTTCAGCTTCGACGATCTTCAAAAGATAGTCTCTGACTTCGTTTTTTACTGCATTTCCGATGTTTTTGATTAAACCCATCTTTTCCTCCCTTATTTTATTTCAAGTTTTAAATTTTTGACCGTACACTTTTCGGCGAGTCCCGTCTTTTCGTTGTAAAGGCAGACAGGAAGCACAATTTTCACCGATGATTCGCCGAAATCCGAGGTGTATTCAGCTTTTCCCTCTTTGTTTTTCGCAAAAAAAGAGCGCTCGATCTTTCCGAGTTCCTTTTTTCCGGAGTCAAGAAAGAGAAATTTGTATGGAGCAGCCTCGTTGTCGTTGAATTTCGTGTTTTTTCCGTAGGTTATCGTGTACACGACACTTTTTCCCGATTTTTTGAAAGTGACATCGACTGTCGGATTTTCACCCTCTGCGGCAAAAAGCGACACCTGAACCAGCAAAGTGATAAAAGCCAACAAAATCAGAAGTTTATCAAAGCAAAGCGATTTAAGAGAGCCTTCCATTTTTTAACTCCTCACAAAAAAACCGGAAGATTTTAATTTTCAAAAGGAAAAAGTCAATTTGCGGCTTTATGCTCTGCGTCAGGAGCTGCTTTTGAGCACGAAGCAGGCGCGACACCTGCATTTTTGACCGAATCGGAGTATTTTTTCACCCCTTCGGCATAGATTTTGTCGTTGTTGTAGGCTTTGAACGCGGCGACGCTCCCTTTTTCCGAATAACCGTGCAGCTTCAGATAGTTCGCTACCGATGCGATCGCGTCTTCCATGACGAAAAGGTCGATCTTTCCGTCTCCGTTTCCGTCTTTGGCGAATTTCATCGATGCCGGCATGAACTGCGGGAAACCTATCGCACCGGCCCATGAACCCTTGATATCAAGCGGATCGAAATTTTTCTCTTTCGCCTGGATGAGGAGCGCCTTGAAATTGGAAAAAGCGTTTTTTTTGAGCCTCTCCGCACGCTTTTTGCCAGCTTCGATGCTCATCGCCCCCTCCTTCTCGTATTCCCCGCTTTTTATAAGGTCATTGTTCCGTGCTTCACCAAAAAAATACTGAGCCGCAAAAATTTTGATTATCTTCTGCTCTCCGGTGACAAGCCCGAGCCTGCTCTCCCAGTTGAGTATACCGATGATATCGCCAGGTTCGACCTTGGTCTCATCATAAATTTTGCAGAAAAGCGGTTTGTATTTTTCAAAAAAAGCGACACCCTCCTTCACCGTTTCGCCGTTTATCAGTTTGTCGATATAACTCGTGTGGTCGGCAGCCTGCTTTTTTATCGAAAGCGGTGAATAGATGAAAGCGAGATTTTTTTCGGTGAGCTCGTCGCTTTCAAGCGATCTTTCAACGATTTTCCGCAGTTCTTCTCTGGAATAATGCTTTGAAACGGCCTTAAAAAGAGCGTCAAAACTTTTTTCGTCGTATTTCTGCACCGTTTCTGCGAAGAGTGGACTGAAGAGAAGAAAAAACAAGAAAAAAGAGAGAGTTTTTTTCAATTTGACCCTTTATTTGTAGTAGATCACGACGCCGTTCGGCATAGTCTGCGCAGTGTAGCCCGAAACATCGCCTATCTGTGAAGGCTGCTGACCTTGGATCGACTGCATGTAGTTGCCGGAGATCGTGGGCTTGAACGCGACATTCTGCGTTCCGTAGTAGTTATTCGTGTTGAAACTTACATTGTAATTCGTTGCTCGCTCGGAACGTGAAGTGCTGAAGCCGAGCATTTTGGTCCCTGTGAGTGTCGTAGTGCCGTCCGCGTCGTAGGAACCGCCCATGCCGCCGCTGATAGGACATTCGACAACGATCACAGCCGGATCAGAGATCGTGAGAGTGCCGTTGCTGTCGATGCCGTCGACATCGCCTGAACCGGTCTTTACATAGTGGATCCCGCCTGAAATCGTGAGATAACCTGTGCTCGAACTGCCGCCGCCGGGACCGCCGTGTCCGCCGCCCCAGTCACCGGGACCGCCTGAAGAAGCAGAGCTGTCAGAACCGCCCGCCGCATTCCAGCCGTCGTCTCTGCCGAAGACAGAAGTTACTCCGCCTGTGACAGTGAGATACCACGCCTCAAGCCCTTCGAAAGAGTTCGTGACATTGACAGTTCCGTTGATGATATAGAGCTCGTTGTCAGCATGAATGCCGTCGTCATCCGAAGCGGCCTCGATCTGACCGCCTTTTATCTCAACGTTGCCGCCGCTGTGGAGCGCGTCATCCCTCGCGTTGACCTTGACAGTTCCGCCGGAAATCTTGATGTAGACCATGTTCATGTTGATGTTTTCATAGTCTGTAACCGTGCTCGGAATACTTGCCTTGATCCCTTTGAGCGAATCAGTGCCGCTGTACTGCTGTGCACCGCCGTTGGGACCGCCGCCGCCTCCCCAGCCGCCTGAACTGCCGGATGTCGCTTCGATGATGCTGCCGCCGCCCGACTGAATGTCGATGATCCCGTTTTTGATCTCGATGTATGAGATCGCGTGGATCCCGTCGCCGCCTGTCGAAGTTACCGTGAGAGAACCTCCTTTTACTTTGATGTAGCCTCTGATATTTTCATAAGGATCATCTTCGTTGCTTGAAAGCGTCAAAGCCTCGGTGTTGTCCGATTTTATACCGTCTCCGCCGGAAGTTACCGTGATGTTTCCGCCGCGGATAACGACCGAATCCTTGCCGCGGATACCATCGTCCTTAGCGTTGACGACGATCGTTCCGCCGTCGATATCAAGGTCATCTTTCGAAGATATACCGTCGTTGTAGCTGCCTTTTACCGTCAGAGTTCCGTAACCTGCAATCTTAAGATCTGATTTGCTGTAAAGCGCTGCATTAGGTTCGTCAGCACCGTCAGTAAAAACATAGTTTGCCGCGTCTGTCAGGGAATTCTGCGTATCTTTTACGATGAAGATCCTGACATCTTTCGCACCCATTACCGCGAAAGGAGAGTTTTTCGAATTTGTGACATTCATTCCGTTGAACACAACGTGGACCATTCCGTCATCTTTGTCTTTATCGACATCGACAAGGATCTGTCCGTCACTCAAAGTGCCGTCGATTTCATAAACACCGGAAGCGGTGATCGTCGCCGTTGTGCCGGAAACATCGACATTTTTGCCGTCAACGCTTATCGAAGTGCCTTTGAGGTGGATATAAGTGATCTTGTCCGCACCGTCTCTCGGGTCGCTGTTGTCCGCATCCGCTGAAGAATCGTCAGATCCAGGGTCTGTGTTTCCGGCTTCTCCGCCGTCATCGGGATCGGTGTCACCGTCATCGGGTTCCGTCGGAGTCCCTGTGCAGCTGCTTTTGTCCCAGCCTGTGCAGTCAGCCTTGCAGATCGCGTAGCCGCCTGTGTAGCCGGAATCAATTTCAGTGCAGTCTTTCGCGCCGCCGTCACAGACTTCGCCGTCTTCCTGCATTCTGTTGCCACATACTGAATCGGGATTTCCGCCGCTGCCGCCGCTACCTGAATTGTCTCCGGAATTATCACCGGAGTTGTCACTTGAGTTGTCACCCGTGCCGTTGTCATCACCGCCGGTGTTCGAATTGTCTTTGCCGGAACCGCCGCAGGAAGCAATGATCAGAGCTAAAAACATCAGTGAGAAAATCAAAAATCTTTTCTTCATAAGCTCCTCCAATGTGAAAGAAAATTAACAAATCATTTTAGGCTTTTCGGGACAAAATTGAAGAAAAAAATTTTGAAAATAAATTTTGAAACGGAATCACATCGAAAGCTATAGCGTTATTTTTATTGAAGTTTTTCGGCTATTTCTCAGTTTTGATGCAGAGTTCCTTGAGCTGTTTTTCGGTGACGGGTGCCGGTGCAGCAGTCATGAGGCATGTCGCACTCGTAGTCTTCGGAAACGCGATGACGTCTCTGATCGCGTCCGTATTGTTGAGGAGCATCATCAGCCTGTCAAAGCCGAGTGCCAGGCCGCCGTGCGGCGGAGCGCCGAATTCGAGAGCTTCGACCAAGTATCCGAAATTCTCCTTTGCCTCTTCGTCGCTGATGCCGAGGAACTTGAAGACCTCTTTCTGCTTGTCGGTGTTGTGGATCCTTATGCTGCCGCCGCCCGCTTCGTAGCCGTTGATGACGATGTCGTAAGCACGTGAATTTATCGTGCCGAGGTCGTCTCCGCGTTTTGCCGCCTCGAAATCGAAATCGGTGAAAGCGTGGTGTTTTGCGACCCATTCGCCCGTCTCTTCGTCAACTTCGAAAGCCGGGAAATTGGTGATCCATACAAATTCGTAGGAATTTTTGTCGTAAAGATTGTATTCCGCAGCGAGTCTTTTTCTCAAATTTCCGAGTGCCGTGAGAGCGACTCCGATCTTATCTGCAACGATGAACATGATCCCGTTTTCAGGAATGATTTCAGCAAGCTGCGCCTTTTCTGAATCGTTGAAGAATTTCATAAGCGGTGAATCGAGAACTCCGTTTTCCTTCTTTATCCATGCAAGAGCCTTCGCGCCGTCGCCCTGAACATCCTTTTCTATCTTTTTGATCTGGTTTTTCGAAAGTTCTGTCGCGTGACCTTCGAGAACGACACCTTTTACGACCATTTTCGGGTCGTTTGCGGCACCTTTGAAAGCGGCGAATTCCGAATTTGCAAAAATTGCATCCAAAGTCTTGAGTTCCATCGCAAATCTGAGATCCGGCTTGTCGCTTCCGTATTTGTCCATCGCCTCGTTGAACGACATTTTTCTGAAAGGACGCTTGATGTCGAGCCCTTTGACCGCCTTGAAGATCTTACAGAGAAGACCTTCTGTGACGCCCATGACGTCTTCCTCTTCGACAAAGCTCATCTCGAAGTCGATCTGGGTGAATTCAGGCTGTCTGTCGGCACGCAGAGCCTCGTCCCTGAAGCACTTCGCGACCTGATAGTACCTGTCCATTCCTGCGACCATGAGGATCTGCTTGAAGACCTGCGGCGACTGCGGAAGAGCGTAGAAAGATCCCGGCCAGAGCCTGCTCGGAACAAGGAAATCTCTTGCGCCGCCCGGGCTGCTCTTGATAAGAAAAGGAGTTTCGACTTCGACAAAATCGAGCGAATCGAAGTATTCGTGAATAAGCGCGCTCACTTTGGAACGCGAGATCAGGTTTTTCTGTATGTTCGATTTGCGTATGTCAATGTAGCGGTATTTCAGCTTGATCGTGTCGGCTGCATCCTTTCTGAAATCGAACGGAAGCGGCTTTGACGGGTTCATCAGCGTGATCTTCTCAGCTTCGACCTCGATCGCGCCGGTAGAATATTTGTCAGTTCTGTTCTCTTTGCGGTCGATGACCGTTCCGCTTACCGAAACGACCGATTCAAGCGTCAGTTTTTTTGCCGATTCCGCAAGTTCAGGATCGCTGACAAAAACCTGAGTCATCCCGTAACGGTCTGAAAGTATTAAGAAAACCATCGGCCCCATCTCTCTTTTCTGAGTAAGCCATCCCGAAATGACGACATGCTCTCCCAGATTGTCGAGATTGAGCTCTCCGCAAGTGTGAGTACGCAGCATTTTAACCTCCAAAAAGACAATAAACTTAAAAAGCGGCTAATTATTCTCTCTAAAATTTTTAAATCAAGATTTATGGCGTCAGCCCAATTTCTCCCTGACTTCGCGCCTGAAATCATCGAAAGTCATGTCGTCTCTGATCCCGAAACGGGTGAGGGCGAAATCGTATTTTACAGGGTCTTCCGGTGCGATTTTGGCATAATGCGACGTTATTTCGAGCGCGGCTTTGTAGTTCGGTGCCTTTTTTCCGGTAAAACCAAGGATCTTTGCCGCTTTGAAGGCGTGTGTGTCAAGCGGAACTACCAATTTGGCTGCTTCTGCCTTCGTCCAGCCGCCGGGATCGACCTCGTCGTTTCTCACCATCCAGCGGAAAAAGAGGTTGAGCCTCTTGCAAGCCGAACCGTCGGCAGGAGAAGGGATCAGATACGATTTTTGTGAAAGATTCATCTCGTCAACGAATTTTTCGACTCCGCAGAGATAGAGGTCTTCAAAATTCCCGTATTCCCTGAGGACGTGCTTCATTCCGCAGAAAAGTTTCGCGAGATCTTCGCCAGTCGTAAATCTGTGGACAAAACCTTTGTATATTTTGAGAAAATCCTTTTCAGAGTGCGAAGTGACAAAATCGAACGGCTTTCCCTCGACCGGAAGGAGGATCCTGTCGATCGACTTGAGTATCTGAGCGACTCTGCCGTAAGCTATGGAAGAAGCCAAAAGTGCAATGATCTCGCGGTCTTTAGTCTCAGGATAATCATACAGGAATTTCAGCGGATCAGGATCTACGAGACCTCTTTTGTTGAGTTTTGTGTAGAGCGATTCGAGAAGATCTTTAAGTTCGCGCATTATTTGACCGCTTTCATCACTTTTGCGATGAGTTCGTCACTAACGATGTAGGGAAGAGTAAGGTGATCGTTGTGGTCGTTGTTTTTGTTGTATTCGACGACTGTTTCGATCGAGTGTTCGTTTCTTGCCCACGCTCTTCTTGAAACGCCGCCCATGACGTCCCACGGAAATGCGATGTCAAGTATCGCGTCAACTCTTTCGGAGCCGTCAAGGACCATGCCGAAGCCGCCGTTGATCGATTTGCCGATTCCTACGCCGCCGCCGTTGTGGAGAGCTACAAGGCTCATGCCTCTTGCGCAGTTGCCGGCGAAAATGTTGGTCGCCATGTCGGCCATGATGTTGGAACCGTCCTTGATGTTCGATGTTTCGCGGTAGGGGCTGTCTGTGCCGCCTGTGTCGTGGTGGTCACGTCCGAGCATGATGGGACCTACAACGCCTTCACGTACCAGCTGGTTGAATTTTTTCGCGATCTGCGTTCTTCCTGCCGCATCCTGATAAAGGATCCTCGCCTGAGTTCCGACGACGAGTTTGTTTTTCATCGCGTCTTTTACCCAGTGGTAGTTGTCCTTGTCCTGATAACGGAGGACCGGTCTGCAGTGCGCGATGACTTCGGCAGCAGCTTCATCGGTCTTTGCAAGGTCGCTCTCTTTGCCGCTGAGGCATACCCAGCGGAAGGGGCCGTAACCGTAATCGAAAAGTTCGGGACCGAGAATGTCCTCGACGTAGCTCGGCCAGATGAAGCCTTCGAAGGTGTCTTTTCCGTTTTTGGAAATTTCTTTGACACCTGCATCGAAGATAGCTCTCATGAAGGAGTTGCCGTAATCGAAGAAGTATGTTCCTTTCGCGACGAGCTTTTTGATGACTTCGAAGTGTCTTCTCAAGGTCGCATCGACAAGCTGGCGGAATTTCGGTTTGTCGTTTGCAAGAAGCGCCGTTCTCTCTTCGAACGTGATCCCAGCCGGGCAGTAGCCGCCTTCGTAGACTGCGTGGCAGCTCGTCTGGTCGCTGAGAAGGTCGATGTGGATGTTTTTGGAGTCCGCATATTCAAGCAGATCGACGATATTGCCGTGGTATGCGATACTGATCGGTTCCTTTTTCTCGATGTATTCGAACGCTTTTTTGAAAGCCTCTTCAGCGCTGTCGGTAACGAGAGATACCCAGCCCTGCGAGTGTCTCGTCTCGATCCTGGAAGCATCGACTTCGGCGAAAATACCGACACCTTTCGCGATCTCTACTGCTTTCGGCTGTGCGCCGCTCATGCCGCCGAGACCGCTGGAAACGAAGAGTTTGCCGCGAAGGTCGCCGTCCCACGGAACGCCGAGCTTCATTCTTCCTGCGATAAGGATCGTGTTGTATGTGCCGTGAACGATCCCCTGCGGGCCGATGTACATCCAACCGCCTGCAGTCATCTGGCCGTAGTTCGCAACACCGAGCGCTGCGGCGCGGTTGAAGTTCTGCATATCGTCGAAAAGACCGACCATAAGTCCGTTCGTCGTGATGACGCGCGGAGCTCTTTTGTGCGATTTGAAAAGGCCGAGCGGATGACCGCTGTGAAGAACGAGCGTCTGTTCGTCGGTCATGACTTCAAGATATTTTTTGATGAGGCGGTACTGCATCCAGTTCTGGCAGACCTGCCCCGTTTCGCCGTAAGTTACGAGTTCATAAGGATAAAGCGCTGTCGCGAAGTCGAGGTTGTTGTCTATCATGACCTGAAACGCCTTGCCTTCGATGCAGTTTCCTTTGTATGAGTCTATCGGCTTGCCCCAGATATGCCCTTCAGGACGGAAGCGGTAGCCGTAAATTCTGCCGCGGGTGAGAAGTTCTTCAAGAAATTCGGGAGCAAGTGCCTCGTGAAGTTCTTCCGGAACATAGCGGAGCGCGTTTCTGAGAGAAAGTTCGATCTCGTTTTTCGTTAAAGTGAGCTCTCTTTTCGGAGCGCGTCTGATACCCTCGACAAATTTAGGGTATTCGGGAAGAACAGGGTCAAGTTTGATCGTCATTGCATTCGAAATGTCGAAATTATTGAGCATTTTTTCCTCCAAAACAGGTTTTTAACGCCGCAATATACTATTTAAGGCAAAACTTTCAAGAATGTCGGAAAAAAATGTGAAAGCATCTCTGATTCATCTCTTAGAGACGCAATAATATGACGTCTCCACATTATTTTCCCTTGACATTTTCAGCGTTTTGACTATAATATCCGCCGTTCTTTCGGAACGCTTCTTTGACAAGTGGGGATGACTTGGTTTCGACAGGGAGGCTGGATTTTCCGGCTGCATGCCGAGGCGCCGCTGGCCTCGTAAAAAGCGGCAAAACAAGAAACGCAAATAATAATTTTGCATTGGCAGCTTAAGCCTGCCCGTCCTTCTGCGGTATTTCCGCGGCTGTAGCAAGGGCGCCAAACAGCGGAATAGCGACCTGAACCTTTTCGCAGGGTGAGGGGAGCGAAATCAATTGCGAAAAAGTGCGAGGGATCCTGCTGCTGGGAGCCTGAACACTCATTAAAACAGACAGCTACGCACGTAGACGCCCGACTTTCCCCCTTTTTGGACGCGGGTTCGATTCCCGCCATCTCCACCACTTTCCGGTTTAAAACAATTTAAGCTGCTCGACTTCTTCGGATTTTATAAGTCTGAAACTTTTACGGTATATCTCGCACGGTCCCACCTTTCTGAGGATATCGTAATGTTCCGCTGTCGGATACCCTTTGTGCGACGAAAGGTGATATTCGGGATATATCTTATCCCATTTGTCCATGATCCTGTCGCGGTAAGTCTTCGCTAAGATCGATGCTGCCGCGATGTTTATGCTTTTAGCGTCGCCTTTTATCAGAGCGATCTCGTTCTCAAAGCGTCCGGTCTTGTGATTCCCGTCGATCATGACAAACGGGGTCTTTTCATTTTCCTCGTCCGCACCGATCTTTTCTATTATACGGCCGACACATTTGCTCATGCCGTAAAGCGAGGCATGGAGGATGTTCATTTCATCGATCACTTTCGGAAGTACTGAATATACCGCCCAGAAACTGTTCCTGATTATGAGCGGAACGAGTTCCTTCCTCTTTTTTTCAGAAAGTTTTTTTGAGTCGTTTATCCCCGGAATTTCAGTAAAAAGCGAGACCGCCGCCGTTACGACCGGGCCGCACAAAGGCCCCCTGCCCGCTTCGTCAGCACCGATCACAAGAAAGCCCTGTCCGGAATAGATTTTGTCGATCTCACCTATCATTTCAGCACCTTATCGCATCAAAAAGTTTAATGAGTATCACATTCAGAAAGTCGCTCCCGCGTTCCGTGCATTTAATGATCTCTTTGTTCCCGCCGAATTCAAGAAGACCTTCCTGCACAAGGTCCGAAACGACGTTTTCAGAAACCAGCTCAAAGAACTCTTTACCAAGCCGCTCTTTGAAACAATCGAGATTTATCCCGCACTTCACACGAAGTCCCATCAGCAGGAATTCTTCTGTCTTTTCACGCAGAGTCAACTTCCATGAGCTCAAGCCGTCCCCCGAGACAAAAGCTTCGATATCGTCGGCATAACGCGATGAAACGCCTGTTCCGGAGATGAACGACGCCGCTCCGGCACCGATCCCGAGCCACGAACCGTAAGTCCAGTAAAGCATGTTGTGCCTTGATTCAAAGCCTGGAAGCGAATAGTTGCTTATTTCGTAGCGCGAAAGACCGCGTTCCTGCAGAAAATCCCGGATCTCTCTTTCCTGAAGCAGAGTCTCCTCTTCATCAAGAAGTTCCGGCGCGTTTTTTCTATCGGGTCTTGCATAGCTGTATGCCGAAACATGCCTGAAAGGAGCAAGTTCAAAGACCTTGGTAAGTTCCTGATCTATCTTACGGTCTTTGCCAAGACCATAGATCAGGTCGCAAGAGATGTTGTCGAAATATTCTGCAAAAAGAGGGATGTTCTTTTTCATGTCGCCGACAGTTGTCCTGCGCCCCATTCCGGCAAGGACCCCATCGTCAAACGCCTGAACACCGATACTTATCCTGTTCACACCGCACTCTTTCAGATTTTTTACCCACGACCTGTCTATGTCTGCCGGATTGACTTCTACCGTAAACTCTGTTTCGGTGAGGTTTATCCCCAGTCTTGAAGCGGATTCCACAAATTTACGGAAAAATCTTTCATCCATCACAGTTGGACTCCCGCCGCCGAAATAGACCGAGACTATCTTTGTTCCGGAAAGCTCGCCGAGCCTTGATCCGAGCTCGTTCAAAAGGGCCTTCCCGTATTCGTCAGGCAAAGCCTTTGAAAATTCCGGCACACTGAAAAAATCACAGTAAAGACATTTTTTCGGGCAGAACGGAATGTGAAAATAGATCCCTGAAAAATTGCTCAAATCGCTCCGTCAGGATTTTTTTGCGGTTATATCTTCGACACCGATCGTAGCCTTTTCCGATACGGCGATGAAAAGCCTTGCACTGACGCCGTGCTTGTTGAAAAGCTCCGAAACTTCGGTGTAGATCGTGTTTTTAAGTTCTTCCTTGTCCTCGAACTTGTATTCGCCGATGAAAGTCCCTTCAGGAAGCGGCTGGAGCATGTTTCCGAGCCTGATCTGCGCGTAGAGTCCGAGTTCCTCAAGTTCCCCGTGGATAAAATCCCTGTCGTAATTTGCACAAGAAAGAGTTTCAAAACTCAAAAAAACAAAATAATGCTGCATAGTTGCACCTATTCGGAAAGTTTTTCCATTACAGCCGAGGCAAATTTTTCGGCTGCATTCGGGCCGTTGCCGGTGACGATGTTACCGTCTGTAACGACTTCCTTGTTTACAAAAACTGCGCCCCCGTTCTCCATGACTTTGCTCGTTTTCATGCCGTATTCGGGATCGTCGCCCAGCCATACAGTCACCTTTTTCCCTTTGACGACGCCGGCTTTCGCGAGGATCGTCGGTGCCCAGCATATAGCGCCAAGGACTTTGTGTCCCGCCGAATTTTTCGCGATTTCGACAGCTCTGGCGTTTGCTCTGACCGACGGAGTTCCCATTCCGCCGACAAAAACGACACCGTCGAAATCGGCTTCCCTGACCTCGTCAAGCGAGTATTTTACATCGAAAACCGTGCCGAACATCCCTGCCGCCCTGCCTTTCACAGGACTTGCGACCGTGACGTCGATCCCTTCGCCCAAAAACTGCTTGTAAGGGACATTCAGCTCTTCGTCTCTGAAATTTTCATGCGCAATGATCATCAAAACTTTTTTTCCGCTAAGCATTTCCGCCTCCTAAGCACACCAATAAACAAAACCGCGCTATTTTATAAGATATTGATTTTCAGGCAATATTTCAGCCGTAAAAATTTTTTTGCCGAAAAATGAAAAAAAAGTTGACTTTCATTTTTTCCCGACTATAAATCCCGCCGCTGATGTTTTTTTGACTATGAGGTTTGCAATGTTCGAGGCTTTTGCAGTCGTTCAGGTCGTTATCTGCGTACTGCTTGTCATCATCATCCTTCTTCAGGAAGGTAAAAAAGGAATGGGAGCTATTTTCGGCGGTTCGAGCAGTTCCGTTTTCGGTGCGAGAGGCGCAGGAAACATTCTCACGAAGATCACTTCCGTTCTTGCAATCCTCTTCATGCTCAACTCTGTTTGGATGTCTTACATCTCAAGCAGTGACAAGTCTGTTGTCAGAATAGAACAGCAGGCTGAAAAAGCTCCGGCAGCTGCGGCACAGCCCGTAGTGGAAGAAAAGAAACCGGAAGCCGCTGAGCAGAAAAACGAAGCACCTGCTGAAGAAGAGCAGAAACCTGCTGAAGAGCCGAAAGAGGCAGAAGAGCAGAAAGAAGCTCCGGCAGCGGAATAGTTGTTCCTTTTTATTTGAGTTTTCACTCCGGTGCAGGAGTGGTGGAATTGGTAGACACGTAAGACTAAGGATCTTATGCCTATTGTTGGTGTGGGGGTTCGAGTCCCCCCTTCTGCACCATCTTTTATATTTTCAATATTGGATTTTGAATGTCGTTTTTTTGGCTGGCTCTCTTTTCTTATCTTTTTGAGAAGGATACCATTCTTGAAAAAGCAGAAACTGCCGGATTTTTTTATAAAAACGCCGATATTTCAGAAGTTGCGGAGTGCAAGGCCGCAGAAAACTCTGTCTGCGTCAGCCACAACGGAAAAAACTATCTTGTAAAAAAGAGGGATTCCTTTTCTGCTGCTGCAGAAACCGTCAAAGATTCCGTCCGCTTGAGCATGACCCCCGACTCCGCCTACATTTCATACTTTCTTTATGTCCAGACGGATTGCGCGGTCCACAAAGTCCGGCTGACAAAAAGAGAGATCATCATCAGTGAAAAAGCTGACAAGATCCTGCGGCTTCAGATCGCAGGGACAGGCGTCAACGGTCCTGAGATCCTCTGGAGCCGGAAATTCAATGAGGCAAAACTTCCGCCCTTTTCGGTCAGTTTTGACAAATCACTGAATTTATTAAGAAAGCAATGCAAGCTGCCGTCAATATCAATCGACAGCGGACTTGAGGAAGCGGCTGAGAGATCTCTCGCAAAGGTGCAGAACGAAGGATTGAAGCACTACTCTTCAAAAGATGGCGGCATCAGACACACCGGAGTACGTAAAAAAATTCTCGGGGAAAACCTCTTCTCCGCAAAAAGCGAAGCCGAAGCATGGAAAATGCTCGTTTCAAGCCCGTCCCACCTTTACAATCTCATAAATCCGCAGTTCAGGCACTATTTTTATGCAGTCAAAAAGGATAAGGACGCAGTGATAGGCGCAGTTATTTTTTCGGATTAGCGCAAAATCTTGCATTATCAGCTCTCTTCCTTAGAATCATTTGCTTTTTGTGGAATAAAAATTGTTTGTTTGAGGTAAAAATGAAGAAATTTTTTCTACTGACTGCTTTATTGCTTGCGGTTTTCGCCCTTTTCCCTGAAGATGAAGGTTCGCAGGATGACAATGCTTGCGACTATGCAAGAAAAGCTCAGAACATTGAAGTCTGGCAGAAGTATCTCGAAAAATTTCCTGAGGGAAAATGCGCTTTCGAGGCTGAAAGCGAGATAGCAAAACTGCAAAACGGCACTCCTGAGGCGGAACAGCCTGCAGAGACACCTGCCGAAGAAGAAAAATATGAAAAAGAGAAAGAACCGACTTACATCGTTCTCTCCTCGGAACCGGTTCTTTACTACCGTCCCTACAAGGCAGCCGGAATATCCCTCCTTGTAATCGGGCTTGCAGCAGATGTCGCAGGCGGTGTGACCTATTACACAGGCTGGTACAAAGACGATTCCAAAATGATGCTCGGCGGACTTATAACAAGTATCCTCGGAGTTCCGCTGTGGATAACGGGAGCTGTTTTGATCGGCATAAGAAGACCTGTTCCCAATCAAAATGTGGAGCTGAGCAGTTTTTCGGTAGCTCCGACAAAAGGCGGTGCCTACGCCTCACTTGGATTTAATTTCTAAGCAGGAATTTACTTGATCACAAATCTGGAAACGACCGGGGCCGGATCTATTCTATCACTGCATCTTCCCTGCTCTGATACATTTCTTCGGAATGCATTCTGATTTCGCGGTTTACGAGTGTCGCAGCTTTGAAAAGTGTCGCTGCGAAGCGGTTGATCGTGCCGAGAACTGAATCCGACTGGTTTTCTTCCTCTTCTTCATCCTGGAAAAGGCTGAGGAGCCCGTTTGTGTCTGGGTATTTGACAAACTGGCAGTCAGGAACGCCGATTTTTTCCTTCATGTAGCTGTACGCAGCCATGAATCCGCCGATTTCATCAACAAGACCGTTTTTGTAAGCCAGTCCGCCCGACCAGACGCGGCCGTGGGCAAATTTTTCGAGATCCATTGCGTTCATTTTTCTGCCGTCAGCCGCTCTCTGGACGAAAGTGCTGTAAACTTCGTCGAGGTTTTTGTTGAGATATTCTTCCTGCTCCGGCGTGAACTTTTCAAGTGCAGAAAGGAAATTGTTGTTTTTTCCGATAGTAACGCTGTCGAAGGTGATCCCGAGCGATTCGAATAGGTTTCTCGTGTAGAATTTACCGATTACGACTCCGATCGAACCGGTTATCGTGTTATGGTCTGCAAAAATCCTGTCGGCATTCATCGAAACATAGTAGCCACCTGATGCCGCGACGCTTCCCATCGAAACGATGACTGGTTTGCCGCCGGTTTTTTTGATTGTTTCGACCTGGTTCCAGATCGTTTCGGAGGCTATTACCGAGCCGCCCGGAGAATTGACGCGGAGGATTATTCCTTTCACGTTCTCGTCTTTCAAGGCCTTTTTAAGCAGCGATACAATCGTCGTTGAACCGCTTGACTGAGGCTTTCCCGAAGGCGACATATCGCTTACACCGCGGTGGATCGAGCCCGGAACTTCGATGACTGCGATTTTAGGCCCGGTGACCGGAGTTATTTTGAAAAGGTCTTCGCCGATATTTTTGTATGCGACAACAGAAAGTTTGTGCTCATATCCTGTCTGGTTCCTCATTTCCTCAAGAATGTCGTCCTTGTAGCGGATCCCGTCAATAAGGTTGTTTTTTACCGCATAAGGCGAAGTCATCGAGACTGAATCTGCGATTTCATAGACTTTGTCAATCGGGATCTTGCGGCTTTCGGAAACTTCGGCAGCGACTTTGGAAAATATTGAATTTATTAAACTTTCAGTCGATTCGCGGTGAGCTTCGGTAAACTTGTCCTCGCTGTACATGTTCCAGTAGGTTTTATATTCCTTCCTTGCCGCGCCGATCGGTTCGACCTTGATTTTTTCGAACAGATTTTTGAAAAACATCGAGGTCGAGCTCATGCCGTTGAAAGTGACAAAACCT
This sequence comes from bacterium, assembly GCA_016290135.1. GTDB lineage: Bacteria > UBP6 > UBA1177 > UBA1177 > UBA1177 > UBA1177. The sequence continues at coordinate 62,733 of JAEESW010000010.1, forward strand.
GAATGCTGAAGGAAAATTTTGTCGGCCGCAGTTGCAAGATAGTAGCTTTTCGTGCCGCTTGAGTATTCGCCGTAAGAATCGCTCCAAGCCCAGACTTTTTTGCCCGCATTTTTGAACAAAATCAGCTCGTTGCGGAGTTCTTCAGCCTGAGCGTAGCTCAAATTCATATCGCTCAGATCAAGAAAAATTCCCACAATTCTGGGGTCAGCCGCAGCCGCGCGGACTGAAGTCAGAGTGTCAAGAAGGGAAATCTGCTTCCCGAAAAACGAGTCGAGCATCATGTAGTTCGTTTCGGGGAAAACATCGCCGCTTATCGCTCCTGCATTTATCGTAAGGAGCGTCTTCTCCTGCACTTCTTTCTTCGCCCCCATAAGATCTATGCTCGAAATCAGCCAGACAATAAGAGCGATATTGAGAACAGTGAGAACACCAATGACAACAAAAAATCTCGTAACGATTTTTTTAATAAAATCCCACATTTATCACCTCTTTCAAATTCCTTCTTCAATTATTCCGCCGCCGATAAGCACCCCGTCTTCGCGGTAAAGCGCAACGGCCTGCCCCGGAGTTACTGAAAGCTGCGGCGTTTCAAAAACGACTTTGAATCTGCCGCCTTCCAGAATCGAAACTGTGGCCGGGCACTCTTTGTGCTTCTGTCTTATTTTTACCAATGCTTTGAATTCATTAGGATTTTCGATATCGTCAAGCAGATTGAGTTCAGCCCCTTCAAGCCCGTTTGAAAATAAATGCTCTTTTTCGGTGACGACGACTTCGTTCTTTTCCGCATCGATCTTCAGCACGAAAAGAGGTTTCGGATTGCTGATGCCGAGCCCTTTGCGCTGCCCTATCGTGTAGTGGATTATCCCTTTGTGGCGGCCGAGGACTTTTCCGTTTTCGTCAACGATATTCCCCTCTTTTATCGGTTCGTCTTCAAAAAGGACGGCATGCTGGCCTCCCATAAAATCCTGACTTTCCTCTTTATCGGCGACCGGAAGCCCCAGCTCTTTTGCAGTTGCGCGGACTTCGTCCTTCGTCATCTTTCCGAGCGGAAAAATGATGTGCGGAAGCCATTCCCTCCTCAGCATCTGCAGGAAATAGCTCTGGTCTTTCGCCGTATTTTCGGCTTTTGCGAGGAAAAACTTCCCGTCCTTTTCAAGGATCTGCGCGTAGTGCCCCGTCGCGAAAAATTCCGTTCCGAGTTCAGCCCTCGCCTTCTCGAAAAGAAGCCCGAACTTCATCTTGAAGTTGCATTTAACACACGGATTCGGCGTTCTGCCGCACATATATTCGCGCTTGAAATAGTCTATTATGTTATCCCTGTACTCGTTGCTGAGATCAAAGATCTTATAGGGAATATCAAGCACTTTCGCAATCTTTTCGACAGCTTCGAGGCTTTCCCCCTCGCACGGACCGTAGCAGGAATCGGGGATCGGCACATTGAAATGCAGCGACTTGTCCCAGTTCGCCATCGTAACACCGATGACATCAAAACCCTGTTTTTTGAGCAAAGCCGCGGCGACAGCGGAATCAACCCCGCCGCTAAGCCCCACAGCGATCTTTGCCTTGAACGCTGAATCGTGCATATTCATCTCCCTTTTTCAAATCTCAACACAAAAACCAATATATTTACACTTCAGACTTCTGTCTAGTTTTTGGCTACCGCTATAAGTCAAAGCGAATAAAAAAACGCCTGCAGTTTTTCGACAGCGTCGCGGATGGCTTCCTGCCAGTCTTTTACCGAATTGGAGCCGACGACATCGCTGACCACTTTCACCGAAACGAAGGGGATATTGTGCTTTTTGCAGATATAGGCAATGCAGAACGATTCCATATCACACACATCGGAATCCATTTCTTCAGCGCTGGTAACAAAAGTGTCGCCCGTGCTGCATTCGCCTGCAGGCATCGCAGCCAGCTGCTGAAACGCCGGAAGGTTCTGATCGCTGAGATCGATGTAATCTATGATTTCAGGGATATTTACTTTGACAAGATCTCTGTCCTTGAATTTGCGGCAGACAACGACATCTCCGACTTTATGGCGGAAAGTCCCAGCTGTGCCGATATTTATGACCATGTCGGGCTTTTCAGCCGCGATAGCCTCAGCTGCAGAGACAGATGCCTGCATTTTTGCGATCCCGCTCTCAAGATAAATAACTTCGCCGTCAAAAGGCACTGTTATTTTTTCACATGCAAGTGCGTAACATACTAATAGTTTCATATCGTACCTACTTTATCTCAATAAGTCTGTAGTTTCTGTTCCCGAGCTTGATCTCTTCAGCGTAGTCGAGTGTGTGAAGTCCCTGGCGGGATTCGATGCGCTCTTTGAGCGATTTTGAATCTGTCGCGGCGTAAACCATGTCTATCGAAGCCTGATCGATCGCAAGCGGGTCGAGAGAAGCGACGATACCGATATCGTGCATGTCGGGTTCTGTCGGATTCCCGTTGCAGTCGCAGTCAACGCTCAAACGGTTGAGAACATTGATGAAAGCGATGTTTCTGCCGCCGTTCATAGCCGAACATACTCCTTTAGCCGCTTCAGCCATAGATTCAAGAAACGCAGTCTGCTCTGCCGTGACCCAGCCTTTTGTCGCCTGACCAGCCGAGTGGATGTAGATCTTGCCTGAGTGTTCGACGTCAGTTCCGCTTCCGAAACCGATCGAAAGGTTTTTTATCGCGCCGCCGAAACCCGCCATCTGGTGTCCTTTGAAGTGCGAAAGAACGAGGTATGAACCGTAATTCTTGAAGTGCGTTCCGACATAATCGCCTTTGACCAGATGTTTTGCACCCTCGATCGGGATCAGCATTTCGCCCTCTTCGTCAAGAAGGTCGAACGGGGCAATCTCAAGGTATCCGCGCTGTTTGAGAGCCTCGAGATGGGCTTTGTTCGTGTTGCGGTTGCCGGGGTAAGCGGTGTTGCACTCAACTATCGTGCCGTTTATTTTCTGCACAAGATCCTTTATCAATGCGGGTCTCAGGTGGTTCGACTTTTCCGATTCGCCTGTGCTGATCTTTACTCCCGTCTTTCCTTCAGGCGTCCAGCCGAGTTTGTCGTAGATTTTTACGAGTGCTTCAGGAGTTATCTCTTTTATGAAATATACTACCGGCGCGTTTTCATCGTTTGTCTGATGAGGAAGCATGGCTTTTTCCTCCGTTTTGTTCTCTTCCGCCGGAGCGGGAGTTTCGTTCTGAGCAGGCTTTTCTTCTTCCTGTTTTTCTGCAGACTCAGCTGCTGTCTGCGATGTCTCCGACTTGCTTTCAGCCTTTTCCGAAGCCGATTTGCATGAAATGACTGCAAACACAAGAACTGCTGCTATAAGTAAAAGTTTTTTCATGGTTTTCTCCTTAATTTGCTTTCAAAACTCTGCGTTTTTCAAACACTGCGAGCACTGCGAATACCGCAAGTCCGCAAAGAATGATTATTGCTCCAAGAACAGTGTCTTCCCGGCTGATGTCGAAAAACGCCTCTCCGTCAAGAACCGAAGCGACACCGTCAACGCTCCACATCAAAGCCGCAGCCCAGAACATGAGCGTTGTCGTAAGAAGGCTCTGCTTTCTCATTTTCGCCCAAAGCGCGGTAAAAACGACCGCCGCGATAATTGTCATTATGAGGCACATCATCTGCCTCCATCGCTCGCCGGGACCTGCTTTTTACTGCGCTCAAATGCACTTGAAACGCCGACGATTACCCCCCATACGGCTGTTGTAAGAAGTGCCATCGCAATGCCTGAAGTCGCCATTTCATGCAGCATTACCGGGATCTCCTCCGGCGTATTGAGAGCAGTGAGGAAAGGCGGAAAAATTGAAATTTCACCGTGATAAAGGTGCTCAACAGCAAGCAGAGCGGAGCCGCCGTAGAGCATTTTTTCAAGCCAGCCCACTTTTTTGTCGATAAAATCGAGAGTTTTTTCGCTGCAGTGAGCCTTTTTAGCAACTTTTTTTGCCGCCGAAACAATAACAGCCTCGGCAAGCGGAACTGTGAAACATGCCATTGAAACCTCCATAAAAATCAGTTAAAAACGAACTTCCATCTCGACACCATGTCAGAATAAATAAAAGTGACACCGTGTCAAGTTTTATTCTGACATCATGTCAGTTTAGAACTGTGCTTTGCACAAACTTATGAGTTCATTGTATATTTTGCCGAAAGAGATGCCTGTTTTGCGGCTGATCTCGGCAACGCTTTCGTATTCCGGCGCGAAACGCTTGCGGTTGTTGTGGATGAGAAGTTTGATCTTCGCGTTCCCGTAAGGTGTCCGGACTGAAAGTTCCTCGCGCTCAAGCACTGTCCGCTCCATCGTGCAGCGGCGGACCCCGATAGTTGTTGTGTGGTTGAAAATTATATCTTCCATTTTTTCAACGTCGCTGTTCCGGCAGAGAACGGTGAGCATATAAGCCGGGCGGTTTTTCTTCATGAAGCACGGTGTGTAGAATGCGTCGAGCGCGCCGGCTTCAAAAAGCTGCTCCATCGCAAAACCTAAAGCTTCTCCTGTCGAATCGTCGATATTGGCTTCCAGCTTGGTGATTTTATTCGGAGTTTCTTCATGCGTTTCTTCTAATTTCTCAGGTTCTTCGATAAGAAACGCGCGGAGGATGCTCGGTTTTTCGTAGTTTCTTTTGCCTGCGCCAAGTCCCGTTTTTGCGATTTTGAAAAGTTCGGGGAGTGTCCCGTCTGTCCTGACTGCGGCGGCGATCGCGGCACCGGTCGGGGTCACAAGTTCGCCGTGAGTTCCGGTCATTCGAAGCGGCAGAGCGTATTTTTCAACAATGTTTACGACCGCAGGAACCGGAACCGGCAGGATCCCGTGCTGGCACCTGATTTCACAGTGTCCTTCGCAAAGTTCAGGAATGAAAACGCGCCCGATACCAAGATTATCGAAGCAGAAAGCGAACGCGATAATATCAACGATCGAAT
>JAEESW010000064.1 GCA_016290135.1 bacterium
CCTTTACCGCGGTTGTCCTTGTTCGTGAAGTGACGCAGAGCCGTGCTTGTGATCGTGACGAGCATAGCGGTTCCGAGTGCCATGATGAAAAGAAGTCCGCCGATCGAATACTGAAGGACCTTTCCTTCCATAAGACCGGGGAAAACACCCATTCCCAAGCGGCTGATCATGAGCAGGATCGTCGCGAAAAGGAATGATTTTTTGTCACCGATAACGTCGCAGATAGATCCGACCGTGAACATGAAAGCGGTGATGAACAGGAAGAAGTATCCCTGCCATGCGCCTGCTTCGTAGTCGCTGAAACCTACGTTGTCTGTAAGGAACATCGAAAGAACGATGATAACCGAGAAATACGAAAGACCGTCAAAGAACTGGATGGCATTGACCAACCAGAACTCTTTGTTGAAACCACCTAAAGTTTTTGCCATAAAACACCTCCTAAAAAAAACGGCGCAGTTTCCACAAAAAACGAGATTAAGTCAAAAAAAATGTTGGAGGGTTCATTTGTGAGGATCGTGATGATGAAAAAAAGATTTGCATTTTCGGCTCCTACGATTGTGTTTTTCGCACTAAATACGCGGTAAATTTGATTTTTGTGAAATAAAATCGTCTTATTCAGTGTTGTTTACGCGGTTTTTTGATGTGTTTTGCGTGAGGAAACAGTGAAAAAGCTGATTTTTGTTATAATTTTTCTGAATTTTGCGGTCTTTGCCGAGAGTTTTGCGCCTGAAATACAGAACAGCGTTGTCTTTCTCGGTGATGATGTTTCGGTAAAGGTCAAAATTCAGCCGGCTGAAAACATTTCGGCGGTTTTCAGCGAGAAATTCGCCGATGCAAAGATCAGAAAAATCGAGGCGACCCCTGAAAAAGACGCTGTTCTGCTGAAGATCGTCGTCTTCAAAAGCGGCGAGATCGAGATCCCGGAAATAAACATCGTTTCAGGCGGCGTTTCGGGAAAGACCGAGCCTTTCAAGATCACGGTCCAGGCGAGAACGAAAGAGAGCGACACCGAACTCCGCGGACTTAAAGAAAATGCGGCAATTAAGGAAAAGGACTACGCTCTGCTTTACGTCCTTGCCGCTCTGATTGTTGCAGCACTGCTTATTTTTGCGATCTTCAAACTGAAAAAGAGATTCGCGAAAAAGGCAGAAGAGAAAGTGCCCGAAGTCGTTCCGGCGGAAGTCGCCAAAGATTTCATCAAAAAGGCCGAAGCAAAAAGAAAGGAAGGCGATTTTGAAAGTTTCACGGATCTTGTAACGCTCGGATTAAAAACTTATATGTCGTTGATATCACACAAAAATTATGTTGAAATGACGACTTTTGAAGTAAAGCGCGCTTTAAAACGTGACCATATTTTTTCGGAAAATACCGAGTCGGTCTTGTCTATTTTAAACCTTGCCGACAGATATAAATTTGCCGACGAACCGCTGAAGCCGGAGGATTTTGACTCGCTTATCGACGGTTTCCGTGCTTTTTTGAAGACAAAGGAGGAAAAACATGTTTCTGCTTGATCCTCTTTTTCTGCTTCTGTGGATCCCGCTCGTTCTTCTTGCAGTTTTAGTGATAAAATCAAGAACCAAAAGAAATTCAGTGGCTTTTACTAATTTCCGTTTTCTTCGCAATAAGGCTGACGCAAAATATTATCTGCCGCAGCTTTTCGATTTTCTGGCGTTTCTTCTCCTTGTTTTTGCTCTGGCGCGTCCTGTCACTCTCGAAAAAACGGTAACTCCCCCGGTAGAAGGCAAGGACATAATGATCACGCTCGATGTTTCGGGCTCGATGGAGGCGCTCGACTTTCAGCCGAAGAACAGGATAACGGCGGCGAAAAATGTGATAGAAGCCTTTGTCAAAGGGAGAAAAAGCGACAGGTTAGGTCTTGTTTTCTTTGCGAAAGAGAGCTTTTTGCAAATTCCGCTCACGACCGATTACGACATATTCAACGAGCTTTTAGCCAGGGTAACGACAGGTGTGATCGATGACGGAACAGCTATCGGAAACGGTCTGGGACTTGCGCTCTCGCGTCTTGAAAGCAGCAAGGCGAAAAGCAAAGTGATAATCCTTCTTACTGACGGCGACAACAATTCCGGCAACATAAGTCCTGAGACCGCGGCGGATATCGCGGCGAAACAGGGTGTCAAAGTCTATTCGATCCTCATCGGAACAGATGCCGAGGTCCCGTTCCCGGCAGGAAAGGATCTTTTCGGGCGCGACACTTTCCAGAAGGTCAGAATGAAGACTAATCCTGAACTTTTAAGAAATATTTCGGCAAAATCGGGCGGGAGATTCTATCAGTCGATATCGACCGAAGAGCTTGAAAAGGCGTTCAAAGATATCGACGAGCTTGAAAAAAGTCCGATTCCGGCAAGAAAACTCAAAATTTACAATGAATATGCGTCCGATTTTATAGTCTTAGCTCTTGCCTTTATTGTTTTTGCAAGAATATTATCAATGATATTCAAGGTCTATCCGGAGGTGGAAAGATGATGTTCTATAACTGGAAGATCCTTCTTTCCGCTGTGGTCTGGGTGCCGCTCCTTGTTTTCTGGATCGTTTACTGCACCAAAAAACGTAATGCTTTCACGCGCTTTTTTGATGATTCGCAGGCCAAAAGGACTCTCTTTGCCGGAAAGAAGACTCTGATCATAAAGCGGATACTTCTTTTCACAGCCCTTTCGCTTTTCACCGTCGCGGCAGCCCGTCCGATGACAGGCGGGGAAGAGATAAACACAAATTCGACAGGCATCGATATCGCGGTAGTTTTCGATGTGAGCCTCAGTATGTTTGCCGAAGATGAGAACGGGCCTCGTTTCGAAAAGGGAAAAATGATGCTAATCGACGTTCTTGGTTCGCTCGGAGGCGACCGTGTCGCGATAATTCCGTTTGCCGGAGCCGCCTTTCTGCAGCTGCCTCTGACCGATGATTACGAAACGCTGCAGACTGTGGTTTCGGTGCTTGAACCGGGGATGATAGAGCGCCAGGGAACAGCTTTGGGAACTGCGATAGAACTCGCAGCCGACACTTTGAAGTCGTCTCCGGAGACTTCAGATAAAATGATAATCATAATTTCTGACGGCGAAGACCCGTCGCTTGATTTCGGAAAAATGAAGGAACGGATAGAAAAAGAGCGCATCCATCTGGCTCTTCTTCCGCTTGGAACTGAAGACGGTGCGCCGGTGAAGATCGGTGACAGCTATTTGAAAGATAAACGAAATCAGACAGTTGTCTCGAAAATCGACAAAGGTTTCTTCGACAAGTGCATTTCAGTCTTAGGTGCGGTCGAGATCAAAAAGGGGATACTCTGAGTTCTTACATCAAAAACTTTAAAAAGAGTTCCCGCGGCGAAAACAGGATCGTGAACATCTACAAAGAACGCTTTCAGATACCGCTTTTCTTCGGACTTGCGGCTTTCCTGATATACTATCTTCTCTCTTTTGCGAAACGGGGAGGAAAAAATGAAAAACAGAACTGATCTTCTGATCTTGCTTGGGTTTATGTCGTTGTTTTTATTGGCTTTTTCTCCTTTTGAAAAAGAGGCTGAGGAAAGTGTCGAAGGGAGAAAGAAGTATGCTGTCGGAGAGATGGCGGAAGCCGAAAAAGAATTCGACAAGGCGGCAAAACGGCTTGAGAACAATGCCGAAGCCTACTACGATCTCGGAAACGCGCTCCAAGGCCAGCAGAAATATGAAGAAGCTCTTGAAGCCTATAAAAAGTCGCTCGAATCGGGAAATGCAACGCAGAAACTGAGATCTGACATCTTCCACAACATGGCGAATTCGTTCGCAGGGCTCGGGAAAGATCAGGATGCCGAGAAATTCTACATCCCGTCTCTTGAGGAGGAACCTGCAAAAGAACCGGCCGAAAATCTT
>JAEESW010000011.1 GCA_016290135.1 bacterium
AAGTCAAGGACGGAAGTCAAAACACGATTGCAACTTACACCTACGACGCATTCAACCGCCGCATTACAAAAACAGTCGGCAGCACGACAGAAAGATACTCCTATGACGATTGGAACATCGTTGAAATTGCAACAAATTCGGACGATTACACAAACATCATCGATTCCGGCATGGACAGACATATCGCGATCGAAGTCACCGCGAACAATACTTCCACTCTCTATTATTTCCTGACCGACGAGCGCGGAAATGTGACAGCCCTCACAGATGCGAACGGCAATGTTCTGGAAAGATACAGATACCGTGTTTACGGTGATTTTGAAATCCTTGATTCCCAGTTCTCGCCGAAAGATTGCAGCAACCAGACCTGCTATGCAACCAATCTGCACAACTTCCTCTGGGGCGGCTCGCTCTACGAACCCGAAACAAACCTTTATTGGATGCGCAATAGATACTATCACATTGATATGCACCGCTTCATCAACCAGGATCCCATCGGAATCTGGGGCGATGCAAACAACCTCGGCAACGGCTTCGCCTATGTTGCAGGAATGGTGATTGAAGCGAGTGACCCGACAGGGCTGCAAGAAGTGCTTCTTTCTCCATTCAAAAAAATTCTCACGGATAAAACATATCAATACAGTATAGAACGAGGAGACACAAAAGAAGTTGCAGCTATAAAATCTGAAATTACTGGTAATTTGGCATCACTACGTACAGATCCTCCAGATAATCCTGTAGATTTGGGAAGTGATGCAGCGGATATTTATAAACTGATTCAAGGATTAAAAAATGATGCCCCAACTACTATATGGGAAATATGGGAAAAAGATAGAGATATATATTTTTGGGACACAATCGATAATGAAGTTTTATGGTCAACTAAATATATCAACCCTCAAACAGGTGAAGAAAGGTATGAATTTGAAGATGGAACAGTAGTTCTTAAGTCTCCGAATGGGGAAGAAAGTTGCTCTGGTCCTTCTTGTGGAAGATTGGGATACCATCCTTCAGAGCCGGATTCAACAGATAGTGTTCAAACATATTTTGCAAATCAATTCATCAAAAAAATCTTGGAAATGCATGAAAAGAAAAGTTTCCTCGAAATTATGGAAGAAGAAGGACCTGTTGTTAAATATGAAGACAACGGAAGAAAGGTCTTCTTTTTCAATCCTTATTACAGAGGCAAAGACCCGTTAAAAGAAATAATTTGGGGAACTAAAAATGCCGACGGAACAAAAGGCTTTGTTAGAAATCCATTTGCGCCAAAAGGCGAATATGGTTATGATGCTACTACATACGAAAAGTGGCAGAATAAAGGATTTATACAGCCGAATGTAGATCCGTATTTTGAGTAGGAGGTGTTGCGTTGAAACTTATTAAAGAAGCTATAGTTGATATTTTATTCGTTATCATTGCCGAATTTGTAGCTCTGATACTTTTAGGCACTTTTGTATATGTAAAAATTATTTCTCCGGAAGATTTTAAAGAATATCAGGCCTTTTATATGTCTGGTATTTATCTTTTTACAGGTTTCTTTTTGATTAGAAAGAGTTTACCTGTTAATGGTATAAAAAGATACCTTGTTTTTTTCTGTTTCCTTATGATCGGTCACTTTATAAACATTTTGATTTTTAAAGAAAAATTCAACTTGAAAACAGTGTCGCTTCTTGTTTTCTTTGCTTTTTGCGGACTTGTCGGAATTCTTGTCAGAGAAAGTTCGTTCCCTGCAAAAAAATACGCGGTAATTATTCTTATTCTGATTTCTTCGCTTTTGATTTTGACTCCCTTTCTGACGTTGTTACAAAATGTGCGGCATGAAAAAACTCTTATTGACTATATAAAAGACGACGAAGCAGAAAAAGCAAAAATCGCAATAGAAAATGGCGCGGATGTAAACCAAACAGACGAAACAGGGGCTACCCCGGCAATGTGGGCGGCGTACAACGGTAATATTGAACTTCTTGATTTGTTGGTAAAAAATGGTGCCGATGCAAATCGCAGTGGAATTTTGAATGTAAATTCAGAAAGGTTTGGCATAGTATACACCAATGCAATTAATGCAGCTGCCGGAGAAGGACATCTTGAAGCAGTCAAATACCTGATTGAAAAAGCTGGTGTTTCTTCAAACACTGTCGGAAGAGCAATAAGAGATTTTTTCTTGTCAGAAGAGGATGTTTCAGATCCTGACGGTTTATGCAGATTCATGCAGAATTCTGACGATCCAATTTCAAAACATATTAGAAAAAGAGGTTCTCTTCCGATTTTTGGCTGCAATGACGGCAGGCTTACTGATAAAAACCGCTCTATTTTCAGAAGTTCAATAGCAGTCCTTTTTTCTGAAATGATAAAGTCAGTAGTTATAGAAAAAAACAATCAACTCATAAAGACACCTGTACAAAATATCAAAGATGTTGCCGAAAACAGATTCTTCATAGATAAAACTTTTGGCAATTACATAAAGATATTAAAGAATTATAAGTTTTTTGACGGGAACAAAAAAGGAGTTACACCTTTAATGGAAGCTGTCTTAAACGGCAAGAAAGAGGTCGTGGTTTATCTTCTAGAAAAAAATGCGGATCCGAATTTTCAGAGCGAATACGGTATGACGGCTCTTCATGAAGCTTTATTCAACATGCATTATGATATCGCGAAAATCCTTCTTGAAAACGGAGCGAAAGCTGATTTGTACATAGAAGGAACAAACGGTTTTAGAGTTTATCCAAGTCTGGAAATCGTTCCCAAAGATTGCAAACCATCAAAAACGGAACAGACGGAATTCAATAGGCAAATTATGGAAATTGTTACACTGATGTTTAAGGCTGGAGCAAAAGCAGAGCAGTTTTCTCCGACGGTAATTGAATTGTGCCGATGCAAAAACCAGGAATTAGTTGCATTTTTGATTTCATACGGTGTCGATTCTGATTTCAAATTTGATGACGGACGGACTTTAAAAGAAATCTGCGCGGAACACGGCATCGAAATCAAAGACGAGTGGTTGAAGAAGAAAGAATAATCTATAGAAGCAACAAGATGAATAGAAACTTTAATTATGATTCATTCGGAAATCCCTATTCCGAAGCGGTTTCGGCGAACAACATCACAAAAACCGTTTCACGCCGGATGACCGATGCAAAAACTTATCAGTTCACCTATCCTGACGGCAAAACTCTCCGCAAAACTGCAACCGGAAACGACCTCGATTCAATAGAATACAACAATGCTGAAATCGCTTCATACAGCCGCGCAAACGGCGTTCTGACTGCCGTCACAAAAGGTCAGAACCTGACTGAAACATTCAGCTACAACAACTGGAATATGCTCGATAATCACACTGTCAGCAACGCAAATGCCGATGTTTACGACATGACTTACGGCTATTCACGCGGCTGGCACTTAGTCGAGAAAACTGACGGCATCAGGAACACTTCCGACAAATACAGCTACGATTCATATTACCGCCTGAAGGAAGTCAAATACGATTTTGCGAACAATACAGCTGCACGAACCGACAGCTTCTTTGCTGACGGCGTCCACAACATCGAACAGAGCACCGAAAACGGCGTAACCTATGCATGGGGAGTGGACAAACTCAACAGACTGCGTGAAAAGAAAGTCGGCAACAACACCGATGCCGCATACGAATACGACGAGCGAAACAACATGATTTCCGAGGACAGAAGCGGCACAACTGACGATAAAACCTATATCTACGACGACCTGAACCGCCTCATCGAAGTCAAAGACGGCAGCCAGAACACGATCGCAGAATACACTTATGACGCATTCAACCGCCGCATAACGAAAACCGTAGGAAACACGATAGAAAGATACTCCTATGACGATTGGAACATCGTTGAAATTGCAACAAATTCAAACGATTACACAAACATCATCGATTCCGCTATGGACAGACACATCGCAATCGAAGTCACCTCAAACAACATCTCAACACTTTATTATTTCCTGACTGATGAACGCGGCAATGTGACTGCCCTCACCGATGCAAGCGGCAACATCCTTGAACGCTACAGATACCGTGTTTACGGCGATTTTGAGATCCTTGATACTCAATTTACCCCGAAAAACTGCAACAACCAGACCTGCTATGCAACAAACCTGCACAACTTCCTCTGGGGCGGCTCCCTTTACGAGCCAGAAACTGGTCTCTACTGGATGCGCAACCGTTATTATCACATCGATATGCACCGCTTCATCAACCAAGACCCAATAGGAATCTGGGGCGATGCCAATAACCTCGGCAACGGCTTCGCCTATGTCGCCGGAATGGTCATTGAAGCGAGCGATCCGAGCGGGTTGGAATATGATGTTTGGACTAGAAATTCTGATGGGACAACCAGCGGATATTATGCAAGCTATGCTAACAGGGATGCGGCTGCTACAATTTCGCAGGGAACCAGCATATTGACTTCCTTATATGGTTTTGCCATATCATTTGCACTAAAAGCTGGAACCCCAATACTCTTAAGGTTTGTTTCTACTGAAGGATTAGATCTGGCTATGCAATTAATACCTGATTCCACAAGAATCAGGCTCAATCACCTCGAATCAATTTTTGGAAAAGAAAGTGCCAAAATCATAATTTCAATAGGAAGTCAACTCGCCGAAAGTGTTGGAGCTAATGGTTTTTATTATGAGGATAAGGGAGACGGTACAGTTGATATTACTGTGGTAGATCCAACAGGAAAAAGGACTACAAAAAACATAAATCCCGAAGAGGAAAAAAGAAGAATAGAAGAAGAAAAAAGGAAGCAACAGGAAGAAAATATTGATCTGGATGAAGACGAGTGTCCGAATGATATCGAAATTCCAGACGAGAGAGGTGTCGACCCTGATTCTGAAAAAGATATGTTCCAAAGACATCTTCGTGCGAAAATACTAAAAAAACGATTGAAAGTTGATGATAATTCAAATCAGGACAAGCCTTTAATTGTTATCGAAACTGATACACCGATCGGCAAAACCAAAATGGTTGTCCGAAATCCTTACTACAAAAATATCGACCCGCTAAAGAGATTGATGAAAGGTCAAGACCCGAACAGTCGAACCTTGATATTCAATCCGTTTTTACCGCCTGAATCAACAGAATATAGAAATACTTACGAAAAAATCACCCAAGGCGGAAAAATTGTAATGCCGAATGTTGATCCATATTTGTGGTAAGGAGGAGAAGAATGAATGTTCTGAATCGTTTTGGTTGGGTTATGTGCCCAATATGTGTATCTTTTATTATGGGAATAGTTGGTAAAAATTTTATTGATGGATATCAACTTGTTCCATTCCGTGGAGTCTCAAATTACTTTGAAATGCTCCCATTTTTTGTTTTCATGTTAACATTTTTAGATCTGACATCTTCGGAATTGAGAGTTACCCGTTTTTCTTCTTTTTATCCTGAATCTCTTTTTGACAGAAGTTGGTATGTAATAATTCAAACCGCTTTTGCTTTATATTTTTTCGAAGAAAAGTGGGAGTTTGTTATTGTTGTTGCTACTGTCGTATTGATTATAAATGAAGTTTTCAGAAAATGGCGCACGAAAAAACAGATGGCAATGATAGAAAATCTGAAAAAAGTTGCTGGCTATCCTGATTTCGATGTGACAAAATTCCAATTTCAGCATTATGAGAAAAACTTTTTCAAAAGGAGTTGGTCGATGCTGGTCATTCCGTGGTCGCTGATTATTGTTACAAATTCTGTAATACGTGGACTGATCATGTTAGCAATAATTGTTGTTTTTTTTGTTTTTGAATATGTTAACCTAAAAAATGCACTAAAAGAGATTGATGAAGTTGTAAAAATAGACGAGATAATATGATCTGTGAAAAAAAGAATTTCTTTGAAATGATGGATGAAGTTGGTCCTGTTATCAAGCATAATGATAACGGAATGAAGGTCTTTATTTTAAACCCATATTACAGAGGCAAAGACCCTATGAAACAAATCTTCTGGAAAACCAAAAATGCAGACGGCACAAAAGGTTTTGTCAGAAACCCGTTTGTTCCAACAAATGCGAAATATGGTTACGATTCAACGACTCATGAAAAATGGCAGCAATTCTGTTTTCTGTAAAGATTTAGCAGAAAAACTTGCATGAAGCTTCAAAACCTATAACTTTTATTCCCCAAAAGTGACACAAAAGGCAAAAACGGGGAATGGAGGTCTGCATGACGAAAACGGAAATGATATTGTTCCGGCAAAATATACCCGGATTGAAGTTCTCGTAAAAAGAGTAAAACCGGAATTTGTGCCTAAAAAAGAGCGGTGGATTCCTTGACATGAATATAAAAAACTTCACAAATAAGCTGCAAAAGGCTGAAAGATGAAAGATGAAAGAATGACAACTTAACTTTGATCAGGAGGATAGAATGAACGAAACATATATCATTGAAGCTGTCGGTTATGTCGGATCGGCGCTGGTCCTAATTTCAATGCTGATGACTTCCGTAGCGAAGCTGCGGCTGATCAATACTTTCGGAAGCCTGATCTTCACCGGTTACGCGCTTGCGATCCAGTCTTATCCGACTGCCGCGATGAATTTCAGCCTAGCACTCATCAACATTTACAATCTGGCGAAACTCCTCAAAAACAAGAAGGAATATTCGATAGTTACACTCCAGCCCGATGATGCGTTCATCACTTATTTCCTGGATTCGTATATTGCCGACATCAGGAAATTTTTTCCGGATTTTGTCAAGCCGGAAGAGTGCGACTGCGCATATCTGGTCTGCCGCGGCACCGAGGCAGCAGGGATACTTCTCGGGAAAAATGCAGGCTCTTCGATCGATGTGACAATCGACTACACGACACCGGTCTACCGCGACTGTTCGGTGGGAAAATATCTTTACAACTATCTTGCTTCGCAGGATTTCAGCGGACTTTTCACCGAAAATGTCTCTGAAAACCACAGGCCGTATCTTGAAAAAATGGGATTCGTCAGGGAAGGCGGGCGCTTCGTCAAAAAATTACGGGTGCCGGCGTGATCCTGAAGTTCGGGGCGTGCCGCTTTACCACTTGATTTTTATGCGCGCTTAATATAAAAATCACGGATTTGATTTATTGACATGGAGAAACTTATGTCAGAAGAAAAAGTTTTGCTTTATAAACTCCTTAAAGGCTGGGAGGATGCGCTTCCCGACGAACTTGTTCCTGCTGTGAAGGATTTTGTCGATGCCCAGCCGGACACTGCCGTTGCCGAATTTTTGAAGAAATACGAGGCGGCCGGAGTCGACTGGGGATACTCCGAGGGCTCAGGATTTGTCCGCAGCATAATGAAAATGGTGCTTGACGCTATGCTGAGATTCGATGTCAGAGGTGCTGAAAACATGGATGCCGCGCTTAAACTTCTTGCGGAAGGAAAGGCTGACAGGCTCGTTTTCGTCGCAAACCATGTCAGTTATGCCGATGCGAATATCTTCGCGACAGCTTTTGACAGCAACTTCGAAAAAGCCGGGCTTGCCGGAAAACTTGCAGTTATAGCCGGTCCCAAAGTTTTTTCGCACCCTGTGAGAAAATTCGCAAGCATGCACTTCGACTCTCTTCTTATCGCTCAGTCGCAGACAGTTGCCACGATGCCTGTCGCATACCCGATCCGCGTCATCGCGAGAGCTGCGTCGATGGTGGTCGAAGATATCAAGGCAAAAGTAAAGATGTTCCTTGTTTTTCCTGAAGGCAAAAGAAGCCGTGACGGTAGTATGGACCATTTTCTTGCCGGAGTTTACAGGATGATAGACACCGGAGAGAATGTCCTCGTTCAGCCCGTCTCGGTCTTGGGCGGCGAAAAGATGCTCCCGATCTCCCAGGGAAAACTTCATCCTGCCGATGTGTCGATCAATGTCGGCAAGGCACAGTATGTCTCCGATATTCTTGAAGAGATCGGCGAGGTGCAAGGCGTGAAACAGGCGTTTATGGACAACCTCGGAAAAAAAGTTGCGGCTCTTCATCCCGAAGAGTTGCGCGGGGTCTACAAATAGGGGGATTTTTATGTCGAGATTTTTCCGCTTTCTGCTTCCGCTGGCTTTTGCCGCGGTGTTCATGTCCTGTGATTCGGACACGAAATACATTTATCCGCCCGAAGGTGTCGTGAACCGCATCACCGATTTCTATTTTTTTGATGACGGAAAGAGTTTTATCTATCTCAGCAGCAATATGAACCGCAGATACGATTTCGGCGAGCTGGTCCTTATGGAGATCGACGATGCGGGCGATCTGGTCTACAAGAACTCGCTCCTTGTCCCGTCGATCGCCGGAAAAATGACAGTTTCGGCTGACGAGAAGGATGTCTATATCACGACGCGTGACAAACACGGTGTCGTAAGAGCCAAGGTCGTCGGGAAATCCGGTTCCTACAGGCTGCAGTACGAAGAGGGGACGAAAGGAGACTACCCCGATATCCTGAAAACGAAGAAAGAGCCGTATGCCATGACTTTGAGCGAAGATGAGTCGAAACTCATGGTCACCCACATACTCAACGGCGAACTTTCGGTCATCGACACCGAAGAGTGGAAAGTTATAAAGACATCGAAACTCAAATACGGCGTAACAGAAATACTTTACGACAAAAATTCGGGTTACTACCTCGCTTCGCACAGAAGTTCGGGCAACATTTCGCTCATCGAGGCGAAAGAGACTCTCGAAGAATTCGTCGTCGCTGTGAGAGAGCTTCCGATCGACCTTCCGACAAAGGGGTTCGACGTCCGCTCGCTCAAGCAGTCGGGTGACGGAGAGGTCTTTTACGCAGTTTTTCAGAACACCTACAACGAAGATACTTACGAATATGCTTATGATGAGGATACCGCTCCGCAGATCGTCACTTTCAAAATCGAAGACAAGGAGCTCAAGATCGTGAAGAGTCTCACGGTCGCCGGAAATCTGGGTGAAATGGCAGTCCTGCCTTACAGCTCCGAGACTCCGGAAGAGGATGAGGAAAGTGCCGGTGACGATGCTGAAAAAGGCGATGACGGTGATGATTCTGAAGCGAACGGCTTTGTAAGAGCTGAAGAGGAAACGACGGACGACAGCGATGCGGCATCGGAAGAAAATGAGAAGACTTCAAAGCGTATCGGGGACATGATCTTTGTCTCTGTTCCGAAAGAGGAAAAGCTGCTGGTCATCGATTCCGCGAGAAACTCGATCCGCGATGAAATTTCCTACAAAGACGACAAAAAGGACTGCCATCCCTATCAGCTCTATGCAAAAAGCACAGGGAATACGACAGGCTATCTCTTTGTTTCATGTTTCCAGGACGACAGGGCGTATCTCTATTCGATAGACCTTATGTCTGAGGAGATAATTAAAAAGATCGGGGTCCTTGAATGAGAAATTTGCGCGGATTATTTTTGACCTTCCTGCTCCTGCTCCTTTCCGTATCCTGCAGCGACGGCGGGCCCAACTATGTTTTCGACAGTCCGGCTGCATATACGACGGTCCAGGGAACAGTGTGCAAAAACGGACGCAGTTCCTATATGGCTTTCGTGGTCGACAATACTTTCAAATACGGCGCGAGGATAAAAAAGATCAGCGGCTGTGAAAGGAAGATCGACAAAAGTCTGAAAGACAAACGCGACAAAAAGCGCGGTATCTATGTAGGCGGAACAGGCGTTTCGATTGACAAGATAATCTCAGACGGAGAGGCTGTAGTCGCAGTCGCTTCGACAGGCCGTGTGGCGGCAGACCACAGAAAAGACGACAAAAAAGAGGAAATGCGTCTTCCCGACCACAAAGGAAGGATTGTTCTGAGAAAGTTCGACAACAAAGTCGAGCATGTAAAAGAATTCAACCGCAGCCTGCTTCTCGATTTCTATCCTGAGATAGTGAAGAACTTCAACAACGAAGGTTTTTTCTTTTCCGGTTCCGATTTTGCGGCCTACTACATCGGTTTTGTCGATACTGAAGGTGTCGGAAGCTGGAAAGAGACAGATTTTCCGGTCTCAGAAATTGCCGTTATCGGCAAAAAAGCCTACCTTTTCGACGATATCACAGGAAAAGTCTACACGGCTGACTCCTCTCTCGAACCTGAGGAAGCGCTTCTTCTTGACGACTACAAAGAAGGGCGCATGGCTCATCTTTACGGCGGAAAGCTCGCGTTTTTCAAAGATAACAGGCTCGAGGTGTTCGATGCCGGCCTCAACTCTTTGAACACGCTCGAAATGCCTGAGGGCTTCGATATTTCCGCAGTGAATGTTTTTCCCTACAGTAACGGCTACAAATACAGAAAATTCGAGGGAGATATGCTCACGGAAAAAGTTCAGGTCTTTAAAAAGGATATCTCCGATGAAGAAAAAGAGGCTCTTTCGGAAGAAAACATCTCTGTTTCGTCCGCATGGGAGACTATTGACGCAGAGAGCGGCGATATAGTCTGGATAGCGATGAAGAACGGCTATGTGAGAGCCTACGATTTTGCTTCGGGAAGCTGGCTGGTCGAGCCGTTTGATGCAAAGGCGACTTCGACTTACGAACTTGAAATGAGGCCTTATCTTGCCTCAAGCTACTCATCTTTCCCGAAAAACAGCGCTACGACCTATGACAATGCACCTTTCGTGGATAAGGTGGCGGTAGCGCGCGGTCTCACATCGCCGATGATATACAGGTTCGTCTATGAAGGTCTGGACGATGAAGGCTCGTTCACGAAAGGGACATACACAGTCACTCGCGAGACCTTCGGGCAGAAAGTGTTCGCCGGCAATGCCACGGAGCTTGCAAGCGGTGATGACGGGGACTCTTTTTCGTTCGAAGACGACTATATAGCGGTCGTTATCAAACGCTCCGACGACAGCTTTGAGACTGAGCCCGAAACTTCATTCTATCTTTCGATCGGGCAGGGGGTCCCGTTTGTAGGATTTGCGTCGGCAGACGCGATGACAAGCATCGAAAGTCCCTCCCCGCTCAGATTTTTCGGTTTCTCGGCTCTTACACGCAGATTCGTCGAATATAACATGTTTAAAGACGAAGTTGAAAAGGTCTATAAATAGGAGGAAAAAATGAAATTTATAAAAATTCTTTTCATTCTGCTTTTCGCATTTGCACCGCTTTTTGCAGCAGATGCACCGAAAGAAGCTCAGAAAAACGAGGCTGAAAGCATAGCCGCGGCTATTCTCGGACAGTATAACGATCTCAAAAGTTTTTCCGCGAAATTCGACCGCGTAACGACGCAGAACGCCACCGGAAAAAAGAGTCACGACAACGGAACGGTCATGTTCGTTGCTCCAGGCGACATCAGGATGGACGCTCTCATGGGCGGCAAAATGGTCGAGCAGGTCATCGTCGATTCGCAGAAGACATCCATCATCAACTTCGAGAAAAAGAATGTCATGGTGAAGAAATCGGCGAACGAAGCGGCTGAATACCTGGCTTTCCTCAAAGGTCTCGATGAAGTGAGCAAAAAGTTCACGATAGGCGATTCCACCGGCACGATCGAAAAGGCGAAAAAAACCGGAATGGTGATAAAAGACGGCTCCAAAATGCTCAAACTCACCCCGAAAACGCCCAACCAGCAGGTGAAATACATCTTCATCACCGCGATAAACAACGAGATCGACAGCGTCATCATCATCGATCTCATGAAAAACATGACCCAGTTCACCTTCAGCGACATCAAACGCAATCCGGCTATCGACAAAAAGGAATTCAAAGTGAACATCCCTGCAGGATTTGAAGTCACCGATTTTTAAAAGATAAAGATCACCACATATTTCAAGGAGTTGAAATGAAACAAAAAATTCCTGTGATCGAGTATAAAAAGGATTTTTTCTATACCGAGATAACTCTCTGTTTTCCGGGCGGAAGCTCGCTCGAAGACGACAAGACGCTCGGTTTTGCCCATTTCTGCGAGCATCTGGCGTTCAAGCTCAAAGCCGACGGGGTCTCCATTTTTGAATTCGTCTCGGCTTTGGGGGGAAGCAGCAACGCATACACTTCGCACGACATCATAGCTTTTGAGATCATGGTGCAGAGCCGCTACAGCACAAAAGTCCTCGGATTTCTGGAGAAGATCTTCAACACTTCTTTCATGACGATAACTGATGCCGATTTCAGGGAGGAGCGGAGAGTCGTTCTTGAGGAAATGGCGATGTATGACGACAGCCCCGCGGACAATCTGCACGAAGCGCTGATGCACAACATGTACACGGATCACACTTACGGACAGAAGATCCTGGGCGAAGAGCGCACGGTAGGCAGGGCCTCGAAAAAAGCTGTCGCCGATTTCTGGAAGGAGCGTGTCTTCAATTCGCCTTACCTGGTCATTGCAGGCGGTTTTGAAGGAAAGCCTTCGATGGAGCTCGATGTAAACCCAGACTGGAAAAGGGGAAAGCTCACGCCGTGGAAAGGAAAGACGCGTTTTGGAATGGAGAACAGGCAGAACAAGTGCTACTTCGCCGCAGGCTGGGATCTCCCGCCGCACACAGGCAGGATAGAGGCGATAATGAATCTTATCATGGCGATAACCTACAGCATGGACAGCGGAGTGCTCTACAATGAACTCGTTTACGAACACAACACTTTCGATACCTACATCGAAGGCTGCGAGACCGGTGTCGCGGGTTCCACTTACGTTCAGCTCGGCGCGATGCCGGCAACGAATGTGAAAAAGCGCCTTGAAAAGTGGGCTAAAGTGTGGGAGAGCCTTGAATTTACGCAAAGCCGGGTGGCAAAAGCGCGCGAAGTGCTCCTCAGCAAGGAATTCTTCAATTCGGAAGGGTTGGGAAACACGCCGGCGATAATGCAGAAAAGTTTCCTTCTCTACAAAGACGCGGAAAAACTCGACCGCGACTACTTCTACGAACTTTTCCACCTTACGGCCGATGACCTCAACAGATTCAAAAGGGAAAATCTCGGTTTCGACAAAGTCTTCATTGGTTTTTCCAAGCCGGAGAGATGCGCTTTTGATATCGCTTCCTTTGAATTTCCTGCTTCAAAAACTTCCAAAGAGAGCAAGGAACTCGGCATTGTAAAAAGCGGGAAGCTCAAGTGCTTCGTCAAAAAACTCGACGGCTCGCCTTTTGTGAGCGGCTGCATACTCAAAAAGGGCGGCGCGCAGATGAATCTCAAAAACCTTCCCGGTTCGTTCAAACTCGCAGTCTCATCGATCTTCGCTTCGGCTGACGGAATGACTTTTGACGAGACAAACAGCTATCTCGACAAATTCGGGATCAGGATAAAGCCCGTCAACAGCAACTCTTACGCAGGGATCGAATGGACGGCGCGCGACAGTTTTGTCGATGAGGCTGTCGATATAGTCAAGCGCTTCTTCGACAACAAGATCAAAGAGGAGGATTTCGAAAAAGAGAAGCAGAGTGTTCTCTCAAACCTTTCGATGATGCAGGAGTATCCTGAATATTTTATCAGTGCAGCCACAAACAGGGAGCTCTTCGGCGGGACTCCGTGGGAATACCTTTCGGACGGAACGGTGGAGTCTGTCTCCAAAATGACTGTCGCCGATGCGCGGAAAGTGCGCGACACATTCATCAACAAAAACGACTTCGTCATGGCGATAGCCGGAGCGGCGGAAACAAAGACCGCAGAGAGGCTCCTTTCCTGCTTCAAAGAGGGGAGAAGCACGCTCGAAACTGTGTCTGCCGGACTCAGACCTTTGAGCGGAGACACGATAAAGATCCCGGTAAAAGGCAAAGATCAGGCATATATTTCAAAAATTTTCAGAGGCCCCTCGCATTACGACAAGGATTTCGACACGATGCGCCTTCTTGAATGCTATCTTTCAGGTGAACGTTCCCCGCTTTTCACCGAACTCAGAGAGAAAAGCGGCCTCGTCTATACATTTTCGTTTTCGGTATCGAATACTCCGGTCGGCGGCGCGGCCAGTTTCACTGCCATAACGAGCCCTGAAAAGATCAAGGCGGTGCAGGATGTCTTTGAAAAGACAGTCGAGGAGATCAGAAACGGGAAACTTCTCGAAGAACGCCTGAACGAAACGAAAAACACACTGGCGACATCGTTTGCAAAGGCGGTGCAGAGCAGCAGCTTCCACTCAAGCAACATCGTGATCGAAGAAGTCCTCGGGCTCAAAGCGGGGACTTACCTGAAGCAGCTCGAGATAATCAATGCCATCACTCCTGAAATGATCCGCGCGGCAGCCGAAAAGTGGCTCAAGAAAGGGACTTGGATCATGAGCGGGGCAGTGTAGGCCATAATGTCGTAATATCGGTATAAAATCAGCCAGTTAAGCGATTTTTTCAACTTTTTTCGGAATTTTTGTCAGAAAAATCCTGCATTTCAGCAACTAAATATGAGAAGCCGGCGTGATCGCCAGTCGTTTGTTTTTTTATTTAGGAGGCGAGCCATGGATATCAGGATGCTTTTGGCAACAGTTCTCTCGTTCATATTCACTCTTGTTCTGATCGGATGCGGTCTGATATAGCACGAATTATAATTATGCAAAATTAAGCATAATTTCATAAAAAATCTGCAAACTTAACCAAAATTGGAGTAAAAAATTTGCAAAAAGATTTTTTTTGTCTATAATCCCGCCGTTATTTTTTTGTTTTCTTTTAGGAGGAAAATGATGAAACGCTTTATGTTTATGCTTTCAATCGTCTTTATTTTTGCTTCGTTAACGGCTCAGGAAGCTCCGGCTGAAGCTCCTAAGGCTGACGAAAATCAACCCGCGGCAGAACAGGCTGCCCCGGCAGAACAGGCTCCGGCTGCTGAACAGGCTGCTCCTGCAGAAGAACCTGCAAAAGAAGAAGCTCCGGCTCCCGCTGAAGAACCTGCAAAGGAAGAACCTGCAAAAGAAGAGCCTGCAAAAGAAGAGGCTACCGCTGAAGAACCCGCAAAAGAAGAAGCTCCTGCAGAAGAAGTTAAAGAGGAAGCTCCGGCTGACAACTGCAACTGCCCGAAGTGCGATGCACCCGCTGAAGAAGCTCCGGTCGCTGATCCGCATCACTTCATCTACTTCAAGCCCCAGCTTTCGGCAAGCTACACCCACAACCGCTATGTCGCAGGAAAGGCTGACGGTCACTACTTCCAGACGGATGCGAACATTGTCCTTAACTACAAATACAAAAAGGATATGCACGAAGTCCTTACCGACCTTAACTGGAAAGAAGGCGTAAGCTACACTCCCGCATTCGACGGCTGGGTAATCGCAAACGACCTTTTCAAGATCGATTTCCGTTACAACCTTATGTTCCACAAGATCGCCGGTTACTACCTGAAAGCCGGTCTTGAGACCCATTTCCTTCCGGGATATGACTACCGCAGCGATGAGATGACCTATCAGGATCAGGAAGAAAAAGAGATCGCTAAAGGCAAAAAGAAATATAAAACTTCAAAACCGGGCAAACCTTTCTATCTTACGGAAGGAACCGGTATCTTCGTCCGTCCGGTCGAGGAAGAATCTGCAAACCTCGAAATCTATGCTGGTCTTGCAGGCAGAGAAGTATGGGTCGGCGATTCCTATGTAGTCTCCGATGTCGAAGGCGATGTCGCAACTCTTAAAGCTCTTGACGATGTTTACGAACTCGGCGGAGAGGCTGGTCTCCTTCTTAAAGGCTACCTCCACAAGAGAGTGCTTTCCTACGACCTTATGTCGAGAGTCATCATGCCTTTCGTATTTGACAAGGACATCTACAGAGACAGCGAAGGCGAATTCAAATATTCAGACGCTATCCAGTTCGAAACGCGTTTCAGACTTGACATCAGCGTTCACGAATATGTCGCTTTCAACTATGAGCTCAACCTCAAGAGAGATTTCTCGACGATCCGCGACTGGCAGGTATCGAACGCTCTTTACCTCTCGGTATTCTACGAACTCGACAAGAGATTCAACTAACCGGTGTGTCAGAAGAGACGTTTCATGAAACGTCTCTACGATTCCAAGATTTCCTCAGGATCTTTCCACACGACATAGTCACGGTTCCTAAGCCATGTGAGTTGTCTTTTTGCAAGATGTCTCGTATTCTGCGCAATAAGCTCCGAGAGTTCTTCGATCGAGGCGATCCCGCCTTTCAGATAGCGTTCCGTTTCGATATACCCGATAGAATTGAGTGCTTTGCAATTCGAGGAGTCGAACCCTTTTTCGTTGATCGCACGGACTTCTCCGACAAGTCCTGATTCAAGCATGATGCGCGTCCTCAAGTTGATATTTTCGTAAAGTTTTTCCCGCGGGATCCTTATCCCGAAAGCCGTGAATTTGCCGGAATAGGCGTTTATTCTTGCCATGCGGTTCCATTCGGAAAGAGTCTTTCCTGTCGTTCTTGCGACGAAAAGCCCCCGTTTTATCCGCTGCCTGTCGTTTGGTGAAGAGATGTTTCCAGCCCATTCAGGATCGGTCTTCTGAAGTTCCTCGAAAAGGTCCTCTGTTGAAACAGGCCTGAATTTTTCTTCAAAGAGCCGCATCGTTTCTTCATCGGCTGCCGGAACCGGTGAAAGTCCGTTTATCAAAGCGTCAACATAAAAATTGGTGCCTCCGACAACTATCGGAGTTTTGCCCGATCTCTCGATTTTTTCGATTACCGGCAGGGCGGAAGAGATGTAGATCCCTGCGCTGATATCGTCTTTCAGATCGCGTATCCCTATGAGGTGATGCGGGATATCCTGCATTTCTTCGCGAGTCGGAGCCGCCGAACCGATCACTAGATCTTTGTAGATCTGGACAGAGTCGGCGCCGATAATCTCGCCGTTGAGTTTTTTTGCGAGTTTGATCGAAAGGCTTGTTTTTCCTGAAGCCGTCGGCCCCAAAATGAATATAAGAGTCATCGTCTCTGCACTTTTTTCTCAAATTCGTTTTTGGTCATTACGAAGAAAAACGGTCTGCCGTGAGGGCAGGAAAGGAAATCGCTTTTGTTTACGGCATCCACGAGGGCGTCTATCTCTTCATCGGCAAGGACATCGTTGCGCCGCACTGAGGCTTTGCATGCTCTTTGCGCCAGATGCGCCACAAAAAACTGTTCCATTTCCTGAGAGCCGGCGTATTCGGCAAATTCTCCCAGGATCTCCTTTATGACCTGTTTCCAGTCCGCATCAAAGCCGAGTGCCGGCGTGGCCCGCAGCATTGCCGAACTTTCATCGAAGATATCGATAACGAACCCTGAATCTCTGAATTTCCCGCAGTTTTCCTCAAGTATCGAGGTCTCAGTCGGAGAAAGCTTTATCAGAAGAGGGGAAATAAGCTCCTGGGAAAGCCCGTTGTTCAGGGCGTGCATGCTTTTCAGCCTGGTGTAGGTTATTCTTTCATGGGCGGCATGCTGGTCCAGAAAAACGATCTTATCCTTCATCTCAAGGACAAGGTAAACGCCGAATACCACACCTATCTTTTTGTAGTCGCGGATCTTCATCCCGAAAAGGTTGCCGTGTTCAGGTTCTGGTATGTAGGTCTGCTCCGCGGGCTCCTCTTCATGACTTGCAGGTGTGTAAAAAGGCTGACTTTCCCTGATCTTGAAAGGATTTGCATGATCTTGGTGTTCAGGCTCGTAAGTTCTTGCCGTAAAACCTCCTGCGGAAGCACCTTTCGCTGAAATCTTGCCGTGAATAAATCTGTCATTTTTCTCTTTCGGCGCATTGTAAGCAGGTTTTTCTTCATTTCCTGCTTCAACAGCTTTTTCTGAAATCTGCGAAACCTGCTTCGGAATTAGGTTTTGAGTTGACACGGTGTCATTCTTATCCTCGTTTTTATCGTTGGCCCTTATCGACTGCAGGGCTTTGAGGATAGCCTCTCTTATCAGTGAGGCTACAAGTGCTGTGTTGAGAAAACGCACTTCAAGTTTTGCCGGATGGACATTGACATCGACAAAGTGCGGATCGGTCTTTATAAACAGCATGACGGGAGACTTGAACTCTCCTCCGACAGCGTCTCTGAAAGTGCTGAAAACCGCCGAATTTACAGCACGGTCCGATATGATCCTGCCGTTTACCGTGGTCACTGAATGACCGGGAACAGATTCGAGCGGACTCGGAACGAAAGCGCGGACCGAGACCAGGTCCTGATGCGCAGCTTCCGCCGAACCGATGAGTTCTTTCGATATTTTCCAGACTGACGAGATCCTTTCGAGCTGTGAATTTGCCGCGGCATAAGTGAAGACGTTCCTTGAATCGCTTTTGAACGAAAACGCCGTCTGGTAACGTGCAACTGCAAAGTTCGTGATGATCTCGCGGATCTTGCCGTATTCAGTCTTCTCTTCCTTCAAAAATTTTCTGCGGGCAGAAACATTGAAAAACAGATCATCGGCGACGATCTCGGTCCCTTTCGGCATTGAAACGGGCAGGTTTTTTACAACGGAGCCGTTCTTCGTCTCGATCTTGAATCCGTTGCCGTGGCTCTGCGCGCTTGATATCGAAAATTTTGTGACTGCGGCTATCGACGGGACTGCCTCGCCGCGAAACCCCATGGTCGCGATGTCTTCGAGGTCTTCGATCTTCGAGAGCTTGCTTGTGGCGTGGCTTTCCAGCGCCATGAATATGTCGTCTTCGCACATTCCGCAGCCGTCGTCGCGCACCAGGATATGCTTTTTGCCGCCGCCTTCGATCTCGATCTCGATGTTTTTTGCGCCGGCATCGATGCTGTTCTCAATAAGTTCCTTCACTATCGAAGCAGGTCTTTCGACTACTTCGCCCGCCGCGATCTTGTTTATTATGGTCTCGGAAAGTTGTCTGATTATTCCCATGATCGTTACGCCAGATTGTTAAGAAAATATAATAAGCCGAGTATGAAAAGCGCATAGAACGCAAGTGCGCCTATTGCTATTGCACGCTGTTTTGCAAGGGAGTTCGAGATCACTTCGCCGTCCTCGTCCTCTATGACTTTGATGTTTTTGAACATGATGAAGGCAAAAAGGAAGAATCCGAGAACAGATGATATGATCAGCATTATCCGATAGAGTGAAAGCTCCTTCTCACGCGCCGCGTTGAATTCCTTTTCAAGTTTTTCGCCAGAAAATATTGTCGAAAGGGGCTGGAAAAACGATGCGTTGTAGGAAGTGACGAAATACCTCTGCGCTGCCGGTGAAAACTGCGGCAAAGCCTTTGAGAGCGGGGCAAAGTAGGGGTCGTCGATATTTCCCTGCAAACTTTTCGCGGTTGAGATCACAGCGGTCATCGTTCCCGGAGAAGCTGAATTCATGCTTGCCTGGACTGTGTCGCACTGTGTGTAGACTTTAGGAAGGACAAGCCCTTCATAACCCACTGAAACGATGTCTGTTCCGACCCAGAGACCTTCGTTGAAACAGTCGATGTGGACATTTCTCGTGTCGCTGAGGGATGCGAGGGTGAGGGAGTCTTTTGTCCTGTAAAATTTGAACATTTTCCCGGGATAAGGGATCGGGACATAACCCGATTCTCCGCTTTCAAACGAGATGTTGACGCCCTGATCCTTCCCGAAGACCGTCGTGAACCGCATGAATCCGCTGTTGAGTTCGTGCTGCGAGCCGTCAAGAAATACCGAAGTGTCGGCGCATGGCTTGTCGTTTTCGGTGCAGTAGAGGCCGACAGTCGTTTCAAACTCCGAGACAGCTCTGAAATTTTCGGGAAGGAGGAAAATTTTTTTCTCTCCCAGGTCCGCTCTTTTTGCTTTTTCCGCTTCCTGGCGTGTCGGACGGAGTTTTTTCTGCGGTTTGAAAGAGTATTCCGCGACATCTTTGTATCTCAGCGGAAACACAGCTTCCGTCGTGCCGAAGAGCACTTTTATCTCTTTCATGTCGGGGCGCAGGTCGATAAGCGGGGAATGCTGCCTGACGCCGTTTACGAACACAGCGGGGTTTGAGACGAGCTCGCCGTCCCGCGAAAGGACTTTTACTAAAGCCTTCGATCCCGGAGCGGTGGATGTGCCGTAAAGATAGATGAAATAGTCGTATTTCACCATCTGTGTGTTGACAAAAAGGCAGACTGAGACAAAGGCAGAGAGATAAATGACAATGGATGCAATTTTTAAAAACAGCGGGTTGACGGACATTGCGCTTACTGATTTTTCAGCGATCTTACGTAGTTTGCCAGTTTGTTGATGTAAAGATACGGTTCAATGACGGCAAGAAGCTCGTTTGCCTTTTCATAGTCGCTGTTGTCGAAAAGCAGCGAGACCATTTTATCCGAAAGGTTGAAAACGCCGGCGATCTTCTTGTTGAGGAATATCGGGATAGACATGAAGTAGTCTTTCGCATATCCCGAACCTGACTTTTTGAATCTCGGGTCGTTGTCGATATTCTCTACGAAAATAGGTTTGGCCGTGTTGACGACTGTCCATGCGACATTTTCGTTTGAAGGGGGGATCTCCAGTCCGATGATCGCTTTTTTAGTCGCAGCTTCAACGACAAGGTTCCCTTTTTCGTTGAGGAGCATGAACGAGCCTCTTTCTGCATAGAGCAGGTCAAGGCTCATATCGAGCGTTTCTGCGAGAAATATCCTGAAGTCGAGGGCTGATCTTTTGAATATCGCGGCTGCCGTTTCCCTGTATTTTTTCACGACGAGGTTGCGGTGTGCCTCAGCCAGAGCCGACATCGTCTCGATAGTCTGGATCGCGATCATTCTGAAGTTCATAAGTCCGCAGTGAAAATATTTTTCCGGGAATTTGACCCCTTTTACCCACTCTTTGCATTTAGATTCCGGCGTTGAAAGAACGACGACCGGAATAAAATTGAGGTAGCACGAGTTGTGGAACTCGATCAGATTCAGGATCTGAGAGTAGTTGTCTTCAACAATGAAGATCTGGTTCGCCGATCTGTGCTCGTTCACAATGTCATCGATGTTCACATTCGAATGCACCCAGCCTGAATCCTGGATGATCTTGATGATTTCATCTTCAAAATCCTTGTTTCTGATTGCCGTGCAGATTTTTAAATTTTTCATAAAATCCTCCCCAATAATATCGGGGAAGTATATTGTTTATTGAAATAACGGCAAGTTTTTAGCAGTTTTAAGGAGAGAAAATGCTACTTTACCGGATTTTCGGGAGCTTTTCCGCTTAAAACTGCGCAGCAGTCGTCGATCACCATTCTCGCCATTTCGGAACGCGTCTCTTCGGCTGCGCTTCCGATATGAGGCAAAAGCACAGTGTTTTCAAGACTTTTGAGCTTTTCCGTGATTTTCGGTTCAAATTCATAGACATCGAATCCCGCAGCGTAGATTTCTTTCTTTTCGAGTGCATCAGCCAAAGCCGCTTCGTCAATAAGCTGACCGCGTGCCGTGTTGATGATTATCGCGCTTTTCTTCATCGTTCTGAGTTCTTTCGCGCCTATCATGTGGTGAAGTTCCGGAACGTAAGGCAGATGCAGCGAAAGGAAGTCGCACTCCTTCAGAAGTTCCGCAAATTCGCAGTATTTTGCACCAAGTTCCTTCTCAGCAGCTTCGTTTCTGCGCCTGCTCCAGTAGATTATCTCAAGTCCGAACGCTTTTGCCCTTTTCGCCGTGGCAAAGCCGATACGACCCATTCCGAGAACACCGAATTTCTTGCCGTCAAGCGATACTCCGTTGAAAAGTTCAGGTGCCCAGCCTTTGAAATTGCCTTCTCTTGCATATTTTTCAGCCTCGACCGCGCGTCTTGAAGTCATAAGGAGAAGCAGAATCGCGATATCTGCAGTCGAATCGGTGAGAACTCCCGGCGTGTTCGTGACTGTGATCCCGTGTTCGCGGCAGTAGTCAAGATCGATGTTGTTGAAACCTACAGCATAGTTCGAAACGACCTTTAAATTCGGCATTTTTGCAAGCAGTTCGGCACTGATTTTGTCGGAAAGCATTGAAATAAGACCGTCGGGTGAGATCCTTTCAAGAGTTTCTGCGAGGTTTTTGTGTTCCTCCTCATTCAGAACGATTGTCTTGAAATTTTTGTCGGCAAGAAGTTCTTCGTATCTTTTGCCGGGAAGTTTGCATGTAATGACGATCTTTTTCATTTTTACCTCCAAAAAGTTTGATGATCGGCTATTTTTTTATGCAGCGGACAAAGTATTTGTCATCGCCGGAAGTAGCTTTATAGTCTGCATAAGTGAAAGATGCGCCGTGAAAATTCAGGACCCATGCATAGTAGTCACTGTAGTCACTGACTATAGTCGCTGACCACAAGGTCTCGTCGTCACCGACTTTGCTGTAAAAACTCTCTTTGCCGACACATGAATCGCAGCCTGTGTAGCATGTGTTGTATGCAACGCATTCTTCGGCGATCTGGCATGTGGTGCTGTCTGACTGAGTGCCGGGGCAGTTTTCGATCAAAGTCCTGAGTTCCCAGATCTCGGGAAGACGCCAGCTTAAACCTTCTTCATCCAGAGTGTCGCAGTATTCGACAGCGGCATTCCAGTATTTTCTGACAGAAGTTTTCGACGACCAGATAAAAGTGCTTGACGGATCTTTGCACGGTGTCGGGTTTGAGAATTTGCACTCGGGAAGACCGGTTGGATCCGGTGTATCGGTAGGATCAGTCGGATCTGTCGGGTTTGTCGGATCCGTTGTCGGATCTGTAGTCGGATCTGTAGTCGGGTCAGTAGTCGGGTCAGTTGTCGGATCTGTAGTCGGATCAGTTGTCGGATCAGTTGTCGGGTCAGTCTGATCAGTTGGATCAGTTGGATCTGTGGTGCCGGTCGGATCAGTCGGATCAGTCGTGTCGGAATTTTCCTGACCTTCAGGAAGATCGTCACCTGACTGATCTGCATCGTTGCCGGAAACAGTGTCTGTAAGATCTTCAAAATCGTCATCATCGTCAGCACAAGCCAGAACGAAGAAAAGCGAAAGGATCAAAACAGCGAGCATTTGCAATTTTTTCATAATCAACCTCCAAAATTAATGTTTGTCATTTCTTTATGCAACGGAATTTGTATTTGAAATCACCAGAAGAGCTGTAAGAATCATAGTCGAAAGAAGCCTTCTTGAAGTTCAGGATCCATACCCACGAGCTGCTGTAGTCACTTACTTTGGTAGCAGACCACAGTGTTTCTGTATCGCCGAGTATACTGTATTTGCCGGTAGAATTGGATGTGCAGGATCCGCAGTTGGTGCCGTCTGCAAATCCAAGGTGATCATCGCTGAGCATGCAGGTCTCGGCGTCAGCCTGTGTTTTTGTGCAATCGGTTATCAGCATTCTAAGTTCCCAGATCTCGGGAAGACGCCAAGTGAATCCGCCTTCATCCAGAGTGTCGCAGTCCTCTGCCGCTTTGCTCCAATACTTTGTGGCGGAAGATTTCTTTGACCATACCTGGCTTGCGGAATCTTTGCACGGGGTCCCTGATGCCGCAGAGCACTCCGGAATACTCAATAAGGGATCCGGAGAGCAGTTTGAACCGTCCCATACATGACCCGAACTGCATGTGAAGTGGCACGCGCCTTCTTCTTCATTGTATTCTGCGGCTATTTCAGCACTCCATGTGCCGTCTGCGTAAGTTTGTGTATAGGAACTTGCACCGTTCCATACGGTGTTTTCTTCCGGTCTGCCGATGCAGTCTGTGATCTTTGTGCAGGTTTCTTCGGTCTCGTTCCAGGTCCCGCCTGCCGCTGTGCAGATCTCTCCGGGAGCCGGCGGAACATCTTCATCCGGTCCGGTCGTGTCATCGTCGCTGACGGGTTCGGTGTCATCGTCGCTGACGGGTTCGGTGTCGCCGTCGCTGACGGGTTCAGTGTCATCGTCGCTGACAGGTTCAGTGTCGCTGTCGCTGACGGGTTCAGTGTCATCGTCGCTGACGGGTTCGGTGTCATCGTCGCTGACAGGTTCAGTGTCATCGCCGCTGACAGGTTCAGTGTCATCGCCGCTGACAGGTTCAGTGTCATCGCCGCTGACGGGTTCAGTGTCATCAGATGGTTCAATGGTTTCGTTGTCGTTCACAGGCTCAGAGTCCGTTTTGTCGCTGGTTTCATCAGAGAACGTGTCGGTAAAGTCTTCATCGTCATCAGAAGTGCAAGCCAAAACAAAGAAGAGCGAAAGGAACAGAAGTGCGAGCATTTGCAATTTTTTCATGATCAACCTCAAAAAGTGAAAAAACAAAAAAACGAAGCATCTTAGTCAAAAAATAGCAAAAGCAAACATTTTATCGAAATTTTTTATATTGACATCGTGTCAGTTTCGGATAGATTGCCGCCGACACGCTGCCGCAATGACGGATGCAGGCCGACTGACAACAGAAAACTGCTGAGATTTCAATGGCTATCCAGCTTTCAGACCACTTTACTTCGGGGAGACTGATCCGTTTCGCCCTTCCGACCATAATGATGATAATTTTTACCTCGATCTACGGCATGGTAGACGGGTTTTTCATCTCGAATTTTGTCGGAAAAACACCTTTTGCCGCAATAAACCTGATATATCCTTTCTTAATGATATTAGGGGTTTTTGGTTTCATCTTCGGCACCGGCGGAAGCGCGCTCATAGGCAAACTGCTGGGTGAGGGAAGGGCTGAAAAGGCGAATTCGCTTTTCTCTTTTCTTGTCTATTTCACTGTTTTTGTCGGTATTGCGGTCGCTCTTCCTTCGTTTTTCGCAATGGAGCCCGTAGCTCGTCTTTTGGGAGCGGACGAGGCGATGCTTCCCGACTGCGTCCTTTACGGCAGGCTTGTTCTGCTGGGGCTTCCGTTCGTTATGCTGCAATTCGAGTTCCACAGCTTTTATGTCACTGCCGAAAAGCCCAAACTCGGTTTTCTGGTGACTATCGCCGCCGGTTTCACGAACATGATATTTGATCTCCTGCTTGTCGCGGTCTTTCCTTTCGGTATCGTCGGCGCGGCCCTGGCGACTGTCGCGAGCTAGATCGTTGGAGGAATGGTCCCAGTGCTCTACTTCGCCCGCAGAAACACGAGCCTTCTCAAGCTGGGAAGGACCGAATTCGATGGCATTGCGCTTCTCAAGACCTGCACCAACGGCTCTTCGGAATTCGTTTCGGGCGTTTCGATGTCGCTCGTCAGCATGCTCTACAATATGCAGCTCATGAAGTATGCCGGCGAGAACGGTGTAGCGGCTTACGGCGTCCTGATGTATGTGAATTTTATGTTCCTCTCGATATTCATCGGCTATTCAGTAGGAACTGCGCCTATCGTCAGTTTTCATCTTGGAGCGCGTGACTATCCCGAGCTGAAGAATGTTCTCGAAAAAAGCGCGGAGATCCTCGCCGCTTCGGCAGTTGCGATGTTTTTTGCCGGAGAGCTCCTGGCAGGCCCTATTGCGATGATATTTGTCGGTTATGACGCGGATCTTGCAGCTCTTACGGTGCATGGTTTCAGAATTTTTTCCTTCAGTTTCCTCTTTGCCGCCGTTCCGATATACGGCTCTTCGTTCTTCACCGCGCTCAACGACGGCTTCGTTTCGGCTGCGATATCGTTCCTGCGGACAGTAGTCTTTGAAACTGCCTCTGTCCTTATCCTGCCGCTTCTTTTCGGAGTGAACGGAGTGTGGTTCTCGCTTGTCGCCGCTGAATTCGTTGCAGCCGCGGTCACGCTCTCGTTTTTGGCAGCAAAACGGAAAAAATACGGGTATTGATAGGATTTTAGAACGGGAATGATTAGGCAGCTCGAAATATCCGGCAGGATTTTGGAATACACTCTTACCCGCAAGAAAGTGAAAAATCTGAATCTGCGTGTTCACCGTGACGGAACCGTCCTGGTGTCGGCAA
Source organism: bacterium (assembly GCA_016290135.1). Taxonomy (GTDB): domain Bacteria; phylum UBP6; class UBA1177; order UBA1177; family UBA1177; genus UBA1177. The sequence goes on from JAEESW010000011.1 coordinate 25,539, forward strand.
ACAGCAGGGTCTCCATTGAATATATCGAGAGATTCCTGCGGGAAAAAGCGGATTTCATTTTCAAGGCGATAAGTCATTATGCGGAGATCGAGAATATTACCGCAGCGCAGAAGCAGTATGTTGACGGCGAATCCTTCCGCATTTTAGGGCGCGACTTAAGGCTCAAAGTGCTGCGCGGAGCGAGGAACGAGGTCAAAAACGACGGCGTTTTCATAACTTTGAGGGTGAAGGATCCGTTTGACACCGGGCTTAAACGCAATGTCTTCCGCAAGTGGTTCAGGGATCTATGCCGTGAGACTTTGACTGAACTCTGCAAAGCGGCATATCCCAAATTCAGCAAATACGGTGTGGATTTTCCGGAAATAAAATTCAGGAACATGGTCTCGCGCTGGGGAAGCTGCATGCCGCGCGGAAAAAGCGTGACCTTCAATTACGCACTCGCAACGGTCCCGGTCTCATGCATCGAATATGTCGTGGCGCATGAGTTCAACCATTTTCTTCATCCGGACCATTCTCCCGATTTTTACAGGCAGCTTACAGTTTTCATGCCCGACTGGCGGGAGCGGAAGGCGCTCCTTGAAAAAAGCGGAGTCGTTGTTTTTTAGTTCTTAGAAATAATTTTTTTCGAAACTTTTGGCGTATTCGGAGGCTTTCGAGTAGAAATTCCTCAGGATCTGGAAATTCAACATGCTTTTTTCGGACATCTGGCGGCTTTCGGTGTGGTGAAAAACAAACGGCGAAACTATCGAATTGTCGAATTTCCGCAGGTAGTAGATCACTCCGCTTTTTTTGTCGCTGAAGATGTAGCCGCTTTTTCCGATGACCGCTTTTTCTTTGTATAAAGCATTCTTTTTAAGCGACGGATTTATGCTCGCAAGTCCGCGGAAAAAGGCGCGTGTCGCGTAGTTGCTGTAAATGAGTTCCATCGAACCGCCGAAGCCGCGCGACTGGTCGGATTCCATGAGTTTCGCGAGGAACGGCAGATGGATATCTTCGTTTACTGGGGTCTCGAAAACAGGGACTAAGTTGTTGTTTTCGTGGAGGAATCGCACTCTCGGACATCCTTTGAAAGGACCGTTTGTGATGCACGGCTGCAACTCGTAAGTGTCGGAAGTGAAATATTTTTCGCCGCTCCCTGCATCGAAAAGATAGACTTCCGAAACGGTTCTTGCGGATGAATTTTTGTATCTGAGATAAAGCACCTCTCCAGATTTTTCGTCATAGAAAAAAGTAAGGGCGTCGCCTTCGCGGAAGCGGATCTTGAAGCCGTTCAGAAAATAGACGATCTCCTGAATGTTTTTGATTATCTGCTGCGGGATCTTAGTGTTGTATTTCCGGTTGAACGAATCGGAAATCGTCCCTTTGAGGACAAAATCCGCGAACAAAATATTTTCCCCTTTCGGCGAAAAAGTCCTGAACTGAGGCAGATCCACGTCGTAAGTAAGCGGGAAGTCGAGCGATGAGTGGTCGGTAGGATAGAGTTCGAAAGGTCTTTCCTCGTCTTCCTCTTTCGGAGCGGCGTCCTTGTTCAAGTATAGAAAAACATTGAGAAGAACTGAAACAATAAGAACTGATGCGTAAGCGAAGCGGTTTTTCACGACTTTATCGGGAAAAGTGACTATTTAAGCAGCATTTTAACAGGTTCCATTCCGGCCGGAGTTTTTTCTTCGATAGCTTTAAGCACTGCGCCGCCGCCTGTGAACATGTAGTATTTCGTGTTGTCGACAGCCGCCATGTAGGTGCCGGGAAGGAGTTTTTTGAAATCCTGCAGCGTGTCGCCGCCGCCGTAAAGTTTGTTTGCGTCTTTATTTTTGTCGATGAGAGTATACATCGCCGCGGTGCCGCTGCCGAAATTCGGCGTGAAGCCCATTACAGCGTTTACGAAGAAAGTCTTCGCGTTTGCAAAGATCTCGGTGACTGCCGGATCTGCGAAAGTTTCAGGAGCTGCGTCAAGAACGAACTTGAGTTCCATTCCCGGTTTCAGATCCTTGAGCGCGACCGTTCTGTACTGGCCTTCGAATTTGCCGTCCATCGTGTCGGATTCGACGATGTATGGAAGTTCAACGATTTTTCCCGGGAATTTTGCCGAGAAATTGACGAATTTTTTAGCCGAAGCAACGTCTTCCTCCTCAACGCCTGCGATTTTTACGCCGTATTTCGCGCAGAGGTATGCGTTGTAGATGACTCCGCCGAGAACAAGGTGGTCAGCCTTTTCCAAAAGCGCCGAAAGCGGTTCGATCTTGGTGTCGAATTTCGATCCCGCGACTGCTGCGAGGAAAGGCCTTGCCGGCTCGTAGATGCGTTTCAGGTTCTCGATCTCTTTTTCCATCAGGATCCCTGCAAATGCGGGAAGGCGTTTTGCAACTCTTACAGTCGAAGTGTGGCTCTGCCATGAACCGAAAGCGTCGTTTACGAAAACATCGGCGATAGAGGCCATTTCGTCCGCAAGTTTGTCCGCTTTTTCGTCCTTTGCTTCCTCTCCTGCGAACCAGCGCGTGTTCGGAAGGTAGATCATGTCGATCTTTCCCGATCTGAGCTCGTCGAGAAGCGGATCCATAACATCTTTGCAGAGGCTTTTGTATCCGAAAGCGTCTTCTGCCTTGAATTCGGGAACTTTGATCCTAAGTGAGAGTTTTTTCTCGAGATATTTGACTACCGGGAGAACGGAAGTCTTCTCTTCCATCGTGATCTCGCCCGTTTTTTTGTCTTTCGGACGGCCTACGTGAGTCATAAGGATAGGTCTTCCGCCTTTTGCATAGATCCTACAGATGGTAGCGAAAGTCGAGTCGATTCTGTAAGGATCTTCGATTTTTCCTTTTTTAACAACATTGTGGTCAACGCGGACAAGAACGATCTTTCCCTGCAGGTCCGCATCCTGCAAAGTTTTCAGCGTAAGATTTTCCATTTTTTTCTCCCGTTTTAAAAGTTATCCTTTGACACAGACACGCTTGGTTGTGTCGCATACGCTGCTGCCGTAGAAGCAGGTCCCGCCGGCTGCGACACAGTCAGGCATGCACGCACTGTTGTAGCAGAGATAGCCGCTTCCGCAGTCTGCACCAGAAGTACAGCGGGTGTAGCAAAGTCCGTCACCCCAGCTGCCCAAAGCAACATATACTCCGCCGTAGTTGTCGCAAGCTTTGTGATCTGTCATATCGCACATGAAAGTGCAGTAGCCGTCACTCGTAAATCCGTCTGAAGCTGTTGCGCAGACCATGATCTGCTCATTGTCTCCACTTCCGTATGTCAAAGTGCAGTCATCCTCAGAAGCGCAGGTAGAGCCTACAGCTCCGTTAGCAGGACGCGGGCCGGATCCTTCATTCCCGGGATCGGTTTCACCAGGATTTGTCGGATCGTCAGTCGGATCTGTCGGGTCGTCAGTCGGGTTGGTCGGGTCATCCGTCGGGTTATCTGTCGGGTTATCTGTCGGATCGTCTGTCGGGTTCGTCGGGTCATCAGTCGGATCTGTCGGGTCATCCGTCGGGTTTGTCGGATCGTCTGTCGGATCTGCCGTCGTATCAGCTGTCGTATCAGCATCGGTATCTGTTGCAGTATCTGCACCAGAATCAGTTGTGTCCGCATCAGTATCCGACTGAGTATCAGCAGTTGTATCGGCCGTGGTGTCACCAGTTTCCGTATCAGCGGCATCTTCATCGTCACTGCCGCATGAAACGAAGAAAAGCATTGAAATCAAAGCGAGAATCGCAATCAAGGAAATTTTTTTCATCGTAATTTCTCCATAAAAAAGTTATTTTGTCTTAGGCTGGACCGTTTCCGGAGCCGATTTGTCGGCGTAACCTGCCGGGAGCATAAGTTCTATCTTCTTGAGATCCGATCTCATCATTTTTTTCACCGTTGTCTTGATCTCGGGCATCTTCGGGTTCTGCGAAAGTTTGACCGATTTTACAACCGTTCCAATCTCTACGAATTTATCTTCGACCTGAGCTTCAACAGTGCGGTATTTTACAAGGTTGTCCGGAAGAATGGCTGTAAATTTCTTTTTAAATTCAAGCAGTTGCTTGTTTTTCATCTCCGGAGTGACCCAAACTTTGGAATAAGGTTTTCCGTCAACTATGACGCTCCAGACTTCGCAGTTCCATTTTTCTACAGTTTCGTTTCCCTGCTTTTCGAATGTAACTTTCGGGAGGACTTTGTCAGGATCGACAGCTCCCTGCTTTTCCTTGAGGTCGTTGAAAAGCTGCTGCGCAAATTCGATGTATTTGCTGATCTTGAATGTCTGGAAAGTTTTGTATTTGTGGTTTACGATCGTGATCTTGTCGGCATTGAGGTCAACAAGAGTCTCAGTCTCGCCGTTCGGCGAAGTGTTTACGACTTTCATCGCGCTGTCCGAGATCACAACAGTTTTCTCAGCGACAGTTCCGTTCACATTGATCTCTTCCTGCGTCTCCCAGATATCGGCCGCAAAAAGCGACGAACAGGCAAAAACCATACTCAAAACAAACAAAAATTTTTTCATATCTCACCTCTAAAAAAATCAAAACCGGTATAGTTTAGTCATTTTCTTTTTTTTCTCAATACCTTTAAGAATTTTCTTTCGCGCAGGAAAACATCTTTTTGTTGCAATTTATTTTCTAATGCATATTTTCTATTTTGTGGATTTTGTATTAGGTGAAATTTTAATTTGTATGTTGAAAATAAAGACGGCATATTTTTCAATATTTTTAGTGGTTGCGGTATTTTTGTTCTCAATGATTAGAGATTCTTATTCCAGTGATTCGATAGAGCCGTATAGCCCCGAATTTATTGAAAATCTGCAGGGCCGCCTCGAAAGGCAGACTGCAACTATTGGAAATCACGAGTTTATTATGGCGCTTGCAACAGGAAAACGAGATTTTTCCCCAAAATTCAGGCACGATCTTGCTGTTACCGGAACGATGCATCTTGTCGCGATCTCGGCATTCCACACGGGAATCATGGTGCTCATTTTCGGATCCTTTTTTGGTTCGCTTCTCTTTTTCGTGCCGCTGCGTCCTTATGCGAAAAATATCCTGCTCTTTTTTCTCAAAATAGCGGCTTCGGCATACTATTTTTTCATGACCGGCGCTTCGATCCCGACTCTCCGCTCGCTCGCTTTTATGCTTTTTTTCGATTTTTTTATGATTTTCGGCACATTCCCGCATCCCGTCTTCGTATTTTTTGCATCTCTTGCCGCAGTCGCGCTCCTTATACCGGGAAGTTCGCTTTCGATGAGCTTCCTGATGAGCGCATTGTGCGTTGCAACAGTCCTTAAGATCTGGAGAGTTTTGCCGAGATCTGTAATGATCTCGCTTGTTTGTGTTTCGGTGACAGTGAATTGGATCCTTCTGGTAGTGAATGCGGAACTTTCCGGTACTTTTTCAGTTTTTGCCCCTTTCGTGAACTTTTTTGTGATCCCTGTCGTCTCGCTTGCAGTGCCTTTCGTGACTATGGCACAGTTTCTGATCCCGTTTTCAGAAGGTGTAGCGGCTTTTATGCTCAGAATCGCTGATTTCACCATTGCCCCGGCATCTTTTTTGGTCTCTTTTTTTGCCGGAACTGCCGAAAAAACCGCAGTTCCTATAGTTCAGGTCCCCGTTTTTATAAAAATCATTTTTGCCGCCTCCTTTTTCTCTGCCCTGTATTTCAGAAATAAAATCAAACACTTGTCTTTGGTAATAAATATTTTGAGCGCACTTTTTTTCTTTGTCGGTATCTCTTCAACTGACGAATTAAAAAGATCTGACCAATTTGGCAGCAAGGCTTTCTGCGTGAAGGAAAGCGTCACTTCCGGCAGGATTTTTTTCGACAGATATGCGAAAAATCCGGCTTTCAACACCTACTTTTTGACAAATATCGAGCGTTTTTCGGCTGAGTGCGGCATAACGGAAGTCCTTTCGGTCCACTTTCCGGGTAAACTCACCGAAAAGCAGGAAAGAGCTTTGAGAAAAAAAATCCGCTTCAAAAATGCAAAATTTTATTCAAGAGAGTAAATTTTGTGCTATATTAGTGCGTTTTGGATTTTCGGAGGTGAAAAATGGGCAAAAAAAAGAGCAGCGGCAGCTTCGGTTCATTGATTTTTAAAATCGTCAAAATCGCGGTTTTCATTTTTCTTCTGGCAAACTTCTGCTGGAACGGCAAGCCCTTGTGGAAAAACATAATTCCGGCCGGCAGCGATGCGGTAGAAAAAAGCGGCAAAGTCATCAAAGACGAGGCTGAAAAAGTGCAAAAAGCAGTAAAAGACGCTTCCAAAGACGCAGAAAAAGCGGCAAAAAAGGCAGTCGACGAAACCAAAAAAGCGGCTGAAGACGCAAAAGATTCGATAAAAGAGGCAACAAGCACAGCCAGCGACATTACTGAAGAAGAAGAAAAAGAACTCGAAAAAATAATCGAGCAGAATTTGAAAAAGTAACGATTTCAGGAGTTTACAATGATAATTTCAGCCGGTGCCGATCACGGCGGATTCGAACTCAAAGACAAACTTGCGGCAGTGCTGCGTGAAGAGGGCTATGAAGTCATCGACAACGGGACAAATTCGCCCGATTCAGTCGACTATCCCGATTTTGCACAGGCGGTTGCTCGCGACATTCTTGAAAAACGTGCCGATTTCGGTCTTTTAGTCTGCGGCTCGGGAATAGGGATCTCGATCGCGGCAAACCGTTTCAAAGGGATCCGCGCGGCACTCGTCACAAATCCCGACTACGCCCGCCTTTCGCGGCAGCACAACAATGCCAACATCATCGCTTTCGGCGGCAGGTTCACCTCTTTCGAAGACGCGGAAAAGTGGCTCAAAATTTTCCTTTCGACCCCGTTTGAAGGCGGACGTCACGAACGCAGGATCGAAAAAATCGATTTGATTTAGAGGGAACGGCGGCATAATTTTTCGGGATTCCGGGATTCCGATATCACGATATAACGACCGCCGCCGAAGAAAAAATTAAGACCTATTTCGGCATTGCTCTTTTGATCGTGTCAAGAAGTGTTCCGTCACGCCATTCGATAACGTGAACGACCTCGTCGGTAGTGGGTTTCGGCTTCGGAATGACACCGAAACTTTCCGCTTTTTCTTTCGATTTCGCGAGAAGTTCGTCCATTGAAATGATGTTGAGACCGTATTTTTTGCCGTTTTCAAGGATCGCTTCTTTGTATGAAGACCTGCTCTTCGGGTTGATGCAGACATAATCTTCAGTGACGACGACGTCGATGACCTCTCCGGGAGTGGTGCGGGTGTAGACTTGCTCGACGATCTTCGGGAATCCTTTTCCGTCCTTGCCGGTTGCAAGCGGAACGAACATGATCGTGAGGTCTGCTCCTGCCGCGACATCCTGTCCGCCGCCGATCCCGCCGATGATCCTGCCGGAAGCGCAGACTGTGTTGACATTGAAATCGCGGTCAACTTCGAGAGCCGAAAGAACTGCGACGTCAAGCATATTTACTGCACATTCCTTGTTTGCGATGGAAGCGTAAAAACCGGTTGAAATAGCAATATGGAACGGGTTCATGAGAAGCGATTTGATAACTTTTTCGCTCGGCTCGAAGAGTTGTCCGTGGAAAATGTGGCGCAACGTTCCTTCTTCAAGCATTTCGACGTGCATCGAAGTTATGCCGCCGATCGCGAAATTCGCCGTGATGTTGTTTTCCTTGAGATACTGCCTGATGTTGTCGAGAACGATAAGTCCTGCACCGCTTCCTACCTGGAAAGCGAAACCGTCTTTCATGACGCCTGCAGCCTTCATGATGTTGGTGACGTTCTCCGCGATCTGAGCGTTGAACTTGTTGGAGCGGATCTTCTCGAAATCGAGCGTTCCCGAACCGATTCCCTCGGAAAGTCCCGGTTTCTCCATCGGAACTACGAAATCGGTGAGTTCCATCGTTATTTCAGCCGGAATGAGAGTTTCTTCCGAAACCGTTCCTGCAAGAAGGCAGGTGTAGTCGGCATATTCCGCATCGGCAGTAGCTAAACCGAGCGGTCCGCAGTATTCGTCGGGATTTCCCATTACACCGTTTGCGTTTCCGTGAATATCGGCCATCGGAACGGGAAGGAATGCAAGTTTTACGTGAACTTCTCCGACCTGAAGCTTGCGGACTCTGTTGCCGTGGCTGAGTCCCACGCCGACCCACGGAAGAAGGTCGCCGGCAACGAGGTGGTTTCCCATCGCTCTGTAAATATTGCCATAAATACCTGTAATTATTCCGTCTTTAAATGCTTCATAAAGCCACGGATCAGTGTGGTCAAAAATCGCGTTTCCGTAAAGAACGATGTTTCTTTTGCCGTGCTCGCGGAGCTTTGAAACGACCGCCTCAAGGCCTCTGTCGCCCGTTCTGTAGTAGTGCGGATAGCTGATGACATCGCCGTCATTCAGAATTTCGATAACTTCATCAAGCGTCTTTACCTTGCTTTTGCCGCGCGGAATGAAGGCAGGAGTCTTTCTCGGAGCGAAATGGGTGAAAAGATTCGACTCATCGAAAGCCGAAACGAAATTTTTGTACTCTTTGCCGTTGAATTTCATGAATCCCTCCCGAAAAATTAGTTCAAAAAACTTAAAAACGGGCAATCATAGTGCTTTTGCAGGCAATAGCAATTTATCGCCTAGTCATTTTTTACACTTTTAAGAGCTGGATTTCACGGATTTATACCGACGGAGTTGTGAAAACTCTCCAGAATCCCTGGTCATCCTTTTCTATGTATCCGTTTTTCTGAAGCGACTGCAGCATTTTCTGCAGGGCAGAGCGGTTTATTCCGATTTCATTCTGAAGATATGACAAGGTCGCCTTCGGTTCGATCTGGAGCTCGCGGAGGATCTTCCCGTAAGTCGGAGTCCTGAAAGCTATGCGCTCTCCGTCATACCACCAGACATTTTCGTCTTTTTCAGTCACAAAAAGGATGTCGTTTTCCACTTCGTGCGTTATCAGTTCGACCATGTATTTGTGAAACGGGCGGATATTTTTCAAAGAGGCTTTTACTCCGTCTGACGGTATCGGACCGACTATCAGATCGGCGCTGTGCAGCGCGTCAAGATACTCCTTTTTCAGGCGGCTGCGCACAACTATCATGGGCAGACCGTGCCTTGAAAGAATATAGTTGACCAAGAGCCTTGCGATACGCCCGTTACCGTCCTCAAACGGATGAATGCGGATAAACCTGTAATGAAATAGAACCGCTATATCTACAGGCGAAAACAAATCATCCTGCTCAGCCTTATTGTACCAGTCCACAAGATCAGCCATAAATGCCGGAGTCTCCTCTGGAGATGCATAATCAAAACGCTCGCCGTAACGGGTTATGACGCTGTTCGGACGAGTCTTGTACTGCCCGGCGTGGACCGTGTAACCGACCTGCATCCCGTCAGGAAGCGTGCGCGAAACATCATAATCCTCGCGTATCAAAGTTTTGTGCAGAGCCCTGATAAAATTCTGAGTAAGCGGCTGCTGTGCTTCCGCAGCCTCATTCAGCATCATTTTCAAACCGAGATCACTTGCCTTCATCTCCTCGTATTCACGAAAATCTGCCACGCCGATCACTTTGTCAAAAAGCAGGAGAAGTTCCGTCTGCCCGTAAGTGAGAGTATTTCCTTCAATGTGGTTGCTATTGTAGTTGAAATCGACGGTGAAACGACGGCTCAACCTCCCCTTGTCGATTTCAGAAAGCGGCTGCAGCCGCTCCCATCTTTCCAATGCGCTCAAAAGTTTTTTGTTTTCCATGAAAGCCTCCGAACCACCAATTTCGGTGGTAACATTACCACTTAAAATACCATTTTTTTGGTTAATACGCAAGATTTTTTGTTAAAAACCACTCAATAAGGTGGTAAGCTTACCACCAAAAGCCCCTATTTTTCACTTTGGTGAGAAATCTTAAAGTAGAAACATATGCCAGAAACGGCGAAAAAATGTGTTCAGATAACAGAAATTTGCCAGAAAACCGGTCAGCCGTACGCCGTTTTGTTGAAAAAACGGTACTTTTGTCATGTTTTAATATTGAAAAAACAGTACTTTTGAGAAAAATCTGCAATAATATTCGATAGAATTCAGTTAGATCCGAAAATCGGAACTAGACTTGCAGCTGGAACCTGTTTATATGCTTCCTTTTACGGTTGAAGATTTTTCTTAAAAACTTGTTTTTAAATACGATTTTTCTAAAATCTCCCGTTTTTTTTGATAATTTAATTTGAAGACAAAATGATGCTCAACGCAACGCAACGCAATTATCAGGACAGTGTCGCCAGCTTAAATCCAAGTCAAGGTTTTCGACCGGAAAAATTCAGATTTTTTCAATAATTATAGTCTGTTGCCAAAGGCAACATTTTTTATCATTTTATTAAAAGGAGAGAAAAATGAGAGAAGAAGAATTTACTGCCAAACTTGTGTCAACTATCAATGCAAAATTTGCTGAAATTATGGCGGCAAAACCGGCTGACGCCAAATTTCTTAACTATCTTGATGCATTAGCCATTTCGCAAAGTGTAAGAAATGTTTTTATCAACACCAAACTTAATTATGTTCCGAATTTGATTGAAGCCGTATTGAATATGTGTGAAGCCGTCATGTCTCCTACTAAAACTGAGAAAATAGAAAAAATAAAGAAAGCCGGAGGACTTTTGGGCGGTACCACCGGAATTGCAATGATAATCGCTGGCATTGCCACTGCTTTTGGCTGGGGAGCAGGTGTAATTGCCGCTATCACGGCATTTTTCGTAGGAGTATCTCTTGTCCCCGTAATAGGTTGGATAGTAGGCGGAGTCAGCTTGGCAGTTATTGCCGGATATTTTGCTTTTTCCGGTAGCGATCCGATAAAAAACACAGAAAGCTATATGAATGCACTGAGAGATGGTGTAACAAAAGCTATGCCGGAAGTTTGGAAAGAATTTGGGGACGAGTTGAGCAATGATTGATCATCTTCCTTTAAAGATTAGCGTCTTAACCGGAAATGTCGCTTACGGTTTTATTCCTGCAGAAACATTGCGTCACAATGTAGATAAACTTTTTCCGTATCTTTCAAAATGTGAAATTGCAGATAGTGCATCCGGTTATCTCCACAGATGGCGCGAAGGACACGATTTATTGGTTGATATTCCCTCAACATTAGCGGATAAAGGATTCGGAGAGGCTACCCATCATGCCGGGCACATACTATTTACTGATTTTCCGACAAAAGCTGGAATTCCAATCCCCGGATTTTCACAATCCGGATTGGGAGAAATACTTAAAAATTTCAATATTTCGCCAGGTTGGATGAATTTGTCTCTTTTCGATACTGGAATCGGTTTCTTTTGTGTTGCTGAAGGTTGTGGAGATTTATACTCCGCCATAGCAGGAAATTTGGAGATGTCTTTTGAAACATTCGTTGACACTTTCGGGGAAGGCGCATTAGAAATTGCCTTAGCTGTTTCTGCACAAAATCCTATATTGCTTGCAGGAGGTATTGAAAATATCATAGCTGGTTTAGTTTCGGCATGGAAAACTTATACTTACTATGTTGATCCAGTTGATTTTTTCGGTGGAGCCGCAGGAGGTGCCATTGTTGGAGGACTTCTTACGCTTCTATTTTCAAAAGAGCCGACATTGCAAGGAAAGATGATTCAAAGTCTTAAAAACGCATCAAAATCAGCAGCGTTAGGCGGATTATTTACAGTCAAATCCTTCTTCGGATACGGAGCCCTGCTCGGAATGTTAGCGTATCAACTTGGAAATATTGCCGCAAAAAAGGATTGTGAGAAAATTGCAAAAACCTACTCTATTGATGTGAAATCATTTGACTGTTTTCTTAAAACTGTTTGCGAAGGAAATCAAAAATTTATGGATTTCTGGAACTCAAGTTTCAGCTGCAAAACTTTTGATGATTCGGCAGAAAATCTGAAGCTGAACAACAAACCACAAATATATTTTGAAAACTGTGATTTTCTGTTTGATGATTCGACTACGGAAGTCTTCGACTCTTCCTCAAAAACTTTGGATGATTCCTCAACAGAACTCTTCGACACATCTGCAAAAACTTTTGACGATTCGGACAATTAAGAAATAGTCATTAACGGCAAGTAAAAAACGCTGAAGAACGACAATTTTCAAAATCGCAAACGCTCTCGAAGTCAAACCTCATTATTTAGTCAAAAAAGTTAAAGAAAACCTGAACGGCGAAGTTCAGGGATGATATTCAGAACAAATCGCTGTGAGTTCCTGTTCGGTACAAGGACAAAACAAGAACATCTTCCGAGATTTTATAAACCAAAAGCCAGTCAGGTTCGATATGGCATTCGCGATAACCGCTGTATATCTTGCCCTTTAAAGCATGATCCGAGTATTTTTGAGGCAGTTTTTCACCATCCGCAAGCAAAGTTATTGCTGTTTTGAGTTTTGAAATGTCACAGCCGCGCTTTACGGCCTGTTTATAATCCTTTTTAAATTGGGTAGTTATCTGTATCGAGTATTTCATTAAGAATCAAGTTCCTCGAAAAGCTCGTCCACGCTTGAGAATTTTTTTGCATTAGGATCATTGATCATGCTGTCTCCCTCTTTCAATGCGGCTATTGTAACGGCATTCGGGTTTTCGATACGCACCTCGAACGGAAATCCGTGATGATATATTGCCTGCCTTAAAAAAACATTGATCGCGGTCGTCATATCCATTCCAAGAGCAGCAAAAAGCTGCTGAGCCTCCTGTTTTACCGCTTTGTTCATTCTGATAGTCATACTCGTGTCCGTGTTTGCCGCCATAATTATTAACCTCCAAACCAACCAAAACAGATAAAATTATACCGTTTTTATGTCTGTTGTCAATACAAAAGGCGTATTTTCAATTTGTCAGCTGTACATCATCGCGAGATCGCGCAGTCTTTCGGCGATCTTGTCGATCGGAGTGACTGTTTTGTCGGTCGTGGCGAAGAATGTGCCCCAGCCGGCTGCCGATTTCAGGCCTTTGCTGTAGAATTTGCGGATAAAGGGGTCGTTTTTTTCCACGAACATCCGGATGTCGTGCTCGGTGAAGGGGAAGACGATGTCCATTCCGACGCTTTCGCCGAGATATTTTTTCATGACGAGGATGCGCGAATTGAGGTCTTTGTTGGAAACATGCGAGCTTTTCGCCTCGAGAATGTGGAGGTAGCCGTTTTTGAAGACGACGAGAGTGTCGATTTCAATGAGCGAACTTGCCTTACCGCTCAGTTTCACGTTCTGGAAAACCGATGCGATCGACTCTTTGAGGAGCGGATACTTCTCCATCGCGCGGCACACGGCGTAACTAATGATTTTTTCAAAGATCACGGATATTTGCGAGCGAGTGTTGAGAGTGCTTTCGCGCTCGATTTCTTTCACATATTTCTGCTTGAAGCGGTTGAAAACGGCTGATGTCACATCCATGCTTTTGACATCGGCGAGAGAGGTCGTTTTTTCAGAAATTTTGGAAAAAAGAACGTCTAAAAAGTGCTGGACATCGCTTCTGAGGTCGGCTTTGTCGACTTCTCCGGCAAGCGGAAGGATCTTTCTGATGACCGCGTCCGGCATTTCAGCGTTGAATTTTTTCTGGCAGCCTGCAAGAGTCGTCCTGAAATCAAAGGAATCGGAGAAAGTCTGAAGTTCTCTTCTGCGGCTCATTTCGTTAAAGAAATCGGTGAGTTTTACCTTTATTTCGTTTTTTGCCGCATTGATTTCTGGGCGCAGGTGAGGCATTACACCGAAGATCCTCTGCAAAAACTTGTCGATCTGCTCTTCGCGGAAATTCTTCACCATAAAATCGTGAAGTTCCCCTTTGAGGTCGATGATCGTTTTCATGTTGTCGTAGGACGAGAAGAAGGCCCGCAGATTCATTGAGTTGCAGAGATTGGTGTAAAGCTCCTCAAACTGATCGGCGTTTTCCGCGAAATAATTCGTTTTGCCGTCATAAATCGTAAGAAAATCGGTAAGTTCCGCTCCGTAAAGGGTGAGACGCTCCTTCAGGTGCCAGTCGATCGAAACCGAGGATTTGTATTCGCGGAAAGACTGCTCTTTTATCGCGATCTTATTGATCTGGCGCGTATCGAGATCGAAATATACGAGGAAAAAATCGAGATCCTGCTTTTCGGAAAAACGCTTGAGATACTCAGCGAAAACGATCCTGTGGATCCCTTTTCCGCAGGAGGCGTCGCAGTAGATCTCGGTGATTCCGTATTCGTCGAAAACGCTTCTGACATGCCTTTTTAGCATCTCGATGATTTCGCCAAGATTCATATTTTTCTCAATGAAAACATTGATATACTTGATGTCTTCGCCGTCAGCGCGTTTCACTAAAACCGGAATATTTTTGTGCCAGTCGTTTTCCTGCGCCATCACGGTCGAGACAAAAATTATGACATCGGGAGCGGCTTCACGGATGAGAGATGCCTGAACGACAGTCTGACGCGAAAGGATCGTTACGAGAAGTTTCATTAGCCCTCCTGTTTTACAAAACTTTTGAGCAGTTCTATTTCAGCCGGCCATTTTTCAGGTTCAGGAGTCTCTAAAATCAGCGGGATATCGTCGGTGAAAGGCTGTTCTATGAGCCATTTGAAGCAGTCAAGCCCGATTGCGCCGTTACCGAGAGTTTCATGCCTGTCGACCTTGCTTCCGAGCATTTTTTTTGCGTCGTTGAAGTGCATTCCGCAAAGATATCTGAGTCCCACGGTTTTATCGAGTTCGCTGAAAGTTTTTCCGCACGCTTCAGGCGTGGTGAGATCGTAACCCGCGGCAAAGGCGTGGCAAGTGTCGATGCAGATGCCGACACGCGACTTGTCTTCAACTTTATCAATGATCTCGGCAAGATGTTCGAATCTGTATCCGACATTGGAGCCTTGCCCCGCTGTGTTTTCGATGACTGCAGTGACACCTTTTGTCTTATCGAGCGCTATATTTATCGATTCGGCGATTTTTGAAAGGCACTCGCTTTCGGTAATTTCGCGGAGATGGCTTCCGGGGTGGAAGTTGAGTCTGTCGAGCCCTAATATTTCGCAGCGTTTCATCTCGTCGCAGAAAGAGTTCCTCGATTTTTCAAGCCCTTCGGATGCCGGATGACCGAGATTTATGAGGTAGCTGTCGTGCGGAAGGATAGCGTTCGCCGCGAATGTCAGTTCAGCGCATTTCTCTTTGAAAGCCTCGATTGAAGCGGAAGAAAGCGGCTGCGCAAACCACTGTTTCTGGTTTTTGGTGAAGAGAGCAAAAGCCGTAGCGTTGATTTCAGCCGCGTTTTTCGGAGCGTTTTCGACTCCGCCTGAAGCCGAAACGTGTGCGCCGATGAATTTGACCATGAGATCCTCCTTTCAAAAAACACGGCATTTTAGCAGAAAAAAAATTGTTTCCGATTTTTTTGTTTTATTGCCTACTAGCGCAAAAAATGTAAGATTCCGCGTTTTTTTGACTTTTGAGGAGCAGAAAATGGAACTTATAAGGATCAGACTCGAAAAACTTTTTAAAGAGGCGGTAAAAAACATCCGTCCCGATTTCGAAGAGTGGGAAAAACTTGTTCTGCAGCCGGCGACCGATGAGAAATTCGGCGACTATCAGACAAATTTTGCAATGACTTCTTCAAAAATCTTCAGGCAGGCGCCTAAAATGATCGCGGAAAGTCTCATTGCGGCGATCCCCGAGAATGATCTTACTGAAAAGATCGAAGTCGCCGGACCGGGTTTCATAAATATTTTTCTCAAAAAAGAGGCTCTTGCCGATGTAGTCGGAAAAACATTCACCGAAAAGTGGGATTTTTCGCACATAAACACTGACGGAACAGTAGTGATCGACTACTCTTCGCCCAATATCGCAAAGCCGATGCACGTCGGACACTTAAGGACCACGATAATCGGCGACAGTATAAAAAGAATAATGAAATTCGTTGGTTACAACGTAATTGCCGACAATCATTTAGGCGACTGGGGAACGCAGTTCGGCAAACTTATCGTCGGCTGGGAAAGGTGGCTCGACAAAGAGAATTTCGAGAAAGATCCGATCTCGGAACTTGAGAGGATCTACATAAAATTCGGCGACGAAGCCGAAAAGGATCCGGAACTTGAGGAACTTGCGAGGACAGAACTCAAAAAAGTCCAGGACGGCGATGAAAAAAACATGGCGCTCTGGAAAAAATTCGTCGATATAACCCTTGCGGAGTGCAAAAAGATCTATGAATATCTGGGAGTAAAATTCGACACTTACTACGGAGAATCGTTCTATCACCCGCTTATGCCGAAGGTCATTGACGAGCTTGTCGAAAAAGGGCTTGCGGTCGAAAGCGAAGGTGCTTTGGTCGTATTTTTTGACGAAAAAGAGAACCTTCATCCGTGCATCGTCAGAAAAAAAGACGGGGCTTTTCTCTATGCGACGAGCGATCTCGCGACAATAAAATACAAATACGAAAACTATAAGATGAACAAGGCGCTCTATGTCACCGACGACAGACAGGCGGTCCACTTCAAGCAGATATTCAATGTCGCAGAGCGTGCGGGCTGGAAGATGGAATTTGTCCATATCCCGTTCGGAGTCCTCTCTTTCAACGGCGAGATCCTGAAGACACGCGCAGGAAACACGATAAAACTCGCAGACCTTTTCAAAGAGGCTGAAAGCAAAGGGCTCAGCGTTGTCGAAGAGAAAAATCCGGAACTTCCGGCGGAAGAAAAGAGAAAGATCGCAAAAGCTGTCGGCATCGGTGCGCTCAAATACTCCGATCTTTCACAGAACAGGACGAGCAACATCGACTTTTCGTGGGAAAAGGCTCTCAGTTTTGAAGGAAACACCGCGCCTTACCTGCAGTATTCCTACGCAAGAGTGCAGTCGATAAAGCGCAAAGCGGCTGAAAAAGGGGTAACGCTCGATTTTAACTGCAAAATTTTATTGGAAAGCGATATCGTTAGAAGCATCGCGGCAAGTGTCGCAAAATTTCCGGAATGTGTCGAAAAAGCGGCTGAACTTTATAAACCCAACTTCATCGCCGACCACATTTTCGACCTCGTTCAGAAGTTCGGCACTTTCTACAATTCGACTCCGATCCTCAAAGCAGAGCCCGAAAAAATGCAGTCGCGCCTTCTTCTTGCCGAAGCGGTCGCAAGGACGATCAGAACAGGACTTGACCTTTTAGGCATCGAAGCGCCTGAAAAGATGTAGATCGAAATAATGTTATTATCGTTAAACGATTCGCGCCGTCGTCATATCGATATTTCGATATTTCGACATTACGGCATAATTTTAACGGCGCGTCAAAACAAGAATAATTTCAGTGATTTGTGTGCTCAAATCGCTGAAATTAGACAAAAAACTTGATTTTTTAAAAAATATTCGTAGTATGCGTCCGCCTTTCGGGGTGTAGCGCAGGCCGGTTAGCGCATCGGTTTTGGGAACCGAGGGTCGGAGGTTCGAATCCTCTCACCCCGACCATTCAGGTCATTGGCAGCCGGATGCGTTGAGTGTGCGCCCATGGCTCAGCTGGATAGAGCAACGGACTTCTAATCCGTAGGTCAGAGGTTCGAATCCTCTTGGGCGTACCATTTTTGATGTTCTTTTTAATTTGAAGATACGTGGTGGGTGTAGTTCAATGGTAGAGCACCGGATTGTGGATCCGGGCGTTGTGGGTTCGAGCCCCACCTCCCACCCCATTACGCAATGTGGGCCCTTAGCTCAGCTGGTAGAGCAACTGACTCTTAATCAGTGGGTCGAAGGTTCGAATCCTTTAGGGCCTACCATCTTTTTTTCTACTTTGAACATCCCCTCACATTTTTAAGACTTTTTAAAAAGGATAAAATTCTATCCTTGCGAAAGTGGCGGAATTGGCAGACGCACCAGACTTAGGATCTGGCGGGAAACCGTGGGGGTTCGAGTCCCCCCCTTCGCACCAAGTCGGGCAAAGAGACTGGTTTTAATATAAACAAGTTTAACGGAGAAAAAACATGGATTACAAAATCAATCATCTCAGCACAGTGGAAAAAGAGATCGAAGTCAGCTTTTCCGCTGAAGAAGTTCAGGCTCAGTTCAAACAGGAATACTCGCAGCTTTCGCATTCGGTGAACATCAAAGGTTTCAGGCCGGGCAAAGCTCCGCTCAATGTTCTTAAGCAGTTCTACGGCAAGAACGTCAAGGCTGATGTCGAGCGCCATTTCATTTCAGAAGGTATGCAGGAAGCAGTCCTCAAGGAAAAACTCAGATTGGCTACGAATCCCGAGATCTTCGATGAGAACGAACTTACCGAGACCGGCGCTTTCACTTTCAAACTCCGCGCTGAAGTTTTCCCCGAGATCGACATCGAACTCAAACCTTTCGAGCACGATTTCACTCCGATAAAATACGATGACACTATGCTTGAGAACGAACTTGAAGCAATCAAGGCAAAGTTCATAGAATACAAAGAGAGTGATGAAGAGCTTTCGGCTGAAAAAGACAGACTCGTCATTTCGTTCGTAGGAAAGATCGACGGCAAGGAAGTCGAAAATACGGCTGGAAAGGATGTCACGGTCATCGTCGGCGACGGAAAATTCGTTCCCGATTTCGAAAAAGCGCTCCCGGGCCACAAGAAGGGCGATTCCTTCACGGCTGACGTCAAGTTCCCGGAAGACTACAGATCGGCTGAACTTGCAGGAAAAACCGTTCAGTTCACGATCGACGTGACGAAAGTCGAAAAATGCGAGAACGCACCTGAGCTTACCGATGAATTCCTTGCAGGCAAGGAAGGTTATCCGGACACTGTTGCAGAGCTTAAGGATCAGATAAAGAAAAATATCGAGAACTACCTCGACGACATTTCGATGCAGGGCAAAAAGAGCATCGCTATCGAAACATACGTCAACGAATACGACTTCGAAGTTCCGCCGTCATTCATGCTCAACGAGAAAAATGCAAGGATCGACGATTACAAAAGAGAGTTCAAGGCTGAGGAAGTTCCCGCTGAAGAGCTCGCTAAGATCGAAGACGATGCAAAATTCGCGATCAAGAGATACATCATCCTCAACACTCTCGCAGACAAACTCGACATCAAAGTAACAGACAAGGACGTCGACATCGCTTTCGCACAGGAAGCTGCTCAGTACGGACTTCCGGCTGAATTCGCGAACAAACTCCGTGAATATGCAGGCGAAGAGAGGATCAACGCGAAGAAATACGAGATAAAAGAGCAGAAAGTCCTCGACAAGATGGTAGAGAAGATGGTCTTCACCGAAAAAGCTGAAGAAAAAGCCGAAGAAAAGAAAGCTGAAAAGAAAACCACCAAGAGAACGACCAAAAAGGCTGCTGAAAAAGAAGCTGAGTAGCAGCGGTTTCAGCACTCATCAAAAATTCTGCCAGTCGCAAAGACCGGAGATCCCGGGATCAACTATTTTAGACTCTTTGTTTTACACCTTGAATTTTTATCCGATGTATGTATAAAAAATATGCCGTTGAGATTGTTGTACAGATAAAAGATCAGGAGGTCGCTATGAAAAAAATCTTTTCATTTCTCATTGTTTTTGTGTTTTCCGGCATTTTGACGGCGCAGGAGGCTCAGAACGGGCCGACGGCTGCAGATAACGGTGAAAAAGCCGGCGTGGAGCAGCCCGCGCCTGAAGAGGCTGAAGAAGAGTCAGGAACTGCTCCGGCGGAAGCTCAGGCTGACGAAGATCAGGGATCTGAAGTGCCGAACACGCCGCAGGAAGAGGAGAAGGTCCCCGAGATCACGGAAAAACCGGTTGAACCGGAACAAAAGGAAGTCCATGAAGAAACTCCGGCAAAGACCGAGCCTGAAGAATGCGCATGCGAATGCCCGGCGTGTCCTGCAGCGGAAACTTTTGCGAAAGATGACAAGCCTTCGAAAGTATTCTACCAGCCTTCCGCCGGTCTCGGAATAGGCGCTTCGATATTCAGTTTCAGAATAAACAACGATATCGATTTTCTTCTCAAGCACACTGCCGGCGGCACCGATGTCTACCTCGGGCTTGAGATCGACTTCAGATACAGTCCTTATATCAACGATCATTCCATTTACGAGATCCCTCTGCAGCTGAATTTCCTTTTCGATTTTCCGCTGAACAACAGGAACGTCAAACGCCTTGCACTGTGGTTCTCGGGCGGTGTCGATCTCGCTTTCGGTTATCTTTCCTACTATGATTACGGTGACGAATACGATGATGACGACAAAGACCGCGACTCGCGCTTCAAGCTCCTGGCGGCATGGGGCATGGGCCTCGACCTGATCTTTCACAACGATGTCTTTTTAAAACTCGGTTTCGACAGTTTCTACGGCAAATATCCTGACCTGGTCTGTGTGGCAGGCTACAGGTTCTAAAGTATCTTTATGAAAAAACTCCTTCTCTTTCTCACAGTTTTTCTCTTTTTCGGTTTTTTGATCGCGGAAGAAGTTCAGGTCGGCGAATACACGATTGAAGACGTTACGATAACACTGTTTGAAGATAGGGAACCGGAAAAAGAGCCTGAGCCAGAACCTGAACCGGAGCCGGAAAAAGCGGAAGAAGCTGAGCCTGAAACTAAGGAAAAAACTAAGTTCTTCTATGTCCAGCCGGTTCTCGGTATAGAATTAGGCAATATAGCTTTCGGTACTCTCTTCAATTTGGATATTGATTTTCTCGTTGCTCAAACCAAAAGGAAAAACAATATTTATCTTGGTCTGGATTTAGGAATGACAGGAGCCCCTTACGATCGGTTTATTACTGTTCCGCTTCAGGCAAATATCACTTTCGATTTCAAGCAGAAAGATCCGAATCTTAATTATGTAAGTTTGTGGATGTCGATCGGAGCGGCCTTCAACTTTTGGGTGTATAGAGATTATTCGGGATGGAAAGGCACTGCTGTTGCATGGAGAACGGGTTTGAGCATGATTTTTGTCAACGACATGGTGATAAAGATCGGGCTTGACAGACTGCCTGTGGAAAAGGACGAACACAATCTCCGCGGATTGTATCTGAGTCTTATAATTGCTTTGGGTTACAGGTTTTAGAGGGATGTTATGAAAAAAATCGCGATATTTTTGATAATGTTCCTCTTTTTCAGCGTTGCCATGGCGGAATCTGTATCAAATGAAGTGAAAACGGCTGAAAACGGCGGTTCTGAAACTGCGGCTGAAACTGAAGAAGCCTCGCAAAAATTTTATATCCAGCCCGCTTTGGGAGTCGGATCGGGTTTTTCCCTTTTCCGTACGACTGCCGCTTTGGATGTTGATTTCCTTTTAAAGCGTTTCGACAGCAGCGGAGTGAATCTCTATACGGGTTTCGATTTTGACCTCAGATATATGACTTTGTATTGGTGGAACATCATTGAACTGGCTTGGCAGGCGAATGCGGTTGTAGATATAGATTTGAAGAATCAGCCGCATTTGAAATCGGTGAGTGTATGGGCTTCGCTCGGACTTCTGCTGCTTTTCGATAAGGATGAGGTCGATGAATATTATTGGAGCGATTATTTTTTGGTTCTGCGTCCAGCGTGGGGAATCGGAACTGATCTCGTTTTCAAAAACGGGATGATACTTAAGCTCGGCTTAGATGGATTCCTCGGATTTTATCCCGATCTGACAGTCGCGGTAGGTTACCGTTTCTGACCCTAAACTTTGGAGACGAATCTGTTTCCTTTGATGTATTTGCGCCAGGGTTTGTCCTTGAATTCTTCAGCGTAGTCGATGTTTACGCGGGCAGTCGAAACTATGGAAAAACCGCCTAAGTCCGGATTTTTTTCGAGAAAAAGTTCTTTCCCTTTGACGAGGTCGCAGGCGTTGAGGCTTTTGTCGATGAGAAGCGCTTTCGCAAGTTTGCCCGGGCCGTTCGTGAGGTCGGTCTCTTTTACTATCCCTTTGCGGTTTTCGCGGATGAGTTCAAGCCCTTTGACCGGCTCGACTGCACGTATCAGCACAGCCTGCGGATCGTCTTTGGGAGCCGTGACTACATTCAGACAGAAATTCATCCCGTAGATCATATAGATATAGGCGTGACCTCCGGGAAGGAACATCGCCTCAGTTCTTTCTGTGCGCCTTCCGCCGAAAGTGTGGCAGCCTTTGTCGGTGACTCCGCAGTAGGCTTCTGTCTCGACGATCTTTGCGACGATCCTGCCGCGTTCAGTCTGCCTCACAAGGTAGTGTCCTAAAAGCTCTTCGGCGACAACCAGTGCGCTTCTCATGAAAAAAGATGCCGGAAAACGCATGAAAACTCCGTTAAAACGATCGTTAAAGACGCAGGAATTTACGGCGAAACAAAAAAATTTCCTAATTTTTTCTATGTTGTATAGTCGCCCGTTTCGATTTTTTTGTTTTTTTTAAGGAGGAAAACATGATCAACATCGCTCTTTTCGGAGTTCCGGGAGCAGGAAAAGGAACACAGGCACAGCTTCTTAAAGAACATTTCAGCCTTTGCCACATTTCGACAGGCGAGCTTATCCGTCAGGAGATCCGCGGCGGAACCGAGCTCGGCAAAAAGGCGAAAGCCATCATCGACAGAGGCGAACTTCTTGACGACGCGATAATTTCCGACATGTTCAAAAGCGAGCTCAAAAAGAATATCGGCGGCAACGGATTTTTGTTCGACGGGTATCCGAGAACGCTGAAACAGGCTGAGATCTTTGACAATATGCTGAAAGAACTCGGTCTCAAGCTTGACTGCATGGTAGAGATCCTTCTTTCGGAAGAGGAATCGACGAAAAGGATCCTCAAAAGAGCGGAGATCGAAGGACGTTCCGACGACAATCCCGAGACAGTTAAAGCACGTTTCGAGGAATACCGCGGCAAAACAGCTCCGATCGCAGACCACTACAAAAAACTCGGTCTTTACAAGAGCGTAGACGGTTTCGGAAAGATCGAAGACATCCAGAAAAAGATAGTCGAGATCATCGAAACCCTGCGTTAAAAATTGACTTTCAGCCGTTTTTCCGTAATATAGCGCCCGATTTTTTGCCGGAGTGGTGAAATAGGTAGACGCACTGGACTCAAAATCCAGCGGGGGCGACCCCATACCGGTTCGATTCCGGTCTCCGGCACCATTTTTTATTTCATGAAATTATTTTTTGAAGACGCAGTTGGAAAATTCCTGAGGCATTTTGTTTTTGTACGGCGAGGGATTTGTGCCGAGCGGATGGTCATAGAAAAATTTTACAAGAGCGTCAATGTCGCTCTGAGAAGTCTGAGGATTATGACCGCCGCCGTGGTTGCAGAGGATCGCGCCGTGACCGTTTTCGAAGAGATAATCTCCGTCATTCTGCGCCGTCTCGTTGAAGTCGATCGTGAAGTCGATCAGTCCGTCCTCTACGCTCCATGTGTCGCTGCCTGCATCGCCGAACATGAACATCTGGGTGTATTTGTTGTGCTCTTCTTCAAAATCAGGCCAGGTGAAGAAAGAGCCTATCGGGATCTGATTTCCTTCGCTGATCTCGACTGTGCCGAGCGCTTCACGGTTCGCAGGATCCGAGAAATATGCACCCGAGTAGGTGAGGACGCTTGCAACTGTCTCTGATCTCATCAGAGCAACGCTGTCAGCAGCTATTGCACCGGCTGAAAATCCTGAAATATGGATGCGCTCTTCGTCGACCATATCCCTTGATTTAAGGCATTCCAGAATAGCGTCGAACATGTCTGCTTCGGCATTTCCGTCCGACAGTGTTACGATATCCCAGTCAAGACCTGTCGGCGGCAGGCCGAGTTTGAACTTGTCGCTTCTTGCTTCGGGAATGACGAGGATAAGCGGCATCGTATCGTTGTTGACGCTTCCTGAAAGGACCGAGTCGATATCCGATGCGGAAACGTTGTAGGGATGATAGAAGAAGACGACCGGAAGCTGTCCGTCGGCGTCAGCGGGCATACGAAGATAAAAATTCCTCGCAAGAGTATCGGAACCTTCGCCGACCATAAGATTTTTGTTGTAGCCTTCCTTGAAATCCGCGCATGTAAGCGGCTCGCCGTCCGGAGTTTCCGGCTCTTCAGGTTCTTCCTCCTCCTCGATCAGATCTTCTTCGGTAAAGAAGTGGCAGATCTCGGCAAATTCTGCGGGCATTTCATCTTTGTAGGGCGATGCCGTAGTTCCGAAAGGATGGTCTGCGAAGAATTTGATCAAGCCTTCTTCGCTGATACCTGCGACAGTGTGCGTCTGCCCGTGGTCGCAAAGGATCGCATCGTGACCTAAACCTGAAAGATATCCTGCTCCGAGGCGCGCCATCTGGTTGAAGTATATCGTGAAGATGCCCGACATTCCCCAAGAGTCATTTTCTTTGTCGCCATAGACGAAGACTTGCGGATATTTGTTGTGTTTTTCCGCAAAATCGGGCCAGGTGAAGAAATCGCCGATCTTCATTCCCATGAGGTCGCCCAAAGCGTCGCGGCTCTTTTCATCGGAGAAGTATGCGCCCGAGTATGAAAGAATGCTTGCGATCTTTTCGGGTTTCTGCAGACCAATGCTGTTTGCCGTGATCGCACCTGCCGAGAAGCCGGAAACATGGATGTGCTTCTCATCGATGTTCCATCTCTTTTCAAGGCACTCCAGAATTGCGTCGAACATGTCGCCTTCCGCACTTCCGTCAGTGAGGTTCATCATATCCCATTCAAGACCTGCAGGCGGAATGTTGTTGAATCCGTAAATGTCGCCGCGCGATTCAGGAACGACAAGGATGAAAGGCATTGTTTCATTGTTTACCATGCCGCTGAGGAAGTTCTCGAAATTGCTTGCAGAGTCGCCGTAACCGTGATAGAGGAAGATCACGGGAAGTTTTTCAGCCGATTCGACATTCTCCGGCAGACGGAGTATGAAACTTCTCGCAAGTTCGTTTTTGCCTTCGCCGACGATCAGATTTTCATTGATACCGTCAGCAAAGTCTTCGCACTTGAGCGGATCGACTTCGGGTGTCTCAGACGGGGTGTTGTCTGAATCGTCTGCAGGTTTTTCTGCATCACCGTCGGTTTCGGCAGGTTCTTCATCGGAAATCTCGTCGGTATCGGGAGTTTCCTCCTCATCTTTTTTTGAGCTGCCGCCGCATGAAACTGCGAAGAACAGCGCCAGAACAAGTGTTAAAAACCAAGTGAATTTTTTCATAATGCTTCTCCTTAAAAAATACACCAAACACATAAAAACTTTAGAATTTCAGTTTGTTTTGTCAAATTTGTCAGGAAAAGCGCCGCTGAAGGGCAAAAAAATGGCGACCTTTGGGGGACTCGAACCCCCGTTACCGGCGTGAAAGGCCGATGTCCTAACCACTAGACGAAAAGGTCACCAAAAAACAAGAGCGAATGGTGGGTCGGGCGGGACTCGGACCCGCGACCCCCTGATTAAAAGTCAGATGCTCTTCCATCTGAGCTACCGACCCATTCAACTCAAGAAATCGTTTGATCAACGAACCGGAAAAACGGCGGTATAATAGTGAAAAGTTCGGATAAGTCAAACTTTTATCGGCTTTATTTTGCAAATCACTGATTTTATTGAATATTCTTGACCGTGCCTCTGGCGTGCCGGCTTTTGTGGCGTGATCCCGGATCAACTTTCCGGCACTCTGACGGCTATTTTGTAGTCCTTTTTTACAAAATCGCCCTTCCCGCCTGAAAAATCGACTATGTTTTTCACGAAAGAGGCGGCTACGGAAGCATTTCCCCGCCATTCTTCTGAATAAAAGACAGTATTCGCCGGATCGAACAAAAAAATGTCGTCCTTTTCGGTCTCGCTCAGATCCACGACAAGTTTTACCGGTGTTTTCAGTGAAAAACCGCTGCGTGGGAGGATAAAGCCTTTCGACCCGGAGTGCTCGAACGGGAGCGAATACCAGAAAAAATCAAAGTCCAGCAGTTTTTCGAGATACCATCTGTCTATGCCGGTAACTAAAGTGTCCGTTGTTACGGAAATCATTTAGGAGTTCGTTTTAGGTTCTTTTTTAAAGCTGTTGTGGATCTTGTTGACGATCTCTTCTTTCGGAAGTTTTTCTATGATCGAAAGCTCGGTCGCGAGAATGTCCTCTGCATCGTTGAGAAGCCTTTCCTCTCCGTAACTCAACCCTTTTTTCCTTTTGAGGAACATCAGGTCGGATATCACAGCTGCAACATCGGTGACTTTCCCGGTCTTCATCTTGTCTTGGAGCGATCTGTAACGCCTATTCCAGTTCATCTTCAGAAGGTCGAGATTCTTGTACTTGAAGCAGCCGTAAACACCTTCGACATCCTTGATATCTATCAAGCTCCTGAGACCCATCTGCTCGGCAGAGTCGACCGGGACGATAACGACTTTCGAACTGTCGGCAAGAATGCTGACGACATAGCATGCAACTTCCGAATCGCCCATCATCCTCGATTCGACCGAAACGACTTTTCCTACTCCGTAATTCGGGTAAACAGCAAGATCTTCAGGTTTGAACTGATTCATAAAAACCTCCGAAAAGTAAGAACAAAAACGCAGGCATTATACTCAAAACTCTTCATTTGTCAAGAGATTTCAAGAAATTCCTTTTTGATTTCAAATGGTTAAATTAAACATGGTGCTTAAAACTGAAAGATATGTGAGCGGAAGGCTGAAAATTAAAGAACGAGCGAGCAGCCGCCGGATTTCTTCTTTTTGCCTTCTTCTTCCTTGGGATCGTCGTCGTTGTAGGTCATATCGTCGTCAGCATCCTTGTCCTCATCGGAGACTTCATCCTCTTTTTCTACCGGAGCGTCAGCCGATTCAGCAGAGATCGCAGAGACGGTAGCTCCGCTTGCGGTGGTGCTTACGAACTGAATGTAGTATCTTGCACCTTTTTCGACTGCAGGAACAAACCAGCCTTTTGACGAATCGCCTTTTGCTTCGCCATCTTTTTCGACTTTTATAGCTTTTTCGCCTTCGACGTATTCTATCGGAGCGCCTTTTCTGTAGTAGATTTTAAGGGTGGGAGTTCCGCCGCCGCCGAACATGTCGCCCATTGAACCGGAACTGTTGCCTGCAACTTTTGCATTGAGCTTGAGATCGTTTTTCTCAGCATCTGCGGGAACATCGTAGTAGTACTGGATATAAGCCGGACCGATGTTGACAGTTTTTTCGCCGTCTTCTACTTCGATTCCGCCGCCTGCTCCCATGAGACCGCCTGTCGGGTCATCTTCAGCATTGCTGCCGCCTGCAGGGATATACATCGTGTCTTTTATCGGTTCGTTCAGGCTGCGTGCGCGGACTTCTTCAAAGAAATTCCTGTCTTCGAGGATCTTTCTGATCTCTTTAGCTTTTCCTTTGAAGTTATCGTCTTTTTCAACTTCTGCCATAAGTGTTTCAGCCCAAAGTTTGTAGGAAGCGTCCGCATCGCCTACGCTGTAGAGGGCTTTGAGGATGAGCTTCATGAAGTTGTCGCGGTGTTTCTGCGTATCTTTGTCATCGCCTTTGATGAGCTGGTAGATATCCCAGTTCGCACCGAGGAGCGGCTGACCGTCCCAGTGGACTTCGCCGACGAAATCTTCAAAAACTCTTCTCTTGTTGAGAGCTGTTCTCATGCAGTATACATCGCCCTCTTTATCCATTACTGCGCCGAGTCCGGCAAAACCTTTGGAAGCGTATTCGCCTGTGCAGGAGTTGTCAGTCATAATGAACGCGAACGTGTCTGCCATACCTTCGTGAAGTGATCCCGGCTCAACAGTCATGCCGTATTTGTCGGTGTATTCAAGTCCCATGATACCGGTGGTATAGATGGTGGCATGTCCGAATTCGTGGTAAACGACATCGCCGTCGTAGCCGAGGTCAGCTTTGGTTCCCTGTCCGAAAACAAGAAGGTCGCCGTTTACGCCGAAAGCGCCAAGCAGCGCGTTGAGCATAGGCTGTTCCTGCGTGAAGAATGCGTTGTCGAACGGAGCGAGCTCATTTTCTCCGGTCATAAGAGCCTGGAAATTATCCATAGATATCTCAGGCATCGTGAAGTTGCTGATGACATTGAGAGGTTTCTCTTTGTCGTTGTTCTGAAGATAGAACGCGTTTTTAGAGTCGATGTCGGAGTAGATCGAACGGATGTAGTCATAAATTTTCGAAGCGTGGTAATACATTGAAATCTCGGCACATCTGTCGATCTTATCAATTTTGATGCTCTCTTTCGAGAATGCATCCTCTCCTTCACAGTCATCGTAGACAAAGCTGCCTTTCTCGCATTTGTTTGCAAGAGGCATCGGGTGACAGACATGGACTTTGAATGTCATAGGCAGAGGCAGGCCCATAGATGAAGGATCGATGTCTATTAAAGTGCCGTCATCGGGGCAGTTGTAAGCTCTGATCTTTCTGATTCCCTTTTCATCCTTTTCGGTAATGAGCGAGCCCAGAAGTTCAGGGGTAAGTTCGCTGTCGTCAACCGGAGCGACCCACGGAAGCTCGACTTCTTCGAGCTCAGGAGTGATTTCCGGGTTGAACTTCCAGATTTTTGCGGTGTTTGCTTCGTCACCGCTGCATTCCCATACCGGTACGGCCGGGGTTGTCGGCTCTTCCGGGTCTTCAGGATCAGTTGTATCTGTCGGGTCTGCCGGATCGTTTGTCGGGTCTGCCGGATCATCGAAGTATGTCGAATGACTCGATTTGATGACTTTGCCGGTAAGCGCATCAACAATGTGGTAGCGTGTGTCTGCAAGCGTAGCAGGAGCAAATCTGACTTTGTAAGCCGGAACGAATCTGCCGAAATGACGGGTGATTATCTTTTCGACCATGTAGTTTTTCGGTGTGGTTTTGATGTTTCTTACAGCCATTGCCGCTTTGAGAGCCTGGTTTTCCGGGATCATCTTCGTGATATCGATGTCGATATCGGAAAGACCGTTGTTGATCCTGTCGATTTTTCCGTCTCTCATCATGATGACGGTGTAAACGCCTTCAACTTTGATCCCTTTGTAGAAAGGAACGAATTTGTAGATCGAAGTGTCTCCGATCTTGACTGCACGGAGAAGTTCAGGTTCAACATTTTTACCGATGTTGAAAGCCTTGTAAAAATCGTTTTTGATGAATTTTTTCAGAGAATCGTCATCGGCCTTTACCTGAATGTCGAGACCTGAGACCATAGCCGTAACACCGTCGATCTTCTTTACTGAAGCCGCGGTGAAAGGATTTTTCTGCTCTGCCGAAACTGTTGCTGCGAACAGCATGAGAGCAAGAACAACCAAAAGTTTTTTCATTTGAAACCTCCAAAATTGGTAATAAACCGGAAAACACAAAAACGAAATATTATAGACAATCAATAAAAAATCACAATTATAATGAGGAAGGTTTTTTCGGAGAAGGAAATGTCAGGAAAGATAGATTTTTTTCAAAGCAGACATGCCGGTGTGGATATCGCATGGTCATGTTTCAAGTCAAAGTGCGAAAAAGGGATCGTTCTCTTTCTTACGGGGCGTGCCGAGTATTTTCTCAAGTATGTCCCCTTTTTCGAGCGTCTGAACGCTATCGGGTTTACGGTGTTTGCGCTTGATCACAGAGGGCAGGGGGCAAGCGGAAGGATGCTTGCTGAAAGCAGGAAAGGTTATGTCGAGGATTTCGATTTTTATGTCGATGACGCGGAATCCTTTTTGGCGGACAGAGTGCTCGGATATGCAGACGGAAAACCGGTCTTTCTTGTTTCCCACTCGATGGGCGGTGCTATCGCTCTCCTTCTTGCGGCGAGACGCCCCGAAGCGTTCACGAAGATTGTTTTTACAAGTCCGATGTGGGGACTTCTTTACGATATGCCGGTATCTTTGGTGAAAATTATCGTGAAAGGTGCATGCCGTCTTGGTTTTGGCAGGTCTTATGCCTTCGGAAAAAGCGCAAATGATCACCTTAAGCCTTTTGAGAGAACTCACCTTACGCAAAGTGTCGAAAACTATATGAAACAGCAGAGATTTGTGACGGAAAATCCCTCCTTTGCCCTGGGAGGACCTTCGTTCCGATGGGTCTGTGAGAGTATGAAGGCCATAAAAAAACTTCCTGAGGCGGCGGCAAAAGTCAAAGTCCCTGTTCTTCTTGTTCAGGCCGGAAACGACGCGGTCGTTGACAACAGTGCGCAGGACAGGGTGGCGTCGAATTTTGCAGACTGCCGTAAGATCATTGTGGAAAAAGGGTTCCATGAACTTTTGAATGAGAAGAGAGAGTTTTATGAAAAAACGGTTTCTGCAATAGCTGACTTCATAGATTTCTAAAATACTTATTTGAAAATCTAATTTTTTATTAAAAAATATTGACTTTGAGATGTGAAAAAGTATCTTTGCGCCTGTTGATTCTGATTCTTTTGGATCGGAGGTCGTGAATTGGCGGTTTTATTCAGCGTAATAAAGCTGATGTTTGCTTTTAATATAGTATTAGAAGCCGAGATGCATATAACCCGCGAGGCAGGGAATTTTCATTACGGCTGGTTCTGTAATCTGGCTGTGGATTTCAACAAATCAAAGGAAAATGTGAATAGAAACGCTTTCTTTGTTCCCGAATTCAGTAACGCTGTGCTTTCGGCGAGCGAAATAGGGGAGATAAGAAACCAGATAAACTATATGCTTGAGGCGGAGGATGATGCCGATGAGGAATTTTTCAGCGATTTTACAGATCCTTTTGTTGTTGAGACAGGTGATCCGTTTGAGGTCGGCGCCGAAGATCCTTTTGAGATCGATCACGGTGATCCTTTTGTTGTTCCGGACGAGTGATGCTTTCTGCGCTGAACCTTCGCCTGTCGAGGCTCTTGCCGTTTTTCTGAAGGGATACGATGTCTCAAGCGAGTCGCTGGAGGAGGATTACAGCTGCATTGCTCTCGACGAGATGATATCGAAGGCTCTGCGGAATACGGCCGACCTTGAGAAAGCGGTCGTCTCAGCGCGGAAAAACACCCGCGTCGCCGGTCTTCTGCCGGAAATATCTTTCTGGGGAAAGTATAAAAGTGACGAAAAACTCTATCTCTATCAGCGCAACAACATTGCTGTCGGCAAAGACTACATCACTGTCGGACCGGACGACAACAACACGACCTACGGTGATCTGAAGTCATACGAAGTCGGAGGCAAAATAAGTTTCGACCTCAAAAAACTCCTCTACAATCCGGATACGATAAAGTTCGGAGAGCAGGAGCACAAACTCTACATGATGCGGATCGAAATGATCGACCGTCTGAGCAGTATTTACTATTTTTCGGCGATGCTGAACGCCGCTCAGAGCCTTGAAATAAAAATACCGGAGGAACAGATGATGATTTTTAAGATAATTGACAGAAAAAACAACGGATGGCTCAGATCCTATGCGGGTTTTGACCTCTATACATGCGGTAAGAAAAAATGAAAAAGATGCTTTTTATGCTTGTCACTGCATTTTTTTGCTCATCCTGCGGCATAGATGCCCCGGAACCTGATGCTTATGCACCTTTCCGCTGTATCGCCGAGCCTGAGGAGAGGATCTATTTCCCGGAGGAAAACTGGTCTTCAGGTTCAATTCCGAGGTGAATCCCAATTCGGTCGCCGCCGGATTTTCAGTCTCCTCTGAAAACCTCGGAAAGCTTGAATCTATCGAGGTCTCAGGCGATACCGTGACAGTCATGCCGCCGCTTCCGGCAGAGGACAATATTTTTATAACGATGACATCCGCGCTGAAATCCTCCGACAACAGACCCTTGATGACGGGAGAACAGTTTTCTGAAAATAAGGAGATCCGGGAACTTTTGTATGAGACCGGGAAAAAACTGCCTGAAGTCGCCGAAGTCATTCCCGATGATTCTATGAGCATGACTGTGGCAGTCCGTTTCGACAGCGAGGTCGGGATCAAATTTGCAGATGTCGGACCAAGACCTGAAGATATGATGAAAATCGGTGAGTGGTATGTTTTCCTTTTTTCTGAGATCATCGGCTCTTTCACCATTAAAAAGGCAAGATCGGCCGAACGCGACTTTGAACTCGAGAATGTGGAGATCCGCCTTCCTTCAAACGAACCTGAAAGATCGGATGTCTCGTTCGACCAGGCCGTGACAGATACGGCATTTTCCGTTTCAGTCAAAGGAGATCCGGTGATCGCCGTAGCCCTTGAGAACAGCTATTTTATGTGTCGCAAAGGGTGTACCGCCGTGCTTGACGGGCTTGAACCGGAAAAGAAATATGAAGTGAAGATGGAGATATGGATGACGACCGGCAGGATCGCCAAAACTTTTTCAGTCGAGACCGATGAGGCTGCTCCGCACATAATGATATCTGAAATAATGCACACTCCTTCACTCGAACCTCAGAAAAGCTGGGAATTCGTCGAGATCTACAACTACAGTGCGATGGATTTCGATCTTTCGGACTGTTTTATCGATGACAAAAACGACGGAAAGGGAATCGATCCTCTTGCAGTGAAAAATGAAGGCGGCGAGCCCGTTCTTCGTGCCGGAGAAGTCGCCGTGATAACCGGAAACGATGCGGCTTTCGGAGATGTTCTGCCTGCTTCCGCGCTTTGGCTCACAGTTGACGACACCACGATCGCCGACGCAGGTCTCACGGGGAACGAATCCGTTCAGATCTTGTGTGACAGAGACGGCGCGAGAACTCTTGCCGCTTCCGCAGACCCGGCTGCCTTCAAAACAGAGAAAGGTTTTTCATTCACTGCCGATGCGCACGGCGGGAAATGCCAGTCGGCGGTTGAAAACGGAACGCCCGGAGTTTATGCGGAGTGCAGATAGCGGATCCTATTCGTGATACTCGAAACCTGAGATGATGTCGTCTTCTGTATTTTGAAGAGTGTCAGGGCCGTAACTTTTGACAATAAATCCTTCGCCTGAAAGGCCGGGGACGGTATCGACTTCACGAACTTCATAGAATTTGTCCCAGTAGTCTTTTGCCGGATCTCTTCCGGGAATGTCGGCTTTCATATTGGCTCTGATGTATTTCGCCCAGTCTTCATCGCTCTGATCCGGAATCCGGCCGTCTATGATGGTGATGCCGTAGATCTGATGAGCGATGGAGTTGACTTCGTGCTGTGTCAGCGTGATCTTGGCGATGTCTGTGAAGTATTTTATCTGTTCTTCACCGATTCCGGCGAATTTGCCGATAATGAATACCGTTGCGCAGATCCCTATCATTTTCGCGAACATGATTTCAATACCTCCGTTCCAAGATGCACTGCTCTTTCGTTTATGACCAAATCAAGTTCTTTCCCGGCGAAAAGGGAGTTACCCATTATGCTGCAGAAAGTCTCCTTGTCCAGTGAGAAAAGGAGAGAGTCGTTCACGCTCTCCGCCGTCGCTGTTCTCGGGATGTTCTTTACGAGGGCCATTTCGCCGAAGAAGTCCCCTTGTTTCAGGATGATGTCAAGGGTCCTCAAAGAGTTTTCAAAACGTTCGAGACGGATGCTGCCTTCCTGAATGAAATAGAATTTGTCTCCCGTGTCGCCCTGTTTGAAAACAGTCGTCCCCGCCTTTATCCTTTCGGGCTTGAGATTTTTTATCAGGTAAGAGATCTGTTTCTGGCTCATAAACGCGAATACCGGAGAGGTGAGAAGCATCTTCCCGAGGCGTATCCTGCCGGTGATCCTTTCCCTGTTCTCGGCGTTCGATGCGAGAAATTTCTCGAAACCTTCGCGGCTCATCTCAAATACCGCCACAGGACTCAGCGTGACTATACTTGCCGTGCGCGGTCCCTTTTCGATAAGCGCTGTCTCTCCGAAAGAATCCCCTGTCGAAAGCGTTCCGACGATCTTTTCTCTTCCGTCGTTCTCCAAAACTACGACTTTTGCTCTTCCTGAGACTATGGTGTAGAAGTTGTCTCCCTGGTCGCCCTGACGGATTATCGGGGAATTTTTCATAAATCGGCGCAGCTTTATGTGTTTGCAGAGTTCTGTGAATTCTTCGTCGGTAAGTTCGGAAAACAGAGGGATCTCTTTCAAAAATCTGATTATCTCACTAGTTGCAGGGACTGCTTTCGCAGTTATTTTTCCTGCAATATCCCGCATTTTTACAAGAGGAGTCGCAACTACGCTCCCGATGTTTCCGAGAGCGATGGCGAGGAATCCGGCAAGCGCTGCTGCCGCAGGTGTTATCAGGATAAGGAGCGTCAGCGCGG
Source organism: bacterium (assembly GCA_016290135.1). Classification (GTDB taxonomy): domain Bacteria; phylum UBP6; class UBA1177; order UBA1177; family UBA1177; genus UBA1177. The sequence goes on from JAEESW010000011.1 coordinate 59,398, forward strand.
CAAGTACTGCTGATGCGGTGTCTCCGTCTGAGTAAGCTGCGTAGATGTCGGAAAAAAGGTGGCTCATAGTTGATCTTGCGACACTCCAGAAATAGCTGTAGACAAAGTAGATCCAGATCAGCCCGATACTTGAGACTATCATCATCCGCTCGGCTTCCGGCGAAAGTTTTTTCAGCGCGAAAATGTCCTTGATGAAGTGCTTTCTTATGTAGTTGAAAGATTTCATGGTCCCGGGCATCGAAAAGTTGATGATCATCGAAAGAGGGGAAGTGCTGACCGGTGAAAGCGCGACAAGTCCGCATCCTACAGCTATTATATTCATTACAGCCATTGCGGGGCGGGCGATCCCGAGCTGCCACAAAAGTGCCGTGATCCCTGAGATGAAGAAAGGGGTGAGGAGCATCATCGCGTAATGTTTCATCGCGGGAGTCTTTCCTTTGCCTATTATCTGCGCCGATGACGCCGTTATGTAGAAAAGTCCGCATCTGCATTTGAGCGAAAGCCGCGGCGATATGCCTTCCGCCTCAAGGGAGGCTGCTGAGCAGAGAGCTGGGAGAGAAAGGATCGCGAAGAGAAAGGCGAAAATGAAAAAAAGTGCAAAGAGGTAAGCCGCGCCGTGCTCTATCGCCCCTTGTGTTATCGAAGTTAGGATATTCACCCCTTTAAGCGGCGGAGTGAGAAAAGAGATGAGCGAAACAGCCGCCATGAGGACGAGAAAAGGAAGTGAAGTCAGGATCTTTCCGATCGCTGCAAGTACCGGTGAGCGTTTGAGCTCTTTCCTTACAAAGGTTTTTTCGTAAAAAGCGTTTTTTTGGTCAGTTTTCTTTAATTCTCCGGCACATTCAGGGTCAAGAAGGCTGTTTTCGTTCAGCTTTTCGATCAGCGTTATGAGTCTGTCGAAGACCGCTGTGTCGCCCTTTTCCAGTCTTGCCGCCGTGATATCCGCCAAAGTGCTTTTTCCGTTGAGCTCGCTTAAGAGTTTCTGCTCGTACAGATCGAGTTTGACAAAATTCCCGTCAGCTTCGGCAAAGAAGAGAGAATCAGAAAATTTTGTGACAGCGAGATTTCTTACCGGCTTGAGCACGGCAAGTCCTATATCGCTTCCGACAAACGAATGTTTCATTGTAGACTCCTGTTTCAACCAGAACACCGGCAAAAGGATACTCAAATAAATGCGAATATGCCATTTTTTTTGAAAAAAATTAAGGATTTTTAATTTTTTTAGTTGAAATTTAAATTTTATTTGTTATTCTTGAATGTTCTATCACGTGGGGGGACCTCGATCGGATTTTTCCGGTTTTGACCGTTTAGGTGCATTTCGTTTTTTCCCCGACAGCGTTTTTTTAACGCTTCTTTGGTTCTTTTTCTATGTAAATATCTGAATAAAATATTTGAAATGCGTCCCCTCAATCCTTTTTGTTTAGTTGTGAAGGAATGGAGTCATGCGTTAACCGTTGTCTGATGTTTCTTTGAATTTTGCTGCCATGGTCGGATTGTTTTTTGTCAGTTTTCTGACTGTGAGCTCTTCGGCTTTGTTGTTCGCAAGCCTCAGATTGTTCTCCGAACCAAGAAGGTTGTCTTTGATCTTCTGCAGATGCGTTATGGTCTTGTCTATCTCTTCGACTGCGGCTTTGAACTTGTTGCTTGCAAGTTCGTAATTCCTGCTGAAAGCGGTCTTGAACTGGTTGAGGTCATTTTCGAAATTCGTAATATCGATATTCTGGTTCTTTACTTCGGCAAGCTGTCTGCGGTAGCTTTGCGAGTCAAGTGCGGCATTGCGCAGGAGCGATATCAGCGGAAGGAAAAACTGCGGCCTGATGATATACATTTTCGGATAACGGTAGCTTTCCACGATCCCGTCGTTGTAAAAGTCGTTGTCCTGCTCAAGCATGGAGACCAGAACGGCGTATTCGCAGTTCTTTTTCCTTCTGTTTTTGTCGAGTGTGTCGAGAAAATCCTCGTTTTTGTGTTTCGTCGCTGTCGTGTCTGACTCGTTTTTCATCTCGAACATGACTGAAATAAACTCGGTCCCGTCATCAGAGCTTTCGCGGAAGATGAAATCGCCTTTCGTTCCCTTTGCTTCGCCGTCTTCGCGGACTGCTTCATTGTCCTTTTCGAATGTCGCGTTCCGGTATGCGGCGGCGCGGACTTTGTTGAATTCGTTCCAGCAGAACTGTTCAAGGTCCTCCCCGATCATTTTCGTCGAGCGTTTTGCCTTGAAGTCCTTTATCCGCGCGATCTCTTCGTCTTTCATCTCGAGCTGCGCCTTATGCTTTTCCTGCATGACCCTTTCGCTGAGAGCATGCTCCTTTTTGACGAGTTCAAGAGTGCCTTTCAAGTCGGAGATCTCCTGTTCCTTGGCCTGCAGAGCGTTGAGTCTTTCCGCTTCGGCGAGGTTCTTTCCGTTTTTTATCTCGTTTTTAAGATCGTTTATCTCAAGTTCTTTCGCGGCTACAGCCAGTTTTTTTTCGTTTTCGAAACTTTCTATTTTAGCCTTCAGTTCAGCATTTTTTCTTTCAGATTCCGCTTTGATGCGGATGATCTCGTTCTCCTTTTCAGAGATCCTTTTCTGAAGGTCCTTTTCGAACTCCATCTTTGCGATCGTTTTGCTCTGTTCCGCTTCCGTGCGGAGCAGTTCTTCCCGGTTCTTCAGCTCTTTCTCGAATTCTTTGTCGCGTATCTGCTTCAGTATCGCGGCAAAACCCGATTCATCGACTTTGAAAACGGTCCCACACTTGGGGCATTTGATCTCTTCCATGATGCCGGCTCCTAACCGAGTTCGATCATTCTGTCGATGCAGCGGCGTGCCTTTTCGATCGTATCACTGTCGAGGATGATCTCTTCTCCGCCTCTGCCGCGGACTGCGTTGTAAAGGTCTACCAGAGTGGTAGCCTTCATGTTCTGGCAGATGAGGTTCTGAGCGAGCGGGTAAAAGTGTCTGTCAGGGAATTCGTATGAAAGATGTTCGGCTATGCTGATCTCGGTCCCGATGATAAATTCATCGTGATCCGATTTTCTTGCGAAATCCATTATCCCGGAGGTCGAACCGATGTAGTCGGCAAGTTCCGTGACTTCTGGTTTGCACTCGGGATGGACCAGAACGAGCGCGTTCGGGTGAGCCTCTTTCGCCTGGCGGACATGCTCTGCCGAAAGCCTTGCGTGTGTCGGACAGCCGCCGTTCAAAAGTTTGAAATTCTTTTCAGGGACTTGTTTTGCGACGAATGCGCCCAGGTTGCAGTCGGGAATGAAGAGAATGTTTTTGTTTTCAAGCTTTTTCACGATCTTCACTGCCGAAGACGATGTCACGCAGACATCGCAGATCGTTTTGAGCGAGGTCGTCGTGTTGATGTAGGCTACGACGGTGTAATCGGGATAAGCCTTCTTCACTTCGGAAATTATGTCTTTATCCATCTGTTCCGCCATCGGGCATCCTGCCGTCGGATTTGCAAGATAGACCGTTTTTTCGGGAGAGAGCAGCTTTACCGTTTCGGCCATGAAACGCACTCCGCACATAACGACAGTCTTTTGCGGCGCGTCTTTCGCCTTTACACTGAGCTGAAAGGAATCGCCAGTAAAATCGGCGACTTCCGTGATCTCTCTTGCCTGGTAGCTGTGGGCAAGGACACAGACATCGTTCTCTTTTTTGATCCGCAGGATCTCCTGCTGAAGTTCGCAGATATTCATTTTTCAACTCCTTTTGACGTTTCCGATATCGGTGACGATGTGATAACCGGCGTTTGTGACGCGCATTTCGAGACAGCCGCGGCACTGTGCCGATTCTTCACCCGTGCATATTTTGTTTTCGTAAAGATCGTAAAGTTTTCTCACCGAAACAGGCGAGAGGTTCGGCATGACGACATTCGCACCCGCTTTGAGCCCCATTTCGCGCCCCTGAGGATGGATCGTCCCGAGTGCAGTGGTAGCCGGAAGCAGGGCGTGCGGGAACATGAGGCGCAGGATGGAGATCATCCTCAGAACAAGCGTAAGCTCGCCCTGTTTTTTGTCGGCAAACGGTGTCTTTTCATGCGGGATGAAAGGACCGATCCCGATCATGTCGGGGTCTAATTCCTGCAAAAACCTCAAGTCTGCTACCAGATTGGCAGTCGTCTGGAAAGGCGAGCCCACCATAAATCCTGAACCGACCTGATAACCGATCTCCTTGAGGTCGAAAAGGCATTTTTTACGGTTCTCGGGGGAAAGTTCCGCCGGATGGATCTTGTGGTAATGACCGTTGTCGGCGGTTTCGTGGCGCAGAAGATAGCGGTTCGCCCCGGCATCGAAAAGTTTCTGGTAACTTTCGCGTGTCTTTTCGCCGAGAGAGAGCGTTATCGCGACATCGGGATAGTTTTTTCTGATATCCGCGACGATCGCGCACATCCTTTCATCATTGAAATAAAGATCTTCGCCTCCCTGCAGGACAAAAGTCCTGAATCCGAGGCCGTAACCTTCGCGGCAGCACTCCATTATCTCATCTTCGGTGAGCCTGTAACGAGTCGCTTCGGTGTTCCCGCGACGGATCCCGCAATAAAAACAGTCGTTTTTGCAGTAGTTCGTCATCTCGATGAGACCGCGGATATAGACGGCGTCACCGTAGATCCGACGGCGCACTTTGTCAGCCGCTTCGCCAAGAGGTGCGGTCGCTTCCCCGCAGTCGATAAGCGCGGAAAGCCCTTCGTCAGAAAGATCCCTGCTTTCCGCAAGTTTTTCAATGAATCTGGTGATTTCGGGATTGGTCATCTTTTTCTCCTTGAACCGAAAAACAGCGGTTTTTTATCACTGCGGCGGAAAATCGTCAAGATTTACCGTCTCAGTTCCGGGCTGCGGCGATATCTCGCAATATCGGCAGGTCTGCGGCCGGACGCTTTTTCTTGCTTTTGCAGTTTTAAGTGCTACAACGGCGCAGACTTTGTTTTTTTTAACTTTTTTGGAGGATAAAATGAGACACATTTCCGTAAGAGGACAGTCGATGCCCCTTTCACCGATCAGAAAACTCGCTCCTTATGCAAACGAAGCGAAAGCAAAAGGCAAAACGGTCTATCACTTCAATATCGGCCAGCCCGATGTCGAGACTCCTGAAGAGATGCTCAAAGTTCTGAGTGAGATCAAGACGAAAGTCATCGCCTACGGTCCGAGTCAGGGTATTCCTGAATATCAGGATGCGCTTGTAAAATACTATGCAAGATACAACATCCCGCTTACCCGCGACAACATCATGGTCACTACCGGCGGCAGCGAAGCTATCATCATGGCTTACACGGTCTGCCTTGATGCAGGCGACGAAGTCCTTATTCCGGAACCTTTCTACACGAACTACAACGGTTTTGCGACTGCTACCGGCGTAAAGATCGTTCCGATAACGACGAAGATCGACAACGACTGGGAGATCCCGGCAGTTGAAGAGATCGAAAAGCTCGTAACGCCGAATACCAAAGCTGTCATGATCTGCAACCCGAACAACCCGACCGGAAAAGTCTACTCGAGAGAGGAACTTTCAAAGATAGTCCAGCTCGCGATCAAAAAGGACCTTTTCATTTTCGCGGACGAAGTTTACAGAGAATTCATCTTCAACGGCGAAAAACACGTCAGCCTTCTCAGCTTCGAAGAGGCGAAGGACAGAGTCGTCGTCATGGACAGTATCTCAAAGA
>JAEESW010000039.1 GCA_016290135.1 bacterium
ATTGACCGCTCTCCCGAGAAGATCGACGCTATTACCGATGCATTCGACTGCAACGGCTATGTCGGCAACGGGTGCTGTTCCGAGATGCTCAGAAAATGCGGCATCGATTCGGCTTCAGTGTTTGTAGCGGTGACGAAAAACGACGAAACGAACATCCTGTGCTGCAGCGCGGCTAAAAAACTAGGTGTAAAGCGCACTATAGCGGCAGTCAGGAGTCCTGAATACGAAAAAGAGAAGAGTTTTATGACAAAAGAACTCGGTGTCGATCTCCTTATCAACCCGGACAAGGCGGCGGCTAAGGTCGGGATCAAGATGCTGCGCTATGTCGAGACCGTCGAGCGTGAGATGTTCGGAAACGGAGCCGTTCATCTCTCTGCGGTAGAGATATGCGAAAACGGAGTTCTCGCCGGTGTGAAACTTCCCGCAGTACAAAAGGCGCTTGATGCAAAGATACTTATCTGCGCTATTGACCGCGGAGGAAAAGTGTTCACCCCGTCAGGCAAGGATGAGATCAAAACAGGCGACAAGATCGTCTTCGTCGCGGCGGAAGCGGATATGGAAAAAACGCTGAATAAGCTGAGTATTACCGAGAGAAGACTGAAAAAGGCCGTTATAGTCGGTGCGAGCAATGTCGGTTACTATATGACGGGAATACTGATCAGGCGCGGGATCAAAGTCACGGTCATCGACAATGACGAAGGGCGCTGCCGTCAGATGCTCGAGTGTTTTCCGAAGGCGGATATCGTCAACGGCGACGGAACGGATTCTGAGCTCATGGAAAAGGAGCTGAAAGGGGCGGACGCATGTGTCGCTGCAACCAGCCGTGATGAGGAAAACCTTGTAATATCGATGTTCGCGAAGTCCTTCGGAACTGGCAGGATCGCTGCTGTAATCAAAAATATCGATTATGAAACGATGCTTAAAAAAAGCGGCATCAACCATGTCTTTTCGACGCAGGATGTTGCACTTATCGATATAATCAAGGATGTGCGCCTGATTGACAAAGGAAGTAAAGATACTTACGGCTCGATGAAATGGCTCTACGCCCTTAATTCCGGATCGGTAGAGGCTGCGGAATTCGAGGTAGGAACTGATTTCAAACTGCAGGGGATGCTCTTCAGGGACGAGGCTTTCAAACTGAAGCCGGGCATCCTGATCGCTGTTATCATGCGCGGCGGCAGTGTCGAGATCGCCGGCGGAAACTCGAAGATCCTGCCAGGCGACCATGTCATAGTCGTTTCGGCGGAGCACAGGATTCTGAGTCTTGCCGATATTGTCGGATAATATTTGCGGAAGTTGTAATATATGGAACATCTGCTGCTGGGACTCCTTTTCATACTCTTTATGATCGTCGCGATCACTGTGTTCAACGAAAAAACTCTTAAAATATCAAACGACATAGCCCTTGTGCTTTTTTCATTCCTGATAGCAGGCTTCGTTAAGATACTTGAAGCCGCAGGGTTCATTGATTTCGAGACGAGTATGGTAGGCAGGATAGCCGATTTCAATTTCCAGGAATTCCTGATGGACGGGATCCTCTGCTTCATGCTCTTTTCGGGTGCGAGCGGAGTCAACTTCAACCGCTTTGTGAAAAACATTAAGTCTATAAGTCTGCTCGCACTGCTCTCAACTGTAATTTCATCATTCGTCTACGGTGGGATATTCTACCTTTTTTCTTTTCTCCTGAACCTCGATTTTTCAATATGGCTCTGCATACTGCTCGGCTGCATAGTTTCGCCTACAGACCCGATCGCGGCGACGAGCATTCTCAAAAAGGCGGGACTTTCCAAAAATGTATCGACTGTGATCGAAGGGGAGTCGCTTTTTAACGACGGGACAGGTGTCGCCGTTTTTGTGTGTGTCAAGAATATCGTCAACAATGTTTCGGACTTGAGCTTTCCTGTGCTTATGGCGAAAGAGCTTCTGGGCGCTGTGGCTATAGGGCTCGGAGTTTCCTTCCTTATGTTCAGGCTCCTTCGTGCCAGCAACAATCCGATGCTGCATATCCTGATAAGCCTTCTCGATGTTGTCGCGGCGTATATAATCTGCGAGACTCTCGGCTGCTCAGGCGTTATCGCTTCCGTTGTATGCGGGATCTATTTTGCGAAAAACATGGCCAAGTATGAGGAGTGGCGCAAGGTCGTGGATCCAAAGGACTGGTATGAGGATTTCTGGCATCTGGCCGATACGCTGCTCAACAATATCCTCTTCATTCTGATAGGATGCGCCGTGCTGAACCTGCCGCACCATCCGCTGATAGCGGCGCTCGTCTTCGGAGCGATACTGATAAATATGGCGGCGCGTTTTCTCGGTGTCGGCACTTCGGCTCTTATCATCGGAAAACACAAGATCCCGAACCATTACAACACGATGGAATTCACCTCTCTGATGACTTGGAGCGCACTCAAGGGCGGCCTTTCGCTGGCGCTGGCGCTCAGCACAGCCGAATTTCTTCCGCTCTCAAGCTACAATGTCGTGATCATAGTTACGAGCGTGACGATGTATTTTACGATCGTGGTCCAGGGACTTACCATGAAAAAGGTCTTCGCTGTCATTGAGAAGCACAAGGCTGAAAGAATAAGAGTTTAAGATGAATCGTTATTATCGGTATTATCGGTATTATCGATTCGCGCCGTCGGAATAACGTTATAACGGTATCACGGTATAACGATCCTGATTTCGGCGCGTCGAACTTGATCGACTCGGCGCGGCGAATCGTTCTGAACGATAATACCGATAATTCCGGTTAATCTTTCTTAGGATAGATGACTTTTCTCGGTTTTGAGCCGTCTGCCGGAGTGACGATCCCTTCCTCTTCAAATCTGTCAACTATCCTTGCTGCGCGGTTGTATCCCAGTTTGAATTTGCGCTGAAGCATACTTGCGCTGCATTCGCCGGTGCTCATGATGTAGGCCAATATCTCGTCGTAAAGCGGCTCGTCGTCGTTGGAGCTTCCGGAAGGATCACCGGAGCCTCCTCCGTTTTTGCCGCCTTCGCTCTGGAAGTTTTCAAGAATATCTTCCGGATGGTATTCGCCGCCCGCTTCCTGCTTGATGAAGTCGATGACCGCCTCCATTTCAGGCGTGCTGACAAAAGCTCCGTGGATTCGCATCGGAATTGAGGTCCCGGGTGCGATGTAGAGCATATCGCCGTTTCCGAGCAGGGCGTCAGCTCCGGTTGTGTCGAGGATGACTCTCGAATCCATTGCTGAAGCGACTTTGAAGGCGATCCTGACAGGAAGGTTGCTTTTGATAAGTCCTGTAACGACATCACGTGTCGGTTTCTGTGTCGCGATGATGAGGTGTATGCCGACAGCTCTCGCTTTCTGAGCGATCCTTGCGACTGCCGTTTCGACATCTTTGCCTGCAACCATCATCAGGTCGGCGAACTCATCGATAACGACCACAATGAAAGGCATTTTTTTGAGATGGCTCTCTTCCTGCGCCAGATTTTTGTTGATCTCAGCTATTTTCTGATTGTATTCACCGATGTCTTTGACTTTGTTCTCAGCCAGCGTCTTGAAGCGGTTGTCCATTTCCAAGACGGCCCACTGGAGCGCTTTTGCAGCCTTTTTGCTGTCAACTACGACCGGAAGGAGCATGTGCGGGATCCCTTCATACATGTTGAACTCGTTTCCTTTCGGGTCGATCATTATGAATTTGACCTCATCAGGCGTGAGAGTGTAGAGAAGAGAGAGTATGAAACTGTTGATACCGACCGATTTTCCGCTGCCTGTCGTTCCGGCAACGAGGACGTGCGGCATTTTGTTCAGCATTGCCGCGCACGGTTTGCCGGCGACATCGAGACCTAAAGCTATCGGCAGCCCGCCTTTGGCCGAAGCGGCCTTGAAAACAGGACTTTCGAGGATGGTTTTGAGTCTGATCGTCAGTCTTTCCTCGTTTGGGATCTCTATTCCGATGTAGGGTTTTCCGGGAATAAAGTCGACGACTCGGACCTCTTTTCCGCTGACTGCGACAGTGAGATCCTGCGCCATTCCGTTGACTTGGTTCACTCTGACTCCTTCACCGAGTTCTATTTCATACATCGTGACGACAGGACCTATCGTCGCACCGTGGACTTTGACTTTTATTTTGTGTTCAAGAAGTTTCCTCTCTATGACAAGCCCTGTGTTGTTGACCTCCCGTTCTCTCTTGTCGGATGTTTCGAGATCTTCTCCAGGAACGAGGAGCGAGAGCGGGGGAAGGTGGTAGTCCTTGAGTTTTCTGAGGACCGTGGTCGTCGATTTTGTCTGGTTGAGTTCGCTTGTGACAACTTCTATATTTTTGTGCGGCTCTTCGGCAGGTATCGGATCTTCGCTCACGATTTCTGAAGCTTTTTCTTTTGAAGGTTCTTCCGTTGATTTCTCGGGGATCTCCTCAGGTCCTTCCTCAGGTCCTTCTTCAGGGATCTCTTCCGGGGTGTCAGCCTGCATGTCTGCAGTTTCATTCATTTTTATTTTAAGATGTCCGTCTCCTTCCTGAGAAACTGAAAACGGAAGAGGCTTTGCGGTCTCAGGCTCTTCGGTCTCTTCTTCAGCTTCGATGTCGTCAAGGTTTATTCCTGTGTTTATCGCGATATAGTGGTCATCTTTTTCATTTTCCTTTTCCTTTTCCTCTTCCTTTTCCGGAGCAGGCGCTTCATCATTTTCCAAAGGTGTATCATCTTCTCTTTTGTCAGTCAGGAACTCTTTCAGAAGGATGCCTGTCTTTGCACAGAGTTTGAAAAAACTTACGTGGAATGAAATTATCATAAAAAGTATCGCCCAGCCGGTGAAAAGGATGATGAAGCCGGTCTTTCCGATGATCTTTTCAAAAAAGCCCTGATAGAGCGCATACCCGGTGTAATTTGCTTTACTTGAAGTGTAAGTGTCTGATATCATTGAAAAGAACGGAAGAAGCATGACAAAGTTCGCGATGTTCAGCAGGAGATGTTTCCAAAGTTTCTTTTCAATGAAGAATATCGTTACGAATACGATGACTCCGAGCGGGATATAGAATGAAAGTATGCCGAAAAGGTTGTCGAGGAGATGTGCGCAGTCGTAACCGAGCGAACCGGTGAAAAAATTGTCCTGGATCACCTTTCTGCCGGAAGCCGCGGCTGAGTAGTATGAGACGAGCGATATCAGCGTAAAGATCGTCGGGACAGCCAGAATACAGGTCACGATCTCGCCGGTGTATGAATTTTTTACGGCCGTTCCTGTCTCTTTTGCGTCTTTTGTCTTTTTCGGTTTTTGCATTTCCTGATCAGGTCTGCTGGTTTTATTTTTCTGCGACACGGTAAACTCCGATTGAAAGTGTTTTGTCTAATAATTTATATTCTTTGTCGTAAAGCGATATCAGTTTTTTTTCGTTTGAGATCCCTGTTTTGACAGATAAGGATCCCCATCCGTCGTTATCGCCGATCTTTTCAAATATCTTCACTATCGGTTCGAAACCTTTTTCTGCAAGAGATCTTTCGATTTTGCCGATGATACCTGAAGCGTTTTTGTTTCTGACGACGAAAGTGACGATAGATGTGTCATTCGTTTCCGGATCTCCGAAAAGCGCCTTGAGACCCGAGATTTCCGAAATAGCGGCTGTACCTGCCGATTCCTTTATCGTTCCTTCCGAAAAAAGATAAATGTTTTCAGCCATTTCACCGGAAACGGAAACATTGCCCGAACTGAAGAACGAGTTTCTGACTGCTTCGAAGTCAACGAACTGTGTTTTGTTGTCCAAATCTTTCCCTCCGAGGAAAGTTTTGTCGCCGAAGACCAGTTTTTTCGCGATCTTAACAGCGAGAAGATTCGCATAAAATGTGTCGGGGTAGGTCTCAAGCTGTTTTTCCGAAGAGAGGATCCACAAAAAAAGTGATTCCGGACCGCGAACGGGAAGAGAGAACAAAAGTTCGCCTGAAAACAGGTAAAGCTGCGGTATCACTGAAGAAGATTCAAAGTTTGGTGAGTAGAAGGAGCCGCTTTCAAAAGGAAGTTCGTGGCTTTTGGCAAGCGAGTAGAGGTATTTGAGCGCGACTTCTTCCGAAAACGGTAGAGTTGCCGCACCCGATCCGAAAATTATCGCGTTTCCCTTTTTTCCGTCAGTCGTTTTTACGGCTTTTGCCCGGCTCCAGCCCCTCTTTTTCACACTTGCTCCGGCTTTTTCGTCTCTGCACAGCGCCCTGAGCGCAAAATCGCCGGGACGCGTTCTAACGGTGTTTTCGAGATCGATCGAATTATAGAGAAAAAGAACTATTTTCCATCTCCCTTGAATGTCTGCCGGAATGTTGAGGGCGAGTCCGTTTTCTGGATCTCTGCCTAAAGAGTGCTTTATTCCGATATTGTCGAGATAGTGTGAAAAATAGGGCATTTCAGCGTCCCAGCCTTTGAAGGAAAGCCCTTCGTCAAAAGTTTCGACTGCGGGAAGCTTTCCTGAAAAAGGGATTTCGTCACGGATCTTTTTGATTATTTTCCCCGAATTTTTCATTCCGTAAAGTGAGGATGCGTCCTGATTGAAAAACGCTTTCAAAAGATAGTCCGCAACTTCGTTTCCCGTTTTTCCGGCCTGGTCCTGCGCAATTTCAGGCTCTTTGTCCAAAAACCAGCAGCTTTTCATAAGGGTCGATCCAGCACTCAGGATATTGATCCCGTTTTCCGAGAGGGAAGCCGAATAGGCTGCAGCCGCCTTTTCGATGTCGCTCAAAACGGCGTTCGAGGGCAGTTTCGGGAAGTAGAAGCACAGTTCGTAGAAATCAGGCAGATCCTCCTTTTCCACTTTGCCGTTTTTGCTGCAGCAGACGAAAAAAAGAGTCGCCGAAAAGAGAAAAATTAAAATCCTTTTGATCAGTAGTTCCATTCTTTCTTGAATATATTCGGGTATTTATCAACCATGCAGCGTTTGAGGAGGTCGATCACTTCCTCGCGGTCGGAAGCCGCCATCATGAGCGAAAGGATCTCTTCTCCTTCGCGCAGATATCCGCATTTTATTATTTTTTTTATTATCGGGATCGACGCCGGATTCATGCTGAGAGCATCTATCCCCATCGCGAGGAAAAGAAGCGGCAGATAGGGGTCGCTTGCCATTTCTCCGCAGATGTTCACCGGTTTGTTTTTTGCTTTTGCGACAGTCACTATCTGGTTTATTACCCTGAGGACGGCAGGATGATAGTATGAAAAGTAGTTTGACGAAAACTGATCTTTTCTTTCTACAGCCATGAGATACTGGATAAGATCGTTTGTTCCGATGCTGAAGAAATCGACTTCGTCGGCAATTTTTTCGATTATGAAGACCGATGCCGGGACTTCTATCATCGCGCCGATCCTGATCCCTTTGAGATTTTCGGAAAGTCCCATTTCCTCTGCAGTCCTGAAAAGAAGTCTGCGGAAATCATCGACTTCGTGCGCCGTGCTGACAAAGGGGAGGAGGATATCCAGATTTCCCAGTTTCGCAGCTCTGACAAGAGCCCTTATCTGCGGGATGAAAACATCAGGACGTCCTTTGCAGAGCCTGATCCCGCGCATTCCCATAAAACCTTTTGTGACGATCGCTCCGCTTTTGTCCTCGCCGAAATCGAAGATCCTTATCGCGGCGCGCATAGGCAGCGCCTGATGCAGCACCTGATAGTAAACATCGTAGTGTGCGTCTTCCGAAGGGATCTCGCCGTCTTTCGAGAACATGAGCTCCGTCCTGAAAAGACCGATGAATTCGCCGCCGTATTTTTTCACGAAACCGACTTCGCCCGTCTGGTCGATATTTCCGCCGACTTTCAGTATGTGGTTGTCGCGCGAGACCGAAGGAGCGGAGATGTCTTCGAGGAATCTTGCAAAGTAGCTTTTGAACTCGTCAGCTTTGCGGAGAGCGGTCGCTGTCTCGTTCTGAGTCGGGCGGAGGACGACCGTCCCTTTGAAACCGTTGACTATGAGCATATCGCCGTAGTCGAGCAGGTGGATGAGATCCGGAACGCCCATGACCGCCGGGATCTCAAGCGAACGGAGGACCATCGTGAGGTGGCTGACTCCGCCGGGAGATTCGAGAACGATCCCTTTGACACGGCTGTTTTTGGAAAGGATGTGGAGCTCGTCAACAGTCAGGTTTTTCGCCGCCACGATAAAATCTTCGTCCGGAAGTCTGTTCAGGACCGAGTGCGAGACGCCGGTAAGCTCGGAAATGAGCTTGTCGCGGATAACTTCCCAGTCGGCGATCTTCGCTTTCACATAATAGTCGGTCGTGTTCTGGTCAAGGATGGAAATAAGTTTGTCGAAGACGCCGAGGACTGCCCATTCAGCATTGATACGGCTCTCTTTTATCATGTTCCCGACCATTTCCGAGAGGGTAGGGTCAGCGAGCATCATTTTGTGTGCTTCAAGGATCGAAGCGGTTTCAGAGCCGATGTTTTTCTGCAATAAAATGTTCTCGAGTTCACGTTCTGAAGCCGTGACTGCCGATTGAAAGCGGCTGATCTCATTCGGAATTTCTTCAACTTTTAAATCGATGTGGGGGATCTTGGAGTATTTGCGGTCAATGAAGAAAAGTTTGCCGGCGCCTATTCCGCTGCAGACTTTTTCGCCTTGAAGTTCGAGCCTTTCGCGCAACTATTCCTCTCCGAATTTGTTTTCGACAAGCTGTGTGAGAGCCGTAAGGCATTCTTCTTCCGATTCGCCGTTTACGCTGATCTTGACTGTTGATCCGAGCGGAGCTGCAAGCATGAGGATCCCCATGATGCTCTTCGCGTTGACGCGGACACCGTCCTTTTCCAATTCAACGCCGCACTTGAATTTTTCGGCTGTTTTGACGAAAAGACTCGCGGCACGGGCGTGAAGACCGAGTTTGTTTTTTATCGTAAGTTCGGTTTCTTTCATTTCGATTCTCTTTTTTCAAGAAGTTGTTTCGCGCCGGTAATGTTCTGTTTTGCGCTGCGGATTATGCCGTCTACCATCGTTCTGATGTCGGTTTCATCGTCGCGGTGCTCGAGGCTGTACATGACCATCGAAAGATTTACGCCGGAAATGACGTCGACATCATCCTTTTTTGCGAGCGAGAGTGCGATGTTTGACGGGCTGCCGCCGAAAAGGTCGACAAGGATGATGACTTTTTCCCCTTTTTCAAGAAAACTGTCGATCGTTTTTTCCAGGCTGGCCTTCATTCCGTCAAGTTCTGCAACCATCGAAAATTCGATGGAAAAAAACGCGGTCCTTGAAGAGACATCGATATCCATTATGCGTGAAGCGATGTCCAAAAGAGTGCTTCCGAGCTCGCCGTGAGTGATAAAAACAAAAGAGGACATTTAATTTTCCTTCAATCCTTTAGGTTCGTTGTCAAGTCTTTTTTCCAGTTCGTTCGCTGCAACGAAATCCATTTTTTTGAGGAGATAGTCTCTTGCGATCGCCTCCATGAGCGAACTCAGATTAGATCCGTTGCGGACAGGAATGATATAGTATGCTTTTTTTACGCCCAATATCTCGTAGTAGTTGACCTTGTCGCCTACGCGTTCGTAGTCGAAATTGTGGATATTTTCCCAGGAGACGAGCCTGACGACGCAGTCGATCTCCTTTTCCGATGCGACAGAGGTTATTCCGAACATCTGCTGAAGGTCGACGAGCCCTATGCCTCTGATCTCGATGAAGTTGCGTCCGATCTCGTTGCAGCTTCCGACGAGCCTGCTGGGCGAAAGGCGCCTGATCTCGACAAAATCGTCTGCGATGAGTTTGTGACCGCGCATGACGAGATCCAAACTCGTTTCGCTTTTTCCGACTCCGCTTTCACCCATTATCAGCATTCCGACGCTGAGGACGTCGATAAGCTGTGCATGAAGCGAAACGGTCGGAGCCAGAGCTGTGTTCAGGATGTCCCTGACATAATCGGTGAAAACGCTTGAGATCATCGTGGTGGACATAAGCGGAACGTTGTATCTGCGGGCGATCTCCTTGAACTGATCCGTCGGTTTTTCAGGGTAGGTGAAGATGACAAGTATCGGTTTTTCCTTGAGAAAAGTTTCCGACATCTCAAGCTGCTCTTCCATCGGCAGAGTGCGCAGATAGTCCATTTCGCTCTTTCCGAAAAGCTGGATCCTGTTTTTGTAGAGATGTGCCACGAAACCTGCGATCGAAAGACCGACGACCTGGACTTTGCTCTCTGCGAGCTCGATCTTCTTCATTGCGTCTTCGCTCATGTTTTCGAGCGAAAGTTCGAGCTGAGTATTTTTCAGCAGGTCGTAAAGAGTGTAAAAAGCTGTTCCCGGCATAGCTGAAAATCTAAGTTAGAATTGTTTAAGGAAACGCAGATCGCCTGCATGGAAATGGCGGATATCGTCGATCCCGTATTTCATCATCGTGAGTCTTTCGATGCCGCCGCCGAACGCAAATCCTGAATAGATCTCGGGGTCGATCCCGCAGTTTCTCAGTACCTGCGGGTGGATCATGCCGCAGCCCAGATATTCGATCCAGCCTGTCTGCTTGCAGACGCTGCATCCTTTGCCTTTGCAGATCCTGCATTTGAAATCAAGTTCGAAACCCGGTTCGACGAAGGGGAAGAATGAAGGTCTGAGCCTTATTTCGACATCTTCTCCGAAAATGCTCGAAACGATCTGTTTCAGCGTAAAGATAAGGTGAGCGACTGTTATTCCTTTGTCAACGACAAGCCCTTCGCACTGATGAAAAGAGTGTTCGTGGCTCGCATCGACTGCTTCGTTCCTGTAAGTCTTGCCTGGGCAGACGAATTTGATGGGCGGTTTCTTTGCGAGCATCCCGCGGATCTGTACCGGGGAGGTCTGGCTGCGGAGAAGTTTTCCGTTTTTGAGCCAGAAAGTGTCCTGTGAATCTCTTGCCGGATGGTCTTCGGGGATGTTGAGCGCGTTGAAATTGTAGTATTCCTCTTCCATTTCAGGACCGTCCAAAATATCGAAACCCATCGAAATGAAGAGGTCTTCGAGTTCCTTTCTTACGATCGAGAGCGGATGGATCGAACCCTGGACAGGGGACTGCGGCCAGGAGATATCGCTCCATTCGTCTGCGACTTTCGCCGCGATCTCTGCTTCTTCGAGTTCTTTTGCCTTTTTTGCTATCGCTGCCTCGAGATCGCTCTTCACATTGTTGACAAGCTGTCCGATCTCCTTTCTCGCATCGGCCTGAAGGTCTTTCATGTCCTTCATGAGAGCGGTGAACTCTCCCTTTTTGCCGAGAACGGCGACTCTGAGCTGTTCGAGCGCATCCTTTTTGCTGATCTCGCTTATCTTTTCGCTGAAACTCTTCTGCAGAGCCTCTATCTTTTCTTTCATCATAACGACCACCTATAAAAATTAAAAAACAAATAATTGTGCCGCGCACGGGCGGAAATATTACCGATAAATATTTTTTTTTCAAGTTAAAAGGAGTTTTTATCTTTTTCTTGATTTAGTTTCCGCTGCAACAATAATTCGGTGTTTTGTTTTACGGCGGGGTGAGATTCGGCGTGGATTTCTTCATATTTTCGCTTTTCAGGCGTTTTGAGGCATTTCTGATCTATGAGACTTCCGGCGGAAAGCGCAACAGCGCGCTTCTTTTTTTTGCCATGATGATCCCCGGATCCTTGAAGTTCCTGCCGGTATTTCTTCTTGTTTCGAGGCTCCTTCCTGTGGAGATCCGGAGCGGTGAAATGAGAAAGCTGCTCTCTCTTCCTTTTTCAAGGACTGAGCTTTTCATCTACTCGTTTTTATTCGGGTTTTCCCTTCTTTTTTCGGCAACTTCGATCGGATGGGCACTATTCGACAGCAGCGGTTCGCCTGAGTTCACGAAATACTTCGTTTTTTACGCTTTCTACTTCGGCGTAACGCTGATAAATTCTCTGAAGATAGGCCATGTGATGTTCCTGCCGATGCTCCTGCTCCTTTTTGATCTCGTTTCTCCGTTTATTGCACCGGGGATTTTTGCTGTGTCGTCGCAGTTCAGTCCGGTCTACCAGCAGAACCGGCCGCTCGCACTTGCAGTTTCGGTCGCCGTGCTTCTTATCTCCTATGCAATGTTCGTTTTCGGAAGGAGGGAAAAATGGTGATCGCAGTGAAAAATGCGACCAAGATCTTCG
The DNA here is from genome assembly GCA_016290135.1 of bacterium. Classification (GTDB taxonomy): domain Bacteria; phylum UBP6; class UBA1177; order UBA1177; family UBA1177; genus UBA1177. Next base: position 12,030 of record JAEESW010000039.1, read on the forward strand.
GGAAGGAGAGGGTGCTCGACGGTGTCGAAGTTAGATTCCCGTCCGGAGCTGTGTCGGCTGTCGCAGGGGTCCGCGGTTCGGGAAAATCGGTCCTGCTCAGGCTCCTTTCAGGCGAGTTGAAACCGGATCTCGGCAAAATCGTCTCAAAAAGAAGCTCGCTAAAAGCTGTGTTTCCGAAAAACGGTAATCTTTTCAACGGATTGAAGATATCCGACCACTGCACGGTCTGGACTTTGCTCTACCCTGGATTCGATACGGAACTTTTCCGTTCTCTCCTTGCCAGGGCCGGTATCCCGGAAGGGAGCAAAACCGTGAATCTTTCGGAGAGCATGAAAAAATGGATAGGCATATCGTTCGTTTTCGCAAGCAATGCCGACATCATGATCTTTGACGAACCTCTGCTGGATCTCGAACCGGAAATGAAGGCCCTGATGCTTTCCATGGCTGCCGGGGCCGCGGAAAAAGGCAGAAGTGTCATCGTTGCGCTTCAGGAGATCGCTGAGTTTGAGAAAGCGGTCGATTTTGTCGTTGCGCTGAACAACGGATCTCTTGTGCTCGCCGGCGAGGCAAAAAAGCTTCTTGCATCCCACAGGCTTCTCCCCGGAGCTTCGACGATCTCTCCCGATTACAAAGTCATCGGTCCTGTTCTTGACGAAAGACTGGCAGAGACCTCTGACGATATAGGAAGAAAAGCGACTTTGAAAGAGATAGTTTCAGGTTATATCAACGGAAGCAGTTCTTAGACAAAATAGGATATCTTCTATTTTTTCTCTTCTTCAGCTTTGGGAGCTTTTTCGAAAGAGAGAAGTTCGACTTCGAAAACAAGTGTCGAGTTCGGGCCGATGTGTTCTCCTGCGCCGCCTTCGCCGTAAGCGAGTTCCGACGGGATGAAGAATTTGTATTTAGCGCCTTTCTTCATAAGCTGAACGCCTTCGGTCCAGCCTTTGATGACTCTGTTGAGCGGGAATTTCGCCGGTTCGTTTCTCTTGTAGGAACTGTCGAATTCGGTGCCGTCGAGAAGTGTTCCGCGGTAGTGGACTTCAACGATGTCTTCCGCTGCCGGGTTTTCGCCTTCGCCTTCTTTTTCAACGATATACTGAAGACCTGATTCTGTCGTTTTGACCCCTTCTTTCGTCTTGTTCTCGGCAAGGAACTTGTCTCCTGCTTCTTTGTTTTCGGCAGCTTTTTTCTGTCTTTCTTCCATCATTTTCGTGATCATTTCAGTCTGGAATTCCTGAAGAGCCGTGCCGATCTCTTCTTCCGTCATTTTGGATTCAGTGCCTGTGAAAGCTGCTTTGAAACCTGCAACGAATGCGGTGACGTCAAACTCGAAATTCTGTTTCTTCAAATTTCTGCCGACATCGCTTCCTAAAGCGTATCCGAATTTGACCTGCTTGTCGGAATCGATCTTTTCTTTGGTAATGTTTTCTGCAGGGCAGTTGCCGCATGCACAGAAGAACATAGAAACCGCCATAACTGCGCAACAAATGAACCTTTTCATTTTTCCTCCTAAAAAAACAGTTAAAAAAACAAAGCCGGAAATGTTAGCAGTCTTTCCCTTTTTAGCAATTTTATTCCCGAAATTTTCAAAATCGGTATAATCGTGTGTCTTTGGTCCGAGGTGTTGATTGAGATTTCCTCCGCTTTTTTTAGGTTTTTCAACGATTTTCTGGGGTTTTTGCACCGGCTGGGAACTTTTTTCCATAGCGGCGGCAGTGATATTTGAAGCCCACAATCTCATAAAAACGCGCTTCGATCTGCAGACAAAGGACTTTGTCAGGATCTCCGATCTCAGTTCCATGGTGATGTTCATTCTCCTTTTTTATGCCTATGTCGAGAACGAGCCGAGGATGATTTTTTTAAGTTTCATCACGACTCTGCCGATAATTTTCATGCCGCTTCTTTTTGCCCAGCTTTTCAGCACTTCCGACAAGGTCGTGATCGGAACGAAATGGGGAAAGCGGATCCATGCGCATGCTCCGGTGGATGTGCGGAGCCTCTATATCCTTTCTATCGCCTTTTCTACGGCGGCGGCAAATGTAAAAAGCGTTTTCTTCCTGATCCCGTTTCTTGTCATGATACTTGTCACGCTTTCCGGCTATGTGAAAGACAGGGTGACTTTGAAAAGATATCTCTCGTTTTCGCTGCTGGCGGTTTTCGTCACGCTTCTCATCGGCGGAACTGTCGTAGGCGGGCATTTTCTGATAAGCCGGAAGATGATGCAGTGGTACAGCGACTGGTATGCCTCGCTTAGTGCCGATCCTTTCAGGACTTCGACTGCGATGGGCGATCTCGGCCGGATGAAACTTTCGGGAGAGATCGTTTTCAGAGCCTATCCTGAAGAGCCGTCGATCCCGCTTTACATGAAGCAGTCAGACTACAACGTGATAGTCCGCAACACATGGTATTCAAGGCCGAAAAGGACGACTTCCGTATTTCCCGACACCGATATGGAGTGGCAGTTCTTCGGTGCCGGAGAAGGCTCGAAAAGGATGAAGATCTCGATCTGGATGAACAAAAACAAGGGTGAAGGTGTCCTTCCGCTGCCGGACGGCGCGAAAAGAGCGCTTGAACTTGATGTCGCCGGTATCGAGAAGAGCGTTCTCGGCGCGGTCTATGTCGATGAAGGTCCGGAACTGCTTGAATTCGTGATAACTTACGATCCGGAAGAGACTTTCGAGCCTGAGCCCTGGAGAGGAGATCTTTTCGTTCCGAAAGAGGAAGCGGCTGTGATAGAAAAGACGATGCGTGAAAACGGGCTTTTCGGAGCGACTTCGGAAGAGACTCTTGCGAATATAGAGCGTTTTTTCGCCGGTTTTACTTATACGATCGAGCAGAAAAACAGGGCGGGGGAGTCTTACCTTGCCGATTTTCTGGAAAATACGCGTTCCGGGCACTGCGAGTATTTTGCCACGGCCACAGTCCTCATGCTGCGTGCTGCCGGGATCGCTGCGAGATACCGCACAGGTTTCATGCTCGATGACTACGATTCATTTGAAAACGCGCTCCTTGCAAGAAAACGCGATGCCCACGCATGGGTCACAGCGTATATCGGAGACAGATGGGTAACAGTCGACACGACTCCGCCTCAGTGGAAAGAGTCCGATCTTATGGGAAGATCGTTTTTCGAACCTGTGGATGATTTCATGTCGTGGATAAAGATGAGTTATGAAAACTACAGAAGAAAAAAGAGTGCAGAATTTAACAGAGTGTTGATATTGCTGGCTGTTTTTCTCACAGTTGTTCTGATGATCCGCGTTTATCTGCGCAAAAAACGGGTCAAAAAGGATGCGACCGGCGAAGGACCTCTTTTTGAGATCCCGGGAAGCGCCTCGCCGCTCTACAAAATACTCGATTTTTACGAAAAAGCGGGGCTGAAAAGAGAGGAGAGCGAAACTTTGCGCCAGTGGATCGCGAAAAACAGGATCGATATCGGCGAACTCGCCAAACTGCACGAAAAGCTCCGTTTCGACACAAAGGCCGACAGAGCGGCCGTGATGTCCGAACTTCTGAAAAAATACGAAGATTGGAAAAGATCGGAAGAAAAGTAAAAAATATCTAAACTCATAATGTAATTGCTCGCAGAGAACGCATTTCCTCATTCTCTGACTCAACATTGTCTAATAACACCACTCGTGTTTCCTCGTTCTCAGTGTTCAGGCAAATTTGTTGTAAAAATCTCCCCAGTCGCGCCACGATACATATTCTACTCCGGCGATACTGCACGAAAAATCGCCGAGATAAAAAACAGTCCCGGTGGTTCCGTCGCCACGCATTCCGACATATTTTTTTACATTAGCGGAGAGTTTGTTTTCTGAAAAACTTTCACTCTTGACCTCTATCGCGCAGCTATGTTTCCAATCAGCTATAAAATCGACCTCGAAACCGTTTTTATCACGGAAATATGTGAGTCCGGCTTTTTTGCCTTCATTGAAACAACTTTTAAGAAGTTCTGAAACGGCTGCGGTTTCAACGACAGCACCTTTATAACGGCTCAGAATCATCTCTTCTGTGTTGTTTATCCGCAGCAAACGGCACATTAATCCAGGATCAACAAAATATATTTTCGGGGTTTTTACGAGAGTTCTTCCAAGATTGTTGGTGTCCGGATAAACAAAATGGATTATGTATGAAGCCTCAAGTATGGAAAGCCAGTTTTTAACAGTAACCGCGGAAACTCCGAGTTCTCTCGAAATGCTTTCCATGTTGAGCATTTGTCCGCTGTAAATCGCGCAAAAGCAGATAAATTTGCGGAAAAGGGAAATGTTTGAAGGGTTTATCCAATCCTTAACATCCATATCAAGATATGTGTCAATGTAACTTTCAAGCCAATCCTCCGGCAAAAAATGCTTCGTATCATCGTAAAGCGGCGGATAAAATCCTTTAAACATTGTGTGGTATACCGCGTTTTCAAGCTTTCCGGCATTTTTAAGTTCGCTGATTGAAAACGGAAGAAGGTTCAAAATTCCGGCTCTGCCAGCCAGACTTTCAGCGATATTTTCTTTCAGACGGAACTGGCTTGAACCTGTAAGAATGAACTTTCCTGGTGAATAACTGCCCGAATCAACAGCAAGTTTTATCGCATCGAAAATTTCAGGCACTTTCTGAGCTTCGTCAAATACCGCGCCGTCAGGAAATGCAAGCAGAAAATCACTCGGAGCCGATTTTGCCATTTCGCGCAAGTTTTTATCATCAAAAGAGACATATTTCTTTTCAGGAAAAACCATTTTTGCCAAAGTAGTCTTTCCACTCTGTCTTGGCCCTGTAACAGCGACTACCGGAAACTGCAACGCCATGCGTTTCAAAGTAGCTTCAGCTTTTCTTTTTATCATGACTCCTCCGTCAACAGTTGCAAGTCATTATAGTTTAGGAAATTCCAAAGTCAATAATTAGGAAATTCTAAAGTTTCACATTAGTAAAATCCAAATTGTTGACAATTAACATACTTATTTTATTGTATAAAATTGACATGACGGCACAACCCTCGTTTTTATCAAAATTTTCTTTAATTTTTACAATTTGCATTTTATCCATATCATTGCCTCCAAAAAGTTGTTTGGCATTGTAGTTAGAAAAATATTTTATTCAAATTTTATAATCTGATATCTTTAAGTTTTATATTTACTCGTTATTAACGCATTTCCTCATTCTCAGACACAACATTGTCTAATATCTAAATTTTAAAATCAATAAATTTTTCTTTAATTTTTAAAAATATTTATTATTATATTCGAGTTTTTGTTTTTTTTGAGGAGTTAAAATATGATAAAAAATCAATTTTTTTCACGAATAGAACCTGAATCAAACACTCTGGAATACAAGCGGCAGATTCCGGATGACCATATAAAGTTTCTTAAAACTGTTGTCGCTTTTGCAAACGGGCACGGAGGGCGGATTATTTTCGGAATAGATGATGAGACGCATGATGTTGTTGGGATAGAGAGCGATAATCTTTTTAAAACTGCTGATTCTGTTTCTAATATGATTTACGACAACTGTATGCCGCAGATTATGTGTGATGTTTCATTGCAGACTTTACAGAATAAAACGGTTATTGTCGCACAAATTTATCCGGGTGAGCATACGCCTTACTACATAAAGTCTTTGGGGCTTGAAAACGGCTGTTTTGTGCGTCTTTCCGCTACAACGCGGCTTGCTGATAGGGCAATTGTCAGAGCTCTGATGTTTGAAGGTTCAAACACTGGTTTTGATAG
>JAEESW010000065.1 GCA_016290135.1 bacterium
GTCGCAACTGCAAGTATTGCGATAAAAATCAATGATTTTTTCATGGTTAGCCTCCAATTACAAATTTCTAATTCCCAAACAAATCGGAATGTGTGCCAGTATCGACAAGAGTAAGAGTATTTTTACCGTGTAAGTCATGCGTTTAAATCTTCAAAAAGCTCTTTTGTCGTGTTAAAACCTTTTACCGAAGGATCTTTGCTTATCTGCAAAGCTTCCAGCATAGCCGATGCAAGCTGTTTTGTTGGCTCTTCCTGATTTCCGGCTTTTTGTTTCTCATGTCTAGAGACAATAAAATCTATGAAATCGGAAATTTCATCAAGGCACTCTTCCGGCGCGGCTTTTATCTGCTCCAATACTGCTTCATAACTCATGGTTTGCCTCCATTTTCAATTCAAGCGAACAAATTATAGTGAAAAACGGATTGAAAACAATAGGTTGGAAATTTACGGAATCAGACAAACAGCATAGAACAGCCGTCGGATTTTTATCCGTCTATGATTTTGTTTTTTTTGTCCTTGTCGGGAATGAAGCTGCTATTCAGCTGTCGGATCTTCAACTTTGCCGATGAAGAGGATCGATCCGGTCCTCTCGTCGCGGATCACGAAAACAAACGGGTGGCGGGCTGATATAATGTAACTATCTTCATCACCTCCGGTATCTGCGGCCACATCAGTAACAGCAGCAGCTTCGGTTCCCTCTTCGTTGACCTCAATGAAAGTTTTGTGGAAGACATCGCCGATGTGCAGAGCCTCGACATCACTTGAAATATTATCCAGTCCGCCTGAGAATACCTGTCCCATCCCAAATGTCTTAAATGTCTCTTTGAGAGATTGTTCATACGCAAATTTAAATTTCGGAAGGTCCAACGAAAAGTCTGGGCGTTTATTCGGAGCTTCAAAATAGGAATCAATGCCGGTTTCTGCGATTTTACCGATAAACTCATCAACATTGCCGGATGGTACTATTGCGTAGAATGCAAAAACGCCTCTGCCGTAGGGTATCCTTACGACGGAGTCTTTGTTTTCTCTATCAATTTTGAAAGAATAAGAGTCCCCGCAGGCGTACATATAGTCGACATCCTTCGAACTGTTGTCTGAAAGCCTGAATTCGAATTGATAAGTTAAATCTTTATCGAAAGCATTTGTCCACGCAGCTTTGAAATAAACGGCGTTGATGATGTACATGACGGTGTTTGGACCGATCTCATCAATGATTCTGTCGATTTTTCCGTGAGTCTTTTCTGAAACCCCTGAGTTGATCTTTCCGACCGTTGCAGCGTCTGCAAAATCCTCCGTGAAAAGTGCTGCACTGTAAAAATCTTCGAGAACGGAGATAAAATCAGCCTTTACATTCGGAGCAAATGCATCGTCCATCCAGATCGAATCCGCGATCTCGAGCACCATGTCCTTGTCAGCTTCGACAAGACTTGCGATGAGCTGCGCAAACTGCTCATTGACATCCGGCATCTCCATGCTGCTGAAACCGAGAACTTCCTTCATTTCGGAAAGTGCTCCGTCAACCGCGCCGTTAGCCGTCATAGCCATTGAAATCGCGATCGAAAGCGGTGAGATCATAACGTTTTTCGCCCCTTCATCCTTCGCCAGACGGCTGAAAATCTCCATCCCGAGCCTGTTGTTTGCTTTTACGGTGTCCGCAGATACTCTTTCTGCAAATTCATCGGCTTTCTGATATTTTGCGCCCCAGACAGGATCAATTTCCGCAGTGTTGTCAGAATCTGTATTAGGAGTGTCAATGTCAGTTTCTGTATCATCGGGAACCGGCTCATCAGAAACATCGGTATCCGTTTCAGTGCCATCGGAATCAGGCTCATCAGAAGCGTCGGTATCTGTTTCCGGGTTGTCGGAATCAGGCTCAGGATCATCCGTATCTGCGTTGTCGGTATCATGCTTTGGTTCATCTGTGTCCGTCTCTGAAACATCAGCATCTGTTTCTGTATTGTCTAAATCCGGTTCTATTGTGTCTGTGTCTGTTTCGGAGGTATCAGAATCTCTCGTATCAGTTGTGTCGTTTTCCTTTTTGTCTCCGCAGCCTGCGAGCATGAAGACAAGAAAAACCACAGAAACCAGCGTTAAAAATAATTTTTTAGTCATGGTTTGCCTCCAATGAAATGGTTAAAACGGAAATATTTTACTCGTTCCGGTAGAAAAACAAGTGGTTAGAGTCAATTTGTTTTGTTGGAGTGTTGTTGGATTGGACGGATTTTTTAGACAAACAGCAGCGAACAGCCGTCGGATTTTTATTCGTCTATGACTTCGATATCTTCGTCTGGAACAGTATCTGTATCGGGAGCGGGTTTTTCCTCAACTGCGTTCGGATCGACTACAATCATTTCAACTGAAGCTGTTTTTTCAATTTCAGTGCCGTCTTCCACTTTTTCATACCATCTAAAAACTGCATTGTTTGAACCGACTTTCAGCGTCGAGCTGAAAGATGCTTCCGTGATTACATCTGATGATCTTATAAAAGCTTCATTTCCGACCTCAGCACCTGTAGCACCTACATAGACAGTGTGGAAAACATCGTCGTCGGTCTGGAAATACAGATCAGCGCACTGAACTTCGCAATCAGTATCCGGATCAGCACTATAGACATCGCAGCCGGAAAGATTTATAAACTTCAAGGATTCAGGAATAAAATCAGGACATTCCACGGTTTTGTCCTGTTCCTTGCATTCATTACCGAAAGTGATTTCAATTTTCTGCAAATATTCGATATGCTTGGAAGTTTCTTCTTCGTTTTTGTAATCCCATGTGCAGGTTGCAGATTTAGCTTCGGTAATTTTTTGAATACAGGTTTGAGAAAGCTCTCTTTTCGCAGAATGTGTCCCGAAAGATGATTTTATCGTGCAGCCATCTTGTGTAACAGTCCAGGATTCTGAATCGTCAGTTTCTGTAGGATCTGAATCTGGAACGATTTCAGTGTCTTCAACTTCTGCCGGCTCTTCATCAGGAGCAGCTTCTGTGTCGCCTGTATCAGCCGGATCTGTGTCAGGAATGCTTGCGGTGTCCATGTCGCTGTCAGGTTTTTCAGATTCTTCTTTGTTTTTGTTGTTTCCGCAGCCGACAAGGAAAACAAGAGCAAAAATTACGAAAATAATAAAAAACTTTTTCATAGTTTCCTCCAAACTTGTTAGAGCAAAAAACGCAATATTATATGCCTTTTTAAATTTGCTCAATAGTGAAAATGAAGATTGCGGTATGCAAAAAAAGCAAAAAAAAGCGGCTCCGAAGAGCCGCTGAAAATTTTAGACAAACAGCATCGAGCAGCCGTCGGATTTGCTATTTTCTTTGTTTTCTGCAGGAGCTTCAGAATCGGTTGCGGGAGTTGCGGAATCGCCGTCAGCAGTGTCTTCTTTAGCTGCACCGTCGGTCGGAGCTTCAGTATTTGCAGCATCGCCGCCTACTTGGATAGTACATTCGCAGCACTCGTGGTCTTCACATGAATCAAAGGTTTCAATGCAGTCTGACTCCCTTTTATATTCGTTTCTCCAATATTC
>JAEESW010000040.1 GCA_016290135.1 bacterium
GAGATCCTTGAAAGGTGCGGACTCGGATATATCAGGCTTTCGCAGCAGGTATCCACTCTTTCAGGCGGCGAACTCATGAGGCTCAATTTCGCGAGGAACTTCGACCGGTTCAGCGCAGAAAACAAAAAAGAGGGGATATTCATCTTTGACGAACCGAGCAGCGGACTACACTTCGCAGATATCGAAAAACTTTTCAACATATTCAAATCATTGAATGATTCAGGAAATACAGTGATCCTGGCGGAACACAGGAGCCAGATCCTTGCAAGTGCCGACTACATCATCGATCTCGGCCCGGGAAGCGGAGAAAACGGCGGGAATGTCGTCTTCCAGGGAAAGGTGAAAGATCTTGTGAACTGCGCCGGATCCGTTACAGGCAGGATGATAAAACTGCTGATCCGGTGATCCCCGATCGCGAAGCCCGATCAAAGAAAGAATCTGGTGACGAAATCTTCTGCTTTTGCTCTATCTTTGATCTCTGAAATATCGGGATCAAAGTAGAATGCGTGCCATGTGGCGGCTTCATCGATCTTTTTCAAAAACGATCTTATTTCGGAAATATCAGTGTTTTCAAGGAGTTTCAAAAGTTCGATCGCTCTGCTCTGGAACGATGAACGGATGCTTTTGACAAGTTTGACCTTCTCTCTTCCTACTAATCTTAGAAGCGGCGATATTTTTTCGGCACTTTCCGGCGAAGTATCTTCAAGGCCGCAGGAAAGAAGGAACGTTTCTCGAACAGCCCTGAATTTGAGTTTTTCAAAATCGCTCTTCAACGATGCCGGTCCGAAAACGATATAGGGCGTCTGCTGGGATATCATGGTTTTTACCGGAGTTTCAGAATCGGCATCCCATAGTCCGTCGAGTTCTTCAAAGTTGCATGAAAGTTTAATGTATTCAAGGAGTTGCATGAGTATTCTCCGCCCGTTGGAATGGAGCGGTCTTGCCGTGACTTTTGTCCTTGAAGGTATTGTCGAAAGGATGCGTGTAAATTCTTCGAGAAGTTTTTCGGTTTCGGTAAATCCGGTAAATTCAAAGAGTTTTTCTTTTCCAAGTGCGAAGAGGTGCGGAAAAGCTTCTGTCTGAACAGCACTGTTTTCACCGATAAAAGCCAGTGATTTTTCAAGGAAAAGTGAGAGTTTGACATTGTTTTTGTTCAGTTCGCGCAGGCGGAGCAGGGGATACGGGATCTTTCTGGATACAGCTTCGAACATGACCGGCAGAAGCAGTTCGTTTTCCTTTGCCGCATCATTCTGCCGGAGCGCAGTTTTCGAGAAAAAAAGTGTCTGCTCGAAAGGATCCGAAATAAATGTTTCGATCGCTTCATTTGCTTTTCCGTAATTTCCTTCCGACATCATCATGTCGACATAACGCTCCAGATTTTTCTGGTCTTTGAGGAAATCAGCCATATCGTCGCTGTCTGTAAATTTGATACGTTTTCTGTAAAGATCCATAAGTTTGTCGTTTGAGATGCTTTCTCCTGCAAGAGATATGGTCTTGTCAATAAAGCGGCATTTTTCTTTGTTGTCACTGATCTTCTGTAAAGCAACGTTTCTTGTGAAGATAAATGTGTCGATATCTTTGTTTTTAATATAGATATGTTCCAAAATTTCTTGAGTTATCTCGAAAACATCCGTGTCTTCAGTGGTCGTAAAGAGTTCTTCAAGGTCATCCTGAAGATTCGGGTTTCCGCAGCCTTTAAAGAACAATGACCATATTTTCCGCTTGTTTTTTGGTTCGAATTTTAAGTAATAGTCCAATATAATCGAAATACCGTCAAAAAATCCGACTTTTATATATTCGCCTGTGAGGAACATCAACGCGGTTTTCTTTGTTGAGTTTTTGATCAGAATGTTTATTGAAAAATCTTTGTTAAACAGCGACATGATAAATCTTTCCTTGTCGCTGAGATCGGCTGCCGAGTCTATGACGATCCTTTCTTTGTATAAAAAGTAAAGGTCTTTCCAAAATGACGGAGACTCTCTTTTAAGTATCTCGTCTGTCATCATGAATGAGTTGCTTTGTTTTATATATTCCAGAAACAACTCAAAATTATATTCGTTGTAGTCTATTGATTCTGTTTCAATATTTGTGAAATCTGCTTTTCCTTCCGACATCCTCAGATTTTCTTTTGCGGTTATGTTTTCGGGATAGTTCTTGAGGATATCCGAGAATATCCCGTCTGCCGTTTTTGTTTTTCCGGTGTCTCTCAAGACCATCGCGAGTTTTGTCTGATAGGAAAGGGCGGCGGCTGACTGCGGATCGCTGATGAGAGAGGATATCTGCGAAACGACAAGGTTTATTCCGGCCAAGTCTTTCGTCTGCGTATAGATCCTTTCCAGATAAAGCAGTGTGGGAAGATGCTCGGGAATTATTTCAAGAAGTTCCCTGAAACACTCCGTGGCGCGTGTCAGGTCTTTCAGATATTCGTAAAAAATGACGCCGTTTTTATAGTAGAGAGAGGCGATCTCGGCGATATTCCTGGTCAGATCTATCTCTTTGAAGTTCGTCTCAACAAGTTTTTCCCAATTTCTTTCCGCGCTGTAGACCAGTCCGAGTCTCTTCACTGCGTCAAGGTTTTTCGGGTCAATCTCGAGGATCCTGAGAAGATATTTCTCCGATTCTTCGATCTCGTCGCCGTGAACAGTCCTGCAGTCGGCAAGTTTTTTAAGGATCCTTATCTTTTCCTCTTTTTCAGAAGTGTTTTCAAGTTCCGTCGTGAGGATCTCGATGCACCGATCGTAATTTTTTGTCCCTATGCACAGGCCTGCAAGCATTCTTGCCGTTTCAAACGAATATTTGGAGGCGAGACTTTTTTCAAAATATTCGGCTGCTTTTAAGGGATCGTTCAGTCTGCGCAGGAATATTTCTCCGCTCTTCGAGAAAAATGCTGCCTGAAAGAGCGGTTCGGTCTCCCTTTCTGCCATAAGAGAGTAAAGCCCGGCAAGTTTTTCCCAGGAGTCGCTCTCCTCGTATACCGCGGCAGCTTTCGAAAGCGAAAAAGTGCAGTTTACAGGATCTTCTTCCGCAATGCTTTTATAGATCTCGGCTGCGAATTCCGGCAGTTCCAGTTTGTTTTCGTAAAGGTCTGCAAGAAGTTCCAGATACATCGTTTTTTCCGCCCCGACAGCCTTTTTGGAGGAAAGTTTGTAGAATTTCCCCACGAGATCCCATTTTTTATACTTGTAAAGGACCGGAGCTATCATGTTCAGAATGAAGACTGAATCTGTGTTTTCGGCGAGAGTCGAAACTGTCTCTTCGATTTTCTCTCCGATGCCGTTTTTATAATAGTAGCAGAATTCGACGAATTTTACCGTAGTGAACGATACCGCGAATGAGCCTTCAGTCGCTTTTTTTGTGAATCCGGAAATGTCTTCCGGGGCGATCCCGCTGTATTGCATCATGTAGAATTTCAGGATCTCGAAGATGAAAGGATGGAGGTCCGAACCTTCGAAAACTTTGAGCATCAAAGAGAATGCTTTTGCGTAATTTCCCGATTTTTCAGCTTTGACAGCCTCGAAAAACGCAGTACAGAGCGATTCGAGCGAAGTCGTTGCGCCTGTCTCGCGCGGTGATTTATCGTAAAAAGAGAGGAGCATCTCTGCGACAGGGTCGGCAACATCAAGATTTTCCTTGATCTCATCCAGAATGCCGCCGCTGTTTCCGAATTTCGCCAGCAGAAACACCAGCAGATTCAAATAGTTTTCTTTGCTTATCCTTTCTTTTGACGCCTTCAGTTTTTCAAAGATGTCAGCGGAGGTTCCGTTTGTCCCTTCCGATCCGTTTTCCGAAAGGAGCAGCATGAAAAAGAGTTCCAGTTCGTCGTCTCCGCGCAGGGTCTTCAGCGCCTCGCCGGTAGAGCGTGATGTCAGAGCCGACGGGAAAAAGTTTTCCGGAATGTGTCCGGTAAGACTTTCAAGCGGTTTGAAATCATTCAGTTTCTGCGCGATCTTTTCACTTCCAGGCAGGAGATGCCTGAAGTTTACCCGCATGTTTTCAAGAGTCGAATCGTTTGTGATCACGATCTTTTCCATGAGACCCTCCGCAATAATTTGTATCTTCGCCGCAAAATAATATTTAACTTCTTTACTTATGCAAGATTTACTTGAATTTGTAACCTTGGTCAGGTAAAAAGCGTCCGAAAGTGTTGTTGTTAATTTATTAGAGGTCTTAATGAAAAATTTGGCTGATTCAGTTATAAAGTTCAGAGTGCTCATAATCACGGTGTTCATAATTTTCACGATACTTATGGCTGTCCCGCTCAAAGACAGTTCGGTTGACCCCGATGTCGAGAATATGCTTCCTGACCATCTGAGAGTTCACCTCAAGGAACTTGAGGAAAAGTTCGGCGGAATGGAGATCGTTTTTGTTGTCGTCGAAGACAAGGATGTCCTGCGTCCGGCTGTTTTGGAACAGATCAACGCCATTGCTTCCGCGCTCAAAGAAGTGCCCGATATCGAAAAGATCAACTCGATCCCGATGGTCGACGACGATCCGTTCGCTGACGAAAAGCCGAAAGAGGGGAGCCCTGAAGAGCTCGCTCAGCGCGAAGAGCTCCGCAGCATGATGAAAAACAACGACATGGTGATGCGCACTCTCATAAACGATGACTTTACCGCGGCGACTGTTCTTGTCAGAATGAAAAACAACGGCAAAGGACTTGAGATCACTAAAAATATCCGCGAGGCCATTGCAAAGGTCGAAGGCCCAGGAAAGGTAACTTTGGGCGGTCTTCCGGTCATCAAAGAGCATATTTCGGAAGATGTCCCGAAGGACATGATGGTTTTCATGCCGCTCGGACTTTTGATAATGCTCGGGATACTTTTTGTCAGTTTCAAGCAGCTGCGCGGAGTTCTGCTGCCGTTTTCGGTCGTAATAATGTCGATCATCGTTTCGATGGGGCTCGTGCCGCTTTTGGGCTGGAAAATGACGACAGTCACTATAATCCTTCCTGTCATTCTCATCGCAGTTGCGAACGGTTACGGGATCCACATCATAAGCAGATATCAGCTCCACAACATGGAGGCAAAAGGTGGAAAAAGCGGTGCGGAACTCGCAAAAGAGGTCTTTTCCGACATGTCAGTGCCTGTCATCCTCACCGGTGTAACGACGATCGCCGGTATGCTCTGCCTTATGACCCACACGGTAGTTCCTGCGGCACAGCTCGGTATCCTTTCGTCGATAGGGATCTCGTTCGCGCTTTTCGCAAGTATCTTCTTCATTCCGGCAGCTCTGTCGATGATGAAGGTCCCGGCTCCGGTCATAAACAAGGAAAAACGCCCGGCAACAGAGAAACTCCTTATAAATATTGCCAATTTCGTATCGAAACACCCGAAGATCCTTCTTGCTTCCAGTGTCGTCCTGACAGCTGTCATGGCGTTCGGCATACCGAAGATCGTTGTCGATTCGAATCTTGCAAGCTACTATCCGAAAGGACATCCTGCGCAGGTGGCATCCCAGCTTATAAATGACAACTTCGGAGGTTCCCAGATAATCAGCGTAAATGTCAAAGCTGATATAAAAGATCCGCAAGTACTCAGGAAAATTGATGAAACTGAACAGGCTATAGCCAAGAACCCAAATGTCGGCAACACTCTTTCTATCGCAAAACTGATAAAACTGGTCACAAAAGGTGCCTATCAGCCCGGCGAAAAGGGCTTCGGTGAGATCCCTGAGACCAAAAACGCAGTTGATTTTTTCCTCACGAAATACAATGAAATGGCCGATCCCGATGAACTTACGAAACTCGTGAACTCCGATTTCACGCAGGCTCAGATAATCGTTCAGCTCAACAGTGAAAGCAGCGAAACGATAAAGAAAGTCGTCCTTGAGACTGAAAAACTGATTGAGAACGAACCTGTCTTTTCAGAGATCACAGGTTCCGGAGTCATGTTCAAAGATCTGATAGACAGCGTTATTGACGGTCAGGTGATCTCGCTCATTCTTTCGTTTATTTCGGTCTCGATACTTGTCATGATCCTTTTTAAATCCATCGTGGCAGGGCTCATCGCAGGTATCCCGCTCGGAGTCTCGCTCGTGCTCATGTTCGGAGTCATGGGATTTACCGGTGTCACGCTCGATATCGCAACTGCACTCATCTCGTCTATCGTTATCGGAGTCGGTGTCGACTACACGATCCATTTCCTGTGGCGTTACAAAATCGAGATCCAGAAGCACCACAACACGGCTGAAGCTGTCCGCCATACGCTCCAGACGACCGGCCGCGGTATAATTTTCAACGCTGTTAGCGTCATGGTCGGATTCGTCATCCTTCTTTTCAGTTCTTTCCTCCCGATAAGATATTTCGGCGCTTTGATCGTTCTCAGTATCGCGGTATGCCTTGTCGGCTCCATCGTCCTTCTTCCTTCGATCTGCATAATTTTCAGACCGAAATTCCTTGAAAAGAAGTAGTTCTATTTCGGTTGACTGTTTCTTTTAGATTCGAAAAACTCGTCGATCCACTTGTTGCATGCGACAAAATCGCCTTTCTGCAAGGCTTCTTTTATCTCCGGAGTGGCATATTTTTCGATCAGGGCGCGCTGTTTGTCGGAGAGTTTTGTGTAATCTTTTTTTATCGGGGCGCTGTTTGTGTTGAAAACATAGTTGTTGCGTCTGATTTTATCGAACACTTTTTTCAGGAAAATCTCTGTTTCGGCTATGATCTCCGTTTCGCTTTTCAGAGCCTTTTTCTTAATAAATCCCGACAGTTCCTGCTCCAGATTCGCCGAAAAGTCGGGAATGGTCAGTTCTTCGGGAAGTATATCGTAAAGTTTTATCCCCAGATCTGTCGGAACATAGCTCCCGTCATCCTTTTTCACGATATATCCCCGTTTCATGAGAAGCGGAGGGAAGGAGGCTCTCGTTGCAGCTGTGCCGATGCCGTCAGCCTCTTTCAGCGCCTTTTTGAGCTGCGGATCTTTGATCTGGAGATGCGCTTTTTCCATGAGGGTAAGCAGTGAAGCATCCTTGAAAAGTTTCGGCGGTTTGGTCATGTCCTCTTTCATTTCGACAGAGCCCGAGAGAGAATCGTTTTTCTTGTAACTTACTGAAATTATTTTCTCTTCTTCATCCGGAACAGATTTGTTCTCATTGTTTGAAAGTTCTGCGTCGTCGCTTGACTTCTTTTTCTCCGATTTGATAAATTCAAGGAATCCAGGATCTGTGTAGTTTTTGAATTTAGCAAGAAAAAGGTGATCGTCGATATGACCGTGAAATTCAGTCGTGTCGCCTTTTGCCGGATTGAGAAGAGTTGCGCAGAAACGTTTTACGATGAGGTCGAATATCAGTTTTTCGCCGCCGGAAAGCACAGGGACAGTGTTTTTGTCGTAGGAAAGGACCGGGATTATCGCGTAGTGTCCTTCAAGTTTTCCGATGTATTTCGAATTGAGTTCAAGCGTCGGATTCTGCGCTTTTACAGCCATGACGAGCGGTTTGTAGCTTTCGAAGCGGTAGATCAGATTCATCGCATGTCTCAGCTCTTTTGCCTCCTGCTCGCTCAAAACGGAGCAGTCGGTTCTCGGGTAGCTTATCAAATCATATTTTTCGTAAAGATTCTGGGCATATTTCAAAGTGTCGTCAGGAGAAATCCCGTAACGCGTCGCGGCATCTTTCTGGAGTGCTTTGAGGTCATAAAGACTCGGCGCGTATTCAACGAATTTTTTCTTTTTGACCCCTGTGATCGTTAGATTTTTTCCTTCAAGCGATGCTGCGATCCTGTCTGCTTCGGCAAGATCCGTCGTTTTGAAAATACGGTCGTCCTCGTCGACCATCTGGAACGCGACTCCGTCTTTTGAAAGGAATGTGAAAGTCCTGAAAGGTTCGGGCTTGAAATCGCGGTTCTCAAAAAATCTTTTAATGATCTCAGCAAGCAACCATGTCTGGACACGGCCTATGCTGACCGGTTTTCCGGGAGTTCCGTATTTCACGCTGTAAAGTATCGTAAGCTGTATGCCGATGAGCCAGTCGACTATTTCGCGCGTTTTTGCCGCTTTGTAGTAACCTTCATATTCAGTGTAGCTCTTTCTCGCTTCAAACGCTTTTTTTATTTCAGGCGCAGTCTCGCTGTGGAGCCATATCCTCGTGATTTTGTCTGTCGAGACCGATCCGTTTTCAGCGGCTATCTCAAGGATGTTGCGGTGGATGAGCTCTCCTTCGCGGTCGGGGTCGGCGCCGAGAATGATCTCTGTCGCGTTTTTCAGAGCGCGCTCGATTTCTCCGAAGACCTGCTTGTTTGTGACTGTGTGTCTGAAATCCTTCGGAATAAAGGGCAGAAACTGGAGAAGATCTTTCCAAAAAGGCTTTTTCCCGTTTTGAAAACGATCCTGAAGGTAGAACTCAAGATCCTGAAGCGATTCAATGTGACCTACGCTCGAAACGACTTTTACTTCGCTTCCAAGTGCCGCTTCCATTTTTCGTTTCATGGAAGGCTTTTCGACTATCATTACTCTCATTTATTGTCTTTTTTCCAAATGATCTCAAGGTTTTTATCAAGCTCGCTCATTGCAGAGTAGGGGTTGGTCCTTCCTTCTATTATCCCCTGTGTCCAATCTTTGATTATCCCTTTTGAATTGAGCATATCCATGATTTCGTAACCGATCCTGTCCATAGCTTTGTGCTTGAATTGATTGACGATCTTATCCTTTTTGACATCAAGTCCGTTGTTTTTGAGCCATGAATTCCTGTCGGATATGGAATCCATAAGACGGCCGACGCCCTGATTTTCCGTCGCGATCGTTTCGACTACCGGCGGGACCCAGAGGAAACGGTGCTTGTTGAGGTTTATTATCATGTTGATTTCTGCAAGCAGTTTCTCTTTTCCGTCCTTGTCGGCCTTGTTTACGACAAAGATATCGGCGATCTCCATGATCCCGGCTTTCAAAGCCTGGATGTCGTCACCGAGTCCCGGAACTAAAACCAGAAGAACGGTGTCTGCTATGCTCATGACATCGATCTCGCTCTGTCCGACACCGACCGTTTCGACGATGAGGACGTCAAATCCGACGCTTTTCATCAGATTGAGGACGTCTATCGTAGCCGGAGCCAGACCGCCCAGACTTCCGCGGCTTCCCATCGAGCGGATAAAGACTCCGGGGTCGGATGCGTGATCGGACATCCTTATCCTGTCACCGAGAATCGCGCCGCCAGAAAAAGGGGAGCTCGGGTCTACTGCAACGACTCCGACAGTTTTGCCTAAGTTCCTGTATTCTTTGATTATTCTGTCGGTAAGCGAACTTTTCCCTGCTCCGGGAGGACCAGTGATCCCGATCGTTACAGTTTCAGAATTTTCTTTGTAAAGTGACATGAGATCGTCTTCAAAACCGGCTCTGTTGTTTTCTATTTTCGAGATGAGTTTCGCCAGAGTTCTGAAATCCATGATGAGATCGTTAGTCATTGTCTCCTCTTTTCATATTTAGAAGTTCTATTTTCGCCGCAGATTCACTAAAGGCTTCGCCCATGCCGAATCTCTCGATAAGTTCATGTTTTTTTTGAAAGATCTCTTCTTTTGAGATCTCGCTGGCGACCTTGACGGTTTTTGTCTTTTCGGCTGTTGCCTTTTCGGTTTTCGGCTTTTTGAAAAGTCCGGGTTCTATCAAAAATTTAAGTTTTTTTACGTTTTCGTCTTCAAAGCAGAGATTTGCCCTTTTTATGATCAGCGGCGTGAATTTTGCCGCAACTGAAAGGACCATGTTGTTCGGAATGGCGATCGTGAGCGTTTTCTGTTTGAGCTGGAGCGGTATCATTATCCCGGAGTTGCCTTTGCCTACGATATCCGACCAATTCATAAGTATTATCAGCAGGTTGTTCTTTGAGTCGGACACGAGTGCCTTTAAAGATCTTATCTTGGATGATCTTTGCTTCATCAATGACCGCCTGACTTTAAAGCTGGAGTTGTCTGCAGCGGACGAGATTGTGGAGCATCATCGCATTTGTCACGGTACCGACTCCGCCGGGAACAGGGGAGTAGTCGATCCTGGTCTCTTCGTTTTCACGGTCGATGATCATATCTCCGACGACCTTTCCGTCTTCGGTGACATGGATCCCGACATCGGCAACGGCAGCGCCGTCTTTCACTTCGCTCGATCTCACAATCCCGCGCGTCCCTGCACAGACGGCGATAATGTCTGCGTTATGTATCAGATCTTTAAGGTTGGAAGTGCCTCTGTGGGCTACTGTCGGAGTGGCGTTTCTGTTCAGAAACAGCTTGAAAAGCGGAAGTCCGACGATGTAGCTGCGTCCGATAACAAGGACGTTTTTGCCGGCGAAATCGATCTTATGGTGCTCAAGCAGTTTTATCGAGGCTGCAGCTGTGCACGGGATCAGATCTTCATTCTTTGAGGTGAAGATCTTTCCCTGATTGAAATATGTGATGCCGTCGACATCTTTGAACGGGTTTATCTTTGTCAGAAGTTCTTTTTCCGGGATTTTTATCGGAAGGGGAAGCTCGACCATGATCCCGGTTATCGAAGAGTCTTTGTTGAGAAGCTCGAGTTTGTGGAAAAACTGGTCCTGGGTCATGTTTCCGTCAACAGGAACGACCTCGATCTTCGCGTTTATTTTCTTCAGCCACTTTTCCTTGGTCTTGAGATAACTTTCGGCCGCACCGTCGTTGAGCGGATGAAAGACTGCGAGAGTAAGTCCCGAAAGATCTTCCTCCAAAAGTTTTGAAACTATTCCGTCAGCAGCGTCTTTACCTTTGAGTAACATTTTAACTCCTTGATTATTTTGACATTTTCATCATTTCCAATTCTTTTGAGATGGCATTCATCGCAGGTTCTTCTTCTGCAAGGACGCCGTCGATCGTCATCTTTAGATTTTCGTTGGCTTTTGCAAGAGCCGCAGCCACTGCCTTCGCCCCCTTTTTTTCAAAAGCTTTGTTCCTGGCTTCATTCCAGTCGTTGTATGCCTGCTGCATCCCGAGAGAAAGTCTGTGGAGATCCTGGACCTTTTTACGGTCTTTTGAAAAGGTCGCCTCCTTCCATTCGTCATCCATGTCGGCATAGTGCGGTTTTGACCACTTTTTCTTAAGGATCTCAATTAGTTTTGTGTTTGTGTCATAGTATTTTTTGCATTTGGTGCGGATCGTTTTAACTAAAGCGGCAGCCTGGGAAAATGCTTTTTCCTTGTGTTTGGCAGCAAGGACTTCCATGTCCCGCACAGTGTTTTTGTAGGTGTTGTCGTTCGGCATGAACTCCTGGTAGAGAGTGTAGCCGTCGTTGTGGAGAATGGCGACTTGAACAGGTTCTTTTGCTGAAAGAAAAAAGGAAAAAGTCAAAAAAAGAAGCAGAAGAGCGGATTTTCTCATTTTTCTGATACCCCCTAAAAAAATGACGCCTGATTTTAACGATTTTCATCTTAAACTCAAGAGAAAAATAACCGCCGGTTTTTTCTAAGACACTATGGTGAAAAATCTTTGCTTTGCACGAAATTGCCGCTATAATTCCGCGTTTTTTTGTTGGAGCGGGATATAAAAAAGTTTCTGTTGTTCATATTTTCAGCGTTTCTGTTTTTCTCGTGTGCAGCCCCTTTCGGTGTCTATCACCGCGTGAAAAAAGACGAGACTCTTTACAGTATTGCAAAACTTTACGGCACGAATGTTGACAATCTTAAGAAAAACAATAATATCCCCGACGCGAAAAAGATCCAGGTCGGAGATTACATCTTTGTTCCTGGTGTGTCTGCACCGCTTGAAACAGGCGGAACAGTCGCAAAAGCTCCTTCAAATGTGAAAAAAGAAGAACATAGGAATGGAAATACTGCCCAAAAGGGCAAAGCGCCGGCAAAGGCGAAAGCCGCTGCACCTTCCAAAACGAGTCCCGCAAAACCAGGCAGATTCATCTGGCCGGTCGAAGGGGTCGTCACTTCGAAGTTCGGTGAGCGCTGGGGAAAGAACCACAGCGGAATAGACATCGGATGTCCGGAAGGGACCCCGATCTACGCATCGGCTGCAGGCAAAGCAGTTTTTGTCGGTGAAAAGAGCGGTTACGGTCTTTTGATCATAATCGCACATTCCGATGGCTCCAGTTTTACGATTTATGCACATAATTCGAAAAATCTGGTGAAACAGAACGCAGATGTCAGACAAGGCGAGAAGATCGCCCTTGTCGGTCAGACGGGAAGAGCGACAGGTCCGCATCTCCATTTCGAGATAAGGATCGAGTCCAAAGCCGTCGACCCTCTGCTGTATCTTCCAAAGACGGTCCCATAGCTCAGACGGATAGAGCGGTCGCCTCCTAAGTGACAGGTCACAGGTTCGACTCCTGTTGGGATCGCCACTTTTTTTGTTCTCTTTGGATTTTGAGGGCATTTAGTGAAAACTCTTTCGTTCAAATTCGTTTTTGAACTCCTTTTGGCGTTCTCCGTATTTTCTTTCATTCTTTACTCGTTGGAAGTCTCACAGTTTCTTTTTCCCCATTTCCCGATCGTGACAACGATACTTTATACAGAAAAAAACTTAAGAAAAAGGCTGACTTACATAGTTGCTGCAACTTTGCTCTATTCGCAGGTCGCGACTCCGCTGCCGTTTCTTTTCATTCTTACAGTCTCGGCACAGGTGTACATTCTGACCGTCGCCTTTTTTGCTTCCACCGCATTTGAATATTCGCTCACGGCTCTTATCAACGCGATCTTGGCTTCGTTGATAATGAATTTTGACAAACTTCTTTATACTTATGTGTTCACGGGTGAACTTTCGGCGTTTTCATTTGTTTTTCCCTCGCTCTTTTCGGCGTTCGTTCTGATTTTCCTTTTTGTCGTATTCAAGCCGAAAGTCGACGTTCTTTTCTATAAGGAGACCTGGCTGTGAGGATCCTGAACCAGACAGACGAAGTCAAGAATATCTTCAGGAAGACGCGCCCTCTGATCTATATCATATTTTTTTCATTCCTGGCCCTTCTTGTCAGAGTTTTCGTGCTTCAGGTCATCCACGGAGACGAATTCTACGGCAGATCACGCGACAACTTTATCCTGAGCGAGAAAATATTTCCTGCCCGCGGAGAGATCCTTTTTGCCGACGGACCGGTGATGGCTTCGACCGAACCTTCGTTCAAAATATCGCTTGTCCCGATCTTTTTTTCGGGAAGCGAACAGATGGAGGAGCAGGTCGACAGGCTGAGTTCGCTGATAGAACTTTCAAAAAACGAGAAAAAACGCCTGCTTGCAAAATTGGACGGCTGCTACGGCAGGTGCAAATACCTTCCGATACTCGTCAAAGACGAGATACCTAAAAAAAAGATACTCAGCTATGCGGGATACCTGACCAATTTTACTGGAACGATAATCTCCTCTTCATACAGACGGGTCTATCCATACGGTGAGACCACGGCGCATATAACCGGATATGTTTCGAAAATAAACCAGTCGGAGCTTGAAACCTATCCGAATTACGATCCTGAGGATTCGACAGGAAAGACAGGCCTGGAAAAATGGTACGAGAATGAACTTCACGGCGGATACGGAGAGACTTTCCACGTCATCGACTATCTGGGGCGCAAGATCGAACTCCCCGAAAATATCGACGGCGCGATCCCTGAGACCAAACATGCCTCCAAAGGTGATTCGGTGCGCACGACAGTTCTTTCATATCTTCAGGAAACGGCGGCTTCGGCACTTGGAGAGCTCAGCGGCGCAGTCGTTGTCATGGAGGTGAAGACAGGCCGCATCCTTGCGCTTTATTCCGGTCCGTCCTACGATTCCAACCTCCTTTCGAGAAAGCGCATTCCCGAAAAGATATGGCGCGAATACAGTCAGAGCATCCTTCATCCGCTCCTCAATAAAGTTATCCGTCAGACTTACTTCCCCGGTTCGACTTTCAAGATAATTCCTGCCGTTACGGCGCTGCACTACAGCCTGATAACGCCTAAATCGACCTATCTCTGCAGCGGCTGTCTCTCGTTCGGACGCGACACAAAGTGCTGCTGGAACAGGGGCGGGCACGGATTCGTGAATCTTTATCATTCGCTGAAAGAGAGCTGCGATATTTATTATTACTATCTTTCGCAGGATCTCGGTATCGACAGGATGACCAGATTCGCCGCACTTTTCGGAGTGGGGACTGCATCGGGGATCGATCTCCCGGGTGAAGAAAACGGGATCCTCCCGACCAGAAGCTGGTTTGCGATGAATTATCCCGGCATGAGGATAAACAACGGAATGATAATGAACATGTCGATCGGGCAGGGGGATATCAGGATGACACCGCTGCAGATCGCTGTTGCCTATGCCGCCTTTGCAAACGGAGGTGTCATTGTCAAACCTAAAATGGTTGACGGGATAATCCATGAGGACGGCAGCCAGACTTTGATCGAAAACGAGATCGTGAGGGTCCTGAACATCAAGCCGCAGCATTTCAAGGATGTCAACAAATCGCTCTGGTCTGTCACGAACGAGCCGGGAGGCACTGCATTCCACCATGCAGACCACACTATTCCGGATGCCGCGGGCAAGACCGGAACGAGCCAGGTCGTATCGAATGCTGAAAGAAGAAGTGTCGACCAGACTGAAGATGAGAAAAAGTTCCTGATGCAGGACGATGCTCTTTTCGCCGCTTTTTTTCCGTATAAAAACCCTGAGATCGTCGCTGTGGCAGTGGTCGAAAGCGGAGCTCACGGAGGCAGTACCGCGGCTCCGATAGTCTATAAAGTGCTCAAATCATACTATTTGAAAGCCAAGGTGTCTGACTGACCGGAAAGAGCCTGTCAGTCTATCTCCACTTTTACAGGCTTGATGTTCCAGATCTCTTCGGCATATTCGCGGATAGTCCTGTCTGACGAGAATTTGCCGCTTCTCGCGGTGTTGAGGATAGACATTTTCGTCCATGCGGTCTTGTCGAGGTATACCTTTTCGACTTTGTCCTGCATATCGACGTATGAGCGGTAGTCGGCAAGCAGCATATAGTTGTCGCCGTAGTTGACGAGATCATCGTAAAGCCTTGAAAATATTCCCGGTTCCGAGTTGAAGTGGTCGTTTTTGATCATGTCGAGGACTTGCCTGAGCTCCGGATCTGAATCGTAATAGATCCTCGGATTGTAGCCGGTCGCCTTCATTTCGCTGACTTCGTTAGCCTTGAGACCGAAGATGAAAATGTTGTTCGCGCCGACTTCTTCGAGCATTTCGACGTTTGCGCCGTCGAGAGTCCCGATCGTCATCGCGCCGTTGAGCATGAACTTCATGTTGCCGGTGCCGCTCGCTTCGAATCCCGCGGTCGAGATCTGTTCAGAGAGGTCGCTTGCCGGAATGACTTTTTCCGCCATAGAAACCGAGTAGTTGGGGAAGAAGAAAACGTTGAGATACTTGTTTACCTGCGGGTCGTTGTTGACGACGGAAGCTACGGAATTTATCAGTTTTATAATCATTTTTGAAATGTAGTAGCCGGGAGCCGCCTTGCCGCCGAAGATCTTCGTTCTCGGAACGAAACTGCCGTTCGGGTCCGACTTTATCCTGTTGTAAAGCGTGATCGTGTGGAGAACATTGAGGAGCTGGCGCTTGTATTCGTGCATCCTTTTGACCTGAACATCGAACATCGTATCTGTGTTGAGATCGAAGCCGAGTTTGTCGTGAGCATAGACTTTGAGGCGTTCTTTTGCCTGAACTTTTGCATCATACCAAGACGCCTGAAAATCTTTGTCGTCGGCGAACTCTTCAAGTTTTTTGAGTTCATCAAGGTTTGCGACCCAGTTTTTTCCGATCTTCGAAGAGATGAGATCCGACAGCGGAATATTTGATTTCTCCAGCCATCTTCTCGGAGTTATACCGTTGGTCTTATTGACGATCTTGCCGGGATAAAGCTCGTCGAAGTCTTTGAACATGCTCTCTTTCAAAATCTTCGTGTGGAGCGCACTGACGCCGTTCACCTTGTGGCTGCCGATGATCGCGAGGTTCGCCATTCTGACGAATTTGCAGCCCGATTCCTCGAAGATAGAGACATCTTTTATCTTCTTGAGGTCGAAATTCCGGAAATCACGTGCTTCGTTTATGAACCTGCGGTTGATCTCGTAGATTATCTGAAGCTGTCTCGGAAGGAGCGGCCCCATGATCTCGACATCCCATTTTTCGACCGCTTCGGGAAGAACGGTGTGGTTCGTGTAGGCAAAAGTATTTCGTGTGATCTCCCAAGCTTCGTTCCAGCCCAGTTTCTCCTCATCGATAAGGATCCTCATAAGTTCCGGGATCGCGATGCTCGGGTGTGTGTCGTTGAGCTGGATCGCAACTTTTGAGGGGAAATCGTCGAATTTTTCGGTTCCGTAATTCTTTTTGTAGTGCCTGATTATGTCCTGAAGCGTCGCCGAAACGAAGAAATACTGCTGTTTGAGACGCAGGACTTTGCCCTGATGCATATTGTCGTTGGGGTAGAGGACTTTCGAAATGTTTTCACTGCGGTTCTTGTCGTTTACCGCCGCGAGGTAATCTCCGCTGTTGAAATAGTGGAAGTCGAATTCGTTCGTGCTTTTCGCCTGCCACAGCCTGAGATTGTTGACTGTCGCTGTCTTGTAACCGGGAACGGGAACGTCGTAAGCCTGTGCGAAAACATCTTCTGTATCGACGAGTTTGTATCTCTCTTCGCCCTTGTCATCGCGGTAGGAGACGACTTTTCCGCCGAAACGGACTCTGTATTCAAGGTCGGGCCGGCAGATCTCCCACGGGCAGGTGTATTTGAGCCAGTTGTCGGGAACTTCCACCTGATATCCGTTTTCGATACCCTGACGGAAGATGCCGTATTCGTATCTGATGCCGTAGCCGTAAGCGGGAAGCCCCAAAGTCGCCATCGAATCAAGGAAACAAGCCGCAAGTCTTCCCAGACCGCCGTTTCCAAGCCCCATGTCAGGCTCCATGTCGCGGAGTTCTTCCATGTCGTAGCCTAATTTTTCGGCGAGACGCGAGACTTCATCGCGGCAGTCAAGATTGATGAGAGTGTTTCCCATGAGGCGCCCCATGAGGAATTCCATCGAAAGATAGTAGACCCTTTTCGCCTTGTTCCGGCGGTATTCGCGCTCAGGTCTTAGCCCGTTGCGGAT
>JAEESW010000041.1 GCA_016290135.1 bacterium
GAACATTTTTCCGCCCTTGATATAAACATAGTTTGAAACCTGTGCGACATTGCAGTCGATGTCCGTGTCTGAATCTTCCAAAGGTTCCTTGTTGACAACGCTGACTGCGCTCTTGTCCGTGTTGAATTTCAAGGTGTAAATGTCGTAAATTTTCAGTTTTGAGCAGGTGTGGGGTGCTTCTCCGGGTTCATTTCTCCATGACGGCGGGGTTTTTGTGTAGAGATATTCTCCGTCATCGCTCATTCCGACAAGCATTCCGGGGATATTTACACGGTTGCTGACTTTCGGATTTTTCGGATCGCTTACATCGAAAGGAATAGCATAACAGCGATAGGTGTCGGTGTTAAGTAGTGATGTTTCGAGTTCACAGCCGCTTGTCCAGAAAGTGTTGCCGACCGCAAACATCAGATCGGGGTTGTAAACAAGCTGTTTGTAGTCGAATTCAAAACTTTTCATCTTTGGCGCGTCGCTCAGGTCATTCATGTCGTAAAAAACGAGCTTTGTTCTGGTTTTGTGATTTTCATCAACTACGGCGAGACTGTAAGCCAGAACATTGTTGTCCGAAACGGCGGCATAGTTTTCATTCAGATAGCTTGATTCTTCTTTCTGAAGTTCAAAATTGCCCAAATCTTCGGGGTTTTTCCAGTCGTTGATTTTTATGACTTTGATAGCAAATTCCTGATCAACTGCTGCGTAAGCACTTTTTCGTCCGATAATATATACAAAATTGTTGTTTCTCAGCACTTTGTCGAAACCTTCACTGAGTTCGCCGCTCTCCCACAGAACTTTGTCCGTTGTGCCCTCGTAGACAACCCATTTTGCATTAACGACAGCGCAGAGATTGTTCCCGCATTTTGCGACATAGGCGACATTATGTCCGGTATCAACAGGCTCCGGCTCAGGTTCAGACTCAGGTTCAACCGGTTCTTCTTCAGGGATGCTGTTGCATTCAGACTCGATGACACCTTCAGTACAGTTGTTTTCTACAGGCGCATTGGCAATCGTGACAAATTCTTCGGTCAAATTTTCAGTGTCGGAATCATCATTTTGTTCCGAATCGTTGTCCGCAGGCTCTCCGGTGTCACCGTTTTCCTGAATTTCAGAGTCGTTTGATTGATCACCCTGATTTTCCAGTTTCTCTTCACTTTTCTTTGAATCGCCGCAGGAAACGGCAAGAAAAGCGACCATCGCGGAAACTGCCAACAATTTAAAAACTTTACTCATCCCGACCTCCGTCAAAAAAATACTCAAAACCCTCAATTTTTAACAAATTGAGCAAAAATACAATAGTTTAGTTCCTGAAAGTGTGATTTTTTCTGATAATTTTTTTAAAAAAAGTAAAAAAAGTGATTTTTTTCGGATTTACCGTGAAAAGCTTCTGAAATCAATCAAATTGTGACTTTATCCAGCAGAAAATCGAAAATATTGAGAATCAGTATTCCGTCGTCGTTGCGGTATGTCGGCTGTGTGCCGCCTACAATTACAACTTTTTGAAAATTGTCGCCGATATGTTTCAGTGAATTGAATTCCTGCTCCTGTTTTTCCAGTGTAGGAAGTGCAAAAGCGGATTGAATATAAACCCTGTCATAGCCTTTATTGCAGACAAAATCGACTTCCAGCTGTCTGCGCTCGCTGGTCCCGGCCTCATTACGGGTGTTTAAAGTCACCTGTCCCACATCAACCGAATATCCGCGGACACGCAGTTCATTGTAGATCAAATTTTCCATTAAATGAGTCTGTTCCGTCTGACGGAAATTCAGGCGGGCGTTTCTTATTCCCAAATCTTCAAAATAAAACTTTGACGGAGTATCAATATATTTTCTCCCTTTAATGTCGTAACGCACTGATTTTTCAATCAAAAACGCATCCTGCATATAATCGAGATAATTCTTTACAGTGTCTCTTGTAATTGTGCTGTTTTTGGAGGAACGGAAAGTGTTTGCTATCTTTTGGGGATTGGTAAGACTGCCGATACTGCTCGCAACGACATCAATAAGTTCTTCCAGATCGTCATCGCCGCGGATTCCGTATCTTTCTTTTATGTCTGTAAGATAAGTGTTGTCAAACAACTGCCGGAGATATTCCCGTTTCTGTTCCTCGCTTTGCATTGAAACAAGCTGCGGAAGACCGCCCAAGCGCATAAATTCATTCAGATAATTTTCCAAAAACACCGCTTCGGTCCTACCAGACATATATTCTTTAAAATTAAACGGATGGATACGGACTTCGTCACCGCGTCCACGGAAAGTTGTCACCACATCCTTTGAGAGAAAGCGGGCGTTGCTTCCAGTCACATAAACGTCAAGCTGCGGATTTTTCAGCAAAGTGTTCAGCACTTCCTCGAAACGGTCGAGCCGCTGAACTTCGTCTATCAGTACATAATAATTTTTGGTATCCGTGATTCTCTTATTGATATAATCCAATATCGCAAACGGCTTCCGCAAGTGTTCGTTGTAAATATTTTCCAAGTCGATCTGTATAATGCGGGTATTGTCCACACCCTCACCGCGAAGATAGTTGAAAAATAGAGAGAATAGCAGATAGGATTTGCCGCTGCGCCGCATTCCGGTTATTATTTTTATCATCCCGTTCTGCTGCCTGTCAATCAGTTTGTGCAAGTATATCGGTCTATCCATAAAAAATCCTCCATTCGTTTTTCTTGCGTCAATACGCACTTTTCGCGAATAGAACAATACTCTTTTTTTTAATTCGCGCAATATCTATTCGTTTTTTTTGCGTATATACGCATTTTTTACTGACGAACAGGCAAAAAAGTTGTTTTTTCGGATTATTTCACGTCGAAAGAGTAAATTCCGCCCCAGAGAGTTCCGACATAGACCGTATCGCCTATAAGCTGTGCGGAATTCGGAGAATATTGTCCGCTTGTCCCGAGATCTTTGCTCAATTCAACTTTTTTGGTTTTACCATCAGCTGTCACATATATCCATTCCTTGTTTGTCAAAAGAAGCAGGCCTCCGTCCTGGACATCGTTAAAGAAAGATACCTGTTCGAAAGAACCCGAGAAAATTTCCTTTCCGTCAGCCGCGGAGACGATTTTTATTTCATAAACGAAGTTCGAATTATAAGAGCACTCTGCCTTTCGGTTACTTTTTGCAACAAAGAACAGCAGCTTGTCTTTTATAAAAACATTGTTTGAAACAGAATATTCTTTCGTATGCTGGCCGCTGTTGTAATTAAAGACTGTCCGGTCTTCGAGAGTTTCTTTTCCTACAACATCTATCGAATTTTTTTTGTTATTAAGTTTTAAGATATAGAAATCGCTGGTTTCTATCTTGATTTTGCAGTCTCCGAGATCTTCACACTCTTTTTCTGATTTCACCGCCGGCGTTTTTGTATAGAAATATTTGCCGTCTTTGCTTATACCCATAAGTTCGCCGGGGATGTTTATTCTTTTCCCTGCTTTTGGTTTCGCAGACTTGTCAACAGTAAAAGGAACGGCATAACAAAAATACTCGTTTTCCTCTTCCTCCGGTGTTTTCTTTATGCATCCGCTTGTCCAGAAAGTGTCACCGCTGACAAAAATCCTGTTTTCGATGAACAGTTTGAGATAGTCAAAATCGATTTTTGAAGCTGTGATTTTTTCAGCAGGATCGTTCATGTCAACGAAGTGCAGTTCTGATTTTACTTTAACTCCGTCGGAATACGTCTCCCATTTTGTACTCCGGAAAGCCATGATGTTGTTTTCTGAAACAGCTGCCGCCGCGTAATAACCGATCCTTTCAGGAATGTTAAAATTTTCTGTCTCTTCAAAAGAGTCGTTTCCGTTATTTTTTATAATTTTGACAGAAACAGGGTGGTTGGCAAAGAAGTCGTCGCTGTTACCGCAGTATTTCTGATTGTTGTTGTATAGATAGAAAGAGCTGGCGTTTTTAACCAGATTCGCTGTATATTCAGAACTTTTTAGAAGATTGCTCTGCCAGAGGGTGCTGCTTGCCGCACCGTCATAAATAAAGAGTTTTCTTTCGTTTATGCCGCAAAGATGTTCTCCGCACCCTGTAAGTCCGGGAATTTTGACGGCTATCGGCTGTTCTGAAAGGATTTTCGGTTTGTCCCTGTCGGTAATGTCGGCAGAAACGACCTTATAGTTGGATGCCGCGAAAACACGGTTTTTTACAGCTGTTCCGAATCTTGCAAAGTCATCCGTTGTAATAAATCCGCGTAATTTGAGCCCTTTTTCAAGGTCAAGATCAACAAGATAAACTTTGAGAAAATTCTCCTGAGGAGTGCTTTCAGAAACGGAACAGAGGATAAGCCCGAGCTCGTCAAAAATCCTGCAATCCGGTATAGAAACGGAAATATTTTTTTCTGACAAAATACTGTTGATTTCCTTGGGATTTTCAGGATCTTCCAAATCGTAGAGACCCAGCTTTACCTGATAGTCTTTCTTTTCCTGCTCGATTGTGAGCATTTTCGTGCCTATGAATTTAAAATCCGAGATACTGCCGAAAATTTCCTGCTCGGAAACCAGAGAAAGGTTGTCAGGTGTAAGATCCACTGTCTCTAAAAAGTAGTGTCTCTGATCGCCGGAATAAGAATATCTGGAACCATACATCGTATAACCGTTGAATGCGGCATTGCTGAAACCGTCAGTAGAGTCGAGTTTTATGACATTTGCAGGATCTCTGACATCGAAACTTTCAAGAGTTGTGTAATAAGGTTCGTAAGTGCTTGAGGTTACAAGATAGAAAAAATTGTCTGTTTCATACATCCCCTGAATGAATCTTTCGGGATAAATCGTCGATTTTTGGACAATTTTGCCGTCAGGATCACTTATATCGAATATTGAAAATCTGTTTTCACCTATGGGATCATCCCATTCGTCTGTTTTGGATTCAGCAACATATATGTGCTTGTCGGAAAAATAGACCAGATCAGCCGCCACTTCCGCTGAAATTTTGTCAGCCATTTTTATATTTTCCGGATCTTTTATGTTTATCGCAACGATAGTGCTCCGTTCGTTACGGTTTTCTCCCCAGGTTCCGTCACATTCCTTCCACGAATAAGCCTTGTCTGCGGCAACAACATAGATTATATCACCTATCTGTTTTGAATTTCTCGCATAGCCGTCAATTATAAATTCAGCTGCAATCGAAAGATTTTTCGGATCTTTCGTGTCGATTGCCACGAGCTTTGAATATTCTCTTCCATAATAGATGATTCCGCCGTCATCGGAATCTCCGTCTGTCCTGCTGACAAGGACATAAGCTCTCTCATCTTGAAGATAAATGTAGTGGCCATACTGCCCCGCCAGATTTATGCTGTCCAAAACTTCCAGGTTTTCCGGATCGCTTATATCGACCGTGACTAGTCCTTTGTACGGATGCAAAATCAAAAGCGTGTTTCCGTCAAGCTTGTAGACATCACCTTCAAAAATTTCGCGTGGAACATCAGGAATATCGTCCTTTAAAGCGAAATTGTCATAAACCTCCGTGTCATCTACGGGGCAATCTTCTTCAAAATAGTCCGAAGACGATATCGTAACAAACTTTTCCGTTCCATCAGGCTCCGGCTCATCGTCCGAAATTTCATCCCCGTCGGAAACCGAATTTTCAGGATCATTGTCCGAAATTTCCTGTTTCCCGGAATTTCCTTTGCCGCTGCACGCAGTAAAAATGAAAAGAAAAATCACGAAAGCTACGAAAAATTTGACGATTTTTTTCATGACGACCTCGCTAAAAGACGAAAGATTTTATACAAAAAGAGCTTAAACACAATAGTTTAGTTACATGTTGGAGCGATTTTTCTGATAATTTTTTAAAAAAAGTGAAAATTTTTATGTCTTGTTTATTCCAAGAGAAATGCCATGTAGTACGGCAATGTGATTTTGTTGCCGGAAACTCCGATGTTGTTTTCCGAAAGTTTGTAGCAAATATCGACTTCGTATTGCGGATTTTTCAGCACGGTATCAGCTGATTTTGTGTTGCCGGTAGTCGCTTTCACTTCGATTAAAGCAGTTTTTCCTGCAACTTTTGTCACAAAATCTATCTCAAGTCCTGAATTTTTGTGGAAGTAATAGAGCGGACGGTTCTGTTTTGAAAAGCAGTCGGCAATAATATTTTCAAAGATTGCACCTTTGTAAATGCCGAGTTCTCCGCTCAGAATTTTAAAAGCAGAACCTTTTTCGAGCATTGCCGTGAACAAGCCGGAATCCTGCATATATAGTTTGAAAACGGAATCAATTTTGTTGCCTTCGAGCGGCTCAGAAATATTTGAGAGATTGTAGCAGATATTGACGATTCCGCAGTCGTAAAGCCACTGGATTGCAGCCTGATATTTTTCGGCTCTGGCTCCTTTTTCCAAAAAAGCATATACAAATTTGTTGTTTTCTTTGGCAAGCTGTGCCGGAATTGAATCAAAAACGCGGTTTATCCTCGCGAGAAGATGCAGATCTGTTTTCTCGTTTTCGTTTTCATCAAGGTGTTTGCCGAAATCGTCTTTGTATTCCTCAAGAATATCGCGCTGTTCACTGTAAACAATATTCATGTCGCCGGTCAAAACGAAACGGTCGACAATGTAGGGCAGCCCGCCGACGCAAAGATATTCCTTGAAATAGCGCAGCATCGCATTGTGGGTCGCGGCACTCACCGGAGTTTTGTCTGCAAGACATTTTTTCAAATAGGATATGACGTTTTCGCTGACTCCTTTTGCCCAGAGAAATTCCTCGAAATCCATAGGTTTCATATAGACGATTCTTTCAAAACCAGTCGGAATTCCTTTGGTTTTTTTGTTGTTGTATCCTTTGATTCCGAGAAGCGAACCTGTTGCGATGATATCATAGCGTCCGTCTTCCATAAACGGTTTTATGCTGGCTCTGGCGTTGGCGCATTCCTGAATCTCATCAAAAACGAGCACCGTTTTTCCAGCTTCGAAGCGCGATTTCGGAAAAAGGGCCGAAATATCCATGGTTATGCGGTCAACACTCAGGTCTCCGTCAAAAATCTGGCGCGCCGAGTCATTTTCCTTGAAATTGATGTAGATCACATTCTTAAATTCAGCTTTTGCAAAATCCAGAACGCTGAAAGTTTTGCCGATCTGCCGCATCCCTTTTACAACAAGCGCTTTCTTTTTGCCTGTTGAATCTTTCCAAGTCTTGAATTCATTGATGATTTTTCGTTTAAACATCTAAGCCTCCGCTCTAAAAACGCACTTTTTCAAGCGAGTTTTTAAGTAGAACATACATTTTTTCAAGCGAGTTTTCAAGAAAAACATACACTTTTTCAAGCGAGTTTTTTTCAGATTATTTCAAATCAAAAGAATAGATTCCTTCGTATCCCGCTGAAATGTAGAGCCTGTCACTCATAAACAGCATTGTGTTTTTCCACACCGCATCCGTGCTGAAGGTAAATTGCGTTGATTTGCCGTCTTTCGAAATGTAGTAAAGTTTGTCGCGTCCCTGGAGAACTGCGATTCCGCCGTTCTCAACATTCCAGAGTTTTGCATGTTCAAAAGTTCCTGAGAAAAGTTTTTTGCCGGAAACTGCCGAAACAACTTCGATGTCGTAAGAATTGTAAGAGTCGTCAACGCAGCCGTCCCAGCCGCCGTAGGATCTGACATGGATCAAGAATATGACGTCGTTTTTGACATAAACACCATGAGAATCCAAAGTGTATTTTCTGACTACATTCGCCTCTGAGTTAGTGTAATCGATTTCGAGAACGTAAAAATCATATTTTTCGTCAATGACCGGAGTTTTTGTGTAAAAGTATCTGCCGTCATCGCTGACTGCCTCAAGTTCGCCAGGAATGTTGATCCTTTTTTCTGCTTTAGGTTCCGAAGGATTGCTGGCATCGAACGGCAGCACATAGCAGTAATACTGGTCTCCGTTTTCCGGATCGGCCTTTTTGAGTCTGCATCCGCTTGTCCAGAATCTGCTGCCGGATGTCAAAAATTCTTTCCAAAGAAGACTCAGGAATTCGTATTCAAAATCAAATTTGACAGATTTTACCTTTTTGCCCGGATCATTCATGTTTAAAAAGGCGATTTTTTGATTCTTTGTGTTGCTGCGGTCTATGATACGTGTCGCAATGACATTGTTTTCCGAAACAGAGTTGATAAAAAAGTAGTCGTAATAGAAATCGATAAAAGTCTCTCCGAGATCTTCAAAAGGAGGCTCCTCGTTGATTTTTACCACCTGAAATTTGATGTTTTCAGTCCCGCCGTAAGCTGAACGGTTGAAGTAAATATAGTTGTTGTTTTTCAGAAATGCCGATGAATTGCCGCTAATGCTGCTTTTCCAAATCAAATCCGTTTCCGTGTTATACACACTGAGACCGAGATCTGTCTGTCCGCAGATATTTTCGCGGCATTTCGAGATCAAACTGATATCTTCGGCAAGAATCTTGTCTGAAAGCAGTTTCGGATTATCGCGGTCACTTATATCAACCGATAAAATTTCCGTATCGCTCATGCCGAAAACAATATTTCCGGCAACTATACCGCGTTCTATCGGAGTTCTCGATACAACAGACCCGCGCATTCTAAACCCTCTGTTTAAATCAAAATCGACAAAATAAACACTTGTTCCCCTCGGGTCGACAATCAGTCCTTCACTTTCAAAAATATCTAAAGTTTCCGAATTCTTCTGTCCTCCTCCCGACAACCGATCTATTTCTTTAGGTTTCTGAGGATCAGAAACATCATAGAGACAAATTCCGTTAAAACCCGGAGCTGTTGTAAAAATGTAGTTTCCTATGGCTTTGACAGGTTTCATTCCACCAGATAATTCAAGTTCCCCGAGTTTCACAAAATTCCCGGGATCCGAGATATCTATTATGCTGAAAGGAACTACGTCGTATGATGATGAGTCTCCGGCATAAAGTCTGTCTCCCAAGAAGCTGGAGTCATATAATTTATCTTCCGCCGTAAGAACCGATTTGCCGAGTCTTTTGGCCTCTGGACCGCTGACATCGAAACTTTCAAGTATGGCGTTACCTGAGCCGGAATAGTCGGAACAGGACAAAGCATAAAAAACACCATTCAGTTCATACATTTTTGAAATGTCGAAGATATATCCTTCTACGTCGAAAGAGGCTTTTTTTGCGATTTTTCCCGAAATGTCGCTGATATCAAACCTCGTTACAACCAAATTCGCGCTGTTGTAGGCAACATAAACAGATTTTTCTGAAATGTAGATATAAGGACAGCAGCTTTCGATTGAAACGTAATCTTTGTCAATTATACTTAAATTTTCAGGATCTTTAATATCCACAGACACTACGGAAATCTGATTCTTTCTACTATATGACGACTCGCATGGATTAGGATTCAGCTCATATTCTGTCGCAGCAATATAAATTATTTCTCCCTTCAGTCCGGAATCAGTTATTTCACCATTCATTTCCAATTCGCCGACAACGGAAATGTTTGAAGGATCTGCAGCATTTACAGCAAATATTTTTGAGGTTACGGTGCTGCCGTTGAAAAGTCCGTTTTCATCGAGACTTTCGTTGGTATTGCTGACAAGAAGATAAAGTTTTCCGTTCAAAATATACATTTCTCCGATATTTCCTTTAAATTTGAGAGTATCAAGGACTTTCAGATTGTTCGGATCGCTCACATCAACTGAAATCAAACCTTTGTATTTGTTTGTCAGCCAGAGGGTGTTTCCGTCCAACTTATATTTGTCCGCTTCGGCGATTGCATTCAGAGCCTCGTTGTTTCCGGCAAGTCCGGCATATTTGTAACCGTTGCCTGAGTAATCGCAGCTTTCCTCTGCATCAGCGGCAGCCTCAGCATCAGGAGACTCGTATTCTTCATCATCATTATTGTCGGTGGAATACGGGGCTGTGAACGTAATATACTTTTCAGTGCCGTCACCCGGATATTCCTCTCGTTCAGGAGTCTGATTTTCCGGATCATTGTCAGGCTTTCCGGCGTCACCGTTTTCCTGATTTTCAGAGTCATTTTTTTCCTGTTCTTCGGCTTGATTACCCTGATTTTCCGCTTTCTCATCGCTTTTTTTGGAATCGCCGCATGAAACGGCAAAACAAAGCGATAAAACCAAGACTGCCAATAATCTAAGAACTTTATTCATCCATACCTCCCCTAAAAAGACATCAATTTTTAACAAAAAAAAGCAAAAACACAATAGTTTAGTTTCACCTTGTGCCGATTTTTCTGATAATTTTTTTTAAAGTTGCGAGAAAGCATCTTTTTTATGACTTTGTCCTAATTTAACCCTGAATTTATGGGAAAATTATTGCCAAAATATGATCTCAAATTATAATGACAGTGTTTTGTTGTTTTCGAAAGAGGTGAAAAATGCCGAACATCAAACCCGTTTCCGACTTAAAAAATTATACCGCGATTATCAATCAGCTGAGTTACGGGAACAGAATCTATCTCACAAGAAACGGTCAGGGAACATGTGCTCTGATTGATATGAAAGAGCTTGACGATCTCGACAGACAGAAAGCGCTGCTTCAGCTCATGACGCGCCTGAACGATTCCAAAAGATCCGTTCATGAAGAAGGAACCGTTTCGCTTGAAGAACTTGAAGCCGAACTCGGAATACGCCAATGAAATACAAAGTGGAATTTTCGCAGATTGTCCGTCGGAAAATGAAGGATCTGAAACTTTATCTGACAGAACAGTTCGGGGCGGAAACTGCCGCAAAAAGTCCGGTACTCATTCTCGAAGCCGCGAAAAGTCTCGCGGATTTTCCAATGAAAGGGGCGAGTCTTGCCGCACTTTTCGATATTGAGACCGATTTCAGAACTCTTTATGTGAAGCACAATTATCTGTTTTACTACATCGAAGGCGAAAGAATCATTATATCCGAAATGTTTGATGAAAGAGAGGACTTCATGTTCAGACTTTTCGGAATAAAAACGGGCTCTTTGGATTAAAAAAGACAGGTTTTCGTTTATCAAAAACGCACTTTTTCAAAATTTTTGAAAAAAAGTGATCTGCCGGAAGAATCAAACAGCGACTTTACCCAGCAGAAAATCGAAAATATTGAGGATCAGTATTCCGTCGTCGTTGCGGTATGTCGGCTGCGTGCCGCCTGCAATCACAACTTTTTGAAAATTGTCGCCGATATGTTTCAGCGAACTGAGCTCCTGTTCCTGTTTTTCCTGCGTAGGAAGCGCGAAAGCGGATTGGATATAAACTCTGTCATAGCCTTTATTGCAGACGAAATCGACTTCCAGCTGCCTGCGCTCGCTTGTTCCGGCTTCATTGCGTGTGTTTAAAGTCACTTGTCCGACATCAACCGAATATCCGCGGACACGCAGTTCGTTATATATCAGATTTTCCATTAAATGAGTCTGTTCCGTCTGACGAAAATTCAGACGGGCGTTTCTTATTCCCAAATCTTCAAAATAAAACTTTGACGGAGTGTCGATGTATCTTCTCCCTTTAATATCGTAACGCACTGATTTTTCAATCAAAAATGCATCCTGCATATAATCGAGATAGTTTTTTACAGTGTCTCTTGTAATTGTGCTGTTTTTGGCGGAACGGAAAGTGTTTGCTATCTTCTGCGGGTTTGTAAGAGTGCCGATACTGCTCGCAACAACATCTATAAGTTCTTCCAGATCGTCATCGCCGCGGATTCCGTATCGCTCTTTTATGTCTATAAGATAAGTATTGTCAAACAACTGCCGGAGATATTCCCTTTTCTGCTCCTCGCTTTGCATTGAAACAAGCTGCGGAAGACCGCCCAAGCGCATAAATTCATTAAGATAATTCTCCAAAAACGCAGTTCCCGGCTTATCCGACATATATTCCTTAAAATTAAACGGATGGATACGGACTTCGTCACCGCGTCCACGGAAAGTTGTCACCACATCCTTGGAGAGAAAGCGGGCGTTGCTTCCTGTTACATAAACGTCAAGCTGCGGATTTTTCAGAAAAGTGTTCAGCACTTCCTCGAAACGATCGAGCCGCTGAACTTCGTCGATCAGTACATAATAATTCTTGTTGTCAGTGATTCTCTGCTTGACATAATCCAATATCGCAAACGGCTCACGCAGTGGTTCATTGTAAATATTTTCCAAGTCGATCTGTATAATGCGGGTGTTGTCCACACCCTCACTGCGAAGATAGTTGAAAAATAGCGAGAATAGCAGATACGATTTGCCGCTGCGCCGCATTCCGGTTATGATTTTTATCATCCCGTTCTGCTGCCTGTCGATAAGTTTTTGCAGGTATACCGGTCTTTCCATAAAAAATCCTCCATTCGTTTTTCTTGCGTCAATACGCAATTTTCACGAATAGAACAATACTCTTTTTTTTAATTAGCGCAATGTCTGTTCGTTTTTTTTGCGTATATACGCATTTTTTACCAGCAAACAGACAAAACAGTGTTTTTTATGATTATTTCACGTCGAAAGAGATAACTTTTCAGCCATCAGTGCCTAAAGGCAAATTCCTTGACACTTTTTGCGTAAATTCATATAACGCAGCGTTAATTGATTTTTTGGAGAGAAAAATGAAAAAAATTGCATTACTGTTGTTCTCAATCGTTTTCAGTTGCCTCTTAGTTTATGCTGAAACAAAACAGCCCGAACAGGCAAAAACAGCTCCCGCTGCGGAAAAGAAGGCGGAACCCGCGAAACAACTTCAGTGGGCAAAATACCCGATATTCACAGCAACATGGGAAAAAGCCCATGAATACTGTGAAAATCTTGAAGAGAGCGGCTTCAAAGACTGGCGCCTTCCCTCCATCGATGAACTTCGCTCGATAGTTCAGAAATGCCCCGAGACCGCTGCCGGCGGAAAGTGCTTAATCAGCGACAAAAACGGCAAACTCAGCCTGAATGACTACAGCAAGCAGGACTGCCGCGGCTGCCGCAGAGGAGGATTCAATCTTCCCGGCAACGGCTGGTTCTGGTCTGC
The DNA here is from genome assembly GCA_016290135.1 of bacterium. Taxonomy (GTDB): domain Bacteria; phylum UBP6; class UBA1177; order UBA1177; family UBA1177; genus UBA1177. The sequence continues at coordinate 12,862 of JAEESW010000041.1, forward strand.
ATCGCAGATGACCGGCACAGACCACTTCTGGGTCATCAGCTTCAAAAACACAAGGATCTCTAACGCAAACAAAGCTGTTCCCTACAACGCTTACTGCGTCAGATAGTCAGTTTTGCGCAGTGCAAGATATGTAACTGCGAATGTCACAGCACAGCTCAGTACAACCAGCGTGAAAAATCCGCTGTAGCCGCATATTTCCTGAATATAGCCTGATACTGCTCCGGGAAGGACCGCCGAAAGCGCCATAAATCCCGTGCACACGGCGTAGTGCGACGTTTTGAGCTGTCCGTCGGAAAATTTCATCATGTATGCGATGTATGCCGTGAAACCGAAGCCGTAACCAAATTGGTCAAAAGCGATGCAGGCTCCTATGACTGTCAGCGATCCGGGCTGCGCCCAGGACAAGTAAGGGTAAACGATGCACGGCAGCGTCAGGCTCAGAGCCATGAGCGGAAGCGATCTGCGCAGACCGTGTTTTGAAATGTAGAAGCCGCCTAAGATCCCGCCGGCAAGAAGTGCCGCGACCCCGGCAGAACCGCAGATGATGCCGTATGCCTCCTTGTCGAGCCCGAGTCCTCCGGACGATACAGGATCGCTGAAAAACGGATACAGCATTTTCATCAGCAGTGCTTCGGGGAAACGGTAGAAAAGCATGAACAGCACAGCCGTCCAACAACCTTTTTTTGTGAAGAACGAAGAAAAGGCTGAGACAAAATTGTTTAGTGATTTTACACCTTTATCTAGTCTTAACTCGACCTGTGGCAGAACATGGTTGTGATAGATCGTGAGCAGAGCAAGTATTGCGGCGGCAAAAACGAAAGTTATCCGCCATGCAGAAGCTGTGTTTTTCGTATATTTCTCGACCTCTCCTGCAAAAACGACAACTATGCCCTGCCCGAAGATCATGGCGATGCGGTAGAATGTGTTTCTGATACCGATAAAAACCGACTGTCGCTTTTCATCAAGAGCCAGCATGTAGTATCCGTCAGCCGAAATGTCGTGCGTGGCCGATGCTGTCGCGGTAACGGCAAAAAGAAAAAGCGTGACGGAAAGAGCTTTTCCCGAGAGCGTAAATGCGATAAGAGCAACCGAAACAGCGATCGTCAGCTGAGTCGCGATTATCCACCACCGCTTGCTTTTGACCGTGTCTACAAGCGGGCTCCACAAAGGTTTGAAAAGCCACGGAAGCGCGATAAAACTTGTCAGTGCCGCCAATTTTCCGTTGCTTGTCCCGAGATCTTTCAGCATCACCAGCGAGATGGCATTTACTATGAAATACGGAAAACCCTCGGCGAAATATAAGGTGGGGATCCATGACCATGGAGATCTGTTCAATTATTTCCCCGCAGAACGGAAATTTTAGAAAACTACTCCGAGATAAACATTGAGGTAGTGGAAAAGCGTCGTATCGTGTTCATCGGTATCAAGACCGGAGAACGGGATGCCGATCTGGTATCTCGTGCCGAGGCGCATCCCGCTTTTGTTCGCGTAATCTATGCCGATAAAAGGTTCGATCGCGTTGGGAAGCCCCTTCCCGCCCAGCGAGTTGTTCTCTTTGAGCGCCATCGAATAGGTCGTTCCGACATATCCTTTGAGGTCGTCAAGGAAGAAGTATGTCGCGGTCAAACTTGCGTAGTAACCTGCTGTAAAGCGGCCGAGGAACTGGTTCCACAAAGCGGAGTTGAAATTGTAGTCCTTGTTGAAGCGGAAATTTTCAACTGTGCGGTCGCTTCTTGTTGAAGAGTTGTTGACCGAATTTCCGGGAGTGCTCCACGAATCTGCCTGAACTTTGTCGGCGTCGTCGGGAGAGGCGATACCGGTGAGAAGACCGATGTGGAATTTTTTCGGGATAACACGGAAACCGAGATCTGCGGCCCAGCCTACCATCTGTGCCTTGACAGATTTGTCGCGGCCGTCCTCAAGCCTGATCTTGCCTATGCTTCCGGTGAGGAAAGCAAGTTCAGTTTTGAAGGAGAATATTTTGTAGTGGAGATTGAGCCATGCATCGAGTTTCCACAGTTTCGCGCTCTGTCCGGTAAAGGCGTAAACAGTGTCCGGATCGATCAAATGATCGGATGTCGGATCGACTCTGCCGTCCTGATCGTCAGATTTGACCCACTCGCCGGAAGAGTCGTTCTTCCACGAAAACATTACCATCGCACCGACTTCGACGACTGTTTTTTCGTTGAGGATCTTGTTTTCAAGAACCGCCGGATCGTCTTCCTGCATGGTGAACATAAGGCTTACGTTGAAGCCGTCGTCCTTTTGCGAAGCATCTATGAAGTAGTCGTGGTATTTGTCCAAAAGCCCGGTCGAAGCGAGGTCGAAAGCGGGGATTATCTTGAATCCCATTATCGGGATCGTGAGCTGAAGCCTGTCGAGATAGTTGCCCGTCGAGAGCGAGTTGAATTTGTTGCCGTCGCTGTAAAGTATCCCGAGACCCCAGCTGAACGGCATCCTTCCGACTTTGAGCTGTCCTATCGGAGTGTCGAAAACGCCCCAAAGCCCCTCGAAAACTATGTTTGCCGAAGTCGAAAGCTGCGCATCCCGGAGAAGCCCGTTCTCTTTTCTGTCGAACTCGTAATTGTCAGCCCCCATCGCCGTGTTGCCGAAGATCGAAAGTTTCGTGTGGATCTCCATCGTTTCGGCGATATTGATTACAGGTTCCAGGTGCAGTTTGAGCCAAGCCCAGTTGAGGACATGCTCGTTGGTCTTGCGGGTCACCCTTTCTCCCGTGGTCTCATCAGTCACAACGTTGTTTATCGTGTTCCGTGACGCCATGTAGGGGTTGTTGTCATTGAGTTTCATATTGTAGGAAAAGGTGTTCGCCACATTGAAATATCCGTAAAGTTCGAAATATTTCACAGGTTTTCCCTGCTGGATCTTGACTAAAGGCGCATCGGTGAGAGGCTCTTCATCAGCAACGAACTCCTGTCCGTCCTGCTCAGGTTCCTCTTTTTCCTCAGCTCCGGTGCTTTCAGAGGGAACGTTTTCAGTTTCTTCTTTTTGTCCGCTCTCCGGCGCAGCCTCTTCCGAAGGAGCCTCTTCGGCAGGTTTTTCTTCTTCTGATGTCTGCTCAGGCGCAGTTTCAGCGGCAGCCTTATCCGATTCAGACTCTTCCGGGGACGCTTCCTGCGGCAGAAGCGCGAAACTGAAAATAAAAACCGTTAAAAAAACAAAAATCTTAGGCATAAAACCCTCCTACTTAGAGAAATTCTCAAGGGTCACTATCTTTATCTTGTTGGCGAGAAGGATCTCTTCCGTCGCGGCCATATCCCATGTCTTTATAGCGATAAAAGCCGAGTTTTTGCCGGAAGCCAGAGTGTAGATGTAGTCGATGTTTATGTCATTTTCGCTCAAAAGACGTGCGATCTCGAGCAGCTCGCCGGGTTTGTCCTTGAGATCGACGACGATTATCTTCACGACATTGTGCGAAAGATCCATCTTCTTCAGTATCTCGCGGGTCTTTTTCGTGTCGCTGACGACAAGTCTGAGCTCGCCGAAAGCCGCGGTCTCGTTGATCGTGAGGCCGATGATATTGATGTTTCCTTCGCTTATAGATTCAAGGATCTTCTTCAAAACGCCGGGTTCATTCCTTAAAAGCACCGAAATCTGCTCTACTCTCATTTTTCCCTCCAAAATAAAAAACACGCGGAAAACATATCACTCAAAAATCGGATATGTCAAAATATATTGTTATATCGGCATGATTTTTTTATGAATTTTTATAAAAATACGAAGTTTTTTTGCCGTATCGTCTTTTTTCCCTAAAATAGCGCGTTTTTTGTTGCGGAGGAAAAAATGGAAGTGAATTTCAGTGAAAAATGTTTTGTCTGCGGGAAAAAGAACGCCGACGGTCTGCATCTCGACATACATCGTGACAATGAAAAACTCTGCGCCGAAGCGGAGATCTCCGTTCCCGACAAATTCTGCGGATGGGAGGGGATAATCCACGGCGGAATAATCTCGACTCTGCTTGACGAGATCATGGCGTATGCGGCCTTCACCCACGACCAGAAAGGAG
>JAEESW010000012.1 GCA_016290135.1 bacterium
AGGTTTTGTGTCAGGCTCGTCATCGTCGTCTTCGTCATCGACAAATTCCTCATCATCCATAACATCCTCATCGCCGTCCGGCACAACCGCCGCGGAATCATCGTCAACAGGCGCTTTTGAACCGCCGCCGCACGAAATAAAAAGGAAAATCAGCATGATGGAGAAAAGAGTTTTCATGACGGGACCTCACGAAAATTAAACAAAAACGGCAATATTATAGCGATATCAGAACAAAAAGAAAGAAAAAAATTCAATAAATTCGGCTTATTTCAGCATCTTGAGGTCGAGTCCGCCGGGATACATATAGCTTACGTCCATTCCCCAGCCGTAGACGATGATCCCGCATGAATCGGAGCATGTCAGGTGGTGGCGCATGAACCATGAATCGAGTTCGAAAATGTAGTAGACTTTGTTGCTGCCGTAGACTGCACCCTGCATTTCGCCGTCCATCGCGGGTGTCGGAGTTTCACCGTCAAGCGTTATTTCGACTCCGGGATCTGTGATGACTTCGACAAAATTGGCGTTTCCGCCGTCGGTATCGGTATCCTCGACCGAGTATGCGAAGAAGTAGTATTCATTCCTGAACTGTTCGACCGGCGGGATTATCGTCATTGCAGGATCGCCGAAGCAGTATGAGTGCGAGGAACCCGGTCCGTCGTCGCGGCAGTCGGAGCTGATGTCTTCAGAACCGCTCAAATACTGCGTGACCTGAACGGGCTTGTCCGCTTCAACGAACGATGTTCCGGAAGTGAACCAGCTTCCGCCCTCGTCGATATGGTTAAGTTCATATTCGTAGAACTGCCCTGCATTGAGCGTAAAGGTCTTTTCTGTGCCGCTTTTGAACTCTTCATCCTTGATTTTGACCGAAACATTCGTTCCGTCTTCCGCCGCTACGACCCTGACAAAATCGCGGGCGTAACTTCTCGGTTTCGTTTTGACGACGGCATAGCGCGTTCCCCAGCGGTCGACTGGAAGAAGCTGGTGCTCAAGATGGTCGCAGTAACCTCTGTCTTTCGGGATATCGGCACATCCGTGGCCGCCGAAGACAGCTACAGGAGCGCACTTCGAATAAGGATTTTTGCACGATATTTTTGTGCCGGTGAAATCCGCCCCGTTGGATGTCGTGATGATATTCAGGACTTCGCCCTTGTTTATTTCGACAGTCATCGGAACTCCGGCCTGAGTACCCGGGATCTTCCCTGCAGGCGCGATGTTGGCGGTAGGCGTGATCTCGAGCTCGACCGTCATGTCGTAAGCGCCGATTATCGTGAAATAACCTGGTCCGTCGCCGTCAACGCCCGTTTCGTCAGGATAACTTGCGATAATGTAGTCGGAACCGAGCTTTGTCGAAGGAAGAACGAGCGAAGCGTCGTTCGAATGAAGGTTGTAGAACGGGTTGAACTGATAGACGATTATCGGGAGATCAGATTTTATGTGGTAGCTGAGAAAACTTGCCGCCGTTCCGATGAGCATCCTGTCCTCTTTTTTCGGCGTAACGACTATTGTTTCCTTCGGGTTTACCGTAATCACGAAAGATGAATCATGGTTTTTGCACTCCATGTCGTCATATTCGCTGCCGAGGAATGATTTCGTCACTTTGTAGCAGTATTCGAAACTCTCTATTTTTGTCTCCGTTCCGTCGTCCAGAGTCTTAAAGAATTCGATCGTAGCGGTTTTATCGGGATTTGAATTGGCAAGAGCGACCGAAAAAGAATCCTTGCTCGTTATCTTTTCGCTTTTTCTGCCGTTGTAGAGTTTCGCAGTGTAGAAATCGCAGCCAAGATAACTTACTCCGGCTGAAGAGCAGGCGTCTGCCTCACATTTTCCGTAAACGCAGGTCTTGCTCTCTCCGCACTTTTCGACCGGCACAGGATCGATACCGGATCCGTCTTCCTTGCACTGGAAAACACTGTTAGGATCACTTGCGTCACATGTCTTAATTCCCGGGACACAGTTCGTGGGAACAGGCGGTTTCTCTTCATCCGGCTGCTCCTGATCTCCGTTGCCGGAATCTTCATCTGCATCAGCATCGGGAACAGCGTTGTCGCCGTCATTGTTCGGATTGCTTTCCGAATCCCCGGTTTCCTGATCTCCGCCGTCAGAGACCTCGCCGTTCTCTCCGTCGGGAAGAACAAGTTCCTCCTCATCGTCATCGGATACCGCGCATCCCGCAAATACGAGAGACAGGATACAAAACAGCAGAAAAGCACTCGATTTCTTCATGGATCCACCTCTAATATGTTTTATCGTCAACACAAAAGCACAGTAATTCTACATATCGCGGGGAAAAATCAATAAATTTTCTTCCCGGCAATAAACTGACGGTCACGGAGTTATGACCACGCGGCTCCCTCTGCGCCGGCATCCTTGCTCTCCCCTTGATTATTTGAATTTTTTTCTTAAAATAACGCGTTTTTAAGTGAGGTGACGCATGAAGATCAGATTTTTTTCACTTTTTTTGATAGTTCTTTCAGCTTCGTTTCAGATAAGCTGCTCGACATTGGAAATGGATGAAACTCCTGACAATCCTGAGTGGGAAGAAGTCGAAGCAAAATATAAATCGCTGGAATCAGAGGGAAATTTCTCAGGGATCGAGGCATACTCACAAGAACTTTCAGCCTTCGAATGGGCAAAATGGCAGACGAACCAGATAAAGTTCATGCTTGCTTCGGCTTTATACAACCAGAAGAAGTATACCGAGGCACTCAAAGTGCTCGGAGAATTGAAAAATGTCGCTCCGTTCACCCACAAGACGCATGTCATGGCAGGAAACGCCGCGCTTGCCGAAAAAGAATACAACGATGCGCTGAAATGGATCTTCTCGGTCTATCTCAAACTCGACAAAGAGTCCAAACTCGCCGCTTCAAAAACTGTTTTTCTGGCATACATATATTCAAAAAGGTTCGATTCCGCGGCAAAATGGTACAAAGAACTCGATGACGAGAAAAAGGCCAACCTTCAGCCCGAATTCGACGCATGGTTGAATGAAAATGAGGAAAACAGGCGTGCTTTCGACCTTGCTCTGAACGGAGAACAGGGATCTGAAACCGGGGAGAGCGAACAGCCGCAGAGTATCGAAGACATCATCCAGGATGCAGTTGCAAAGGAACCTGAAGCGGCAACACTGCAGGACGACGGATCTGCTGATATCGTCCCCGCCGCATTCGACGGGAGCTATGTCCCTGACTGGAACAAAGTGTGCGTCGCGCTTTCATCGAACGACAAGTGGAGCAAATACAATGAAGTCATCAAGACCTACCTGAACTGGCATTTCGGAAAATTCGACAAAAGCGGGATAAAGCCCGAATTCATCGAATACGAAAGCGAGAAATCGGTCGAAGACTTAATGAAAAAAGCTAAAGATATCAAGTGTTTTGCCGTCGCAGGTCCGTTTTTTGCCCATGAATTCGCCGAAACTTTCATAATGAAATCGTCGGAATATTCGATCCCCGTCATCTCCTACATCCCGTTCGGCACGCTCCCGGGATCGCTCCTCTTCAATGTCCGCCAGACAAAAGACCTCGAAGCTGAAAACCTTGTGAGATACGCCGTCGGAAAAGAAAAAAGGAGATTCGCAATAGCATACATCGACGATCCGAACGGCAGAGCGCTGCGCGACACATACTGGAGAGCCATCGAGGCAGCCGGCGGTCAGGTCACGGACATAATCGACATCTCACCAGCTGACAAAGCATACAAGGACGATGTCGAAAAAGTTGTCGGAAAGCAGGACAATTACGATGAGGCGATCCGCGGATTCAAGTGGAGGAACAAAGAAAAATTCACGACAGACGCCATTATGAGCCGCGCCGTTGACAGTTTCATAAAAAGGATTCCGGGCAAATGCAGCTTCGACGTCCTCGCAGTCCTCACAGATCCGAAACAGACGGCAAGCCTTCTTCCCGCCTTCCCCTACCTCAACGTTGAGTTCGCATACTACCAGAAATACCTCAACAGGGCTGTCAACGCGAAAAAGCAGGAGCTCAGGAAAGACGGCTACGACTGGGATATCCAGCAGATCCTCGTTCTGGGACCTTCCGAGATGATAAGCAGCCCGAAAAACATCGAAGAACTGGGCAAACTTATCGACGGAATGGTGATCTTCGCACCGAGGTCGGATACGACTGAGAAAAACGAGAAATATTCAAAGATATCCAAGGTCTTCAAAGACAACAACAACCGTTCGCTCTACTTTGCGGAAACAATAGCGGCCGAAGTCGCGGACATCCTGCTCTCGGCTCTTGCGGCTTCGCAGAAAAGCGACATGGGAAACTTTGTCGAAGCGCTGAAAAACACTCAGTACACATCGCTCGTTTCGGGAAAAGCCGTCAAATTTGACGGAATGAACCGCATGACAGGAAGAAGCGAGATCCTTATCGGCAGGAACAAAGAGCCGTTTATGACTCCTGAAGAGATCGAAGAGGAGATAAAACGCAAAGCCGAGGAAAAACTTAAAGAAGGAAAGCCGGGAGAGGCGGAAAATGAAGCGCCTGAAAATTGATGTCCTGACACTTTTCCCCGAATTTTTCGAATCGCCTTTCTCTGTCAGCATGATGAAAAGAGCCGTTGACAACGGCATTATCGAACTTGGTCTGCATCAGATCCGCGATTTCGGCCTCGGGAACAGGCGTCAGGTAGACGATTCGCCCTACGGCGGCGGTGCGGGACTCATAATGAAACCTGAAGTGATCACCGCGGCGTGGGAAGCGCTTCCGAAGACTGAAAAAACTATCACGATCGTGATGTCGCCGAGAGGAAAACTTTTTGATCAGCAGAAAGCGGTAGAATTTTCGGAGACCGCCGAGCACCTGATCTTTGTCTGCGGTCACTACGAAGGGATCGACCAGCGTTTCATCGAAATTTCGGGCGCGGTAGAACTGTCTGTCGGCGACTATGTCCTCACCGGCGGAGAGACTGCGGCCCTTTCTGTCATCGATGCCGTGACGAGGCTCATCCCCGGCGTTCTGGGAAACGAGGAATCCTTCAAAAACGAGTCTTTCTCGCTTCCTCTGCTCGAACATGACCAGTACACTATGCCGCGTGTTTTCAGAGGTCTGGCGATACCGAAAGTCCTTACCGGCGGCAACCACGCGAAGATCGAAGCCTGGAGACTCAGGAACGCTTTGGCAAAAACAGCTGAAAACAGACCTGAGCTGCTTTCACAAATTCCACCTGAATTCTGGGAAGAAATGAAATGAAAAATTTTTACATCGGACTGATCCACAGCCCCGTTCTCCGCAACGGAGCAGCCATCACGTCTTCAATAACGAACCTTGATCTGCACGACATCGCGAGAGTCTGCGCGACTTACGGCCTCGGCGGATACTTTGTGATCCACCCTGACGACAAAATGCGCTCGATCGCGGCGCAACTTGCCTCACACTGGACCGAAGGCGAAGGAAAAACTTACAATCCCGACCGCTTCAAAGCGCTGCAGGTAATGAAGATCGTTCCGAGTCTGGATGAAGCGAAAAAAAAGATCGAAGAAAAATGGGGAGTAAGACCTGTCACTGTCGGGACGACCGCAAGAAAAAAGGAAAAGGAAAAATCTGTCACGATAAACGGACTCAAAGAAGAAAAAAACAGACCTGTTCTGATACTCTTCGGAACAGCCGGCGGAATGGAGGATAACTTCTTGAATTCATTGGACTTACTGCTTGAACCGATAGACCTCGGGACAGGCTACAACCACCTTAGCGTGAGAAGCGCAGTGTCGATTTTTATTGACAGATTGAGTAGAACTGACTAATATACCGCCGCGTTATTTTTGGAGGAGAAAAAAATGACAACCAACATTATTCAAAAACTTGAAAATCAGCAGAAAAGAATCGATCATTACTATGTAAAACCGGGAGATAAAATCGAAGTTCACACCCGCATCATCGAAGGTGAAAAAGTTCGTATCCAGATCTTCAAAGGCGATGTCATCGCAATCAAAAACGGCAGAGACAACAACAGAACGACAATAACTGTCAGAAAGTTCTCCGGCGGTTACGGCGTTGAGAAGATATTCCCGCTTCACTCCCCGATGATCGAGAAGATAGAACTCGTAAACAGAGGTCTCGTCCGCAGAAGCAAACTTTACTATCAGAGACTTCGTAAAGGCAACGCAGCAAGAATCAAACCGAAAAACATCTGGTAGTGTTTTCGTTTTTATTCGCGTTATTTCTCGCAGTTTCAGCAGAAAATCCTGTTTGCCAGTCAAGATTCGATTTAGAAGAAGAACTTTATAGATCTGTTGCGCTCCATAGCGACGATATTTCCGTCAGACTGAGTTATCTCAAAAGATACGGTCCCTGCATAACGCAGGAAGGCATCAATATCATTGAAGAAAGGAATATCGTCATTGTTGAAGAGCTCGATTGCGAGGCTCCGCTTGACGGGCTCGAATTTTTCTTCAGAAATAAAAAACTCTGCTCCCGCTCCGTCACTTTTTATCCTTCAAAAAAAGTTTTTACCGGAAAAAAGAGCGCTTCCCCCGTTTCTCTCCCCGAAAACTGGCGGCACATCGAAACAGCCGAAACCGTGCTTTTTTACGATTCGACCGCAAGATTCGGGGAAAACAGCGATACGACAGGGCAGATCCTGGCAAAGAGCGGTGACGGGATCTTCACGAACCATCTCGGGAAAGTGATCCATCCCGAATTTATCTATTCAAACGGAAATTGGGAAAAAGTTTTTCCTTTGAGGGAACTTTTTTATCTGACTGTCGGGAAAAACGGCACTTTTGAAGTCAGGATCATAACGGAAAATTCCATCCCCTACGACAAAAAGGAGCTTTTCGAACTGCTCGGGCTCAAAGCCGATGCTCCGGAAGAGCCTTTTTTTGCTCCGAGCACCGTTTCTCTTAAAGGAAAAGGGCTCAAAGGGATCCGGATCCCGAAAACAGAATATCTGACTGACAGGGAAAGCGACCACGGGACATACAAGATCTCTCTGTATTACCCGGAGTTGCAGAAAAAGGAGAACGTGACGGTCAGAACAGAGAGTTATGAACTGCAGATCCTTTTTTCAGACGGCAGACTCGAAGCGGATCTCACGATCTTCGTGAAAAAACTGACTCCTGAAGAGGCTCTCAACATAAAGACGGTGCTGAACCGCGAGATCCCTGCATTTTTCGTTCAGACGGCGAAATGATCATTTTGCGCCGGATATCCTTTTTCTGACTGTGACAATGAGACCGCGGAGAAGCGGTTCTTTGAGTATCACAACTGCCGCAAAGACCATGAGGAGCAGCGTCTTGAAAGCAAGAGAAAGGATCTTTCCTTCGACAGGCACGAATGAAGCCGCCGCCCAGAGGATCATCGCGAGAGCAAAATAGAAAGCGCCGCTTTTCACACGGTAGGCGATCGGGAAATATTTCTGACCGATAAAATAGGAAGCCGTCATTACTACGAAATTTGAGAAAAACGAAGCCCATGCGCACGCCATGAAACCGAATTTCGGCACGAAGAGCACTATAATCAGCACTGTTATGATGCAGGCCGCGAACGAAAAATAACTTCCCCACTTCGTCCTGTCGGTGAGTTTGTACCAGATCGAAAGGTTTGAGTAGATCCCGAAGAAAAGTTCGCCCAGCATTACGATCGGGACTATCGCAAGACCTGCAAAATAGGCACTGCCGATGAGGTGCTTGAAAATATCAAGGTAGAAAGTTATCCCGAGGAAGGTAAAGAGCGAAAAAAGGAGGAAGTAGTGCATCACATCGACATAGATCGAAGTGTCGTCACCTTTTTTGTAGCGGAAAGCAAAAGGTTCGTAGGCATATCTGAAGGCCTGCAGCGACATGACCATGACGACAGTTATCTTGAAGCAGGCTCCGTAGATCCCGAGCTGTGAATTCGCCTCTACCGGATCCGAAAAGAGATACGGAAAAAGAATTTTGTCGGCTGTCTGATTGAAGATCCCGGCAATTCCGAAGAGGAGTATCGGAAAGGAATATCTGAAAATTTCCCGCATGAGTTTAGAATCGAAAGACCACTTGAAAAGAAAATCTGGGGAAAGAGCCAAAAGGGCGAAAAGCGACGAAACTACGTTTGAAACAAAGACATAGCGTATTTCAAGTCCCGGAGACCAGATCAGGTTGACAGCAGAAAAACCGTTTTTTGAGAGCCACGGCGCAGCAAGGAGGAAAAAGAGGTTGAGTCCGATATTTATCGCGATCGAGCCGAGTTTTATACCTGCGAACCTGAATGCGCGCTGCTGGTGCCTTAAATTCGCAAACGGAATGGCGGTAAAAGCATCCATCGCGACGATAACGGCAAGCATCATGACAAATTCCTTGTATCCGGCATAGCCCATTGCAGCTGATATCGGCTTTAAAAACAGTGCGACCGCAAGGACGAAAAGCGATGAAGTCGCCGCAAGCGAAGTGAGGATCGTGCCGTAGACCTTTTTCGGATCGGGATTTTTGTTGATGAATCTGAAAAAACCTGTCTCCATGCCGTAAGTCAGAATGACGAGCATGAGCGCCGTCCAGCCGTAAAGATTCGTCACAATGCCGTAATCGCTCGTCTGCGTCAGCACTCTCGTGTATACAGGGACAAGCATCCAGTTGAGAAAACGCCCGACAATGCTGGAAAGCCCGTATACTGCCGTTTCGCCCAAAAGTTTTTTCATTCTTGAACCGTTTGCACTCATTTCAGCCCCTCAAAAATCAAAATCCGCGCGATTATAATTTTCGCAGAACCTTTTTCAAGCCATAAATCCTTACAAAATTTGTTTTCTCCTCTCTTTTTCTTTAAAATCCCGCGGTTTTGATCCCCCTCTAAGTCAGAGGGGCGGTGCTTTAGCGGCGTGGGCGTATGTTGAAAAACCGGCACGCCCCGCAGTCTGCTTCGGGCAGTAATGAAAGGGAAAAGTGCTTTGAACGACCTGAAGAAGAAATTTTTTGATACTGTTGAAAGGAACAGATTCCTGAAAATCATCTGGGAAACAGGATTCGGCTTTTACAGCGACGACTGCTTCACTTTCACCGCTGCGATAAGTTTCTATTTTCTTCTGAGTTTCATCCCCTTTCTCATCCTGCTCGGCGCATCTGTCGGCTACATTGTTGATTACATTAAAGATATTCAGCATCTGACATCAGAGCAGCTTATCTCCTACATCATGGATTCGCTCAATATGGCGATCCCGTTTTTGAGTGAAAAATATGTCTCTGGTCTTGTAGACATCGCAAATTACAAAGCCGGTCTCACAACTGTCGGTCTTGTTTCGCTCGCGGTCTCGGCGACCCTCCTTTTTTCCACTCTGCACTACTCTTTTTTCAGGATATTCGGGGGAAAATCGATAAATTTCATCCTTTCGAGACTCATGGGGGCAGTCTTTCTGCTGACGTTAGCCATCGTCCTCTTTTTCGTCCACTACCTCACTACCCTTTTCCTCTCCTTCGCCGGGAACATCGCCCACAAGATCCCGCTTCTGCAGGATATGATCGATGTCATCTCCAGCGGCCAGACATACAGTCTCGCCGTCTCGACAGTGATAATACTCCTCTTTTTCTGGATACTCATCAACTATTTCACATACGGGATAAAACTTTTGAAAAAGGCAGTCCTCTGCGGCGCGCTTCTTTTCAGCGTTTTATGGAATTCAGCGAAATTATTATACAATTTTTACATCACAGAAATTTCCAACTTTTCTTTCATCTACGGTTCCGCCGCCTGGATAATCACAAGCATCCTTTGGGTCTATTACAGCGCACTGATACTGCTTCTCTGCATGGAATTCATAAAAACGCTCTCTGCACTCTACCCTGAACCGAAGAAACAGGGCTGATCACCCGACGAATGTGAGAGCGCATCCTTTTTCTGTTGTTTTTACCGGGAGCATCGAATCATCAGGGAATCCGTCGATGTCGCTTCCCATCTCGAGATCCTCCGGTTCGTAAGTCTCTTCCTCGGTCTCAGGCAGTCCGCCGCTGCATTCGTGCCTTTCGCAGAGCATTTTCAGCGCAGCGAGGGCATTTATCCTGCCATAGCCGTATTTCTCACTGAAACCGTTTTCATCATAATCTGCATCGGCACTGGAGACTTTGTCGGCTGTCTTCGTGATTATTTCATAGAGTTCATCGCGGCTGAGTTCAGGATAAGCGGAGATCATAAGTCCGGCCACCGCTGCTGCGAGCGGGGAGGCACTGCTTGTTCCGCCGAAAGAGGAAGTATAGTCGCTCTGAGAATACCCAAACCAGCTTCTCGCGTCTATCGTCCAGATCCCGTCTTTTATCGTATCGAACGCAAAAGGATTCCAGACATAGTCGCCGTCCACATCGGAAGAAGGCGCCATGATGTCAAGATCCTTGCCGAAATCGCTGTAGCTCGACTTGTTCCCGTAGGCGTTCAGAGCCCCGACAGCTATAACATCTTCGTTTGCGGCATAACCGTCGAAAGTATCTTCCGCGCTGATATCCTCGTTCCCGTTTCCCGCGGCAAAAAATATGACGGTACCAAGCCCGTTCCTCTCCTTTTCACGGGCATATTTCACGATCTCCTTGATGACTTCCGGCATATCTTCCGCCCCGCCGTTGTCGGCCGGCCCCCAGCTGTTTGAAATTATCTGGACTCCCTGGTCCAGAACAAAATTGAAGGCTTTTGCCATATTTTCACCTTCGCCGAGTCTGGAGCCGGAACGCACGGGGACGATCCTGCATCCGGGGCATGCCCCTGACACACCGAGTCCATTGTCCTTCACAGCAGCTACGACACCGGTGACACAAGTCCCGTGAGGCTCGTTGTCATCGGCATACGGATAGTCGTCACCGTCAACAAGATCCAAGCCTTTCAGATACTTTCCCGCCATATCGGGGTGGTGCAGGTCGAAAGCGTCATCGATTATCCCGACTTTGACACCTTTCCCGGGCGATATCCCCAGCCCTTCGAGATACTCCCATGCCGCAGCGACCTTCGCATCGTTGCCTGCTGTTCCCCGCTGTCCTGTGTTCAGCAAATGCCACTGATTTTCAAAAAAAGGATCCTCGCTCTTGTACTCGATATTCATTTTTTTATCAGGAAAGGCCTTCTTAACGATCGCAGATCTATCCAGGCAATTCAACAGCTTATCTTTATCATCAGAGTGAACTGCATAGAAACTCGTCCGCTTGATTTTATAAAAATAAGTGATCCCGCAATCCTTAAAATCGCTCTTCAAAAATTTACGCGTTTCGTCTTTAAGCTGCACAAAAACGGCTTCTTCAGCAAAAATCACCGAAAATACAAGCAAAAATGCTGTAAAAACGAGTTTTTTCATGGTCCCCCGGAACTGATCAATTTTCCAGCATTTCAAGCATGAGTTTGAGTGCGACTTCAACTGCGCCGAAATCGGGAAAAAAGAGGTTTGAATGAAGCGAAACGGGCTCTGCATCGGGATCTCTGCGGCAGCCTGTCCAGAACATGATCCCGCTCCATTTTTTCGTGAAATAGCCGAAATCTTCTCCTACGAGATCGCCTTTTTTGCAGATGCACCTGATGTTGTGCTTTTCAGCGGCAGCTTTAAGTTTCGTGAATAATTCCGGCGTGTTGCGTACTTCGATATACTCGCCCAGAATCGTGAGTTTTGCGGTGCAGCCATAAGCCTCGGCGCATCTTTGAGCGGTCTCTTCGACTATTTTCGTGCCTGCGCTCATCATTTCGGAAGTGAAAGAGCGCAGAGTTCCTTCGATCTTTGAATATCCGGAAACCACGTTTCTCGCCGTTCCCGAGACAAGTTTGCCGAAGTGGGCATGGAAAGTTTCGGTAGGATTTATGTTTTTGCGTATATCGTGCTCGACAACGGTCAGAAATTCAGCCGCTGCGGCAAGTGCGTCATGACCGCGTTCCGGAAATGCGGCATGGGCTGTCTTTCCTTCGAAAACGACATCGACTTCGCGCGGAATGGCAAAAAGGACGTTATCGTTCGACGCGATCTCACCGACAAGAAAATCGTCGTTTACGTGGATCGCGTGCGCCGCTTCGATGTTGAAACTATCGAAAACGCCGCTTTCGATCATCTTTCTCGCCCCTCCTGCACCTTCTTCGCCCGGCTGGAAGACGAAAAGGATATTTTTTTCAGGCAGTTTTTCAGCAACTTCCGCCAAAATCCCACATAAAACAGTCATGTGGATGTCGTGACCGCAGGCGTGCATGACGCCGGGATTTTTGGAAACGATCTCGTGGTCGGGACTTTCATCGACTCTGATCGCGTCCATATCGGCGCGGAAAAGTTTGTAAGGTTTTTCTCCGCCGTTGTGATAGTCGATAACGATGGATGTCAGAAACGGGCGGTGGACTTTGAAAAGAGGCGAGCCTTTCGCAACTTCGTTAAAGAAACCGAGAATTATCTCCGCCGTTTTGAACTCGTTGAACGAAGGTTCCGGCGACTCATGCAGAGTCCTGCGGAGTTTTTTAAGTCTTTCGAGATCCATTTACTTCTCCTCGAGAAGGACCTGGACCGCCTTTTCCAACTGCGGATCGCGCCCTTCGATAATGTTGCTGGGAAGCATCGGGACTACAAAATCGGGGACGAGTTCGTTGTTTTCCAGATATTTTCCGTCGTTTGCGATGATACCTATCTGCGGGATACCGAAATACATTGACTCGTCAAGAAGAAGCGGCCACCAGACTGCCGTCGCAGTTCCGGCAACGGGCATTCCGACGATCTTTCCGAGTTTGAGTTCGCGGTAAGCGTAAGGGAACATGTGGGCATCGCTGTAGTTGCCTTCGTTGACGAGAAGTATCGTCTTTTTCGTCCAGCGGTCCTGAGGATCGCCGCCGAAATTCTTAACTCCGCGGTGGCTGTACTGCGTGTACTTTTTGCCGCCGAAAAGGACTGAAAGCTCGTCGTGGAGCCATCCGCCGCCGTTGAAGCGCGTGTCGATGACGATCCCTTCCGCGTTGTTGTAGCGGCCCATGATCTCGTCAAAAATAGCTTTGAAGCTTTCGCCGTTCATGCCTCTGATGTGGACATAACCAAGTTTTCCGCCCGAAAGTTTTTCAACAGCTTCGCGGTTCTTTTTGACCCAGCGTGTGTAAAGAAGCCCGAATTCGGCTCTGTAACCGATCGGTTTTACGACCTCTTCCCAATGCTCCGAGGTTTCAAGATTCCAGAACGATATCCTGACCTTTTTGTCCGGAGTGCGGTTGAGAAGTTTGTCGAAACTTTCGGCCGTTACCGCCATTCCGTTGATCTTTTCAATGATATTGCCTGCTTTGACTTTGCTTTCTGCCTTGTCAAGCGGTCCGCCTTTCATGATCTCTTCAATTTTTACGCCCTTCTTGTCAAAAGAATAGAAAATTCCGAGCCTTCCCGACGCATCGCCCATCGCCATGTAGGGCATATATCCGCTTCCGGTGTGGGAAACGTTGAGTTCGCCCAGCATCTCGGAGAGAAGTTCGCTGAAATCGTAGTTGTTGTTGATAAAAGGAATGTACTTCGCGTATTCGGCTTTGTATTTCGCCCAATCCACGCCGTGAAGACCTGTGTCGTAGAACTTGTCGTTCATCGTTTTCCAGACATATTCAAGAAGATACGCATATTCCGAAGATTTTTTGACTGAAAATTCGGCTGCCGGAGCAACAGGTTTCGCCTTTCCGTCAGCGAGACCTATCTTTGTCGCCTTTCTCATAGCCAGAACAAAAAGCGAAGTCCCGTTTGCATCCATGTTGAGCGCAAAAGCGGGATCATCCCAGAACGCAAGGTTTCTCGGGTGCGGTATCGAAGTCAGGACTTTCTCTTTCTTTTCGCGGAGATCAAGTGCGATGATCCTGAATTCCGTCGGATCGAAAGTCATGTAGTAAAGTGTTTCGCCGTCTTTGGAGACTGTGTTCTCGACATAATTTCCTGGATTAAGCGAAACTTTCACTATCCTTTCTTCAATATCTTTCGTGTCGAATTCGACCGGTTCCTTTTTCTCGGCTGCAGACAGCAGGACAGGTTTCGGTGCGGCCGGGGCTGCATTTACGGCTGACGCGGCCTTTTTGTTTGCTTCAGCTTTTTTCTCGTCGGAGATCTCCTCTTTGGTCTTCATGAAGTTGTCAAGCCCCTTTTTATTGAGGAAGAATGTGTAGAGCTCCGTACCGCTTATCCACGAGATGAACTCACCGTTTCCGCTCCATTTCGGCAGAGCATCGAAAGTTCCTGAATTTGAAATATTGACGACTTCTCCGCCCTTTGCGTCAACGATCCCGATCTCGCCGCTCCAGCGGTCTCTGTCGTTGAAGACGACTGCAAGGCGCGAACTGTCGGGAGACCATGAATACTGCTGGTCACCGTCGACATAAGAAACATTTTTTTCGCCGGGAAGAACGGTCGTGTGCGTATTTTTTTCGGTGTCGAAAACTACAAGTTCAGTCCTGTTTTTGAGGTATGCGATCTTTTTTCCGTCAGGCGACCAGTATGCCTGGAAAGCGTTGAAATCCCCTGAAATGATCTCTTTTTCGCTGATCTTCGTCGAAGTCGCAAAGTAAGGCTCGTTTTCATCGTCCATGGATGTTTCGTAAACTTTCCAAGTGCCGTCTCTGAACGAAGAATAGAGCAGTTTTCTGTTTTTCGGATGAAAGTTTACCCATCTTTCTTCATTCGGCGTGTCGGTGATCCTTTTCGTCGATCCCGTTTCGGTGTTTACGACATAGATCTCGCCGCGAAGCACAAGGGCTGCCTCGCTTCCGTCGCTGTTCGGAGCGACTTCGTCAGCCGCGGAAAGCATCGAGCGCACCTCGCTCTCCTTTCTTTCTACTGTCGAGAATATTTCAAGTTTTACAGGCTCAGCGCCTTCTTTCAAAGTGTAGATCTGACCGTCGTAAGAGAAGCAGAGAGTGCCGTTTTTGCTTCTCGAAAGGAATCTCACCGGATGGGTGTCGAATTTCGTCACCTGCGTCTTCGCACCTGCGGCAGAGCGTTTCCAGATGTTGAAAGAGCCGCTCTCCTCGCTCAGGTAGTAGATCTCACCGCCATCTCCGAAAACAGGGTTTCTGTCCTCTCCGCCGAAATCTGTGAGTTTGTCGAATTTTTTCACGCTGGTATCGTATTCCCAGATGTCGCGGGCATTGCTTGAAACATGGTGCTTGCGCCAGTTGTCTTCGTAGCCTTTTTTATCGTGATATATGAATTTCGAGCCGTCGTCACTGATTTTGAGATCCATGACAGGGAACGGAAGTTCAAGTTTTTCTTCACCGCCTTCTGCCGGAACGGAGTAGAGCTGCGGCATAGCTCTCGACGGGAAAAGCGAACTTTCTTTCGTGCCGATCCTCGGAGAATAGAAGTAAATTCTCGAATCGTCGGGTGAAAAAGCCATCGGAACGTCGTTTGCGGAATGGAAAGTGAGCCTTTCAGCTTCTCCGCCGTTGCGCGAAATGACGTAGATATCGTGGTTTCCGTATCTGCTGCTTACAAAAGCGAGTTTTTTTCCGTCGTTCGACCAGACAGGCATCGATTCAAAAGAGGGTGCGGAGGTCAAAGCACGCGCGAAACCGCCTTCAACAGGCACGATATAGACATCTCCCATGAATGCAAAAGCTATCTCGCTTCCGTCGGGAGAGATCGCCGGATAACGCATCCAGCCGAGCAGGTTGCCGTTCTCTTTTTGAGCATGCGGAAGCGCCGCCGTCCCGACACTGACTATTTTGTCAACAGGTCTTTCCTTTTTTGTTTTGGCTTCTATTCCCAAAAAATTATCAAGCTGCTGACATGAAACAAATAAAAAAACGAATGAAATTAAAGCAAAAAACCTTTTCATAAGACCTCCGAAAAATCATAAGACCGCAGGTTTTTACAACGCAAAGCGGTTTCAGTCAAGGCAAAGAGCCGATTTTGGAAATTTTTATTTGAACGCCGCTTTGAAGCGGTCTATATCCTCTTTCGTTCCGGCTGCGACAAGGACGTCTCCTGCTTCGAGGACTTTTGTCGGCGACATCGTCCCCTTCCCTGTCGATTTTTCGCGCACGGCCAGGACAAGAATGTTGAAGTTCTCGCGCAGTCTGAGGTCGATGAGGTTGCGTCCCCACATCTTTTTGTTTGCAGGTATCGCTTCGATCCGGTATTCGTCTTCGAATTCTATGCTGTAGGGCTCGGTCCCTTCGGCGTGCTGGACTGTTTTGAGCATATTCGCCTTCGAAAGGATCTCACGGTGGTAGAAGTCGATAAGATCGTGCTCGTGGATGCAGCCTGCGACCTTGCCGTCGTCTGAAAGGACGGGAAGTTCGATGACTTCGCGCTTTATCATGAAGCGCATCGCCTGCGAGAGCGGAGTATCAAGTTTTACTGTCGGGAAAGTCGTATCCAAAAGATCGCTTGCGAGGACCATCGTGCCGATCGCATCGTAATCGACTTTGTTGCTCGAGCTGAAAACGCCGTTTATCGCACCAAGATATTTGCCGGAATCGTCAACGACATAAGATTCGAAGCGCTCCATATCCCTCATTTTATCGAGGATCTGCGGAAGTTCCTCGTCTTTGTGGACTATGACGCACTCTTTCCTGAGACAGAGCTGGACATGGTTTTCGTTCATGATCGAAGCCTCTTCGCTGTCGTCTATCGGGATACCCTCTTTGAAAAGCTGGTAGTTGTAGATCGAAAATTCGGTCATCCGCTTCGATATCATCGTTGCGACAACGGTGGAAAGCATGAGGGATGGCAGCATATTGTAGTCGCGCGTGATCTCGAAAACGAGAAGCAGCGACGAGATCGGCTCCTGTGTCGCCGCCCCGAGCAGAGCGCCTATTCCGACAGAGGCGAAACTGAGACCTATCGAAGGATCGAGCCCCGGATAAAGCATCGGGATTATTTTTCCGAAACCAAGTCCGAAAATGTAGCCTACGAAAAGTATCGGCAGAAATATTCCGCCCGAAGCGCCGCTTGCAAACGCGATCGAAAGGAAAAGGAGCTTGAGCAGCGCGATACCGATGAGAAATGCAGGCGTGAAACCGTTTCCGGCAAGCATCATGTCCTTGCCGAGACCGAAGATCTCAGGCACGAAAGGCACTGTGAGCGCGAACGGCAGAAGAAGCAGCGGAATGTGGATATATTCGGGAAGTTTCGCCTTTACTTTGTCAAAAATGTTCGAATTGAAGTATGTGAGCTTGATGAGACCGACTCCTAAAAGCGCGTTGATGAGACCGAAAGTCGTGAAAAGAAAGATCTCCGTTCCCGAGCTTATCTCCGCGCTGAAACCGAGTGCAGCCGCCGGAAGGGCGGAGTGTCCCGGCATAAAATAGGAACCGAAGAAACTTGCAGTCGCCGCAGAAACTACGATAGGCGTCAAAGTTCCGATAGCGTAGTTTCCGAGAATGGTCTCGACCGCGAAAATAGTCCCTGCGATCGGCGCATCGAATGCGACTGCGAGACCTGCAGCAGCACCGCAGCCCACAAAAAGTTTGATACGCGATATCGGCATGCTAAGGAACTGCCCTATCGTAGAACCCAGAGTCGAGCCTATCACGATTATCGGGCCTTCATTACCGAGCGGAATACCTGTTGCGATGGAAAGCGACGAAGTTATCATTTTGAAGATCGAAAGTCTGGGCGGCATTATGCCGTTATTTTTTTTCAAAGTTTTGAGCAGAAATCCGAAGCCGGCTCCACCGCTCTCCTTGCAGATGTATCTGATTATGAATCCGCTGATGAATACACCTGTCAGCGGAAGAACGAACTTGTACCACATCGGCAGTTTCTTGAAGGCCTCGACCGCCGCGATCGTCGGAGCACCGATGAAAAGTTTTGAAAGCGAATCTATCATCCAGTTGAAGCAGAGGAACGCGCATCCCGCGAGGATCCCGATGATTACAGCGGCAAAAATGAGGAATGTCCCCTCTTTGAGCTTCGCCTTCTCAAGAAAATTCTTGAATTTAAAAAAGGATATTTTTTTCACCCGCAGCTCCATCTCCGCCGGAACGATCCGCGGTGTTATACACATCAAAAGCAGAATTGCAAGGAGCAGCCGGAGCACGGCTTAGACAAACAGCTTTGAACAGCCGTCGGACTTGCAAGTTTCTATTCGAAATTTTGGCGACTTTACGCAAAAAAATCAGTTGCTTTTACGAAAAGCACCAAAGGATTTGTGATTGGCTGTGGCTAATCTTCAAACAGCCTGATTATTTCCTGAGCAGCCTTGCGACCGCGACGTTTCCGCCTCCGATGACTGCGACATGACCGTTTGTCTGGAAATCTTCGGGATGTTGACCGGAAAGTCGATTCCCAAGCGTGTGCACGCCTTCATGCAAAATTTGTCAGGGCAATAACTGCCGATTACCACCCGTCATCGGAACAGTTGTTCGTGTTGTAACCGTTCCGCTGTTGTCGGAGCGCGGGCGGCTCGCCCGCATTTTGTTGCAACATTTATTCACTAGTTCTTTCACAGCTTTCCAGCTGTTCATTCATGCCGCCGACATAAGTTCCACGCTCTTTCAACTCTTCAAGAGGTGAAAAATCTTTTATACAGTTTTTGTCAACCCAAAGGCTTGTCAAGCCCTTTCTATTCCTGAATGCTTCGGCATTATCTATGTTATTTGATCCGACATCCAATCTTTTGAGTGCCGGAAACGATTCATTGTCTGCCAACCCCGATAAATCTGTAATATAATTATAATTCAAGTACAATTCTTTGAGAAATTTAAGGTTTTTCATAACCGGAACTTTTGTGATTTTATTCATAGCAATATCTAAGAATTGGACATGTTCTAATCCATCAAGTTTCATAAGATCGTTATCGTTTAACTCATTATTGTCAAACCACAAAGTGTCAAGAGAATCTAATCCGTTTAACTCTGGCAAATTGCTGATATTGTTGAAACTTAACTCAAGAGTCTGTAACTTTTTTAGATTGAGTATTTCTCCTGGAATTTCTTCAATTTGGTTTTCGCTCAATCCCAAATAAGTCAATTTTGTCAAATTTGTGACAGCAGGAATATCTTTTATTCTGTTATGTTTAACATTAAGCATGGTTAAATTTATCAAGTCTTTCAATGGTGAAATATCTTCAACATAGTTATTACGAAAAAACAATTCTTTCAAATTTGTTAAAAATTTCAAAGCTGTAATATCTTTTACTCTGTTGTGAACAAAAGAGAAAAATTCAAGTTTCTGTAAATTCTCTATATTTTCAGGTAAAAACTCAATCTGGTTGTTCCCTAAGTCTAAAGTCTTCAGGTTTACAAGTTGTTCCACAGGTGAAACCTCTTTTAATTTTGTTTCTTCTATATTAAGGGTTTCAAGGGTCGTGAGAAGTGAAATCGAGCCGTCAAGACATGTCATGCTGGTGGCATCAATTACGATTTTTTTTAATTTTTTCAGTTTGGAAAGCGGAGTATAATCATATATTTTGCCGGTTGAAATTTGAACAGATTCCAAATTTATCAGTTTTTCAATACCGCGAATATCTTTGACAGACAAAAAAGTGATTTCTTTGATTTTTTCCAAATCTTCTTCTGTTAGTTCATAATCCTCATCATATCCGAGATCTTCCTTGATTTGAGATTCGAGTTTCGAAGAAGCGAAAAAACCTTCATAAGGTCCTGCAGGAATTTTGTCATAGCAGCGTTTATAGCCGTTGATAGGCTCTGTTTTTTCAAAAATCTCCTCAGCAGGTTCATCATCTGAATCCGAATCTAAAACTTCATCAAAATCATCAACAATTTCAGAGCCTTGCGAGTCGGAATCATCATCAACGATTTCCGAATCCTGCAAATCGATGTCTTCATCCGGCAGAATGTCGGTGTCGTTTGATGAGTGCGAGGAAGAACAGGAAAAAACCAGAAAAACCAATAAAACAGCTAATAAATTCAATATTTTTTTCACATTTCACCTCAGTTTTTATTTTCCTTCACTTCAATTCTCGGCATTCCTCTCAAACTTGCACCGAATTTCTCGCGCAGCTCTTTTATGATTTTCGGGAAGTTGCCGTTCGCTTCGTAGAATTTGTCTCTGAAAAATATGCCGTCACGCGCAATCCCTTTATCAATCACCGTGGCGAACATCACGCTGTCACTGTCAAATGTCGAAGTCATTTCGTCGTATTCACATTCAAAATGCTCTTTGTGAAACGGGCAGCCGTACCATTCTTCCCATATTCTTTCGTGGTTTACTACCAAATTGGCGAAACTTTTCTCGGTTTTCCACTGTCTTTTTGACGAAAGAATCAAATCTTTAAGCTGTGGTTCGCTTTTATCCAACGATTTTAAATAGTTATTGACTTGTGCAGCTGTCGGGCAGTAGCCGTGATTTCCGAATTGTCCGAGTTCCCTCTCCGTGATGGTGCAGAAATAAACTCCGTTTCCGTCAAATTTAGGCAGAACTTTTTCCTCTTCGATTTTTTCCAGAATTTCTGGCGTTACTTTCGATGCAACAGGTTTTAGCGGCAAGGATTTGCGGCTAAGTTCTTCTTCCGTTGCAGGTTCCAACGGACAAACATGATTTTCTTCACAATAACATTTCCAGTCACGCATTATTGCATCTGTGGCTGCAATTTCTTTCCATAAATGCCATTTCCCCCAAAAGACATTGTAGCCCATTATGCTGTCAGGTAATGTTGAAGTCGTTTTGTCTACAGGGCAATAAGTCTTTTTCTTATCAAAACGGTAAAAACAGCCGATGACATCAACTGTTCCATCTGATAAAGTGAAGAATTCCTGATAGGAAACCTTATTACCCTGCAACATATCCATTTCCCATCCAAAAGCAGAACCCCTATTTTTTTCTGTTTCATATTCCGTGTATTTTGGATTTTCTAAATCTTTCAGATCTACTTCGACGAATTTCGGTTTTCCATGAATATTGTAGACAACACGATATTCGTTTTCCAAGTCGATTCTAGGGCTGTGACCGAGCTCTTCATTGCCGGATTCATCCTTACGGTTGAGCTTGAAACACTCGTCAATATGTTTTGGATATTTGCTCAGGTCACAATAATAAAGTTCCCTGTTGTTTGTAATGAAAGTTAAGTGATCTCCGACGATATTGCCTTCACCGGCGTAGTTGTTGATTCCGGCGAGTTCATGCCAAACCCAATCTTTTGAGGAAGCATAAACTGTCTTTTGGCCTTTAAGGCGCAACAGAGCCCAGTTTTTCCCGGCAAAAGGCGGGTCTGAAAACTCATCTTTTAACCCGTAATTATCTCGAATCAGCTCATAAAAATAGCCTTTTTCCGTCCTTAACACGGAAACCGTAAAGACTTTATAACTGTCAGGATAATCAGCAGGATAGCGGTCGAAAACTTCTACAATGTATCTGTTTTCGTTGAACGACAGGTATCTTGACTGACCGACATTGGTATATTCATCTTTCTCAGGATCATATTCCACAATCAAGCCGCTGTGCAGGAACCGCATTCCGGCGACACCATCATACATTCCGTGTGTCCAGAATACCCCCATGCCGACATCGAATTCGTTTACTGTCAGCAACCGGTCACAACTGCTGATAAAGGTGCTGAGTTCAGCTTTTGTTTTTGCATGCATATCCGGCAGTTTGCATGGCCATGGGTAGCATGAGCGTTCTTTTGTCTGGTTCGGATTTTTATCCTGTTCTTTCAAATAGGCTTGCTGCTCCTCCCAATTTTCCCATTCCCAGATGTTGCGGACACACTGCGGGTCGTTTTCGGTGGGAGTGTCGCAGCCCGGGCGGCAGAAAGTCGGCTTGCCGTTTGCATCTTTGAAGGGAAAGGGGGTTTTGATCGTGTTTTCGTTGTAGCGGAGATCGAGGCAGGCTACATCTTCGTCTGAATCAGCATCGGTAACACTGTATGAATCCGCATCCAAATCCGGTGTTTCATCCGAATCTTCAATAAAATCCAAATCTTCTTCCGAATCGGTGTCGTCGTCGGCAATGGTTTCGGTGCCATCGGAATCAGAATCAGGAATAATGTCGGAATCTGCGGAAGAGTGCGAGGATGAGCAGGAAAACAGCAGAAAAGCCAATAAAACAACCGATAAATTCAAAAACCTTTTCATCTTTCGGGACCTCCGGAAACAATTTGTGTAACAAACAAGCTCATATTATAGTGGATATTCAAAATTTAACAAGCCGTTTTTTTGAAAAAATGGTAAAAAATACAATGCTCGTCCACAAGACGTTTCATGAATCGTCTCTACAAGCGAAGGGGACTAAAAATATTGATTTAAAATCAAAAAAGGGCATAATTCTCACCTTGTCTGACGGCAGAGATACAAAAACTTCGTCTGCCGCTCGTTTTTTAGGAGGTCAAAATGAGAAGAACGATAATCGCCGCAAACTGGAAAATGAACAATCTTACCGGCGAGGTGAAAAACTTTTTCGCAGAGTTCGGCGAAACAGCTGTGAACTCGGAAAATGAAGTGATTATCGCGCCGGCTTATCCCTATATCGCGCTTGCTTCCGCGCTTT
Source organism: bacterium (assembly GCA_016290135.1). Classification (GTDB taxonomy): domain Bacteria; phylum UBP6; class UBA1177; order UBA1177; family UBA1177; genus UBA1177. The sequence continues at coordinate 22,324 of JAEESW010000012.1, forward strand.
CTGAAGGAAAAAACGTAACGATCGCGGCTCAGGATGTCTATCCGAAGGCTGAAGGGGCTTTCACCGGCATGGTCGGCGGAAAGATGCTTGCCGATCTGGGTGTTAAGGCTGTCATTATCGGTCACAGTGAGAGGAGACGGATCTTCGGAGAACCTCTCGAGCTTATCCGCGAAAAGGTGAAATTCGTGCAGGAAAACGGGCTGCACCTTGTCTTTTGCGTAGGCGAGACTCTGCCGGAAAGGGAAAACGGCTCGATGTTCGATGTGCTTAAAGAGCAGATCTGTTCAGCTTTTGACGATAATCTCACACTTGCTCCGGAAAAGATCACTGTCGCTTACGAACCTGTCTGGGCGATAGGAACAGGCGTCACTGCGACTCCGGAACAGGCGGCTGAAATGCACGCTTTCATCAGGAAGATAATGAAGGAAAGATACGGATATGAAGATTCACGCATCCTTTACGGAGGCAGCGTCAAACCTGAAAACATCCGGGGACTTTTGAGCCACGAAGATATCGACGGAGCACTCGTCGGCGGTGCAAGCCTCAAGGCATCGTCTTTCATGAAACTTGTCAATTTCCAAACGGTGAAATAATGAAAAACAGCAGACTTATGGTCGCCGATATCGAAGACGGCGATATCATAATCCCCGATTCCAAGTGCTTCTTTTTGGTCAAGAAATCTTCGGTCAAAGTGGGAAAGACCGGCAAAAAATACATCGATCTCGACCTTTTTGACGGAACTACGACAGTCGCAGGAAAGGTCTGGGACATCACCGAAGAGACCGGAGAGGCGGTCCAGGCAGGAAATGTCATCCAGGTGCTTACCGGAAAAGTCGGAAAATACCTTTCGAATATGCAGGTTACTGTGAACGACGCGGTGATCGTGCCGCCCGAAAAGATAGATTCGGAGTGCGCAGGGATCCTGCCGGAATCTTTCTACACTTTTGAAGAGCTCAAAAAACAGTGGGACGAGCTTATGGAAGTCCTTGTTCCGAAGCACCGCGAACTTGTCAGAAAGTTCATGGAAAACGAGAAGATATGGCATCTCTTCACGACTATTCCCGGCGGCAGGAGCATGCACCACGCATGCCGCAGAGGGCTTTGGGAACATTCGATCTCGGTCGCTCAGTCGGCGCTTGCGGTCTCTGACGTCTTCGATGAAAAATACGGCGTCGATATTTCGCTCGTCGTCCTCTCGTCGATGCTCCACGATGTCGGAAAGATCTTTGAATTTCAGATCAATCCGGCTACTTCGATGGTCGACAAATATTCAGACAGAGGCAAACTTTTAGGCCACATCTACATGGGCGCGACCTGGCTCGAAAAGCTCGTTTCAACGTGTTTCCCGGAAGACAGTGACCTTAAGATGGATCTTATACACATAATCCTGAGCCACCACGGACAGTATGAATTCGGTTCTCCGAAACGTCCCAAAACGCTCGAAGCCCTTATCGTTTCGACCTGTGACAACCTTGATGCAAGTTGTGATGCGGTCAGATCGTGCTTCGGCGACAATATGGAAGGGAACTGGACGAAACCTGTCTACATGATGGACAGAGCGTTCTTCAGGCGCCAGGAAAACGGAGGCTCCGGTGAGGATGCTCCGGATGAAACGGAAGAACAGACTTTTAATAATTAATTTTTTTGGAGGAAAAAATGTCAAAAATTCGTGTTGCAATCAACGGCTTCGGCAGAATCGGAAGAGCTGTTTTCAGAATCGCCGAAGGAAGCGAGGATGTCGAGATCGTCGTCATCAACGACCTTACCGATCCTAAGACTCTGGCTCATCTTTTGAAATACGACTCTGTTCACGGCATTTGGGACAAAGAAGTCAAAGCCGGCGAATCTTCGATCACGGTAAACGGCCGCGAAGTCCAGATCCTGGCTGAAAAAGATCCCGAAAATCTCCCGTGGAGAGATATGAAGATCGACGCAGTGCTTGAGTGCACAGGCCGCTTCACGGCAAGAGAAAAGGCAAACCTGCACATCGAAGCGGGTGCAAGAAAAGTCCTCATCTCTGCTCCGGCAAAGGGCGAAGACATGACGATCGTATACGGCGTAAACGACTATCTCTACGACAAAGAGAGACACAACATCGTTTCGAACGCAAGCTGCACCACGAACTGCCTTGCTCCGATAACCTACATCATGCACAAGCATTTCGGGATCAAACACGGTCTTATGACCACGATCCACTCCTACACGAACGACCAGCGCATCCTCGACCTTCCGCACAAGGATCTCCGCAGAGCAAGAGCGGGCGCAGTCAGCATGATCCCGACGACGACAGGCGCTGCAAAGGCAATCAGCCTCGTCATTCCTGAGCTCAAAGGCAAGCTTGACGGCATTTCGATAAGAGTCCCGACACCCAACGTAAGCCTTGTAGACGCGACTTTCGTTATCGAAAAGGAAACGACCGCTGAAGAGATCAACGCTCTTATGAAAGAGTACGCAGAAGGCCAGATGAAAGGCGTCCTCAGATACTGCGACGAGCCGCTCGTATCGCACGATTTCAACGGCGATCCGCACTCGTCTATCCTGGATTCGCTCAACACTGCCGTAATGCAGGGAAATATGGTCAAACTGCTCAGCTGGTACGACAATGAGTGGGGCTACAGCAACAGAATGTTCGACGTCCTCAGGAAACTTTTTGCTTAGACGGAGGATCTGATGGGTTTTTTTGATACTCTCGGCATCAAGTGTGTGAACGAACTTGCGATCAGGGAAAAAAGGGTCTTCCTCAGGACAGATTTCAACTTCCCTGTAGACGAAGAGGGCAATATCGCCGATTTTGAAAGGATGGAAAAGTCCATCCCGACGATAAAGCACATTCTTGAGCACAATGCGCGCCTGATCATCGCTTCGCATTTCGGAAGACCTGAGAGCGAAAAGGATATTCAGTATACCCTTGAGCCTTTTGCGGCAAAACTGGCGGAGATCCTCGAACAGGACATCTATTTCTTCGAGGACTGCGTCGGAATGGGAGCTATGCAGATGGTGAGAGATCTTAAGCCCGGTCAGATACTCGTGCTTGAAAATCTCAGATTCAACAGTGACGAAAAGAAGGGGTCGTCGGCTTTTGCGCGTGACCTCGCAAAAATGTGCGATGTCTATATAAACGATGCTTTCGGGGTCTGCCACAGAAAAGACACATCCATTGCCCTTCTTCCGCGTTTCGTCGATACGAAAGGTGCCGGTTTTGCTGTGAAACAGGAGATCGATGAGCTTTCGAAACTCATCGGTCTCGAGCACGGAAACGGCCTGTGCATCATGCTCGGCGGCTCCAATGTGAACGACAAGATCTCGCTTATCCGCCCGATGCTCGAAGTCGCCGACAAGATCATACTCGGAGGGCCTCTCGCATATATTTTCATGGCGGCGCAGGGTCTCAATGCCGGTGCAGCCTCTGTCGACGAAGAGAAGATCCCGCTCGCAAAGGAGATCTTGAAAAGCGCGAAAGTCAGAAAGGTCGAGATCGTGCTCCCGGTCGACCACACAGTTGCAGAAACTGTCAATTCGACCGAGCCTGTCGTATGCAAAAGCGGCTCTTTTCAGGAAGGGATGGAGCCTTTCGACATCGGTCCCGAAACGGTCGGACTTTTTGCCGAAAAGATCGCAGAGTGCAAGCACCTTTTCTGGAGCGGCCCGCTCGGTGTATATGAAAGACCTCAGTTTTCAGCCGGCAGTCTGAAGCTTGCGGAAAGGATATCGAAACTCCCGATCCACAAAGTCGCAGCCGGCGGAGACACGGAGGAGATGCTCAGAAGGGCAGGACTTGCCGGTAAATTCGACTATCTTTTCACCGGAGGCACTGCGGCGCTTGAATTTCTTAAAAACGGCGGGATGATCCCGGGGCTTGAAGCTCTTAAAGGCTGAGAGGCGGCATGGCAAGACTTACGATGGCGACATCGGCTGATTTCAAGCCGAGACAGAAAAAACTGACGCAGACCGAAGCCGCGCAGATCGCGGAGAGCCGGAAGGTGAACCTGGGTTATGCTCAGGAGTGGCCGCGTCAGAAACTCAGGATATCCGATCTCTATCCCGACGAGCAGTTCATACGGGAGATCTCGATGCACGAGTATAAGTATTTTATTTTAATGGTTCTTCCGGTAATTGTCACGTCCGCTTTCGTTCTTGTCCACAGAAATAACCTATACAATGAATTTATTGCTTTTCTTGAGCCGTTTTTTTCAAAACTCTGGTAACATTCATTTCAACTGAAAATCTTGACTTGATTATTTCAAAATATACTCTCACGCGAAAATTTGCTGTTTTAATAATTTATGGAGTTTGCAATGACTAAAATCATCGAATGTGTTCCCAATTTTTCAGAAGGAAGAGATATGGCTGTGATCGACAAGATCACTGCTGAGATCAAGAAGGTGAGCGGTGTCAGACTGCTGGATGTCGATCCCGGATACGATACGAACAGAACGGTCGTCACGTTTGTCGGTGAGCCGGAAGCTGTGAAACAGGCCGCTTTTGCCGCTGTAAAAAAGAGTCACGAACTCATCGACATGCGTCACCACAAAGGCGCTCATCCCCGCTTCGGTGCATGTGATGTCTGCCCCGTTATTCCGGTCAGCGGCGTAACGATGGACGAATGTGTCGAAATCGCGCACGACCTCGGCAAAAGACTCGGTGAAGAACTCGACTATCCGGTTTATTTTTACGAATACGCAGCTACAAGCCCCGAGAGAAGGAACCTTGCGACAGTCCGTTCCGGCGAATACGAAGGACTTGAGGCAAAACTCAAAGATCCGAAGTGGAGACCCGATTTCGGACCGGCGGAATTCCGTCCGACAAAAGGTGCTACCGCTGTTTCGGCGCGTGATTTCCTCATTGCCTACAACATCAACCTCAACACGACGAACGCGAAAAAGGCGAATGCTATCGCGCTCAGGCTCCGCGAGCAGGGATATCCCAAAAAAGATGCGGACGGAAATCCGGTACTGGATGAAAACGGCAAAAAAGTCATGTGCCCCGGCATGTTCAAAAACTGCAAGGCTATCGGCTGGTATGTCGATGACTTCAAAAGGGCGCAGATCTCTATAAACCTTACGAATTACCACGTAACCAACATGTTCCACGTTTTTGACGCCGCTTCGAAACTTGCGGAAGAGAAGGGGCTTCGTGTAACAGGCAGCGAGATAGTCGGCGTTCTTCCGAAAGAAGCTCTCATCGAAGCCGGTATCCACTACCTTGAAAAACAGGGAACATGCGCAGGTCAGAGCGAAGCCGAGCTCATTAAGATCGCAGAACAGTCTCTGGGACTCAGCGATGTAGTCAAATTCAAACCCGAAGAAAAGGTCATCGAATACATGGTCAAAGAGACAAAAGGACTTTCCGATATCACGGTAACCGAGTTCTCCGATCTTCTGGCGAGTGACGCTCCGGCTCCCGGCGGCGGTTCAGTCGCGGCTCTCTGCGGCTCATTGGCTGCTGCGCTTGGAAGCATGGTCGCAAACCTCACTTACAACAAAAAAGGCTACAAAGAGCATAACGAAAAGATGAATACTGTCGCGAAAGACATGCAGGTAAGAAGAGCGGAACTTCTTCATCTCATCGACGAAGACACCAACGCTTTCAACATCATGATGGCTGCGATGAAAGCTCAGAACGCGGCTAAAAAAGCTGGAAATCCCGATGAGATCGCAGCTGCAGACAAAAATATGGACGAAGCAAACAAATACGCTATTTCAGTTCCGCTTCACGTTCTTGAGAAAACTTACGAGCTTCTTCCGAACCTCAAAACCGTCGGCGAATTCGGCAACATAAACGCTGCAAGCGATGCCGGAGTAGGTGCGCTGCTTGTTCAGGCAGGTGTCAAGGCGGCTGCTCTCAATGTCAAGATCAACCTCAAGAATTTCGCGAAGGACGATCCTTTCTACGGCGAGACTTTCAATGCGATGAACAAAGTTCTCGAAGTCGTTGACAAGGAAGCTGAAGAGATCCTTGCGATCGTTGAGAAAAAAATCAGTTAGCATGAAACTCCACTCCGTTTTCACTTCGCTTCAGGGTGAAGGAAGATTTCAGGGCTATCCTTCCGATTTTATCAGGTTTTTCGGCTGCAACCTCAACTGTTCGTACTGCGACACGAAACAGGCTCTGTCAGGTGATTCATTTTACCTTGAAACGCCGGGATCTGTCGCGGAAAAACTCAACAGATCTGATATTTTCGATATCTGCGTCACAGGCGGCGAGCCCTTCTGCCAGCCGGATGAACTTCTTGAACTTCTGAAACTGCTCCGCGGCAAAAGAATATCAGTCGAGACCAACGGAAGTTTCGAGCTTGAACCGCTCTACCGCAGATTTTCCGAGGCAGAAACAGATTCAGCTCTTTATTTTTCGACAGACTGGAAGACTCCGTCATCGGGGAATCCGCTTTTCGACGAGCGCAATATCGGTTTTTTGAAAAAAAGCGGGGCAGGGTGGATAAAATTTGTCGCTGGAAACACGGAAGATCTTGATTTTATTGATGAAAAACTTCCGCTTCTTGACGGCGTGGAAACATATCTGAGCCCGGTCTTCGAAAACGGCGGCGAGTGGTTCGCGGCGGTCGAAAAGTTCATAAAAGGCCGCAGAAATATCCGTCTGCAGCTCCAGCTTCACAAAATTCTGGGGATCGAATAGCCTCTTTCCTGTGCGCTGACAAAAAAATATTGACTTAGAAATTTAATTTTAGTTATATGTCGTGCTTTTGTGTGCGGTGTTTCATTGAAAATCACATATTGGAGGAAAATTTTGAAAAGTCTGAAGATTTTGATGTCACTTTTTATCGTCCTTATGACGAGTGCCGCTTTTGCGGGAACAGTTGCGGTATTTCCTATGGCTGCGGTCGAGGGTGACCGTCTTGCTGCCGAGGATATCGACACTTCGGTGGAAGAAGTCCTCGATGAGATAAAGGGCGCCGATGCTTCCATTTTTACCGATTCTATAGGCACTAAGGTCAAAAAGGCCCTTGCAAAATGCGGTGAGAACCTGGGCTGCCAGAAAAAATTCATCTCGAAGGCAAAACAGAAATCCGATTTTTATATTTTTTCCAAGATGAAATTCGTCAAAAAGAGCGGAAAAACGATAGTCGAGACTTTCCTCATCGACGGAGAGGGCAACAATCTTGAAAAAGAGAAGGTGAACTTCGAGAAAGGCGCTTCGACTGAAAAGATAGCGTCGAAACTTACGAAAGTCTGGACAAAAATGCTCTCGTCTCAGGTCACTGAAAAGAATGAACCCGAGGAGGAAGAGGAAGAACCTGTAAAACCGGCTAAAAAATCGAATGCCGATTCCGCTATAAAAGAGGCGCTCGAAGCTTATGCGGAAGGCGATCTCAAAGCTGCGGACAAGGCGCTTGACGGCGCTGCGGACAGAGATGTCAAAGCGAAAGAACTCAGAAAGAGCATCACGGAGATCGCAAAATTCGTCCAGCGCGCAAACGCTGCGATAAAGGCTAAGAACTACGACGAAGCTATTCCGATAATCGCAAAGGCGGAAAAACTCGACGAAGCGATCCTTGAACTCGGTTCAAGCTCAAAATACCGTGTTTACAGAAAGGATGCTGTCGAGAGAGTCGTATACTCCGATCCGAGCGAAAAGGATATCCGCACGGTCGATACTATCCATGCGAAATTTGAGAAACAGCGCGAAAAACTGAGAAAGGAAAGGGCGAAAGAGATCGCTGAGACCGATGCATGGCTCAATGCGAGGATCCTTGAAAGAGAAGCAAAACTCAAAAAATACGATGATGACTCCAAGGCTGCGAAACAGCAGAAGGACACTGAATACAAAGAGCTTTCGGAAAGGATCAAAGCTATGAAGTATCAGTGGGAGAAGGACGACAGCGAGATCGAACAGAAGATCGTCGAACTCGAGAACAAACTCACTCTTTTCGAGCAGAGGGAAAAAGGTGTAACGAAAGGTTCGAACGCTCTTTCGGCCCAGTACGAAAAGGAAATGGCAAAAGAGATGGCCGAAACCGACAAGAAATACGGCGACATCCTCAAAAAGATGAAAGAGGAAAAGGAAGCTCGCTACAAAAAGCAGGCTGACGAACTTGAAGCCGGCAACAAAAAGACCGAGGCAGCGGTTCTCGCTCTTGAAGCAAAGAAAAAAGCGAACGAAGACAAGATCTCCGAACTTGACAAGAAAATGACCGGCGAGCAGGAAAAGTTCGACGAGAACGAAAAGCAGATCATGTCCAAGAACGAAGAAGTCAGGATGAAAAACGAGGACGAGGACAGAAAATACAAAGTCGAAGTAGAGAAAGAATATCAGGCTAAGTTCGACGACCTCAACAAAAAACTTCAGGATTACGATGCTCAGGAATCTGAAGAGCGTGAAAAACTCAAAAAATACGATGCTGCGACTGAAGAATATATGTTCAAAAACGCAGAAGTAATGCAGAAGTATCAGGAAGATATCGAAAAGGAAAGGGCCGCGGCGGATGCTGAGTGCGCAAAGAACAGAGAGGCGGCTTCGGCAGATGCGGAAAAGGCTTTCACCGAAGAACTCGAAAAACTGAACAAGGAAAAGGCCGATATCGAAGCTAAGATCGCTGAAAAAGAGACTCCGGCTCTTAAAAAACAGCTTGATGCGGCCAACAAAAAGATCTCGAAACACGAAGGCGGAAAAGACGGCTTTGTCGCTAAGAAAATGGCGGCTGTCGAGCAGGCATGCGAAAACAAGAGCATGGAGATCGACATGAAACTCGCCAAGAAGAGCGACGAACTCAACAAGGACAATACGAAATATCAGAAGAACCAGCAGGCCGAGAAGAAAAAAGCCGAAGCCAACTTCAAGGCTTTCCAGCAGAGAAAGGATGCTTTCAAAAAGAACATCGACAGCCAGATCGCAGCGGCTCAGAAAGACAGAGACCGCAAGATCGAAGCCCGCGAGAAAGAGCGCAGCAAACAGTCCGAAACCTGGAACAAAGAGGCTGCTGCAAGACAGAAAGATCTCGACAACAAACAGCGGACTGACAAAAATGCTAAAGACCGCCTTGTCAAGGAAAACGAGGGTATCGATGCCAACATCGCTATAACCAACGCAAAGTGGGCTGACAAGAGAGACGATATCCAGGTAAAGAATCAGGAAGACAACCAGAAATACGAGAAGACCTGGCAGGAAAAATACGACAAGACCGATGAGGAATACAAAGCTAAGAAAGAAGCAATAGAGAACAAGTATGCTCAGAAACAGGTCGATGACAAAGACGCTCAGAAAAGACAGAAAGAACAGTGGGAAGAGGAAGTCCAGAGACTTAACGATGAAAAACAGAAGAGAAAGGAAGAGCGTCAGGCTATCCTTGTAGCTGAACAGACCAAATGGAAAGAGAAAAACGAAAAATGGGACGAGGAAGAGGCTCAGAGAAAAGAGGAAAAGGCGCAGTTCTCGAAAGATCTGAAACAACTTGCGGCTGAAGACAAGAAGGAAGCTGTTGCAAAGAAGAAAGAAGCTGAGCAGAATTACGAGGATAAGACCAAAGAGATCGACGAAAAAGAGCTCGAACAGATCCGTGCTAAATTCAAAGACGAATACAAAGTCACGAAATCGAGAGAAGTCGTTGATGTCAAAGGATCGACCGATATCTACAACCTCAAGGCGGATGCTTTTGCGAAGAGCGGCCTTCAGAAGCTCAACGAAAAGGATCTTATCGGTGCAAGAAGAGCGTTTGCGGAAGCTCTCAGGATCGACAGAAACAACCAGATCGCGCTCAACGGTATGAACTCGATCAATGTCACGGCTAAATCGATGTACTGGGAAGCTTACGGAAAAAGAGAGACCGACAAGGCAAAAGCTAAAGAGATCTTCACGCTTCTCACAAAGACCTTGATGCCTTCAAACGAATTTTTCCTTAAAGCGAAAACGGCTCTTGAGGAGCTTCAGTAATTTTGAAGAGCGGGCCGAAAGGTCCGCTTTTTTATTTGTCCCCTAAATTTCCTTCAGCCCAGTGCTTTCTGCAAAGTGCGACATAGCTTTCGTTGCCGCCGAGCATGACCTGCTCACCCTCTTTGACGACTTTGCCGTCAACGACTCTTGCGTTCATGATGGCTTTTTTCGAGCACCAGCAGACAGTCTTTATCTCCTCGATCGTGTCGGCCATGGCGAGCAGACGTTCGCTCCCGGGAAAGAGATTGCCTGCAAAATCGGCGCGGAGACCGTAAGCGATGACGGGGATGTTGAGTTCGTCGACTACGCGGCAGAGCTGCATGACTTGAGCCGGTGTGAGGAACTGGGCTTCGTCGATGATCACGCAGTCGATCTTCGTTGAGTCGTTCATTATGCTGACAGTTTCGAACGCATCGTCGTCCGGGCTTAAAATACAGGCCTTTTTCGCAAGTCCGACCCTGCTTTTGACGATGTCGATGCCGTCGCGCGTGTCGATCGAAGGCTTGAAAATGACGGCGTTCTGGTTCCTCTCGAAGTAATTGTATTCCACCATAAGCGCGTTCGAGGTTTTGCTCGCACCCATCGCGCCGTATCTGAAGTAAAGTTTCGCCATGATCCCTCTCCGTCGGAAAAATAACGGCAGATGTTAAAAAAAACGGAAAAAATGTAAATTTTTCGGATTGACAAAGCAAAAGTTGAAATTATATTAGCGTCCGTGAATTTATTGTTTTTTTAGAGGTTTTAGGATGACACACAGAATATACTTCGACAACAGTGCGACAACGCCTGTCAGGAAAGAAGTCGTTGACGAGATCATGCCGTTTCTTACCGAACTCGGCGGCAATCCTTCGAGCAGACACTATGACGGCAGGATCGTCAGAACGGCAGTAGAGGCGGCAAGAGCGAAAGTCGCAGCTGCGATAAACGCTGATCCCGCTGAGATATACTTCAATTCGTGCGCAAGCGAAGGAAACAACACTGTTCTCCGCGGATATATGCTTGGGCTTGGCAGAAACGCGAAGAAAAACCACATCATCACGACTTCGGTCGAGCATCCGAGCATTTTCAACACGGCCGCAGCACTCGAAAAAGAGGGCTTTGAAGTCACTTATCTGCCTGTCGACGGAAAGGGGAACCTCAGCCTTGATGACATCCGCGGCGCGATAAAGGAGAACACCGGCCTCATTTCGACGATGTTCGTAAACAACGAGATCGGAAACATCTATCCGGTCGAAGAGATAGGAAAGATCGCGCATGAGCACAACATTCTTTTTCATGTCGATGCTGTTCAGGCAGTCGGCAAGATCCCGGTCGATGTCAAAAAGATCGGCTGCGATTTCCTTACGATTTCCGCTCATAAATTCTACGGTCTCAAAGGTGTCGGCGCTCTTTTTGTAAAGCGCGGAAGAGTCTTGAAAAACCTTCTTACAGGCGGACATCAGGAAAAGGGAAAGCGTCCCGGAACAGAAAATGTCGTCGGCATAGTCGGCATGGGAAAGGCAATAGAGCTCGCTGTCGCAGAACTTGACACCGAGGCAAAGAGAATCGCCGCTCTCAGGGATCATCTTGAAAAGAGAGTCCTTGAAGAGATCCCCTACACGAGGGTCGTAGGTGATCCGTCGCACAGAGTACCGACGCTTTCAAACATTTCTTTCAGATTCGTTGAAGGCGAAGGTATCCTTCTCAAGCTTGACACTGAAGGGATCTCGGTATCGACAGGTTCGGCGTGTTCGTCGAGCGACCTCAAGGCGAGCCATGTCATCACAGCTCTGAACGGCGATCCGGAAGAGGCTCATTCGAGCATCCGTTTTTCTTTGGGAAAACATTCGACTCTCGAAGATGTTGACTACACGGTGGAGACTTTGAAGAGCACGATCTCTCTTCTTCGCAGTTTTTCACCGATTTACGATGAATTTGTAAACTCAGACAAACATTAAGATAGGAGAAAATCATGAATTACACAGAAAAAGTTATGGATCACTTCCTTCATCCGCGCAATGTCGGAAAAATCGAGAACCCGAACGCGATCGGCGAAGTCGGAAACCCGGCGTGCGGCGATATCATCAAAATTTTCCTCCGCATCAATCCTGAAGGGATAATCGAAGACATTTCCTTCGAGACTTTCGGCTGCGGCGCGGCTATCGCGACCTCATCGATGACGACCGAAATGGTCAAAGGAAAGCACATCGATGAAGCTCTCAAAGTCACGAGAGACATCGTTGCTGACGAGCTCGGCGGTCTTCCGGCGGAAAAAATGCACTGCTCAAACCTTGCTTCGGAAGCTCTCCACAAAGCGATCATGGAATACAAGGAAAAATACGGGCTCAAATAAGCTTCTTGATGAATTTTTTTAGAAGAATCTTTTTCCCAATCCTTTTTTTTACATTTATTTTTCCGCTTCATGCTTTTGATGTCGATGAACTGCTTGACGACGATGGTCTTTCGAACGGTTTCACCCACTTCCTGAGGATCGGGATAAAAACAGAGGTCTCTTCGTTCTCTCTCGAGGGTGATGCCGAAATTAAAAATAAGAACGACAAAGTCCTGAGTTCTGTCCAGGGGCGTTTCCAGATCTCCGCGCAGTCAGGCGGGATCAAGGTCGGGAACAGAGTTTTCAAGGAGGATATGATAAAATTCTCTTCGGAGCTCATTCCGCTGAAAGTCGAAGGAAGGATGTTCCGGGGTGAGATCGAAGTTTACCTCAAAAACTCGAAACTCATTGTCGTGAACAAGCTCGACATCGAAGATTATGTCAAGGGCGTCATCAACAAAGAGGCGATCCCTTCATGGCCTGTCGAGGCGAAAAAGACGCAGGCGGTGTTGGCGAGGACTTTCGCGGTATATCAGAAAATGTTCAACCCGAGGAGCACCTATTTCGACCTTGCTCCGACAGTTCTTGACCAGGTCTACGACGGACTCGGAAAGGAGGATGTCTCTTCAGTCGAGGCGGTCGATGCTACGCGAGGCGAGGTGATAACGCTCGGGAGCAATCCTGCGAAAATATATTTTCATTCGACCTGCGGCGGCACTGTCTCAAGTTCTGCCGAGATCTGGAAAATGGATGAGCCTCATCTGCAGCAGCTTTCATGTCCTTACTGCTCAAAATCGTCGCTCTACCGCTGGACGAGAAAGATAAAACCGGCCGATCTTGCGAAAAAACTCGGTGTGAAGTCGGTAAAGTCGCTCAAAACGGTGCGCGGAAAGACAAGGGTCGAATCCGTTGTCATCGACGGAAAAAAGATGCCGGTCAACAAATTCCGCGAACTTGTCGGCTTTTCGGTGATCTGGTCTAACGATTTCACAGTCTCGAACAGCGGCGGGACTTTTGTTTTTACAGGCAAAGGTGCGGGGCACGGTGTCGGCGTCTGCCAGTGGGGCATGGCGGGAATGGCCAAGCTCGGCAAGAACCACTACGAGATCCTGAAATTCTATCTCAAAGGGATCGAAATCAGAAAAATGTATTAGGCGCCGCTGCCAAATCTTGACGTAACGTCGTTACGCCGTTTCGTCCTAACGATGGCCCTGGCGGCGCGGCAACAAGACTCTTGCCTTTTTCAGTTTTTTTCTTAAAATCCCTCCGTTGTTGATTTTTTGACCAGAGGAGTTTTAAATGAGAAAATTTTTAACGGTTTCAATCCTTGTTTTTTGCATTGCAACGCTTGTTTCGTGCGGCAGCGGGTCGGGCAGCGGCGATGACGATTATGCGGGAGTCCAGAGGTGCGGAAACGGCAGGATCGAAGATGGGGAAACATGTGACGGCGATGTGGCTTGCTGGAAAGCAGGGCATTTCTGGCCGGAGGGTAAGGCTGTATGTAAATCCAACTGTTCAGGTTACGATACAAGCAAATGCGTTCCGAGAGATCCTTCCGACAAGTGCGGAAACTTTGAGAAAGACAGCGGAGAAGCTTGTGAACAGGGTGAAACTAAACCCTGCACTGATCTTCAGGCGGGATTCACCGAAGGCGATGCGATCTGCAGAAGAGACTGCCGCGGATGGGAAACGATGAACTGTTCCAAAGGCGGAAAGAACAAACCCTGCTCGCTGATCCTCAACTGCGTAAAAGGCTGTGCCGGAGACGCCAACTGCATCGAAGAATGCAAAAAGAGCGGAACAGACGAAGGACTTGTCAAATATGAGGACCTCGAGAAATGTGCTGCGGCATGCGGCGGTGTCACGGATGACAGCTGCCTCAGCCAAAACTGCTACGATGCTTATTATACATGCAATCCAACACAGAGATGCGGCAACAAAGTGCTTGACGAAGGTGAGGTCTGCGAAAACAAAGAGACTAAGCCGTGTCAGGAGCTCAATACTGCTGACCAGGAGTATCAGCCGATAAACGACGCTGTCTGCAATTCAGAGTGCACAGGCTGGGACACTTATTCCTGCGTCGATATCAATGCGCTCACCTGCTATCAGGTCTACGAATGCACGCAGGAATGCAGCGATTCGAACTGCGAAGCTGATTGTATGGATAAAACATGGCCGGCGGCTAAAAACATATACGACACGATGATGACCTGTCTCGAACAGAATTGTCCGGTAGTCACAGACGAGTGCATCAACGAGTTCTGCAAGTTCCAGACAGATGCATGCAAAACCCACCTCACCTGCGGAAACGGTGTCGTCGACAATTATGAAATATGCGATCCCAAGGATGGCAACAATGCTTTCGTCGATTGCGGTGAAATAAAGGATTCAAACGGCGAAGCGATGTATGAAGCCGGAACAGGCAGCGCTTTCTGCAATAAAAACTGCACGGAATACGGTGTGACCTTGTGCCACAAGTTCTGCAGCTGCTCAGAGATCAAGACCTGTATCGAGACTGAGTGCGGCGGCTACCCGAAGAGCAACGCTGAAAACACCGACGCAAAGATAAAATGTATGGAAACATGCGAAAGCTGGGGCAACAAGATCGGAGAAGAAGAGGCTTCAGGCTACAGAATGCTCATCGAAAGCTGCTGCGAGCAGGATCAGCAGGGCAATACCGGCGCATGCGGATGGGATTCAAGCACATGTATACAGCAGGCTCCGTCTCAGGCAAACGCAACTTGCGGGAGCGGTGACGATCCCAAGTGTCCGTACTAAAAAATCAGGAAAGTTTTGATTCCGCGAACTGAAGTTCTTCCGGAGTATCGATCTCATACCAAGTCATATCATCGGAATTTATGATCGAAGGATAAAATCCGTCATCGACAAGCTGCTGAATGACCATCTCGACGACAGCTTTTTCTTTTGCCGTTTCAGCTGTTTTGGTTGCAGCAATGCGGTATTGCTGCCAGAAATCCTTTGTTATGAATGACATCCCGATGTAGCCGGCATTCCACAGAGTCAGTTTTTTCGATATTTTTTCGACTTTGCCGCTTTCGTTGATGAAGACTTTCATGTCGTCATCGGAAAGTTTTCTGCAGGTGTCGGCAAAGATCGCATAATCCTTCACCCTGCCAAGTTCTCCGGCTGTTCTTTCAGCAAAAGAAACGGGGTAGATGTGGTCGACATTCATGATAAGTGTGTCTTTGTCGAAAAATCTTTCTGCTGCAAGGAGCGAATAGAGATTCTGTTCCTTGTATCTTGTGTTTTCGATCAAGGTGACATCGTCAAAGTTCTTTGAGCAGAACTCTTTCATTTCGGGGAAGTGGTATCCGCCGATGACGATGGTCCTTTCGGGCTTGAAAATACGTGTCCATTCATACTGGTACTGAAGCATCGTTTTGCCGCAGACCGGAACGAGCGCTTTAGGAAGTCCTTTTCCTAAACGCGAGCCGAGCCCGGCCGCCAGAATGATTATCTGCATTGTTTATACTCCTTGAACATGTCAAAAATCTGTGAAATCTTGTCCACGCACGTGATATTCGGAAATTTTTCGAGAAACTCTTCTCTGGTCCTTATAGCGATCCTGCCGATGAAAGGGATCTCCAGCTCTTTCGCGACATCTCCGTCGTGGAGCGAATCCCCGACAAAGATCATATCGTCCTTGGCGATATCAAAGTGCTGCACGACATAATTCAAGTGGTCGCGTCCTTTTGCAAAACCGTCACGGTATCCGAGGATTTCGTCAAAAACAAATTCCGGCTGAGCAGCAAAGTAACGCTGGACGAAATCAAAGTAGTTGTTTGAGGAAACTATTGTCTTTATCCCGATCTTTCTGAGGTTCTTGATCGCTTCGACAGTGTCTTCGTCCGGACGCATATTGAAAAAGACATCCAGCTTGCGTCTTTCGAATTCTTTCTGAACTTCAAAATTCCTCGGATCCTTTGGAAACATGACTTCAAGCTGGCATTTAAAGGGGATGCCGCTTGTCGTGATGTAGTTCCGCCGCGCCTGAGGAAAAGGAACGCCGTAATCCCGCTCGATCAGCTCTCCCGCGAGGTCTGCAAAACCTTCCATCGTGTTTATGAGAGTGCCGTCGAGGTCGAAAAGAATGATTTTAGGAAAAGCATAAGATCGCATGCGAGCCTTTGCAATAAGCCAGTAAAACCGCCGCATTATAGTGAATGCCGGCATTATGTCAAAAAGAGATTTTTGAGACACCGTGAATAATGTCCCTGTGTCTTGGGATAGGTGCAGATGATCACTCTACGCCGAGCATTTTAAGGAAGAAACCGATCTCCATTGCAGATTCTTTGATACGTGCCTGCATCGATTTGCCCTGACCGTGGCCTGCTTTAGTCTCGACCCAGAGGAAAATCGGGTTGTCGGATTTGTTTTCGTGCTGAAGGGCAGCCGCCATCTTCTTTGCATGCATCGGATGGACGCGTGAATCGTGTTCGCCTGCCGTGAGAAGGACTGCCGGGAAGGAGCCGCCTTTCTTGATATTCTGGTAAGGCGAATATTTGAGGATGTAGTCAAACTGCTCTTTGTTGTCGCTTGAGCCGTATTCGCTCACCCAGTATCTTCCGATGAGGAATTTGTGGAAGCGGAGCATGTCGAGCAGCGGGACTGCGACTACAGCCGCTTTGAAAAGGTCGCCGAACTGCGTGACCATTGCTCCGGTGAGAAGTCCGCCGTTGCTGCCGCCCCAGATAGCGAGTTTTTGGGGGTTGGTGTATTTCTCATCGGCAAGATATTTCATTGCATAAGCGAAATCATCGAAAGTGTTCTGCTTCTTGTCGAGCATTCCCGCTCTGTGCCATTTTTCGCCGTATTCGCCGCCGCCGCGGATGTTTGCGATCGCCATGATGCCGCCCGTTTCGATCCAGACTGCGTTCACAGCAGAAAAATACATCGGGTAATTTACGTTGAAACCGCCGTAGCCGCGGAGGAAAGTGTGGTTCTTGCCGTTTTTCTCAAGTCCTTTCTTGTAGATTATGAACATCGGGATCTTTGTGCCGTCTTTCGAGGTGTAGAAGACCTGTTCGGTGACGATGTCGTCAGTTTTTACCGGCACTTCAGCCTGCCAGAGCTTCTTCATGCCCGTTTCTTCGGTGTATTCGTAGATCGAAGGCGGGAAGGCGAAGGATGAGAACGCGACATAAATCTCTTTGTTGACCGGATCTGAGATGAATTCCGCGCTTCCGAGAGCGGGAAGGGGGATCTCTCTCTCGTTTTTGCCGTCAAGATCGTAAATGCTGAGTTTGCTTGCAACATCGTGCATCTTTGAAACGACGATGCGGCCGTTTGAGATAGAGAAAAATTCGATGACGTCCTTTTCGTGTTCCGGAACAGCCGTCGTCCACTCGAGCGTTTCGCAGTTCAGTTTCTCGATCTTCCAGTTGAGGGCGTTGTCCTTGTCTGTTTTGAGGAAAGCGTATCCGCCGTAGACTTCGCCTTCGTAGATGTTGTCGTAGTTGTCAACGACTTTCTTTGTCTCTTTCGTTTTTGTGTTGTAAAGCGCGAGTTTCGCCTTTCCGCTTGATCCCTGGTATTCGGTGAGAAGCAGCCAGAGCCCTTTTTCATCGAGCGAACTGACAAGGATAGCCTCTTTTATCGAGCTTTTTGCGATGATCTCGTCCTTTTCGGCATCGGTGCCGATCTTGTGGAAGCGGACGCTCTGTTCGGTGTCGATCTCTCCGGCGTGGTTCCCGTCAAGCTTTCTCGTGTAGTAGAAACCGCTTTCATCGGGAAGCCAGCCGACTGAAGCATAGCGGCAGCCGTCGATCGGTTTGTCCGCTTCAGCACCAGAATCGGTGTCGAGAAGGTGAAGAACAGACTGTTCCGAGCCGTTTTCACTGAGGCCGTAAGCAATGTATTTTCCGTTAGGCGAAGCGTACCACCAGTCCATCGCAGTCGTTCCGTTCTTATCGATCGTGTTCGGGTCAATGAGCTCTTTTTTCGTTCCGTCTGCAAGCTGCATCATGAGGACAGGCTGGTTCTGAAGGCCTGTCTGATAGCGGAAGAACAGCTTGTTCCCGCGTTTTACCGGCGGCAGCATTTTGTCGTAATTCCAGACTTCGCCGAGTCTTTTTTCGATTTTCGGAGTCTGCGCCCACGAAAAGATCGTTTTTTCAGTCAGTTCGTTCTGAGCCGCCGTCCATTTCTGGACATCTTCCGAGTCGTTGTTTTCAAGATGGCGGTAGTAGTCCTCGACTTTCGTGCCGAAGTAGTCGTCAGTCACAAGTTCGCGTTTCGTTTCGGGATAGTTCCATTTCATTTCTTCCTTTTTTGCGGATGCTTCAGTGTCCTTTTTCGAGCATCCGACGAAAATTGTCAATAAAATCAAAGTGATGAGTGTTAGTTTCTTCATTTTTGCCTCCTAACAGAAAAAACGGGGAATTTTAGGGAAAAAAAGGGAAAAAACAAGATTCAGGATTAATTTTTAGGATCGCATGCAACCCACTCGTCGCCGGAGATGTCACCGCCGTAGTGAGGAGCGGCTTTGTAGCTGTAAAGGGTCGCGGTGCCGTTGACTGAGATCGTTGTAGCACCTGTCGTCCAGCTGATAGCTGAAATTGTGACGTTGCCTATGCCGAAAGCGTGGTCACAGCTTCTTTCGCCGCCACTGTTGGTCTCGCTGACGAAAATACGGGCTTCAGTCGTCCATTCGCCGAGACCTAAAGTGTAATCGCCGGGTTCGGTGACAGTCGTTACGAAGTGGACTGTCGGTGAGTGGGAGTTCCCGTCATTTTTATAAGTCTGGATGAGGGTTATGTTTTTCTCTTCAGGAACGTCTTTGAAAGGAGCGATCTTTGCATAAGAGAGCAGCTGACCTGTCGGATCTACGATAGGAGTATTGTTGTTCCCGAATGTTCCGGTAGCAAAAGCTGCTTCAAGTGCATTGGAATAAAGTATTTCAGTTTCACCGTCAGCGTGGAGATAGCTGAACGTGCCGTTGATAGTGACCTGACCGTAAGGAATGTTGTAATTTTCATCGTTCTTCATTCCGCAGATCTCTTCTTCTGCAAGGCAGTTCGTGTAGTAGCAGTAGTAGTTGCCGTTGCAGTTGTGTTCTTTGCCGCAGTATTCAAGGTCGTTATACTGTGTCCTTGCGACTGCCGTGCTGTTGCTATAACATTCGCCGGGGCAGTTTTCATCGTTCTCGGCGCAGGTGTCGAAGCAAGTGTAAATATCAGCGCAGGTCTCTGTTTTGCCTGAATGGTCTTCAGCAGTGACGACGCCAGTTTCGATCTCGAGGCAGGCACCTCCCTGAACAGGGGAAGAAACATCGTTGACGATCGTTGATTCAACGAGTTTTGCCGTGATCGTAGCACTCATTCCGAAAGTGTCGGGATCGTATTCGCTGACAACTATCGCTCCTTCTTCCTGGAAGAATGTCTTTTCGTTTTCGCTGCCGGGGTTCTGTGTTACAACGAGACATTCGCTGCAGGTCGAGTAATTGCTGTTTGCTTCCGAAGAAAGATCGTAGGTCGCGACTGCAACGCCGTTATAAAATCCGACAGTCAGAAGCCTGCCGCTTGCAACTCCGTAGTAGTATCCTTCGTAGTAGGGCGAGAAAGATTCCGGGTTGAGAGAGATGCCGGTGCATACGATCTCAGGGTCTGTCGGGTCTGTCGGATCGGTCGGATCGGTCGGGTCTGTCGGATCGGTCGGATTCGTCGGATCGGTCGGATTCGTCGGATCGTCCGTCGGGTCTGTCGGATCGTCGGTCGGATCTGTCGGATCGTCGGTCGGGTCAGTCGGGTCTGTCGGATCGGTCGGATCGTCGGTCGGGTCTGTCGGATCGTCGGTCGGATTCGTCTGATCGTCTGTCGGGTTCGTCTGATCGTCTGTCGGATTCGTCTGATCGTCCGTGTCTGCATCTTCATCGTTGTTCTGAGGATCGGTATCATTTCCGTAAACAGAATCTTCAGAATTTCCGCAACCTGCGAAGATAAAAAGTGAACATAAAACAAAGCATAATAAAAGTTTTTTCATGACCTTCTCCATAAAAATGTGTAATCACCAACAAAAACGCATAATTATAGTAATAAATAGGAAAAATGCAAAAAAAATCATACGGAATTAAAGAACAGGATCCGCTATTACAGCATGTAGACGTCGGTGATCATTATCGGCTCAACGGGAACATCGTCGTAAACTTTTACAGACTGGGTCGCGACATCGGAGATCGCGTCAACGACATCAATGCCTTCGATGACTTCGCCGAACGCCGCATACTGTCCGTCGAGGAAATCGCAGTCGGTGTTGCAGATGAAGAACTGGCTCGACGCGCTGTTGGGATCACTTGTCCTCGCCATCGAGATCGCATATTTTTTGTGAAGGACCTGCGGGCTTCTTTCAAGTTTTATCGGATCGAGCATAGCGGCTTTTTCCATCATGAACTTGTTCATTCCGCCGCCCTGGATCATGAAATCCTTGATGACTCTGTGGAAAATGAGCTTGTTGTAGTATTTCGCTTCGATGTGCTTGATGAAGTTCGCGACAGTTATAGGCATTTCGTTGCCGTAGAGCGCGATGACCATTTTTCCTTTCGTCGTTTCGATGACAGCCTTGTTCGTAACTTCCATTGTTTCCTCCAAAATTAAAGAATAAAACCGTGGGATTATTATCTAACGGGACAACTTTTTCAACTTAATCCCCGGTTATTCTTGAAATAAAGTTTTTATCTGCTAAGTTGACCCGATAATTTTCGTTTATTTTTAGGAGGTTGATATGAATTTCAGAAAATTTGACGGCAATTTTGACAACATTGATTTTCTCAGTCTGCTTATGCTCGACATCAACGGATCGATCAGGCATGTTACGCTCCCCAAAGGTTATATTTCGGAAAAGATCTTTGAAAAAGGAATCGGTTTTGATGCTTCAAATTTCGGTTACGCAAAAGTCGACAAGTCCGACATGGTCGCAAAACCGGATCTTTCGACAGCTTTTGTGGAAGAGAAGGAAGGACATGTCATCGCGCATGTTTTCTGTGACGTTTATCTGACGACGGGCGAGCCTTTTGACCAGTATCCGCGCAATATCGCGAAAAAGACGGCCGCGTACCTCAGGGAAGAGAAGATCGCCGACGATGCGAAAGTCCTTATCGAACTTGAGTTCCACGCTTTTGACGATGTCCGCTATTCCAGTGAATATTCGCACAGTTTCTATGAAGTCCAGAGCCAGGAAGGGATCGGCCCGGACTACAGCGATGCTCCGCGTTTCGGGATCCAGCAGGGCTACCACAGGCTTACTCCGGCAGACAAATACTTCAATATGAGGAACGATATCGTAGCGGCTATGGAAGCGCTCGGTATCCCGGTCAAGTACCATCATCACGAAGTAAGCGCGTCCCAGCTCGAGATCGAGCTCAACTTCATCAGCCTTACAGAAGCCGGCGACAAAGTTTCACTGGCTAAATGGATCATCGTCAACGTTGCGCGCGAACACGGTATCTTCGTGACATTCATGCCGAAACCTGTCTACAACATCGCAGGAAACGGAATGCACGTCCATCAGTTCCTTGTCAAAAACGGCAAATCGTTCTTTGCAGGCAACGGAATGCACGGCCTTTCGAAGAAAGCCCTCAACTATACCGCAGGTATCCTTGACCACAGTCTCACAGGATCGCTCCTCGCTTTCTCGAATCCGAGCACGAACTCCTACAAACGCCTTGTCCCGGGCTTTGAAGCTCCGATCAGCGCGACATTTGCAAAAGGCTCTCGTGAAGCATCGATCAGGATCCCGGGATACCTTGCAAAAGGCGAAGAGAGGATCGAATACAGGACCGGTGACGCGACTGCGAACATCTACTATTTCCTGAGCGCGATGATCCTTGCGGGTGCCGACGGCATCAAAAAAGGGCGCGATCCGCTCGAGACGAACTATCACGACAAGGACAACGGCAAAATGTTCCCGCTTAACCTCAACGCTGTTCTTGACGGTCTCGCAGCCGACAACGAATATCTTCTTCCGGCGTTCCCGAAGGCTTTGATCGACCTTTGGATCAAGGCTAAAAAGGCCGAAGCGCGCTATGTCTACAACGCTCCGACACCTCAGGAATACGAACTTTACTTCAATATCTGACAGTTTTTTCCAAAATTTTCCCGGGACAGATCTGTCTTCCGGTCACAGTGACGCGATCTTCATGGCGGTCTTTATGCCGTCGGCTGCACTCGAGACTATCCCGCCTGAGTAGCCGCTTCCTTCTCCGCAGATGTAGAGATTCGCAAAAGGAGCCGATGTGAAATCTTCATTCCTGAGGCACTTTATCGGAGCCGAGGTCTTGCTTTCGAAGCCCATGGCCGTCC
The DNA here is from genome assembly GCA_016290135.1 of bacterium. Lineage (GTDB taxonomy): Bacteria > UBP6 > UBA1177 > UBA1177 > UBA1177 > UBA1177. The sequence goes on from JAEESW010000012.1 coordinate 44,836, forward strand.
CGTTTTCAAAGCAGTCGAGTTTTCTGCAGAATATTTCCAGTCCCTTTTTGAGCCTGCCGTAGACGCTTTCCGGGAAAAATCTGCTCATATCTGCAGCCGCGATGCCGAAAGGAAAGCTCGTTTCGGGAAGAACGGCCGTTTTTCTGCCGCGGATGATGTCTGAGATCCTTGCCGCGGGAACATCGAACGACCGCCGGTAGTCGAAGAATCTGTGTTCCATCTCTTCAAGAATGTCGAGAGCGGCTCCGGCCGTGATCTCTCTTTTTGCGGATTCTTCAAGCGAGAATGGCGTGACGACGGCGCTGTTGGCGAATTTTCCGTCTCTTGCGAAATCTGACATGCCGTTTACGACGCTCGAGATGCTGTCAGGCGCAGACTGGACTATCTTTCCTCCGGGACACATGCAGAATGTGAAAGCATGGCCCGGACTGCAGTCGGCCGTCAGATGGTATTCCGCCGCTTTCACGCCGGGGAGAGAGCGTTTGCGCCACATCGAAAAGTTCAGTTCCTCCTGAATGTGCTCGACACGGAATCCTATCGCAAAAGGTTTCGGCGCGAACAAGACTCCGGCCGAAATGAGGAGCCGGTAGAGCCTGAACGAGCTGTGACCGTTGGCAAAGATGAAAAAATCACCGTCGATCGTGCCTGAATGCCTTCCTGTGATGCCGACAGAAGTGATCCTTTCACCGCTTCTCTTTATTTCGGAGACTTCACTTCCGAAGAAGACTCTGCCTCCGAGTCCCTTGAATTTGTCAATGAGGGCGGGAATTATTTTTTTAAGATTGTCGCTCCCGATATGCGGATATGTTTCGTAAGCGATCTCTTCCGGAGCTCCGGCTTTTATGAACTCTTCAAAAATAAAGTTTTTTTCAAGTGTGATCGATTTCGTCCTGCTTGTGAGTTTGCCGTCGCTGAATGTCCCTGCACCGCCTTCACCGAAGCAGTATCCGCCGAGATCATCGAAAACGCCGGTCTTTTCAAACTGTGCGATCCTTTCCGCTCTTTCGCTGACTTCGCACCCTTTTTCGACGACGGTCACAGAGAATCCTGCGCTCTGAAGGAGTATCGCCGCGAAGATCCCTGCCGGTCCGCAGCCTGTGACGACGACCTTTCTGTCTGTCCCGCGTCTGTCGGGGATCAGCAGTTTTTCGATAACGGGTTCGTTCCCCGAAAGACGGTCGGAAATCACGCCGATCTTTGTCAGAAAGTGGATATCCCGCTTGTTTCTTGCGTCAAGGCTCCTTTTTATGATGTGAAAAGAGATGTCTTCGCTGCCGATTTCCTGCGAAACGAGTTTTTTCAGCAGTTTTTCCGAGTAGTCCGTCGGAAGTTTCAAGGTTATTTCTGCGTAACCCATCGGATCATAATTCCAAGTGGTCGAATATCTTGATCTTCGAGTCTGTGTTTTCGATCTTGCTGTCGAGTTTGTCGCGGATCTGGTCGTCCATTTTTAGGACGGAAAGTGCTTCTACATCGTCTGGAGCGTATTTCAGGACCTTATAGTAGTATATGTTCCTGTAGATGAGATTGTTCTGCTTTGCGTAGATGTTAGCGATGAGCTTGAATATTTTCACGCAGTTGTCGATATTCCCCATCTTTTTGTAGACAAAAGCCTGACGTTTGAGGAAGTTGACATTTTCCGGATCTTTCGCGATCAGTTTTTTCAATAAGACAAGGACACTTTCATACTGTCCCATCTCGATCCTTGCCTCTATCAGCTCTCCGAGGATGAGATCATCGTTTTTGTGCATCGAATAGAGCATCATCAGGCACGCCTCAAGGTCTCTGACGTTGCTTGCCTCTCCGCGCCGGTGGCTTTCCCGGATCGACATCAGGATATCCTCCGCTTCGGCCGTCATATCTTCGTGTATCATGATGCTCGAAAGGTTGAGGAGGTCGCGTACCGTCGCCTTGTTCATCTCCTTTATCGTGTTGAGGAGATAGATCGCAGTCATGCGGTCACCTTTTTTGATGTAATAGTTCACAGCTGCGCGGTATTTGTCGGCAGCGTCGGAAAATTTGCCTTTGCGCATGTCGATATCCGCGCTGAACTTGTTGAGCAGGCCGTTGTCCGGAGCGACATTGAGCCCCATTTTGATGTAGCTCGCCGCGAGATCCAGATGCTTGATGTTAAGTTCGCGCTGAGCCATGCCGAGGTATACGTCGACAGCTTTGTCGATCTTGTTTTTATAGCGGTATATTTCAGCAAGCTGAATGTAATTTTCCGCTTTATAGGGATTTTTTTCTATTTCAGAGAGAAGTTTTGAAGCCTTTGCATCGCTCAGAATATCGGAAACATCAGTGTTCGCGAGTTTTCCGATACTTTTGAGCGTGTCAGCCGAAAAAATCTCACCAACATCCTTCTTCAGGAAGCTGACTATTTTATTAAAAACTTTAGGTGTCATAAGACCTCAACACAACCAACGGCGGTATAATATGCTTTTGCGTTAATAAGTCAATGGTCGGACAAATTTTGATTGTCGCTTGTCTTTAACTGCTTCCATAAGTGGAGCCGGCTGCGACAGAAGAGGAACTCGCGGCGGCAAAAAATGCACACACACCCTCGTCGCTAAAGCGCCGCTCCTTCTAGCTTAGCGGGAGATTTTGAGAGATCATGCGCTGTGATCTGTGACTAAAGCAAAACAGCATTAAAAATTTTTTTGATTTTTGTATTTTTGATGGTAAATAGCGGCGTGAGGTTCTTTTGTCTCATTTCTCTGCATGTGTTTTCGCAGTTTTTAATCCAAAGAGTGAGGTTGTTAAAATGTGGAGTGGCAGAGCTAAAGATATTTTTTTAAAATTGGAGCCGTTGGCGAACAAGATGGGATTCAAGATCGTGGAGCTTGATCTGCCGACGGGTCAGAACGGTGTTTTCAGGGTCTATTTGGACACTCTTTCGCCCGAAACGCGCATTTCGCTTGACGAGTGCGGACGTTTCAGTCCGATCGTGAGCGATTTCCTTGATGCGGAGGATCCGTTTCCTTTCCGCTACTACCTTGAAGTAAGCTCTCCTGGTCTCGACAGGCCGGTGAGAAGGTGGGACGATCTGCACGACGAGATAGGAAAAACGCTGAAGATCAAACTTTCGGAACTTGTCGAAGGAAGAAAACGCTTTACCGGAGAACTCGTTTCGATCGATGACGAAAAGGAAGAGTTCGTCGTCCGCGCCGAAGACGGAACGGAACTTAAGATAGCAAAAGGATTCGTCAGAAAAATAAATGAAGTTTGGAATGGAGAAAAGTAATGGATTTTAATTTGAAGGAATTGATCGACCAGCTGGTCAAAATGAAAGGTATCAAAAGGGAACTTATCATCGACATCGTGAAAGAGGCTCTTTACCGCGCCGTCCAGAAAAAGCTCGGAACGGAAGCCGATATCGACATCATGTACGATGACGAGACGGGCACTCTTGAAGCTTACTATTTCAGGCTCGTCACCGACAGAGTCGAGGATCCTCTCCTCGACATTTCGCTTGATGAAGCCCGCAAGATCGATCCGGAAGCGACTCTCGGAGACACGCTCGGGATCAAAATGGAAGCCGATGAACTGGGCAGGATCGCGGCACAGGTCGCTAAACAGGTCATCCTTCAGAAAATAAAGACTCTTGAAGGCGACATCATCTACGACGAGTTCAAGAACAGGCAGTCGGAGATCATCACAGGAACGGTCAGACGTTTCGAAAAGACCGGCATAATCGTCGATATCGGCAAAACGGAGGCTTATCTTCCGTACACTCAGCAGATCCCGTCCGACAGATTCAAAACTGGCGACAGGATCAAGGCGTTCATCCTTGAAGTCAAGAAACCGGCTTCAGGGCAGAGCTGCAACATCCTTCTCAGCCGTATAAACACGATGTTCCTCATCAAACTTTTCGAACTTGAAGTTCCTGAGATCGCCGAGAAGATAGTCAAGATCGAAGGTGTCGCACGTGATCCCGGCCACCGTTCAAAGATCAGCGTCAGGTCGATCGACCACGATGTCGATCCGGTCGGCGCATGCGTCGGCATGAAAGGTTCGCGTATCCAGAACGTCGTCCACGAACTCAGCGGGGAAAAGATCGACATTATCCCGTGGGACGAAGATTCTGTAAAATATATCTGCAACACTCTTTCGCCTGTCGAAGTCTCCCAGATCATCATTGACGACGACGAGCACAGCATGGATGTCATCGTTCCCGACGACCAGCTTTCGGTAGCGATCGGCCGCGGCGGTGAGAATGTCCGTCTTGCAAGCCAGCTCACAGGCTGGAGCATCGATATCCAGAGCGAGAGCCAGATGCAGATGATGCTTGAAGAAGCCAAGAGAAGGCTCCTCTTCATCGACGGTATCGACGAAAGCATCGCCGATTCGCTCATCAAACTCGGCTACACCACTTTGGAAGACCTCACGACAGTTGCTCCCGAAGTTTTGGCTGAACTTCCCGACATTTCGGTCGAAAAGGCTGAATCGATCATCGATCAGGCCAACATGATGCTTGAAAAAGGCATGGGCGTCATCAATATCGACGACGAACTTGAAAAGAAACTCGATGTTCCGACGACGACTCTCAAGTGCATCAACGAAGAACTCGGTCAGTTCCTTGCCGAAAGAGGCTATCTCACCCTTGCAGACATTCAGAGCGAGCCCGATACCGAATCTTTCGCCAAGAACGCGGAACTCAGCATAAGAAGAGCGCGTCAGATCCGCTACAGCCTGCAGATCCACATCGACGAACTCAACGGCAAAAAACGCGACAAAGTCGGCAGAGTAACACCGGATTCCTTCTTCGATTTCTCGAAACTTGAAGAAGGCGGCGAGGACGATAAGGAAAATAAGGAGTAGCATGACCGAAAGAAGTTGTGTTTTCTGCGGCGGCAAGGCCGGGAAGGAAGATCTTTTGCGATGGGTGAATGCTGGCGGGACGCTTGTTCCCGACTGGACTCAGAAGCTTGAGGGGCGTTCTGTCTACACCCATTTCGACAAATGTTGTCTTCTTGGGATCTACGGTTCGAAAAAGGCGCTCTCCTCTTTCGAAAACTGCTCTGCCTTCGGTGTCCCGCAGGATAAGATCATCGATTTCGTCCGGATGCAGGCCGAAAAGTCGTTCGACTACTATTTTGCGATATGCCGCAGGAGCGGAGTCCTGCTCAAAGGTCAGAACCTGATCTGCGACGAGGCGGGAAAGGGGATGATCTTCTCGGCACTTCTCTTCGCAGCCGACGCATCGGAAAAAACAGAGGCCGAACTTGAAAAGAAGACCGGACTTAAAGGTGTTAAAACGATTCTTTCAAAAGATGTTTTAGGAAAAAAATTCGACGGCAGAGCTGTTTCGGTAATTGCGCTGAAACCTGCAAAGCAGTCGGAAAAACTTATGTTTTATATGAATTTACTGAATAATTTCACTTCGGGGGATATTTAATGCGTATCAGTGAATTGGCAAGAGAACTCGGTATAGAGAACAAAGTCCTCATCGAGTACCTCAAAGAAGCGACAGGAAAAGAATACAAAACTGCAAACAAAGTCGAGGATCACCATGAAGCAATGGTGAGAGAAAAATTCCAGACAGCCAAAAAAGAAGAGCCGGAACCTCAGGCACCGCGGCCGAAAGCGATACTCCGCAAAAAAGGAGAAAGGAGTTTCATTCCGTCGGATGAACGTTCTGCTGTGCAGCAGGAAGAGGTGAAAGAGCCTGAAAAGCCGGCTGAGGATCTTAAGGTCAATGAAGAAAAAGTTGAGGAAACTCCTGCTGTCGCAGCGGAAGAGGCAGCCCCCGAAACTCCCGCCGGACAGGAAGAGGTGAAAGAGCCGGAAGAGGTCAGGGAAGAACCGGAATCGCCTGAAGAGAAGATAGTCAGCGTTGAAGACGAGATCAGAAAGATCGCGGCTGCCGAGCACGGCGAAGAAGACGAGGCCCCGGAAGAGGAGAGAAGGCCTCAGCACAAAAGGGAAGAGGAAAAATCCGAAGAGGAAGAGGACGATTATTCCGGCGACTTCAGAAACAAGAACAAGAAGAGGAAAGTCGTCATTCCCGAGTCAGATGCTCCGGTCGCTCAGAACACGGGTATGCAGCAGCGTCACAGCGGCAAAAAGAAAAACGTGAGCCGCGGTGGCGGAGACGATTCTGTCCATCTGGTCGTCACAGGCAAGCTCAGAGGCGCGGATATCTCGCAGTTCTTCGGTGATGACCGCGAAAGCAGCTACGGCGGCGGATTCCAGGATTTCAGAAAGAAAAAGAAAGACAAGAAAAAGGCCAAACAGCAGCCGGTTGTCGCGCCGAATCCGACAAAGGCCATAAAAAAGATACTCAAGATCGAAGATTCCATCCAGGTCGCCGAACTTGCGAGAAGAATGGGCGTCAAGGCGGCGCAGCTTCTTTCAAAGCTCATGGCTATGGGTGAAATGTTCGGCATAAACGACAAGATCCCTTACGACACGGCGCAGTTCCTTGCGGAAGAATTCGGATTTACCGCTGAAAACGTCGCTCTCAGCGAGGAATCGTTCATCGAAGTCACTGAAAGCAAGCCTGAAAACATGGTCCCGCGTCCTCCGGTAGTCACCGTCATGGGACACGTCGACCACGGCAAAACGAAACTTCTTGATGCGATCAGGCACACGAATGTCGTCGACCGCGAGGCAGGCGGCATCACTCAGCATATCGGTGCTTACTCGGTCGAGATCGAAGGCGGGAAGATCACTTTCCTCGATACCCCGGGTCACGAGGCTTTCACGGCGATGAGAAGCAGAGGAGCCCAGGCGACAGACGTCGTTATCCTTATCGTTGCGGCCGATGACGGTGTTATGCCGCAGACAGTCGAGGCTATAAACCACGCGAAGGCGGCGAACGTTCCGATAATCGTCGCGATCAACAAAATCGACAAGCCGACGGCAAATCCGGCGAAAGTCAAAAATGAACTCCTCAAATACGAGATCGTCGCAGAGGAGCTGGGCGGCGAAAACCTTTTCGTCGAAATTTCGGCTAAACAGAGAATAAACATCGAAGGGCTTCTCGAGGCTGTCCTTCTTCAGGTCGAAATGATGGATCTCAAGGCCGATCCTACGAAACCTGCTGAAGGTATCGTCATCGAATCGAGGATGGATCTCGGCAAAGGCCCCGTTGCGACGGTTCTCGTCAAGGACGGAACGCTGAAGATCGGCGACATGGTCGTTACAGGCGCGTCTATCGGCTTCGTCAGAAGTATGATGGACTGGACAGGAAAGCGCGTCAAAGAGGCGAGCCCGTCGATGGCTGTCGAGATAACCGGTCTCGATACGGTTCCGCCTGCAGGCGAAAAACTTTACGTCTTCAAAGATGAAAGAAAGGCGAAAGGCCTGGTCGAACTCAGGATCAACAAGATGCGCGAGAAGAAAAACGTCGAAAAGGCGACTCCTTCGATCGAAGAGTTCTTCGCTGCAGAGCAGGAAGAGGTCAAGGATCTCAACGTCATCGTAAAAGGCGATGTCGACGGTTCGGTAGAGGCTATTATCGCTTCGCTCAACAAGATAGAGCACAAAAAAATGAAGATAAAAGTCATCCACTCCGGTGTCGGCGGCATCAACGAAAACGACGTCCTGCTTGCAAGCGCGTCCCAGGGACTTATCATCGGTTTCAACGTCCGTGTCGACAACAAGGCTAAGCAGCTTGCTGCGGCTGAAGGAGTAAGCATCCAGATCTTCTCCATCATCTACGAGCTTATCGATGCAATCAAGGCGGCAATGTCGGGTATGCTGGCTCCCATCATCAAAGAGGAGTTCATCGGCAAACTCGAAGTCAGAGAGATATTCAAAGTCGGCAAAGTCGGCACTATCGCAGGCTGCATGGTCACGGAAGGAAGAGTCGTCAAGGCTTCCAAAGTCAAGCTCGTCCGCGACAATGTCGTTATCTACAGCGGCAGGCTCGGCACTCTCAAACGCTTCAAGGACGATGTCAAAGAGGTCAAGAGCGGTTACGAATGCGGCGCGACGATCGACAGTTACAACGACATCAAGATCGGCGATGTCATCGAATGTTACATTGACAAAGAATTCAGAGACGAGGTCGTTTAATGGCAGGCGCGATAAGGCAGGGCAGGGTTGCCGAAACTATAAAAAGGTTCGTCAGCACGATGGTCTACAGTGATTTCGGCGGCACTCCGGCCGACATGATAACGATAACCCATGTCTCGGTCCTGCCGGATCTGAGGTCGGCGAAGATCTACTATTCGACTTTCAAACCCGAAAATGTTCCGGACATTCAGGAGTATCTTGACGCAAACCTCAAGAACATCCGCTTCAAACTCGCATCCCACCTGAGCAGGCTCAAAGTCGTTCCCGAAATAAAGTTCGTCTATGATGATTCGGTCGACCGCGAGATAAGGCTGGAAAAGATCTTTGAAGCAATAAAGAAAGACTGATTTTTTGGAGTGATAAATGGCTCAGAAGAGATCTGGTTCAAAACCATCTAAGTCACGTAAAATATTGAGAATAACTTTGATAGTTGCGGCTGCTTTCGTTGTTGTGTGCGCGGTAATTGCCGTTTCTGTCTATTTCAAATTCAAAGCCGAGATCCCGGCACTCAACACGGTGAGCGACTACAAACCTGATGCCGGCACGAAAGTCTATTCCTACGACGGAGAGCTCATTGCCGAGTTTTACCACGAAAACAGAAGGATAATCATTCCTTACGACAAGATCCCCGAAAAACTGCGTCTCGCCTTTGTTGCAGGCGAAGATTCATCGTTCTACACCCATCACGGCATTGATCCGTTCGGCATCGTCCGCGCGGCGTTCAAATACATGACTACCGGCATCAAGCAGGGCGGAAGTACGATAACGCAGCAGCTTTCGAAGTCGTTCGTCGGAACAGAAAGGACTTTCAGCCGTAAGATCAAGGACATGATCCTTGCGATGGAACTTGAGAAGCACCTTTCAAAAGAGGAGATACTCTATCTTTACTTGAATGAAGTCTACCTGGGAAGCGGTGCATACGGAGTCGAGGCGGCTTCGCGGAAATATTTCAGCAAGCATGTCTGGGAGCTCGAGATCGACGAGATGGCGATCCTTGCCGGACTTCCGAAATTTCCCTCTGCAGCTTCTCCCATTCTCAATCCCGACAAAGCCCTCCGTCGCAGGAACTACGTTTTGAAGAGGATGTTCGAAGACAAATACATCACCAAGGCGGAATACGACGCAGCTTTGGAAAAACCGATAAAAACGAACGTCCAGAAAGAGCTTTTCCTCGACAAAGCGCCGTATTTCAGCGAAAAAGTGCGCAGATACCTGCTTGACAAATACGGCTTCGACAAACTTTACAAAGAGGGCCTTACTGTCCAGACAACAGTCGATATGCGCGCCACCCGCTATGCACACGAGGCTATCTTCTACGGCATCCGCGAACTTTCGAAACGTCAGGGATACGCGAGAGGAGAGGAGGACAGCTACAAAAAAGGGGAGAAATTCGGCGGCGAAGTGACAAACCCGCTCTATTCGATAAATCTCAAAAAAGATCTCGATACCTATTTGAAACGGCATGAAAAGGTCTTCGGAAAGATCACGGAAGAAACGATAAAAAGCGGCATTTACTATCAGGGCGTCGTTATTGAAACAGCTGAAAAAAGTGCGCTCGTTCAGGTCGGCGAAGTCAAGCGCAATATATATCTCGAAGACTTGGGCTGGGCGCGTCCGTGGAGCCCGACAGGTTCATATGCTGTCGTAAAATCGGTCAAGGATGTCTTCAGACCGGGAGATGTCATTCTCGTCAGAGCGACAGACAAAGCGGGAACGCGTGACCAGTTCGATTTCCGCAACTATTCGAAAGAACTCGGGAAAGACTTCTATTTTGTTCTTGAGCAGATCCCCTCGTCTCAGGCGGCGATAATCGTGAAAGACCCTTATTCCGGCTATGTCAAGGCGCTTATGGGCGGTTACGACTTCGAGATCAGCGAATTCGACCGCACGACACAGGCATGCCGTCAGCCCGGAAGCTCGATAAAACCGATCTTCTACACACTGGCTCTTGAAAAACGGGGCGGCAGATCCCCGCTTCTCACCCCTGCATCAATGGTGCTTGACGCCCCCGTCACTGTTACCGACACCAATTTCAAGCCGGCGAACTTTGAAAACACTTTCAAAGGCGAAGTTACGGTCTGGGAAGCGCTCATTCATTCGATGAACACTCCTGCAATCAGAGTCCTGCAGAAGCTCGGGCTGCGCGATGCGATAGACGGCGCGAAGGCTTTGGGCATCAAAAGCGAGATCAAGCCTGAGTTCGGCAGCATGCTCGGTTCAAGCTGTCTCACGATAGACGAACTTACCGACGCCTACGGACACTTCCCCAACATGGGACGCGCTCCGCATACGACCTACATCAGAAAGATCTACGACAAAAACGGCAGTGTTCTGGAGGACAACACCGTTTTCTACGATCCCTACATCTCCGCTCCGTCAAAGGTCGAACGCCTGCTCTATTTTGCAAAAAGAGAGGAAAATCAGGCTCTTACGCCTCAGACAGCATACATCACCAACAAGATCCTTGAAGACGTCGTCAACCGCGGAACAGCGGCGAGCGTCAGAGGATTCAACCACTACAAGTGCAAAAAGAGCAACCTCGACGAAGAGGAAGAAGGCGAGGAAGGCGTATGCAGCCGTCACGTCGCGGGAAAAACAGGAACGACAAACGACTATTTCGACGCTTGGTTCATCGGATATTCGCCCAATTTCGTGGCAGGCGTATGGGTCGGCAATGACCAGCACGGCCGTCCGCTCGGCAGAGTCGAAACAGGCTCAAAGACTGCGCTTCCGATCTGGCGTGACTTCATGGAACGGTATCTCAAGAACTTCCCGCCGACAGATTACGAGATCCCGGCAGGCGTCGTAGGCAGGAACATCGATCCGAAAACAGGTCTCGTTTCCGATAAAGACGGCGTCAGAATGTATTTCCACTCCGGCAGCGAACCGAACAAGACCGTCGAAGAAAAAGATGTCCTTGACCCGACCCAGGGCGCGGAAGATATCTTCTAAACACCAGCCGGACCTGCAAAAATCGGATATTTTTTAGTTTTTCTGCTCAAAAAAATTGCTTTTTCATTAAAAATGTCTATAATACCCGCGTTTTTTTTGTTGTTGTTTTAATTTTATGGAGAAAATCATGTCACGCAAATGTGAAATATGCGGCAAAAAACCGATGTTCGGTCACAATGTAAGCCACTCGAACAACAGAACCCAGAAGATTCAGAATCCGAACATTCAGAAAGTTAAAATAGTTGAGAACGGCACCGTAAAAACGGTCACCGTATGCTCGCGCTGCCTTCGTTCCGGAAAGGTTCAGAAAGCCGTCTAACTAGTTCTATTCTGGTTCCCGCCAAAATTCTTTCAAGCCGAATTTAAACAATAGGATTTTTGTATGCTTCGGCGGCGGCTCGAGGTTTGGCCGTTCAGTTTTTCCTCGACTTTTTTCACTAAATAGTTGGGTTCGACTTCGAGAGCTGAGGCAAAGATCTCTTGAAAACTCACCCCATTGTTTTGTGAAACTGTGCGCTGATTAGCATCGCGGATTGAGAGTGCTTAGTTTGATGTTCAAAATTTTTTACCGATTTTTTTTATTAAGTCGGTTAAGAAATATGATTGATGTGGGACCCCCTGTGCGGGAGTGCGAGTGCCTACATAATCACTCACCATCGTTGGTTGAACAATTTCTTGTTTAACCAGATAGCGTTTTTTTTCGGTTTCATGGGAGAAATAGAAATCGTTTTTTAAGTGAAAAATTTCTTTCAAATCATCACTTTTGTCTTGAGAATTGTTGACTTTGACAACAAGGGAATCTTCAATTTTTTCAGAATCATTAGAATTACACTTACAATGTGATGCCGCATCTAAAAATTTCCAGAAATTTTTGCCGTCAATATAGTATCCGAAAATTTCATCTTTTGTATCGGGAATCAAGGAGTCTGCAAGTAGTTCTGCAATAGTTTTTTCATCTTCATTTTTGAAATAGGAATAGAATTTCTTGAAAGTTTCTTTTTCCTTTTCTTCAAAGGTGAAGGCTATGTTTATAATAAAATTTTTGCCAAGATCTTTGTTTCTGTCGTCGGCATAATTATATTTTAAACGCTTGGATTCCAGTTCTTCGTCAGTGTAAGAATACTTTAAACGCTTGTATAACAAAATAAAACATCCAGGATCAATCTTGCAGTATTTGGAAATATTGCCAACGACATTATCGATGTAACCTGTTTCAAAGATTTTTAATATGGGAGAATCCTGAAGATCTTCCGGACGAAAATCATTCTGAAATTGAGACTTATCGAAGTAGCCGTAATGAAAACCGGGTGCTGATCTGTTGTAACTCGCATAAATATGAGTTTTCATTTTTACTCCTTAAATCCTAACGGATCTTGAAAAATTTCGAAACCATCGCCTTCGGTTTTGAGATTTTTTATGATTTTTTTCTTTTGTTCCATAAAATCATATAAAGAAGCAGCTCCGCCGAAGAATTCTGTAAAAAAACATACAAACCAAGATTCTTCCTTTTTTGCTTTTTCTGCGACACTCAACAGATACGCCAGAGAATAGAGGATGGGTTGTTCACAATACAAGGGAGAGTATTTGTTGTCTTCCTTTTTGGGAGCTTTGAAAATATATATGGGATTTGCCGGTATTCCTGCGGCGTTTTCTTTTATTTCTCCATTTTCATCGGTTTCAAAACGGCTGAATTCAATTCCTTTCGGGCCAAAAGAAAGGATTGGAGTTATTGCAACTTCAAAAATCTTCCGATATTTGTCTGACACAAAATCGAAAACTTTTTTATAGGCGGCATGTATTTTCTCATTTACAAGATTCATTTTTCCGGCATTGTAATATTTTTCACATTTAAGAGGGACAAACATTATCATAATTGGAAAAGTCTGGTCGTTTACATCGCTACTAAAAGATTTTTGCAGCATTTCTGCAATAGCATCACAGAAATTTCTCTTATTATTGTATCTGCCTACAGAATCGCTTTTGTTGTCACGAGTTTGCTCCATGAGAAAAGGGGTGTCAATTGTAATCATAATGATGCGGCTTTTTTTCATTATCTCGCTGACATCTCCGCGATTGTTTTTTATCCATTCTCCCGGATAATCGATAAAGTTCAGATTGATAAGGCTTTTTCCCTTCTGTAACTTCTTTAATTGAATTGAGATATTGTATTCATTTATTTCTGAAGTGCCGCTATAGTCTGCGGTATCTTCAGAGAAAGTTCTTCCTTTATCTACGAGATTAAAAGAATCTTTTATTTCATTTAGCTTGTCTTCCAGAATAGGAGATGTCGCATCAGAAGAAAAAATAGATAAATCCTGCTTAAATACTTCCCCGAAGCAATCTTTCATCGCTGCAATAACGCTTGTTTTTCCGCAGCGTTTTCCCCCGAACATCATAACATTGACTTTTACTTCTTCCATAATTTTACCTCCCTAGTCTTGCGATATTATAAAAGATTTTTGATTGTCGTTCTCTTTCAGCAGTGACACGAGTTCGTTCCACTGCTTTGCCACTGTTACAAGGCCGCTTTTTGCTTCGTATTCATCTTTCCAGATCAGATGCATCCAGTCTTCATAAAGGTAACGCCACTGAGTTTGTGTCTCGTCGTTTCCTCCGGCGTATGTTAGTCTGTCGTAGAGGTCTTTTATTGCGGCAAACATTGAAAGATTTGGAACAATGTTTAGAGCAGAGATCTGATGATCTATATTTTCCTTTATTGTAGACGCACACTCCTGAAGCAAATCGATAATTTCATGTGCTACGGCTTCTTTGTCGGAAAGCGGATTGTAAATTGTTGGAATAGTACCCGAGAGTGCCGAATCTATCGGATCAAGCTGGTTGCGGATCTCATGAATCAGAAATCCTTGAACATTTATTGAATACTCATTGAATTTCATCAAAGCGTCGGCCAGAATCGGATATTTTTCTTCAGCATTAGTCTTTTCAAGGAATCGTGTTATCCACTCAGAAGAAGATGTCTGATCGCTAAAAGGTTCGATTAAAGAGAGATTGCCGAGATCTGGATCTGATAAAATATGGAGAACTTCCTTTTTCATGTTTTCGATTACGCTGTTCAGCACGTTGTTGAGTTCATTGAAGTCGTCAATGATTTTTATACGCATAATATTGGTCGAATCTTCATATACATTCAGCTGATTTTTATTTCCGTTGCAGAGCATTTCTATTATTTCTTCTTTTGATGGGATACACTTTGTCGTTATGTTTTTGAGTTTTTTGTTGCTTGCTTCTTCAAATTCTATGCAAGGTTGATTGCGTAGTTCGTTATATTTAATGAGGAAAAGGTCTCTGAGTTTATTCAGCAATCTTGCATTGGTTTTTCCAATTTTACTGTAGAACTGGCGTTTCATATCTTCCGAAGCGGAATTTGCCAAGGCTTTTTCGGTGCCATTACAGATCTGATGGTATGCTGAATATGAATTTTCACCCAACTTATTGAGTTTTTCTATCAGCATCCTGTCAACAGCTTCGATTCTTGAAGCCAACTGCTCCAAAACGGGAACAAGTAGCTTTTTTTCAACTTCATCATCTGAGAAGCAGTCTACATCCAGAACTTTTGCGACAGGATAATCGCCTCTTTCTGCCAGCCTGACTATATCGGGAATAAAAGCTGAGTTCTTACCTTTCCCTGAATTTACACGGTTTATAACCCAAAAGAGCATTTCTTTGGAATATTCTGGGGTTACTCTTGCCGAAATCTTTTTTATAACATCTATTTCGTCACTGCTTATCCGTGGACGGTATGCATCGGGTCTAAACATAAAAATGATGGCATCACTGTCGTTTTCAACCGTGTCAAGCATTTTTTCTTCCGTTGCAAGAGAGGTCGTGCCGATTCCTATTGTATCGACGAGTTCGATTTTTCCTGTGTCGGAGTGGGGAAAACTGCACATTATATCGGCAAATTTGACTCCTAAATAGAGGAAATATTTTTCAGATGGATTCCCATTTTTGTATTGAGCAACATAACGCTCTATTTCTGATTCGGAAACGGTTTTTTGTTCTCCTAAATAGGGTGAATAATTGGAATAGTGTTCTACATATTTTGATAAGTGCTCGAGGATAGATTTGCTTTCGACATCATCCATAAGAATGGTGCTACGAATGGATGATATGTCTATATTCGGTATCTCACTCGCTGAATTTATCCTTTTTATGTCGCTTTTTGAACCGTTATTTATTTTATCTATATATTTGTTGACGTTTCCGACCATTTCGGATTCATTGAAGAAATTGATCGTTGCGATAATCTTACTGCCTGAACAGTTATGAATGACAGATTTCGTTCCAGTGCAGTCAGATCCGTCAGAAGCTGGAATAATATCCCCGTTCAATCCGCTGATTCTCTGCATTACAAGGCTTTTTCCCTGTCCGGCTCTGCCGACAAAACTGATGTTGAGATTATCACGACCTAGACGCTTTATCAGCAGATCCAGTTTTTCCACATACTTGTTGAAAGCGGAGTGAAAATCTTCGGTGGAAATAGCTGTGATTCCATTGATTATTTCCTGATTACCTTGTATTGCGGCAAACTTTTCCGGGTTGTTGCGGAGCATTGATTTGAATCTATCAAACTCAGCGACATCTTCTTTAATTTTGCTGTAACGTTCTTTTTGTTCCTTCAAAATTTTGATTTTGCTTTTTCTTAAAGCAATGATCTGGTCGATTTTTGCAGAAATGTTCATCTTTTTTCTCCTAAAAATGTTGATGGAAAGTTCCCCAAATTATTAAAAAATTCTGAATTTTTTCGGCTGAAAAACTTGACTTAAAGTTTAAATTAGATATAATTGAACATGGATTCCTGATTCCTGATTCCTGATTCCTGATTCCTGATTCCTGATTCCTGATTCCTGATTCCTGATTCCTGATTCCTGATTCCTGATTCCTGATTCCTGATTCCTGATAATTTTAT
>JAEESW010000066.1 GCA_016290135.1 bacterium
CCCGGTTTGACGGAGTCCTGCGATACAGGCTTGAAATTCGACAACTTTTCTTGCTTTTGTCTGTACGGCTGATTAAATGCCGCAGTATTTTTCTTTATTAACCGATTAAGGAGAAAATTATGAGAAAAATTTCCGTCAGAGGACAGTCGATGCCCCTTTCACCGATCAGAAAACTTGCACCTTACGCTAATGAAGCGAAAGCAAAGGGAAAAACGGTTTACCACTTCAATATCGGTCAGCCCGATGTCGAAACACCAGAAGAAATGCTTAAAGTTCTCGGCGAAATCAAGACAAAAGTCATCGCTTACGGTCCGAGCCAGGGTATTCCCGAGTATCAGGACGCGCTTGTAAAATACTACGCAAGATACGACATCCCGCTCACCCGCGACAACATCATGGTCACGACAGGCGGCAGCGAAGCTATCATCATGGCTTATACGGTCTGTCTTGATGCAGGCGACGAAGTCCTCATTCCGGAACCTTTCTACACGAACTACAACGGTTTTGCGACCGCGACCGGCGTAAAGATCGTTCCGATAACGACAAAAATCGACAACGACTGGGAGATCCCGGCAGTCGAAGAGATCGAAAAGCTCGTGACCCCGAACACGAAAGCAGTCATGATCTGCAACCCGAACAACCCGACAGGAAAGGTCTATTCGAGAGAAGAACTTTCGAAGATCGTCCAGCTCGCGATCAAAAAAGACCTCTTCATCTTTGCCGACGAAGTTTACCGCGAATTCATTTTCAACGGCGAAAAGCATGTCAGCCTTCTCAGCTTCGAAGAGGCGAAGGAGAGAGTCGTCGTTATGGACAGTATTTCAAAGAGATTCTCTTCCTGCGGCGCAAGGATCGGCGCTTTCGTAAGCTACAACAAAGAGATAATGAAAGCAGCTCTTGCATACGGCCAGGCCCGTCTCTGCCCGCCGACCATCGACCAGATGATGGCTGTAAGATCGGCTGACCTTGACGACAAATACTATGAGACAGTCGTCGGCGAATACAAGAGAAGAAGAGACGCAGTCCTCGCAACGCTCAAAGAGATGAAGGGCGTTGAATACAGAGTTCCGAACGGTGCTTTCTACATCGTCATCAAACTTCCGGTCAAGAACGCGGAAGACTTCATAATCTGGCTCCTCACCGATTTCGACGTCAACGGCGAAACGGTAATGCTCGCTCCGGCTGAAGGCTTCTACTCGACTCCGGGACTCGGCAGGAACGAGGCAAGGATCGCGTTCGTCCTCAACGAAGAGAAGACGAAAAGAGCTATGAACGTCCTCAAGCTCGGTCTTGAAAAATATCTCGAGATCCAGAAATAGATGAAAAAGATCCTTATTCTCTTCGTTTTTGTTCTGATCCCGTTCGTTTTTTCGGCGGAAGAGCTCTCCGAAAGCGAGGTGTTCTACTTCTTTTATTCGAGCTACTGTCCGCACTGCCACGAGGCGATGCCGTTTGTGGAGGAGCTTGAGAAAGAACGCCCCGATATAACTTTCAAAAAGCTGGAAGTTTCGGAGGATGAAGTAAACCGGGCTCTTTTCAGGAAAAAATCGGAAAAACTGGGCATCAAAGGAAGCGGTGTCCCGACATTTGTCTTCAAAGATAAATATATCGTCGGCTTCAAAAAAGGGACTTATGAAAAAAGGATCCGTGCGATGATCGGAAAACCCGCCCAAAAACCGGTTAAGAAATAAAATCGGCTCTTTTTTTGTTAAAAAAGTGATTTTGGCTATGATTGCCGGATTTTTTTGTTTGACGGAGGTTTTTATGAAAAAATTTTTCCTGCTTCTTCTAATGCTTTTTTCTTTTGCTCTCCATGCCGAGGAAGCGCAGAAAGACAATGTCTTCTACTTTTTTTATTCCTATAAGTGTCCGCACTGCCACGAGGCCCAGCCTTTTATCGAAGCGATCGAAAAGGAGTATACAGATATAACTTTCAAAAAGCTCGAAGTCTTGAAAGTGCCTGAAAATATGTCGCTTTTTAGAGAAATGACGCAAAAGCTGGGGATCCAGGGCGGCGGTGTCCCGACATTTATTTTCAACGGAAAGTTCATTGTCGGATTTCAGGCCGGGCATCACGACGCGCTCATCCGCGAAATGATAGAAATGAACAAGGCTGACGGAGAATCGTGCGGCGAGCAGTGTCAGGAATGCAAGGAAAACGTGATCGATGTTCCGGTTTTGGGAAAGATCGACGCACAGCTTGTCAAACTTCCGAGCTTCACATTCATCATCGGTCTTCTTGACGGCGTAAATCCGTGCGCGATGTGGGTCCTGATGTTCCTGCTCACACTCCTTGTCGCAGCAAAAAACAGGAAAAAAGTCATAATGATAGGAACAGTTTTTGTTCTCTCCTCAGGTGTCGTTTACTTTCTCTTCATGACGGCATGGCTCAACATCTTCACATTCATGGGAATGACGACCTACGTCACGATAGCGCTCGGCGTTGTCGCTCTCATCATGGGACTTATCAACATGAAGGAGTTCTTCTTCTTCAAAAAAGGTGTCAGCCTGATGATCCCTGACAAGGTGAAACCGAAACTTTTCGAGAAAATGAGAAAGGTCATCAACAACAAGAACATGTTCCTTTCGATCCTCGGGACTATCGCCCTTGCGTTTTTTGTAAATCTTATCGAGCTCGGCTGCACTATCGGACTTCCTGCGATCTATACAAGAGTCCTTTCCATCCAGAATGTTTCGACGCTTAAAAAATATTTCTATATGGCGCTTTACAACATCTACTATGTCGTTCCTCTCGCGATAATCGTGCTTATCTTCGTTGTTACGATGGGTAAGCACAGATTCGAGGAAAAACATGCGAAAAAGCTCAAACTCGTGAGCGGATTTCTCATGATCACTTTGGGACTCATTCTTATAATCAAACCCGATCTTTTGGTTTTCTCTTAGATTCTTCGCCGCCGCTGATTCTTGTCGTAATATCGAAATGTCGAAATTTCGAAATAACGAGCGGCGGCAAATCGAAATATCGAAGGCGCGCAATAAAAAGAAAGCGGCGGCTTTGAAACCGCCGCGTGAAATTTCGGGATTTAAAGTGTGGTGATCGCGCAGCCGCCTGATTTTTTCTTCTTTGCGGGCTGGTCATCGTCAAGATTCATATCGTCGTCGGAATCATCAGCCGGTTCTTCATCGGAAACGGTGTCGCCGGCATCATCTGTTTCGGTGTCGGTCTCGTCAGGTTCGTTGAGCGGGACGCATCTCGAGTCGGAACATTTTGCGTTGTCGTCGACGCAGTCGATGTCTTCTCTGCACGGCATTCCGCAGATATTGGTCTTTTCGTTGTAGAGCTTGTGGCACTTCATGGACATGTAGCCGCCGAAACTTCTGCACTGGCTGTCGTCTTCGCAAGC
>JAEESW010000042.1 GCA_016290135.1 bacterium
CATGCCCAAACATTCAAGCATGAGGGTGTCGAACTTTTTCGCCAGCGTGATGCTTCCGTCCATGTAAACGCCGTGACCGTGTCCCATGTGGATCATAACTGTCGGAACTTCGGGATGACGCTCGGCCAGAAGACCTATCTGCCACGGAAGCGAGAACGGCGGATGACCGCAGTGGATAAAGACAGGTTTATTGTATTTCTTCGCGATCTCCATTATCGGATCGACCATAGGCGAATCGGCTGTAAAAGCGTCGAAAAGAGGCTGCATCTTGACTCCGGCGAACTTTTCGTCGCGCAGATAATGCTCAAGCATGTCGTAAGCCTCCTGACCGAGATTCGCGTTGACCCAGCAGAGCGGGATTATTTTGTCCGGCATCTTTTTGAAAGCGGCGTTGAGCTCCTCGTTCAGCGTGTGCGCCGCCGGGCAGAGGATAGTTTTTTCGATGTTGTAGTCCGACATCTGTTTTTCCAGCATCTCCGCATCGAAATTGACATTGAACGGGCTTCCGAAAAAGCCGATGTGAGAGTGCGCGTCAATTTTTTTGAATTTTGCGAAATCGTTCATTTTTCCTCCTTATGCTTCAAATTCACCGGCAATAATCCGCAGCACCGCGTGAGCCTGATGCGCCGCGCAGACAAGGACTCTCGCTCCGAAAAGGCCGTTTCCTGCCGCGACATCGTTCGTGAGATCGCCGCAGAGATAGAATTTGTCAGTAATTTTCCTCGTTTTTATGAGATTGGCTGAGTTGAGACTCGCCATTCCCGAACCAGAAACAAGATAAGTTTCAGGCATATTTTCAAGGACTGCATTCACGAGCATCGCCTTAGCCTCGGCCTTGTCGAAAGCTTCGCAGACTATCGGAAAACCTTTTAGAAGTTCTGCAGCATTTTCTTCAGTGATTTTTGCAACTTCAGCTGTAACTTCGCAGTAAGGAGCGATTTTTGCAAGATTTTCTTTCAAAGCTTTGGCCTTGAACAAACCGATCTGGTCTGCAAAATACTGCTGACGGTTCAGATTTGTGATCTCGATTTTGTCAAAATCAATGATCTTGAGCCGCCCGACCCCTGCTCTCGCCAGAGCGATCGCGATATTCGAGCCGAGCCCGCCAGCGCCGCAGACTGCAACAGAAGCTGCCTCGAATTTTTTCTGAAGTTCTGCCCCGTGTTTTGCCGCAAGGCCGTTGAAAAACTCTTCTTTTGAAGGGATCATCTAACCGCCTCCCACAAAACTTACAATCTCGATCACATCGCTTTCGCCGGCGACCGTTTCTGCGTATTTCGCTTTCGGAACGATGTTTCCGTTGAGTTCTACCGCCACTCTTGCGGGATTATAGCCGAATTTTTCAACTATCTCGGCTATATTGAGACCGGTAACGGCCTCGGTCTTTCCGTTTACTTTAGTCATATTACCTCCAAGAAGACCAACACGCCCCTTTATCGCTTATTTTTTCGGGTTTGGCAATTTAATGAAGCATTTATTTCACGACGACAAAAGTCGCATGCCTTTTTTCGGTCTTGTCTCTGCGGTAGGAAAAATAGCCTTCGCCGCAGAAAGTGCATTCGGATCTGTCGGAAATGTCGCGGATACCGCCGTCTTTGAGTTCGTTTTTTATCGCAGTTTTAAGGTCGGCATAATATTTTTCGCCGCGTTTTTCCGTGGGTATTCCGGCATCAGCAAACCTTTCAAGAAGTTCTTCTCCGATCTCGAAGCAGCAGAAGCCTATTGCCGGAAAGATCACCGCTGAAATGTTTCTGCAGCCGAGTTCGCGCATCATTTTGAGCCCTTTCGAAACGATCTTGAGCTCAGTTCCGCGCCAGCCGCTGTGGAAGACTCCGGCAATATCTGCAGTTTCGTCAAAAAGGACGACCGGAACGCAGTCGGCAGTCCTGATGAGCGCGATAGACGGCTTTGTTATGATTATCCCGTCGCCCTCGCCGTCACCGTCAACGAAAATCGTGTCGCTGTGGACTTGATGCGGCCGCCACAAAGTCTCAAGAGCGAATTTCTGCTTAAGTTCAGTTTCGATCTGCTGAATCTCCGACTTTGCGTCGCGCTCTTTTATAAAGCCGAAATCAATCATTGAAGTCCTTGCGGCCGAGTTTTTCGGGATCTACCGTTTTCTCCCCTTCTTCAGTGAGGATTCTGATCTTTGTCTGGGCATCCTCGAGATAAGTTTTGATCGAAAGAGAGAGCCTGACTCCCTCTTCGTAAAGCTTCACAGCCTCCTCTATCTCAGGATTTTCATTGAGTTTTCCGACGATCTCCTCAAGCCTTTTCATCTTTGCAGCCAGATTATCTTTCTTTTCCATCTTTGCCTCCGGTTTTTGCTGACGACGCCTTCGTTCTATTTCTCTTCCAGTTTGGTCCTTTCGTCGTAGAGTTTCTGCGAAATGTGCGTGAATGCTTCGACTACAAGAGGATCAAAGGCTTTTCCCGAGCCTCCGGTGATGATCTCCATAGCTTTTTCGTAGGGGAACGACTTTTTATAGACACGTTCCGCGACAAGTGCGTCAAAGACATCGGCTACCGCCATGATACGGGCTGCGATCGGGATATCCTCACCTTTTACACCGCGCGGATAACCTGTGCCGTCCCACTTTTCATGATGGTAGTAGGCCATTTCTATCGATTCTTTCAGGTAGCCTTCGTCCATATCGCTCGCGTTCATCTCGATCTTGGTCAGGATGTTCTTTCCTTCGGTAGTGTGGCTCTGCATGATCTTGAACTCTTCATCGGTAAATCTTCCCGGCTTGTTAAGAATAAGGTCAGATATCGCGATCTTTCCGATATCGTGAAGAGGAGCGGAACGTTTGAGGATCTTTATGTAGGAATCGGTCAGGACATCTTTGTATTTTCCCTCTTTTTGAAGTTCTTTCGCTATAGCCTCGACATAGAAAGCGGTCTTTTTGACGTGGTTTCCGGTGCTTATGTCGCGCGCTTCGACCATTTCCGCGAAGTTGAGGATGATCTCTTCCTGCATCCTCATGATACGGTCTTTCTGCTCGTTGAGCTGGCTGATGAACTCGATCGAATCCCTGCCCATTTTTGAAATGGCCTTATACAAATTCTCTATTTCGTCAAAAGTGTGTATATCCAATGATTCCAGCGCATTGAGACCTGAACTGCCGTTCTGGTCCAGATTGTAGGCGAACTGCATCGAAGCCATCGCCATCCGGTTTACAGGATAGACGATGCCGCGGTTTACGAATTCCAGAACGATGCTCATGATTATTATCGAAAGCCCGAAAAAGACCGAGATCAGTTTGATTATGAATACAGCTTCATCGGCGTCGATACTTGCTATCGTGATGTCGGCTGCGACATAGGTCGAACCTTTGAGCGGCCTGTAGACCGTAAGAAGCTTGCCGAACTGATCGTCGGAAATAATGGTGTCGATATCCTCGCCCTTAAGGAGTTTCGGAAGATACGGCACGAATGTGGGATCGAACTCCATGATCTCCCCAGGCTGACTCCCTTCGGCACCTCCTTCGGAATCAAGATCAAAGACGACATGACAGCCGTCTTCCATTATTTTATAGACATAGAGATACATGGTCTGCGGAAAACTTTCCTTGATCTTATAGAGATTTTCTCGATCTCTGCATAACCTTCCGCATCGCGCCCTTTTTCAAGAAAATCTTCCAGCTTGTCACTGTCGATCACGACCGAGGCCGCCTTGGTAACACCCTGCGCTATCTCCGTGAATTTTTCGATCGAGACTTCCCTGTAGAGGATAAAACCGGTTATGGTCGCTACAGATCCCAAAAAGATCTCTGCAATTATGACCATTACGACGACCTTTTTGATAAGAGAACCGCGTATGTTGTGGCGGTAGAGCTCCTTTCTGTATTCTGCGTCGGTATCGGGGAAAAAGAGAAAGATAAATTCCAGTTTTTTCTTGTATTTTTCATTGATCATACGGTAAAGCAGGATCGAGCAGGCAACTGCAATGGATTTGTCAAAAACATCAATGATTATATCAGCGAAAAGTTGGGAAAAGAATTTGGAAAAACCCAAATAATTGTATATCGCAAGGGCGAATGGAGCCGAGATCCCCGTGCCGAAATCGTAACCGTAAAGGAAATATGTCAAGATCGAGCCGAGACCGCCGCCTAAAAGAGAAAAGACCAATATGACAACGATCACTCCCCGGATGCTCTTGAAAAAGCCGTTCCTTTCGAAAATAGCAGACATACACCCGATAAGGATGCTTATGACGCCGTAGTAAAACGTCGTCACGTCGGATATTCCGTTGATCGCATTACCGCAGAATCCCGCTATTACAGCCGGCAGATTTCCGCCGACCATTCCGGCGAAAATAGTTCCGATCGAATCCAAGAACACCGGCATATCCAATGCAATGGCTATCTTTGACGGAATGAAATTTAATAAAAACGCCAAAAAGATAAAGGTAAAAGCTATAAAGAATCTCTTGTGTCCGGCCGGCTTCCATTCTTTCATTTGTTAAACCCTTTAAATTATGGATAAAATCGAGAGAGCGGAAAGTTCTTTCATTCCGCTTCCGGTATCAATTTTTACAACTGAAAAATCATCGGAAAAGCCGACGATCCTCCCCTTTTCATTGTTTATCAGATCCTGTGAAAAAACGATCTCCTTTCCTATCATCCAGCCTGTTTTTTCCGCATAGAGAAGAAGTATCTCCTCCGAAGAGGCGGAAAATGCGCAGCTGATGCTCTCAACGAGTTTGTCAAGGACTTTTTCAGTAGTGACTTCGGCGAATCCTGAAAGCGACGCCGGCCTCCAGACAAATTTCACGGTGCTTTCATCCGGCGGGAAAACGTTTACTCCGATCCCGCAGACGTAGAATCTCTTATTGTCAGAAATTACGCTCTTGGCTATGACTCCGGAGACTTTTCCAAGATCGATCAGAATGTCGTTCGCCCACTTTATGCGGACTTCAGCCCTCTCTTTTACGAAAAAACCGGCTGCAAGAAACGATGCGACCGCACATCTCTGCGGAATAAGACCGACATTGAGCTCGTCAAAAAATGAAAGATATATGTTCCCGTTTGCTTCAGAGACCCATTTTTTTGAGTTTCTCCCGCGCCCCGAGGTTTGTGAATCCGCAACTACTATTCCTTTACAAACACCTGATTTTATTAGATCTTCGCAAACATCCATGGTCGAAGTCACTTCTTTGAAGCGGTATATCTTTTCAAATCTGTTTGAAGGCAAAAACTCTTCTTTCATTTCAACTCGATCAAAAAATCCTTAACGACTGCCATGTGCTGCATCTGCGATGCGCTTGAATCGCTTGTCTGAGCCGGAGAAAAATATTCATCAAGGACGCTTTGGGTGTAAACACGTGTGTCGAAAACCAAACCATCATCATAAGTCTTTGTTTTTGTTGAATCTTTAGACGAATAAAAAACTGTAGGGATCTGAAATTCATGCAGCGGATAGTCTGCCAGGACGAAATCGTACTGCTTGCTTCCGTTTGCGTTCGTCTCCTCGTCACCGTTTTCATCGACAGGATCGGGACCGTCAACATAAAAAGTCTTGTTTTTGCCGAATCCGTTTGAAGAAACGGCTGTTTCACCGTTGAAATCGCCGCCGACGACATAGTAATATTTATCAGGTTTTGACGATTTGAGTTTTGAAATCTCATCAACAATGACCAATGCTGCTTTCGTCTGGTCTGAAGCGGGGCTTGTGTGAAGATGAACGCTTATCGCGAAGATGTCCTTTTTGCCCGGAATGTCAACGACAGCCCACATCAAAGCACGGTTGTTGATATTGGGATCTTTCCAGTAACCGTGGGAAGTTATCGGATACTTGCTCACGACACCGTTCGGTATCTGATAGTCGGCGCTGTCCACTGCGTAATAGTTCGTCCCTACGATCTTCTGCGCGAATTTTTTGTAGTCGCCCGACGAATTGCTGCCGTAATTCATCTCCTGAACAAGAGCGATGTCCGGTTTCAAAGCCTGGAAAATACGGATCCCGTGCCCCGGATCGTAAGACTGTTGGTTGCCGCTCGTGATGTTTCCGGCAACGATCCTGATCTGAACAGTATCGCCGTCGTAAGGCTCGCTCTCGTAAACATCCTCATCGGGGATATCGTCAGGGACCGCGGCGGGATCATGATCTTCATCGGGAAGATCGGTATCTCCGTCAAGAGCAGGATCTTCATCGGGCGCGGCATCACTGTCGGAAAGATATCCCTCGTCGGGACCGGAATCATCATCGTCAGCAGCCGGAACGCCCTCTCCGCCGCTTCCGTCAGGATCTTCTGCTGCGGGATCGGAGACTTCGGAAGCCGTATCGGCCGTTTCACTGCCGGCAGATGAAGCATCTCCGCTCGATGTGCATGAAAAAAGGATAAACGCGCAAAACAATGCGCAGACGATCTTACAAATTCTACTTACCATTTTGCCAACCTGTAATTCATAAGTGAAACTATAATGAAAGTTAGGAAAAGAACTCCGGCCGATGTTGCCGAAAGAGGCAGGATGAATGCCGGGAACGCAGTCAGAAGAAGAGCTGAAGCTGCAACATAAACGACTGAATCTATTGCAAAAGTCACCCAAAACTGTTTTTTGGTCATTTTGTCTGTCCCGGTTATCCTAAAAATCACGAGAACACCGAAAAACAGAGAAAAAACAAACGAAATGAGCCACGATTTCATCTTAGAACCGAGATAGGATGAGACTATTTCCTCGAGATACGGATTCGCCTCGGTGATAGTGTCTTCCATATTTTTGATCTCTTCCCAGTTGCTGTAAGGAAACTTCACCGAATAAAGAAAGATCTCTTTGACAGGAAGCGTTTCGTAATGATCGAAGATCGACGAGTCGAATGTCATCCGCTCGCTCTGCACCGATACCGAGCAGAGTTTTATTTCTCCGAGCGCCTGAGCGACGAGCTCCTTCTGTGTCGTGATTATCGTGGCGGGAAAGCACGAAGCCATGTTTTCAAGATAGATAAAACAGTAGTTCTGGACTGCAAGAAGGGCGAAAAGAATCGCCAAAAAGATGATTTTTCCGAAAAGCCCGATACAAAAACGCAAGACAGCACCTCCTCAAAACCGAAAATTATACGAAATTTTCAACGGAAGTCCAATCTTGTAAAAACAGCTGTTTTTGTTTGACTTATTATTTCCTTTTTATATAATGTTAAGATTGATTTTTTAAGGGAGGTCTCATCATGAAAATGAAAACACTATTGCTGGTTATGGTATTTCTGCTTTCCGTCTCATGCGGAAGCGACTTGACGACAGACAATGAAACACCCGGTGATCAGGACAACAGCGGAAACAGCGATGTTTCGACAGACGATGAAAACGAACTTCCTGATGCGGTCGTAAACAACGATCCTGATGATCCCGGCAAAGATCCGTCGGAAAGACCTGA
Source organism: bacterium (assembly GCA_016290135.1). Taxonomy (GTDB): domain Bacteria; phylum UBP6; class UBA1177; order UBA1177; family UBA1177; genus UBA1177. The sequence continues at coordinate 7,374 of JAEESW010000042.1, forward strand.
CGATGACAGCGGCTCAGATCCAGAACAGAAACCGGACAGCGACAACAAGGAAAAGGAAGACAGCGATGTCGTGGATCTCTGTCCTGACGACTTCAACAAGACCGAGCCCGGCGAATGCGGCTGCAATGTCCCCGAAACGGGCGACTCTGACGGTGACGGCGTTCCGGATTGCAAGGACAACTGCAAGTCGGTCGCAAATCCGGGACAGGAAGATACCGACGGCGACGAGATCGGCGACGCATGCGACAACTGCCCGAACCATCCGAACAAAAATCAGAAGGACGACGATCCGGAGACTCCGGAAGGTGCTGTCTGCGAACCCGCTTTGATCGACCCTGACGGCGACGGCGTCGAAAACATAAACGACAACTGTCCGGCAGTTTCAAATGCCGACCAGCTCGACAGCGACGGCGACGGATTCGGAGACGAATGCGACAACTGCCCGCTTGTCCCGAATGCAGACCAGCTCGACAGCGACGGTGACGGCAAAGGCGACGCCTGCAAAGATCCGATCTATGAAAACGATTACGATCACGACGGTGTCATCAATGCGGACGACAACTGCCCGATAGTTTCCAATGCAGACCAGCTCGACAGCGACGGTGACGGCATCGGTAACGCATGCGACAACTGCCCCGACACTCCGAACAAGAACCAGGTCGACTACAACAATAACGGTATCGGCGACGCCTGCGACAACTTCGCTCCGATCGTGGAAGTCTGCGAAGACGTCAGCCTCAACGGGACGCGCCTGAAACCGAACGTATATTTCATGCTTGACGCATCGGGTTCGATGAGGGACGGCAGATGGACAAGCGTCATCGAGGCTCTCAACAGCAAGGCGGTCGAACTTACGACGAAATTCAATGTCGGAGTGGGAACTTTCCCCGGCAACTACGTCGAGGACGGCTGCGACTACACTTACGACGACTTCGGCGAATGTGTGGACCTGCTCCCTGACACTGTCCGCTCCAATTTCAACGACTGCGACAAGTGGCGGGACGGCGCCCCGACTCCTCTGCCGGAAGCTCTTGCCATAATCAAGAACGACAAACTCTACGATTTCTCTCCTGACGCCCACCTGGCAGAAAGACCGAAAGCCATCGTCGTCATCACAGATGCGGCAACGAGTTCCGACGGATCGGGAGATTTCAACATCAACACTGCCGTAGCCAACACGCAGGCTCTCGTCAATGCAGGCGTAAAGGTCTACTATATGGGTTTCACCGGTGTAAACGCAAGCAACATGAACACTCTTGCCGCAGCAGGCGGAAGTTCTGTATGGTACGAGATCTCAAACACCAACAACATCATCTCTGCGCTCAACTCCATCTCGGCTTCGATAGTTTCATGCGTTGCGTCGGTCGCTTTGGGAGAAGGCACAGATCCGACAAGAATGAACGTCAGCATCAACAACAACGGAACGCTCATCCCGGTCGACAAAAACAACACGAACGGCTGGAGTTTCAACGAGACTGAAAAAACTGTGACCCTCAACGGAACTTCCTGCAACACTCTCAAAAGTTACGCACAGAGCGCGGCCGATTCGGCAACTGTCGGCATCTCGATCCAGATCGCATGCGAAGTCGAATGTGTTCCGTCAGGAGAAGTCTGCGACTATGTCGACAATGACTGCAACGGCATTATCGATGACGGCATTTCATGCGGATGCGGATACGAGATCTGCGGCGACGGCATCGACAATGACTGCGACGACTTGATCGATGAAGGCTGCCCGGATCCGGAGACCTGCATTCCGGAACCGGAAGTCTGCGACGGTATCGACAACAACTGCAACGACATCGTCGACGAGGGCTGTTCCGAAAACTACTAATATAAAAAGCAGATCAAAAATCTTCACACATTCAGCCGAAAAATTTGACCGATATCATATCAAATAGTATGTTACCGCGTTTTTTCTGTTTTTTGACAGACAAATTTATGCGAACTTGAACTGGATCCATTCATACTTGATTTGAATAGATGCGTACTTGACTGAATTTTTTTGGATTTGAACGGCTTATAGTTTGATTGATCATGAGAGGGTATTATGAAATTCAGACTGTTTACTGTAATTTGTTTGCTGCTCACCATCTTCTTTTTTTCTGCCTGCAGCAAAAAAACGACCGATCCGGAAACCTTCGTTCCGGACACAGACAACATTGAAGAATCCGATGAGGAGGAGCTTCCCGACGCTGTCGTAAACGACGGTGCAGGTGAAGTTCAGGACAAAGAGACCGAACCGGATGAAGACACTGAGACAAAACCTGACAAAGACAACGAAAAACCTGACAGCGATGTCGTCGATCTCTGCCCCGACGACTTCAACAAAACGGAGCCGGGAGTCTGCGGCTGCGGCGTTCCCGATGTAGATTCGGACGGCGACGGTCTGATGAACTGTGTCGACCTTTGCCCGAACATTCCGGGAGACAGCCAGCTCGACAGCGACGGCGACGGATTCGGAGACGAATGCGACAACTGCCCTACCCAGCCGAACACGAATCAGAAAGACACCGACGGCAACGGCATCGGCGACGCATGTGAAGCCTCAACGATAGACACCGACGGCGACGGCAGGGAAAATTTCGAGGACAACTGCCCTGAAATTGAAAACCCCGGTCAGGAAGATTCAGACGGTGACAGCCGCGGCGATGCATGCGACAACTGCCCGCTCCACCCGAACTACAACCAGGAGGATTCTGACAGCAACGGCGTCGGCGACGCGTGCGAGCCTGCTATTATCGACCCCGACGGTGACGGACTTGAAAATTTCGAAGACAACTGTCCTGAAGTTGAAAATCCGCTTCAGGAAGACCGCGACGGCGACGGGATCGGAGACGCATGCGACTGCTGCCCTGACCACCCGAACAGGACGCAGAACCCGCTTGCATGCGCTCCGGCGACGATAGATGTCGACGACGACGGCGTGGAAAACTACTTCGACAACTGCCCTAATAACCACAACCCGCTTCAGGAAGACACAGATCACGACGGTGTCGGTGATGTATGCGACAACTGTCCTGACCATCCGAACAGAAATCAGGAAGACGATGACAACAACGGCATCGGAAATGTCTGTGAACTTTCCGTTATCGACCGCGACGGCGACGGAGTGCTCAACTACCTCGACAACTGCCCCGATGCGGCCAATGCCAACCAGAATGACCGCGACGGCGACAATGTCGGTGACGCCTGCGACAATTGCCCGGATCACCCGAATACGACACAGGATCCAAGCGTATGCTCAATGGCTGTTCTCGACCGCGACGGCGACGGAGTGCTCAATCACCTTGACAACTGTCCTGACAAAGCTAACGCTAATCAGCTGGACAGCGACGGTGACAACATAGGCGATGCCTGCGACAACTGTCCGGATCATCCGAATACCGACCAGAAAGATACTGACGGAAACGGCACAGGAGATGTCTGTGAACCTGCTGTTCTCGACCGCGACGGTGACGGAAAACCCAACCACCTTGACAACTGTCCTGACAAAGCCAATGCCAACCAGGCTGACAGCGACGGTGACCACATAGGAGATGCCTGTGACAACTGTCCGAACAATCCTAACACAGACCAGTTGGATTCCGACAACGACGGTATCGGCAACGCCTGCGACCCCAACGACAAAGACCACGACGGAATCAAAAATTCAGTCGACAACTGTCCGACAAAATACAATCCTGCTCAGGAAGACGTTGACGGTGACAGTGTCGGAGATGCCTGTGATATCTGCCCGAACAAACCAAACCCGTATGAAAAGGACGAAAACGGCGATTTTATCCTGAAAGACGGCCTTCCCTACCAGCTTGATACTGACGGTGACGGTATCGGTGACGCTTGCGACAACTGCATCAAATATCCGAACCCTGGACAAGAAGACGATGATACGACGACTCCTGAAGGCAAGATATGCGAACCTGCTCTTATCGACAAAGACGGTGACGGAGTTGACAATATTGAAGACAACTGCCCGCTTGCAGCCAACCCGCTTCAGGAAGACCGCGACCATGACGGATACGGAGACATCTGCGATCTCTGCCCCGATGATGTCGATTTTTATCAATTCAATGTCGAAACAGAACTCCCCTATTCACAGCTCGATACAATACGAGACAAAGACCAGGACGGAGTCCCCAATGCGTGCGACCTCTGCCCTGACGATTACAACCCGCTTCAGGAAGACCTCAACGGAAACGGAATTCCTGATGCATGCGAAGGCATTCCTGAAGGATGCGACACCTTTACGGCTACAGGTACGATGCTCAAGCCGAATGTCTACTTCATGCTTGACGGCTCAGGATCGATGAGCAGTACAGTTTCCGGTGATCAAACACGTTGGGAAGCCCTTATGCAGGCTCTCAACAGCAAAGCGAGCGAACTTTCTGCAAAATTCAATATCGGTATGTCACAATTCCCTGCCGGTGAATATGACGGATGTGACCAGCCTGACTTCTACGAATGTATCACTATGCAACCTGAGCAGCCATATACGAATTTCAACACATGTGATTTAGAACCCTACGGAGGAACTCCTCTTCCTTACGCTCTCGAATATGTCCGCGAGCACAAAAATTACAATTTCCCTGGCGATCCATACTCTAATACAAGAGGTAAGGCTATTGTCGTAATCACTGACGCAGAGGATGCAGATTTCGATCTTGACGACGCAGTTGCAAATACAGCCGCTCTTGCTGCTGAAGGCATCACCGTTTACTACATGGGATTCACCGGTGTAAAAGAAGCCAACATGCAGAGACTGGCTCTTGCAGGAAAAGGACTTTCATCATCAAGCAGCAGAGAATGGTACCCGATATCAAACACGAATTCGATCATTACAGCTCTTGCCAATATTTCGAATTCAATGATCTCATGCCAGGCTGAAGTAACCTTTGCAGAAGGCACCAATCCCGACGGAATGGAAGTATACATCACCAAAAACGGCAGTAATTTCAAGGTCAACAATGAAGATTGGATACGCAACGAGAATGTCGTAAGCCTTAAAGACGATGCTTGTGACGACCTCAAGAGCTATGTCCAGAACAACCCCGGAGCAACTGCTACGATCTCTATCGTTATCCCCTGCGCTGAAGAACCTATAGTGATCTGCCAGCCGACGCCGGAGATATGCAACGGAATCGATGATGACTGCGACCTCCAGATCGACGAAGGATGCCCCGAACAGTGCGTTCCGACAGGTCCTGAGATCTGCGGAAACAACAAGGATGACGACTGCAACGGAACCGCTGACGACGGCTGCGGAAGCGCTCCTGCCTGCGGACCTGCAGAGATCTGCGGAAACAACAAGGATGACGACTGCAACGGTATCGCTGACGACGGCTGCGGAAGCGCTCCTGCCTGCGGACCTGCCGAGATCTGCGGAAACAACAAGGATGACGACTGCAACGGTATCGCTGACGACGGCTGCGGTGACGCTCCTGTCTGCGGACCTGCCGAGATCTGCGGAAACAACAAGGATGACAACTGCGACGGCAATATCGATGAAGGCTGCGAACAAGCGTCCTGCACTCCCACAGGGCCTGAGATCTGCGGCGACCATACCGACAACGACTGCAACGGCATAGTTGACGACGGATGCGAGAACCCGGATTGCACTCCTACCGGCCCTGAGATCTGCGGCGACGGCCTGGACAACGACTGTCTGAACGGTATCGACGACGGTTGCGACACTCCCGCATGCATTCCGACAGGGCGTGAAGTCTGCGGCGACGGTCTGGATAACGACTGCAACGGCTTTGCAGATGACGGCTGCGGAAGCAACTACTGATCTAAGACGCTGAAATTCCTTACAAATTCAATTTAAATCATAAATTTTTCTGAAAAATCGGGATCGTTTTCTGACCGGAGAGATCTGATCTCGAGCTATTTTCCGACGAATCCGGCTATCCTTGAAGCCGCCTCAGCTATTTCAGCCGCCGGTTTCGCAATGCTTATCCTGATGAAATCATTGCCTTTTTCGCTGAAATGAATACCCGGCACCGTGCCTACTTTCATTTTTTCATAAAGCGACATCGCGAACTCGAAACCGTCCGTGAAAGGCGCAGGGATCTTTGCCCAGATGAAGTATCCGCCGTCGATCGGAGGCATCAAAAAACCGCTCTTTTCAAGGATAGGATGCATGACATTGAAAGATTCCTTTATTTTTCCGCGCAGAGCCTCGAGGTATTTTCTGCCGCAGTCGTTCTTTTCCAGATATCCCGCAATGGCGGTCTGCAGGACCGACGGCGTGCAGAGCCCGGTGTAGTCATGGATCTTCGCCATATTTTCGATGTGCCCTTTCCCGGCAACGACATACCCTACCCTCCAGCCTGTGACCGAGAGCATTTTTGAGAAGGCCGAGACCACAAAAAGTGTGTCTCCCGTCAAATCGAACGGAAGATAAGGCGTTTCTCCGAAGTAAAGGTCGCTGTAGACCGCGTCAAAAACAAGTTTTGCGCCATATTTCAGGCAGATCTCGTAAAGAGCCTCTATTTCGGACTTTTTCCATATCTTTCCAAGCGGATTTCCCGGTGAGCAAAGCAGGATCAGATCCACCTTTTCGCTTTTTACGCGCGCCTCGATCGAATCGAAGTCGAAAGAGCCTGTTCCGTCGGGATATTCGCACAAAAACCTGTCTCCGTAGATCTTCGGCAGATTTGCATAGCTTTCATATACCGGATCAAACGACAGAACGGTGAAATTTCCCGCAGATCTCTGCCTTAAATAAAGGTAGATCAAAGAAATCGCTTCGGTCGCGCCGTTTGTGACAAGGATATTTTCAGCAGTCAGTCCGCAGTTCCCGCAAAGGCCTCCTGCGACAAGTCCACGCAGTTTCGGATCTCCGTTTCCCGCCGGATACTGGTGAACAGGCTGATGCGCCGCTGAAACGAGTTCATCGATAAGTTCTTTCGGCGGTTCAAAGCCCGGGATCCCCTGTGCGCAGTTGATCCCGCCGTTCTTTTTCACAAGATTGCTCATAAAACTTATGAGCGAGCCGTCAGGTCTTTTCATGGCTTATTAACGGAAAATGTAGGCAAGAATAAGTGAAGCCGTCGCGACAAGCCCGTCCACATGCGTCCTTTCGTAGCCGTGGCTTGCGTTGACGCCCTGGCCGACAAGAGCGACTCTCGTGTCGCTGCATGAACGCAGGAGCGCCGAGCCGTCAGAGCCGTAAAACGGGAAAATATCGGTCTTGAACGCGATACCGTTCTTTTCCGCCAGGTCTATAAGTTCATTCGTCAGATCGTAGTTGTAAGGGCCTGACGAATCTTTCGCGCAGATGCTGACGCACTTTTCGCTTCCTGCCGTTCCTTTTCCTACAACACCCATGTCAACAACGATAAGGTCGTCGCCCTGCGGAGTTGCCGCGATCCCCTGCCCCGTCTCCTCGGTGACATTGAAGAAAAATGAGATCCTGCTTTTAAGCTTGCTTTCATTTTTCTTAATAATATCAGAAAGATAGACAAATATCCCGGCTGAAGCCTTGTCGTCGAGATGACGCGAGTTCACATAGCCGTCGACATATCTGAATCCGCTCTCCAGCGAAACAAAATCGCCGACAGAAATGAGATCGCTCAGTTTTTCCCCTTTTTTAAGCGAAATATCAGCTCTGAGCGAGCAGTTCTCAAAATCGGGAACCATCTCCTTGAGCTTTGAATTTACGTGAACCGCCGGATTGTCAGGAAGGAAAGTTGCAACATATTCTTTGCCTTTGCGGGTGTGAATCGTGCAGATCTCACCGATTATATAAAGCGCCGGATAACCCCCGACAGTCGCGATCTTAACTCTTTCATCGTCATCGTCCACCTCTGTTACGATCGCTCCCAAAGCATCGACATGGGCTGCAAAAAAAGTCCCTGGCTTATTCTGCGGACCGAAAGTATAAACAACGGCACCTTTTTTGGTGACTCTGTATGAAATGCCGTTTTTCTCAGCGTTTTCGACAAGAAAATCCCTGACTTTTCCGGTAAAACCTGTCGGAGAAGGTATCTTCACAAGTTTTTCGATCTTTTCAACGATCTTTTCGCCCTTAATTTCTTTCAGCAGTTTCATTTTTTCCCTCCGGATTGTTGACGATATGCTGCCAGATATAATCAGCCGCGACCTGATTCCCCTTTTCGTTCCAGTGGATATCCTCCCTTATGAAAAGCGAATTGAGCTCTTCGGGCGGCATATTTTCAAAAAGATCGAAAAGTGAAATAAAATCAATATTATATTTGTCAGTATACTCTTTCCATATATCGTATTGCATCCTTCCGTTTTTGTCACGTGCGTGATCAGCCCACGGCCAGACTCCGATATGGAGCTTTATCCCCTTCTCCTCGCAGAGCTGACGGACAAGTTCTATATATTTTTTAGCCGACGCGATACCTTTTTCGCCGTAAAGTTTGTATGCTTCCGGATCGTAAGGCCATCTCGGCTTCCAGTAATAGAATTTGGTCAGGCCGCCCCAGAACGGACCGAATTCACTGTACGGATTTTTCTGCTGTGCAAAATAATCGACCTTCGTGCTCCTGTAGATATACGACCCTTTGATGAAAAAGTTGTCGAGCGCCTGCCACTTCAGCTCGGACTGCGAAAACTCCTTCGGAACGAAATATTCGTAAACGACCTCGTCGCTTATGTCGGACATATCGATGAAGAGATAAAGTTCGTCGATCTCAAGCCCCTTGTCGATAAAATATTTGAGTTTGAGGTAGTAGAGCTTCGGAGAATAGCTTATGACCGCAGCATTGAGAAGTTCAACGCCCTGTTCCTTGAAGCGGTCGGAAATGATCCCGGGAACAGTCTGATGCCACGGATAGCCGACGCCTTCTATAAAGCTGTCGCCTATGAACATGACCCTCTTTTCTGTTTTTTTCAACGGGACTTCACGGTTTATCTCGTCAACAAAACTGAGCGAATTCGTATAGACCTGATAAAATGAGACGCCGTCACTTTTCCATGAGGTCTTCTCAGCCGCCATCGCCTTGAGCCCGTGGTGATAAAAATTATCGGAGACTCTGAACGGGTCGGCGCGGTTTAAAAGCAGTGCCGCGACAGAATCAAAAAGCGTCACAAGAAAAAGAATGACGATAAAATTGATACCGACGACCTTGAACGCAGTTCCTTTAAAAAACTTTTTCAAGATCAAAAAAAGCCCCAAAAACAGGAGGGACAGATAAAAAACAGGCGTTCCTACAACAAACATGGGAAAGATTTTAATATTTATCGGAAAAAATGCCAGAAAAAAGATAAAAATTGCAAAAAATAAAAAAATCTGCAAAATTCTGCGGTTGCAGTTTCGTTTTGAACGGAATTATTGGTTTTTTATTTTAATTTTAGGAGAAGTCTATGTGCGGAGTTGTTTCGATCGTTTATGCCGGTGACATTGTCAATCTTGGAAACGAAGCATCGAATTTGCTGAAAAAACTTGAATACCGCGGTTATGATTCAACAGGTGCGGCTTTCA
>JAEESW010000043.1 GCA_016290135.1 bacterium
GTCTCGTGTGTAACAGATACCGTCTGCCCGTCACCGACACCTGAAATGTGCGGCGGCGTCCGTATCGATTCGAACAAGGAGTGCGATTCGGCGAATCCGTGTCCTACCGGCTATCTCTGCAGCGAGGCGTTCAAATGCGTCGACGATCCGTCGGTAACCTGCACCGATTCAGCAGTAACGCTTGCTGCCGGCAAAAATACGCCTTCAAGCGACAGCACCATCATCATCCCGAAGGACAACGGCGGAGAGCCTCTTGTTGTCGGTCAGTTCACGCTCAAGTCCGACACCTGTGACTCGACGAAGATGTTCAACCTTGATTCGGTCATCGTCCACATCACGACACGCGGCAACGACAACAACTTCTCGTTCCATGATTACGAGCTGATCTATGACGCTGACGGAGACGGAATATACAACGACGCAGTTGACTCAGTCATCAGCACCCAGGAATCGACCCAGTTCACCAACTACATCAAATTCTTTGTCAGGACCAACGCCAAAAAGTACTTCAGCAGCAAGCTGAACCACTTCCTCGTCCGTACGAAATTCACATACGGCAAAGAGGAGATCGCGAAGGATACGACTTTCAATTTCTATGTTGAATCGTATGCATCGATCGGCGTTTCCGACCTCGGCACAACAACTGTCAACCTTGACAGCGCTCCGCTCGAATTTGCTTCATTCTCGCTTGAACCGACAGGCAAATTCTTCATCATCTCGGCAGACGCTCAGAACAGCATCACAGTTCCGCCGATCGCCGAAATGAACAACAACATACCTGTTCTCAAGGTCAGAACGAAATCACTTGGCTCTGCGAACAAGATAACGAAGTTCAAACTCAGCGTTCCGTCAAACGTCACGGCAAGGTTCGGCGACAAGAACGGAATAACAGGCGTTTCGATCTGGGTAGACACCAACAACGACAACAAGGGCGATATCAAGATCGCAGAAAAGACAAAATTCGAGCCGGGCGAAGGCAACAAGATCGAGTTCAGAGAGTTCCTGCAGCCGCTCGAATACCTTGAAAACGAAGAGAAGTACATCCTTATCTATGTCGACTTCAACATGACAAGCAGCGAGCCTCCGATGACTGGCAAGATCCAGATCCCGAGAGGCGCTCTCTCCTTTAAAAAGGCTGACACAGACGAGGCTGACACGGACGTCTACGAACTTCCGGTATCTTCAAAGACTTACACCTACTTCTGCGAAGAGGGCGACGACACTTGCGCTACCACGAAGAAAAAAGGCGGCTGCGCTGTAACCGAAATCGAGACCGACTCGACCGCAACGGTTGTAGTTCTCGTTCTTTCGGTCCTTTCGCTCCTCGGCCTCGCTGTCAGAAGAGAAAACCTGTTCTAATACATTAAATATTTCCTAAAATCTCCCCTTTTTACCTTTATTTTTTCACAAATTTGTGCTACTAGTCCGAAGTTTTAATGGTCAATCTCCTTTTGTCTTCGGAAAAAGAGAGGTCATTTAGAGGTCATTTTTAGTTTCTTTTAACCAGGAGGAAAAATGAAATCTGTTAATGTCAGTGAGCTTCTTAAAAGGCTCGGAATCAAAAAGCAAAATTACGGTGCAACGACCGGTTCTTCGAAAGGCTGGCTCAAAACGACGGGAAAGAAGCTTGACAGCGTCTCCCCGATCGACGGCAAAGTAATTGCAACTGTTATCCAGGCAACGAAGGATGAGTATGAGATCGTTGCTGCAAAGGCGAAAGAGGCATTCGAAAAATTCAAAATGATGCCTGCTCCGAAACGCGGACTTATCGTTCGTGAGATCGGTGACGCTCTCAGAAAGTACAAAAGCGACCTCGGCGCTCTCGTAACTCTCGAAATGGGCAAAATCGCTGTAGAAGGCAAGGGTGAAGTTCAGGAAATGATCGACGTTTCCGATTTCGCGCTCGGCCTCAGCCGCCAGCTTTACGGCTACACGATGCACAGCGAAAGAGAAAACCACAGAATGTACGACCAGTATCATCCGCTTGGTGTTGTCGGTGTTATCACCGCTTACAACTTCCCGGTAGCAGTTTGGTCGTGGAACTCTCTTCTTGCAGCTGTATGCGGCGACGCTGTAATCTGGAAACCGAGTTCAAAGACTCCTCTTACCGCAATCGCAGTTCAGAACATCATCGCTCCGATCGTTGACAAATACGATATCGACGGCATTTTCTCGCTCGTTATCGGCAAAGGCAGCGATGTCGGCGACACGCTTGTAAACGACCCGAGAATCCCGCTCATCAGCATGACCGGAAGCACGAAGATGGGTCGTCAGATCGGCGAAGCTGTTGCAAAGAGATTCGGCAGATCGCTTCTTGAGCTCGGCGGAAACAACGCAGTCGTCATCGACGAAACGGCTGACCTTGACATGGCTCTCAGAGCTGTAGTTTTCGGTTCTGTCGGCACGGCAGGCCAGAGATGCACTACGACAAGAAGAGTCATCATCCAGAAGTCGGTAAAGGCGAAATTCGTAAAATCGCTCATCAATGCATACAAACAGGTAAAAATCGGCAACCCGCTTGACGACAGCAACATCATGGGACCGGTCGTAGACGAACAGACTGTAAACGACCTCATGGAATCGATCAAACAGGTAAAGGCTCAGGGCGGCAAGATCCTTTACGGCGGCAAGAAAGTTACCGTTAAAGGCTGCGAAGGCGGTTTCTACGTTGAGCCGACGATCGCTGAAGTAAAACATGACCTTCCGATCGTTATGCACGAGACATTCGCTCCGCTTCTTTACATAATCGAATTCGACAAGATCGAAGATGCGATCGCTTACAACAACGAAGTTCCGCAGGGACTCAGCTCGGCACTCTTCTCGACATCGCTTCCCAACACTGAACTCTGGCTTTCACACGCAGGTTCAGACTGCGGTATCGCTAACGTCAACATCGGTACGAGCGGTGCAGAGATCGGCGGCGCATTCGGCGGTGAGAAAGAGACAGGCGGCGGCAGAGAATCGGGCAGCGATGCTTGGAAAGTCTATATGCGCCGTCAGACCAACACGATCAACTGGGGCAAAACGCTTCCGCTGGCACAGGGCATTGATTTCAAAATTTAATTTGTAGGAGAAGAAAATGACAAACGCTATCTATTCGATTCCGCGTCCGCAGAATGAACCTGTTTACGCTTATGCTCCGGGTTCTGCTGAAAAGAAACTTCTGAAAGACGAACTTGCAAAACAGCTCAAGGAAGAGATCGAGATCCCGCTCATCATCGGTGGCAAAGAGATCAAAACCGGCAAAACGATGAAAGTCGTTGCTCCGCATGATCACAAACACGTTCTCGGTGTATGCCATCTCGGCGGCGAAAAAGAAGTCCAGAAGGCTATCAAATGCGCTCTTGAAGCAAAGAGAGAGTGGGAGAACATGGACTGGCACCAGAGAGCTGCCATTTTCATGAAGGCGGGCGAGCTTATTTCGCAGAGATACCGCTACAAAATGAACGCAGCAACGATGCTCAACCAGAGCAAGACCTGCCACCAGGCTGAGATAGACTCGACCTGCGAACTCATCGACTTCTGCCGTTTCAATTCTCACTATATGCAGGAAATCTACCGCAGACAGGATCTTCACAACGATAAAGGAACATGGAACAGAGTAGAGTTCAGAGCTCTCGAAGGCTTCGTTCTCGCAGTAACTCCTTTCAACTTCACTTCTATCGCAGGAAACCTTCCGATGTCTCCGGCTCTTATGGGCAATGTAGTTCTCTGGAAACCGGCTTCGACCGCTCTTCTTTCGAACTACTACCTTATGAAGATCTTCCAGGAAGCAGGACTTCCGGACGGCGTCATCAACTTCCTTCCGGGCCGCGGCGGCAGCATCGGCGATCCGGCTGTTGATTCTCCGGAATTCGCAGGTCTCCACTTCACAGGTTCGACCTCTGTTTTCAAATCGATCTGGAAGAGATCGGCAAACAACATCGACATTTACCGCTCCTATCCGAGGATCGTCGGCGAAACAGGCGGCAAGGACTTCATATTCGTCCACAGCTCGGCAAACGTTGACGAAGTCGCAGTTGCAGCAGTCCGCGGTTCTTTCGAATATCAGGGACAAAAATGCTCGGCAGCTTCGAGAATGTACGTTCCGAAGTCGCTCTGGAAGCAGATCAAAGACAGAATGTGCGATATGATCAGCACGATCAAAGTCGGCGACGTAACCGATTTCAGAAACTACATGGGCGCAGTCATCGACGAGAACAGCTTCGACAACACGATGAACTACATCAACATCGCTAAGAAGTCCAAAGACGCTAAGATCGTTGCGGGCGGAACCGGCGACAAGAAGAAAGGATACTTCATTCAGCCGACCGTCATCGAAGCGCTTGATCCGCACTTCGTAACGATGGAAGAGGAGATCTTTGCACCCGTTCTCACCGTTTACGTCTATGACGACAAGAAATTCGCCGAGACGATGGATCTCTGCGACAAGACTTCTCCGTATGCACTTACCGGTTCGATCTTCGCAAACGACAGAAAGGCTGTCGCTCAGGCTGAAGACGCACTCAGACACTGCGCAGGCAACTTCTACATCAACGACAAACCGACCGGTGCAGTCGTCGGCCAGCAGCCCTTCGGCGGCGCAAGAGGCAGCGGAACCAACGACAAGGCAGGCAGCAGCGTCAACCTGCTCAGATGGACAAGCCAGAGAGCGATCAAGGAAAGCCTTGTTTCTCCGACCTCATACGAATACGCTTTCCTTAAAGAGAAATAATTTAACTGTCTGATTTTCTTTGAATTTATCCGCACGATGCTTTCGGGTGTCGTGCGGATTTTTTTATTTATTGTCAAATTAGGTCGGTTATGTCGGCGCGCCGAAATTCAGGTTCGAGATACCGTGATTCCGTGATACTGATATTCCGACGGCGCGAATCGATATTATCGTTATAATCGATTATTTCGCTTCCAAAAACTTGCTATCTCCTTGAAATCCCCTAAAATTCCGCGTTTTTTGAGATTGTTTATTAACTCTTTCGAGGTGAGATCATGAAAAAATTTATTACTCTTTTTGCTGTTTTCACGCTGTTTTTTGTTGTTTCGTGCGGCGGTTCCAAAAGCGAAAACAAAGAGGAAACTCCCGATTCAGCTGATACCGTAACTGACGATGACGGCGATACGGCTGATACTGATTCATCTGACACTGAACCGACCGAGAAACCTGATTCTGACAACGGCGACACGACTCCTGAGCAGCCTGACAACGGCGACACGACTCCTGAACAGCCTGACAACGGCGATACAACTCCTGAGCAGCCCGACAACGGCGACACAAGCGATGATTCTGACACAGCAGCAGAAGAAAATGACGATGATGCCGACACAGGTCCGGCTGTTCCTGAATGCAACGGTGCAGCAAGCACTTTCCCGTGCAAGGATGCGGCTACGGGATATATCTGGTCGTCAAAATCAAACGGCAATATCAAAGGCCAGAATGCCGTTGAGTACTGCGAAAACAGCACGGAAGGCGGCCTCAGCTGGAAACTTCCGACGATCGACGAACTCAGAACCCTGATCAAAGGCTGTGACAACACCAAAACTGGCGGCGACTGTGCCATCAGCGAGAAAGACGGCAAGCTTTCACAGGATTTCTGGTCTTCAAAATGCTACTGCCCGGACGACAGCTTTGACGAAGGCATTTACAGCATTTTCGGCGACACAGAAAACTGGTTCTGGTCGTCATCGTTCCGCACCGATGACAGCAGCATGTGGGGCGTCGATTTCCATCAGGCACGCGTAACTGCGGAAGATCCCGCAACAAAGGCTTATGTCCGCTGCGTCGTAAATGATGAAGAAGATAGCGGCGACACCCAGCCGGATGCCGACACGGATTCTGGCGATTCTCAGCCTGACGCCGATGCCGACACGGATTCTGGCGATTCTCAGCCGGATGAAGACGCAGACACTGACAGCGGTGACACGCGTCTGGACTGCACTTCGTTCCCCTGCATTGATTCATCCACGGGCTACCTCTGGTCAGAAAAGATGGAAGGTTCAACGACTTGGGAACAGGCAAAACTTGGTTGCTCAAACTTAAATTCGTCGAATTACGGCGGATTCAACAGCGGATGGCACTTGCCGAATATCGACGAATTGAAGACACTTCTTACCTCGGCAAGTGGCGGCACTCCAAGAAGCGCAAACTGCCAAGTAAGCGAAGCAAACAACTGTTTGGATGTGGAGAGTTGCTGGACTTGTGCAACTTGTACAGAACAAGGTATTCAAGAATCAGATTCTATTTACTGCAGCAACGTAAACACAGAGTGTAATGACTTTAGCAAATTAAGTGACAATGACTGGTTCTGGTCTTCCTCGCTTCGGTCTGATGACTCTGATCTCCCGTGGTTTGTTAATTTCTGCTGGGGTGAAGTGAGATACGACATGCACAAAAACTCATTGGGTTCTTTCCGCTGCGTGAGAAGTGCGCAGTAGGGCGGATATCTTGTAAAACACTGCAATTTCTTTAAAGAAAAAACATTCTAACTTATTTGATTCCGTTGAATCCATCCGTAGACTGTCTTTGGGTGTCGTGCAGATTTTTTTATTTACCGAAGTAATATCTTGCAAAAAAGGTTTATTATGCTACGATGAAAATAATTGTGCGAACGCACAGATATTTTCATCGTGAAAAGTGAGGTTCGTTATGTACAAACGCCAGGCTTATTTGGACAAACTTATTGCAAGAAAAGACAACGGTATGATAAAAATCATCACGGGAGTGCGCAGATGCGGAAAATCATTTCTGCTTTTTAATATATACAAAGAGTATTTGAAATCCATCGGAACAGATGATTCTCATATAATTCAAATTTCCCTCGAAGAAACAGAAAACTTTGTCCTGCACAATCCCTTAAAACTTGATTTGTTTATAAAAAAGCAAATTAAAGATGAAAAGCAATACTATATTTTTTTGGACGAAATCCAATTTGTAAAGAGCATAAAAAATCCAGACACGGCTATCCCTGATGCTGAACCTATAACTTTTTATTCTGTATTGAACTCGCTTTTAAAACGGCATAATGTCGATGTATATGTTACAGGCTCTAACTCAAAAATGCTATCAGGCGATATTTTTACGGAGTTCAGGGGCAGAGGCGATGAGGTTCGTGTCTATCCATTAAGTTTTTCAGAGTTTATGGAACATTACGACGGTGATGTCCGCGACGGCTGGGATGAGTATCTTGCGTATGGCGGACTGCCTTTTGCCGTGAGTGCAAAAAACCATGAAGCAAAGAGTTTATATCTGAAAAATCTGTTCTCCGAAACTTATATAAAAGATGTGATTGACCGAAATAAGTTTAAGAATGAGGAAAATATCTCTGATTTACTGAATATTCTTGCGTCGTCTGTCGGCTCTCTAACGAACAGCCTTAATATTCAAAACACTTTTTTGTCCGTGAAAAAGCAAAGCGTGAGCGTCAATACGATTGCATCTTACACGAAAGCATTACAGTCGGCCTTTTTGATAGACAGCGCAAAACGATTTGACATAAAAGGCAGAAAATATATTTCGACTCCGATCAAATATTATTTTGTGGACACAGGTTTAAGAAACGCTCTGTTGAATTTCAGACAGTTTGAAGAAACTCATCTTATGGAAAATATTATTTTCAACGAGTTGAAAATCAGGGGTTACGATGTTGATGTCGGTGTCGTGGAAATATACGAAACCAATAAAAAAGGAAGCGGTCAGAAAAAACAACTTGAGATTGATTTTGTAGCGAACAAAGCACAGGAACGGCTTTACATCCAGTCTGCTCTAAGTATGGCAGATGAGGAAAAAGCCTCTATAGAACTGAGACCTTTTTTAAATGTTGCCGATTCGTTCAGAAAAATTGTGCTCGTTGAAGGAAAAAAGCACCCTCAAACAACAGAACATGGCTTTACAATTATGGGTGTTATCGATTTTCTGCTTGAAAAGTCATTGTAATATTGTCCGCTGCGTGAGAAGTGTGCAGTAGGGCGGATATCTTGTAAAACACTGCAATTTCTTTAAAGAAAAAACATTTTAACTTATTTGATTCCGTTGGATTTATCCGCACGATGCCGAAAAGTGTCGTGCAGATTTTTTTACTAGAACATACCGGAATATTTTGACAAATAAGGAGTTGTTTGATTTTTTTGAAATTGATTCCTGATTAAAAATCATTATAATCTACCGTTATATTTTGTTCGGTCTTCGGAGGAGTCATGAAGAAAATCATGCTTTTTATGTTCGCATTTTTTTGTTTTTCAGCAGTCTTTGCAGTCGAACTCGACATCCCGCTCAAAAATTTTGAGGTGAACGGCATTTCGGCTGACAGAATAACGCTGGAAAGCAAAGCGAAAAGGGTTTCTGTTTTTATCACGGTTTCCGAAAATTATCTGGCAGATTTCGATGACTTGAGGCTTGAAGAGCTGAGCAGACTTTATATTTATTCACTGGTTTCATTGAATATAGATTTCAGGCATCTGAACATTATGCTTAGGGCTGACAAGAGCGGCGAATATAAGCGTGTGACCGAATTTCTGCCGAAAGAACCTCCTGTTGTCACAAAAGAAGAGGAGGAAAACGGCGGTGTTCCGCTGAAAACCAAAAAGAAAAAATCCCTTTCTCCGCAGGTTCAGCACGGAAACATCACCGGTGCGCTTTCGGGAAAAACTCTTTTTGTGAGCGCCGGGCACGGATGGACTTACGACACTTCGAAATCAAAATGGGATACCCAGCGTTATCTTTCGCAGGGCATGATCGAAGACGATTCAAACGCCGAGATCGTCAGCTATTTTCTTATTCCTTATCTCCAGAACGCAGGCGGCATGGTTTTCTCGGCACGTGAAAGAGACCGTCAGGGAAAAATGGTGATAATAGACGACGCCGACGGCATGACTTACGCAGATTCCGACGGAATTTACGAAGAAAACGGCAGTTGGACGGAAGATACAACCGATTCTTTCGGCGGTTACGGAAGAACTGCTTATCCGATAGAGCGCAACTTCAATCCTCTTAAGAACGGAAGATTCCGCACGGCGTCAGCTGTTTCCGGCACATGGGCCCGCTGGACGGCGAATATTCCGGAAGACGGCTACTATCATGTTTATGTAAGTTACAGAAGGCTGGAGGGCAATACCGACACGGCACTTTATACCGTCAGACATGCAGGCGGAACTTCCGATGTCACGGTAAACCAGCAGCATCACGGAAGCACTTGGATCGATATCGGCAGATATTATTTCCGCGCCGGTCTTTCGCGGGAAAACGGATCGGTCACGCTTAGCGGAACAAGCGGAAAAATTATTGCCGACGCAGTCCGTTTCGGCGGCGGTGATTCGGTTATAACACGTAACAGTCAGGTTTCCGGCAAGCCGCACTGGGAAGAATCGGCAGTTCACAACATCCAGTTTATCGGAGGAACTTACGGAAATACATACGGAGTTGTCTCCAACGACCGTGATGACGATGTCAGAGCCCGTCCGCGCTGGGCTGCCTGGGAAACCGAGACGGTTGACGACCCGCTTTACATCGCTTTCCATTCAAATGCTCCCTACAGTGCCACGGACGATACTACAAGCGGGCTTTCAACTTATATTTACAGCTCGACTTTATCTTCAGGAGCCGGTTATCAGGAAGGCGACCAGTATCCCGGCAGCGAGAAACTGGCGGAATTTGTCCACAACAGAGTTTTGTCTGCCGGAAAAACTTTCTACAGTTCATACAAAGCTTACGGAGCAAACGGAAAAAACGGAATTTACAGTGCCAATCTCGGTGAAGTCAACACAAGTGTAAACAACAAGATGCCGTCAATTATCGTAGAGCTTGCTTTCCACACTTCGAAAACTGATGCCCCGATGCTAAAGAACCCGAAATTCCGTGATATAGTTTCGCGTGCCGCGTATCAGGGAATTGTTCAGTATTATGCCGACAAAGACGGCACGACCCCTGTTTTTCTGCCCGGTGCTCCGCGTAATTTAAGGACGAAAACCAATGCAGACGGCTCGGTAACGCTTTTCTGGGATGCTCCCGAAAGCGATTCTCCGAATTATTACAAAGGTCATCCCGCTACAGGTTATTATGTGCAGACTTCCACCGACGGAAACGCTTTCGATGACGGTGCCGATGTCGGCAACGTGCTTCAGTTCACCAAGAATTTTGAGCTGAATAAGCCGGTCTACTTCAGAGTCGTTGCCTACAACGCAGGCGGTATTTCCTTCCCGAGTGCCGTTGCTGCTGCCGTTCCTGCAAAACACGGCACACAGATCCTTCTTGTCGACGGTTTTGAAAGAATTGACAACTCAATGCCTCGCTTTAATGAAGGAAACAGCGCAAATCACCGCTACATTCTTGAACACATCAACAGTTTTGATTATGCAAAATACTATGCCCCGCTGTTAGCCGAGCTTGGATATTCGCTCGATTTCACACAGAGAGCCGATGTCTCCGGTATGGATTTATCAGATTATGACATGATTTTGTGGTTTTCGGGCGAGCAGAGCACTGCAGACGAGACTTTCAACCATGACGAGCAGGAAAAAATCGCGGAATATCTCGAAAGCGGCGGTGCGCTTTTCGTAAGCGGTGCCGAGATAGCTTGGGATCTTGACTACAAAGGCGATAGTGCCGACAAGGCGTTTTTCAACGAAACTCTGAATACGAAGTATGTCGCTGACGAATCAGGACTTTACACTTTCTTCGGTGCAGATGGATTCTCAACAGTCTCAGGCTGTTTCGATGACGGAACATACATCTATCAGGCGGAATTCGCCGATGTCCTTGCTCCGTTTGATACGGATGACGGGCAGACAGTTCTTTTCTATGACAACTACTATAGCCTGGGCGCCGGAGTTCTGACGAATACCGGGAACAAAAAAGTTTTCGTTCTTGGATTCCCGTTTGAGATCATCCTTGATGACGAGAGCAAAAGAGATCTTTTGAAATATGTCCTCGATGAGTTCGGCATCGCTCCGAAGGAAGACCCCGATGATCCTGTAGAAACTCCCGATGATGATTCCGACAGCGGCACTCCGGACGAAGACACCGCCGACACGGAAGATGAAGATCACGATCAGGACACAGCAGACACGGAAGATGAAGATCACGATCAGGACACAGCAGATACAGGAAGTGAAAAGCCTGACGAGGATAGATCGGATAGTTCAGACCAGTCTGATTCCACCGATGCGTCCGACACAACAGATCCGACTGATTCCGATGATTCGGCCGACACCTCCGGAAGTGATGAGAGCGACGAGACCGGTGAGGAGAAAAGCGGTAAAAAAGGGGGCTGCTCGGTATCGCTCATTTAAATTTCAAAAAGTTGTTTTTAGTCCGCTCCCAACTATAATCCGATGATTGATTTTTAGTGTTTTCAGGAGGTCATAATGAGAAAAATTTTGGTGTTCATGCTTGTTTTGGCATTGTCTCTGGCCGCTTGTTCCAGCAAGTGCGATTTCAAAAAGCAGCAGACTCCGGCTCTTTACGAAGCGACTTTCGTCGAAAGCAGCGGCACCGGCGAAATGATGATCAAAGCTACAGGTATCGGATGCTCAGTCGAAGAGGCGCTGGAAGAAGCCAAGAAGACTGCGGTCTGGTTCGTTCTCGAAGGCGGAGACAAACCGATCCTCAAGACTCAGGCCGAAAAGACGAAGGCTTACGGGCTCGAGATCCAGATGTATGCGGATCCGGTCAAATATATCCGCTGGATATCCGATATAAAATCGAAGAAAAAAGAGGGGGGAAAAACGAAAGTCACATACCTCTTCAAGATCGATGTCGCAATGATTCAGCAGGAACTCGCGGCAGCTGAAATAATCACTTCGACCGAGGATCTGGGCGACAGCATCGGTCTTCCGACTATCTCGGTCTTTGCAGACAAAGGCGGTGATTTCGCGAAGACGGCGGTAAGTGCGCTTCAGGAATACCTGCAGGACAACTCTTTCGAAGTCTACAAGGCATCCCAGGGCGACACCGTGAACAAGATCGTTGCAAAAATGGCGGCTCTTGAAGGTGCAGAAACAGATCCGATGCACGATATGGCGCTTTCTTTAGGCACCGACGTCTATGCGAAAGTGAACTACTCCGGTGTCAACGGCGGTTCAGGTTCAAAGGCATCAGTCGCAGTCGAAGTTTTTGAGACGGCGACCGGAAAGATGCTCGGAACGACGACGGGATATTCGGCAGAAAGGCGTGTCAGCGACGCGAACGCCCTCGTTCAGGAAGCTGTGAACGACGCAAGTGCCAAAGTCATCAGCCAGATCCGCAAAGAGTGGATGGAAATGAGCAAAAAAGGAAAGCCTTTCAAACTCGCAGTCCTTTCGAACAGCACGGACGGAGCTGCTGTCGACGAGGCTGTCTACGGCGCGCTCAAAGGACTTTCAACAAGGCAGATCAAACGCCAGGCCGGCGGAAAATCGACATTCTCCTACATCGTTTATCTCAAGGACATTCCGAACGCTTACGAATTTTTCCTTGCCCTCAAAAAGGCTTACAGCGGCCCTGGACAGCTTGAGAAAGTGAGTGACGCAGGCTCGTTCCTCGTTATCAAAGCGGCAGGAAACGGAGAAATCGAACTTACGATAGAGTAGGAGAGACATGAGACCTCGATCTTTTTGCAACTTATTGTTTTTATTGATGTTCTTCTTTGTTTCGTGCGCTGTTTCGGCAAAGCCTGAAAATTACGGCAGCGCGAAAAAAGGGGCTCTTGATGCTTTTTCGGAACTTGACGGCGGCGGAAACGGAAGTGAGTCCGTTACAGCAGCTCTCCTCAAAGGGACCGGAACAGGAGAAGACGAAAAATCGGCGAAAAACGACGCATTGTCGCAGCTCGCGAACTCCATTGTCGCCGATATAGTTTCCAAAACGGTGATAAGCCAGGAGGAAAGAGACGGCAAGTATACGGAATCTTTGAAAAACGATATCCTTGTCCGCTCAAATGTCTTTTTGAAGGGAGTTCTTTTCACAAAACCTGTGAAAAAAGACGGGATTGTTGAAGTTACTGCGTTTATGACGCAGAATTCTATAGTAAATACGATAACTTATCTCATCAAAACCATGCCGGAAGATATCGAGACGCTTCAGCCTGAAAAGTATGATGATGTTCTTACGATGATCTATCTTTCCTATTCACTGCTTTATGCCGTGACCGACAGGCAGATCCCCGAAAGATCAAAGTATATCGCCATGCTGGGCGGTCTTAAAGCTGAGATCGAAAAACTGGCTTCATACGGTTCTCTCTATTTTCAGGAAAGTGCGGCCGTGAAAGGTCAGGTCGAGATAGCGGGAAAGTCATACGAGCTCAACAAGAAAATATTCCTTAAGCCTGCAAACTATAAATTCGTAGTGAAACTGGATGGTTATAGAAATATAAGCGGGTCTGTAGATCTTCGTAAAGGTGATAAAAAATTTGTCGAAGTCCCGCTTGTTCCGGAACTTTCAGGAAAGCAGGAGATATTTTTAAGAGTCGAAAGTCCCGTCAGGATGACCGGTGACATCGAAAAGGCGCTTCTTGACTTCGGCATCGTTCCGACTCAGAAAAAAGAGCTTCCGCATCAAGTCGAGATAATCGTCAAAACCTCTTCGGTAAAGGTCGAAGGCTACGAAAAGCACACAGTTTCGGTCGATATCCGCACCTTCAAAAACGGTGAAAAATTCAAGATCGCCCGTTATGAGCACAAACCGTTTTTTGTGACTGCACAGAACAGAGATGAAAAAGTCAGGGAAGAGAGCAGAAAAGTCTCTCTTGCAGTTGTCAAAAAGTTCCTTTCATCGATAGATCTCAAAGAATTCTTCAGTGACAAGGACTGAAGTCTGCCGCATATCCCGATTAGTTGACACGCTTTTATAAAAAAGCTATTTTTAGTGGTCTTTTTGTTTTTGGAGGGGAAAATGTTGAAAGAAGATCTTGTTAAGGTTTTTGAAGACGCTTTGAAGTTGAATTGGGAAAAACCTTGTTTCAGCGATTATGGCTCCGAGCCTCTCTCTTTTGGCGAAGTCGCCCGTAAGATCAAGGAAATGCACGCTGTTTTCAGTGGAATAGGGATAAAAAAAGGAGATAAGATATCGCTTTGCGGAAAAAATTCAGTGAATTGGGCTGTCACATATCTTTCTGCTGTCACTTACGGCGCGGTCATCGTTCCGCTCCTCAACGATTTTACGGCGGAAGAGATCCATCACCTTGTCACCCATTCTGATTCGAAACTTTTTTTCGCTGCGGAAAACATCATCGAAAAACTCGACTGCGCTCAGTTCTCCGAATTGGACGCGGTCTTCAGGCTTGAAGATGTTTCAGTCGTATATTCGAAAGATGAAACTCTGAAAGATAAGATCTCCGGGATCATAAAAAATTTCGCTGATACTCAAAAAGTAACAAAAGAGGATCTCGCTTTTGAAATACCGGCTAAAACAGACCTTGCCACGATAGTCTATACTTCAGGCACGACAGGCTTTTCAAAAGGCGTCATGATTTCCCACAACTGTCTTATGGCAAATATCCAGTATGCGATCGACGCCCTTCCGAAAGGTGGCGATGCGATGGTCTCGTTTCTTCCGCTGGCACACTGTTTCGGATGCGCTTTTGACTTCCTTCTGCAGTTCGCAAGAGGACTTCACATTATTTTCATGAGCAAGACCCCGACTCCCAAGATACTCATAAAGGCTTTCAGCGAGACGAAGCCTTTCCTCGTCATTTCGGTCCCGCTCATACTTGAAAAAATATACACTTCCAAGATCCGTCCGCTCCTCGAGACTAAAAAAATGAGGATCCTTATGGCTATACCGGGTATCAGGCAGATAATAATGAAGAAAATAGGGAAAGGGATCAGCGATTTCTTCGGCGGAAAATGTTACGAAGTCATTTCCGGAGGAGCCGCTTTCAACCCGAAGATCGAATCTTTCCTTCTCAAAGCCGGCGTAAGGTTCACATCCGGCTACGGAATGACGGAGTGTGCGCCGCTTATCGCATACACCGACTATGCCGACGGACGCAAGATCGGCAGCTGCGGCAGGATCATGAAATACCTCACGGTCAAGATCGACAATCCTGACAAGAAAGGGGTCGGCGAGATCTGTGTCAAAGGCGAGAACATAATGAGCGGATACTACAAAATGGAGAAAGAGACGTCGGAAGTCATCGACAGCGAAGGCTGGCTCCACACCGGCGACCTCGGGCGAGTTCAACCAGTACAACCAACTGCGCATCACGGGCCGCATCAAGAGCCTGTTCAAGACCTCGGGCGGCAAG